>NZ_JBHRTR010000035.1:32342-42575 GCF_042646425.1 Marinibaculum pumilum
CTGCCGCCCTGCCGCCCGCTGCGCGCCCTGCACCACGGTGGTCCCGTAGGCATTGTCGGGCGCCAGGATCGCCAGGCGGGTGAGGCCGGACCCGACCGCATAGCTGACGATCCGCTCCGCCTGTTCGCCCGGGGTGAAGCCCAGGATGTAGACCCCGTCGCCCGCCACCTGGCGGTTGGAGGAAAAGCTGATGACCCCGAGGCCGCGGGACTTTGCGACCGGCGTGGCGGCGCGCGTGGATTCGGCGAACAGCGGGCCGACCAGCAGCACGGCGCCCTCGACCGCCGCCTCGCTGGCCGCTGCCGCCGCCCCGTCCGGGCGGCCCTTCGTATCGCGCGGCAACAGGACCAGCTTCGCCCGCGGCTGGTCGAACACCGCCATCTGGGCGGCGTTCAGCAGCGCCTGCCCGACGGCCTGCTGCGGTCCGCTCAGCGGCGCCAGGAAGCCGACCCGGATCTGGTCGTCCGCAGGGGGCTGCAGGACCGTGCCGCCGGCGTCGGTCTGCCTGCTGCTGGCGGGCAGGGTGTTCTTGGGAACGCTCGCCGTGGCGCCCTGGCCCGCGCTACCCTGCTGATTGGCGCAGGCTGCGGCCGTCAGGCCGAGCGCGGCGAGCAGGATCAGCGGGCCCGCGCGACGGATGCGCATGGCGCCGGCGCGGAGCGGGGTGCGGGGTGAGCGGCAGGGGCGGCGGAGAGACTGGCGATGGGTCGACACGGCAAACGGCCTCTTCCTCGGGGGCGGCGGGCATGACCCGGCGGATCGGGACACGGAACGGGCACAGTCCGGACGAACCGGGGCTGGACGAACCGGGGCTGGACCAACCGGGGCTGGACGACCCGGGTGGCTCGACACCGGTACGGTCCGATCCCGCCGCCAGTCCCGCAACCGCTAACGCGGACGGCACGCCGTCGCGGGCGGCGGCGCAGGACGGGCTGGCGGATGATCGCGTGCCGGATGCACTGGCCCCCGGACTGTATATCGTCGCCACCCCGATCGGCAATTTGCGGGATCTGACCTTCCGCGCACGGGACGTGCTGATGCGGGCCGACGCGATCCTTTGCGAGGACACGCGGGTGACGGCGAAGCTGTGCAACGCCTACGGCATCGCCCGGCCGCTGCGGCCCTATCATGACCACAATGCCGCGCGCGTCCGGCCGGCGATCCTGGAGCGGCTTGCCGACGGCGCTGCACTGGCCCTGGTGTCGGATGCGGGCACGCCGCTGATTGCCGATCCCGGCTATCGCCTGGTGCGCGAAGCGCGGGACGCCGGGATCGCCGTGGTGCCGATCCCCGGTGCGGCGAGCCCGATCGCCGCCCTGAGCGCTGCCGGGCTGCCCACCGACCGCTTTCTGTTCGGCGGCTTCCTGGGCCAGAAGACGGAGCAGCGCCGGCGCGCGCTGCGCGAGGTCGCGGCCTTGCCGGTGAGCCTGGTCTTCCTGACCGGCGCGGCACGGCTGCCGGCCGTGCTGGCGGACATGGCGGCGGAGCTGGGCGCCGACCGTGAGGCGGTGGTGGCGCGCGAGATCACCAAGCGGTTCGAGACCTTCGACAGCCGGCCGCTGGGCGAACTGGCTGCCGCTTATGGAGAGAGCGGCCCGCCCCGGGGCGAGGTCGTGCTGCTGGTCGCACCGCCGGATCCGGCGGTGGCAGCGGCCAGCGAGGACGATCTCGACGCTGCCCTGCTCGCCGCCCTGCCCGGTTCCAGCGTGCGCAGCGCCGCCGACGAGGTGTCCCGCGCACTGGGCCTGAAGCGCCGCCGGGTCTATGCCCGCGCGCTGGAGCTGCGCGACCGGGCCGGAGCGGCGGGCGGCAGCGGCCCGGTTGGCGGCCCAAGTGGCGGCCCAGATGGCTGCGATGACGGCGAATGAGCGGTCCGCGCGACAGCGGCGCTGGCGGGACGGGCGCAGGGCGGAAGCCCTTGCGGTCCTGTGGCTGCGCCTGAAAGGCTATCGCGTGCTGGCCCGCAACTGGCGCCATGCCGGCGGCGAGGTCGACATCATTGCGCGGCGCGGCGGCGTCATTGTGGCGGTGGAGGTGAAGCGGCGCGCCGACGAAAGCCGGCTGGCGGAGGCCCTGGAGGGGCTGGCCCGCGGCCAGCAGCGCCGCATCGCGCGGGCGGCCATGGCCTTCGTGCAACGGCATGCCGCGCGCGCGTCCGGCGACCGGGCGGCGGCCGTGCCTGCATTGCGCTTCGACCTTATAGTCGTGCGCGGTTGCCGCCTGCGACACCTGCGGGATGTCTGGCGGCTGGATGATTGATCCCGCGACCGGAAGGGTGAACACCATGAAGGTCTTACCGGCGATTTCCCCGGCGCCGCGTGCCGGCGCAAGGCCGCCCCTGCTCGCCGCCGTCTCGGCGGCGGCCCTGCTGCTGAGCGCTGCTGCCTGTTCCCCGGTGGGCACCGTTGTCAGCGGCGTGACCTCCGGTGCCGCGGCGGCGGTGGAAGGTGCCGCCAATATCGGCGCCGCCACGGTGCGGGGGGTCGGCAATGTCGGCAGTTCGGCGGTGGATGCGGTCAGCGGCTCCGACGACGACGATGACGACTAGGCGCCCAGCGCGGCACCGGCTTGCCTTGTCCAGACTGCTCCTGTCCAGACTGTTCCTGTGCGTGACGATCCTGGCACTGCCGGTGCTCTCGGGCTGCACGCCCGTGGGCACGGCGATCGGCGCCGCCTCCTCGGTCGGCGTCGCCGCGGTGCAGGAGCGCAGCCTGGCAGATGCCGCCACCGACACCCGGATCAGGCTGGACCTGAACGACATCTTCCTCAGCCGCGACCTGGCCCTGTTCAGCGCCGTCGGTTTCGCGGTGGTGGAGGGGCGGGTGCTGCTGGTCGGCAATGTGGCCCGGCCGGAGGATCGCGACTATGCCGCCCGCGAGGTCTGGGCGGTCAACGGCGTACGGGAGGTGATCAACGAGTTGAAGGTGGGCCCGGCACCCGGCCTGTCGCAGATCGCCGACGACCGCTGGGCCGCCACCAGCCTGAGCGCCAAGCTGCTGGGCGATGCGGCGATCGCGGACGTGAACTACTGGGTGCTGGTCAATGACGGCACGGTGTATCTGCTGGGTGTCGCCCTGTCGGAGGGCGAGGCGGAGCGGGTGGTGGACCATGCCCGGGAAGTGCCCGGCGTGCGATCCGTCGTCAGCCACGTGATCTTGAAATCGGACCCGCGGCGCGCAAGCTGAATGGGAGCGGGGTCGGTCGGGATCGCGGGTTGCGCCGTTGCAGCACCGGCAAGGGATGGCGGCTTGGAGGCATCGGACTTGGTGGCGGATGGCGTATCGGCAGGGGGCTTGGAGGGTCGGATCCCCGATGGAACCTGAAGAAGCGCTGGCTGCGCTGCAGAAGATGGGCGAGGGGCCCGATGACGGGATCGAGCTCATCGAGGCTGCCCTGCTGCTTGCCGCCCGAGATCGTCCCCATGTCGCGCTGGACCGCTATCGCGCCTATATCGACGAGATCACCGGCCTGCTGAAGCAGCGTCTCGACACCGGCGACGAGGAACCGGTCACCGCACTGATCCGGACCCTGGCCGACGACCATGGCTATCGCGGCGACCAGCGCAACTACGACGATCCGCAGAATGCCAACATGATCCGGGTGATCGACCGGCGGCGCGGCCTGCCTGTGGCGCTGGGGATCCTCTATATCGGCGTGGCGCGGCGTGCCGGCCTGCCGGCGTCAGGGCTGAACTTCCCCTCGCATTTCCTGATCTCGGTCGACAGCGCGGGCACCCGCCATGTGCTCGACCCGTTCTATCACGGGCGGCGGCTGGAGGCAGGGCAGATGCGCGACATCGTGCGCAAGGTCGCGCAGGTGCCGGACCTGCTGCCGGAATTCTATGCCCCGGTGGAAGACCGGGCGGTGCTGCTGCGGCTGCAGAACAACGTGAAGATCCGGGCGGTCCAGAACGGCCAGATGAAGCGCGCCGCGCAGGTGCTGGAGGCGATGGTGGCGCTGGCGCCGAGCCATGGCGAAAGCTGGCGCGAACTGGGGCTGCTGCGCGCGCAGGCGGGCGAACTGCGCGGCGGGGTGGAGGCCCTGGAACGGTCCCTGGCGCTGCCGGGCGACGAGGTCGAGCGCCACCGCACGGCGATCCTGCTGCAGCAATTGCGCAGCAGCATGAACTGACCCTAAAGTCCGCGCCGCCCGGGACCGCCTCGCCCGGGATATGGGGGAGTAACGAGATGGGCCTTGCCGTCGCGATCCAGATGGATCCGATCGAGGGGATCGACATCGATGCCGATTCCACCTTCGTCCTGGCGCTGGAAGCCCAGAACCGCGGCCACCGGCTGTGGCACTACCTGCCCCGCGACCTCTCCTTCCGGCGCGATCCCGGTTCGCCGGCGGGCCTGGTGCAGGCCCGTGCCCGTCCGCTTGAGGTGCGCCGCGAGAAGGGCCGCCATTTCTCCCTCGGGCCGGCTGAACTTCTGGACCTGGCGACGATGGACGTGGTGCTGCTGCGCCAGGACCCGCCGTTCGACATGGCCTATATCACCACCACCCACGTCCTGGAGCATATCCACCCCCGCACCCTGGTGGTGAACGACCCCGCGTCGGTGCGCAATGCGCCGGAGAAGCTGTTCGTCACCCAGTTCCCGGGGCTGATGCCGCCGACCCTGATCAGCGCCGATCCGGCGGCGATCCGGGAGTTCCGGGCCGAGCATCGCGACATCATCGTCAAGCCGCTGTACGGCAATGGTGGCGCGGGCGTGTTCCACCTGCGGCCGGAGGACGAGAATCTCGGCGCGTTGCTGGAAATGTTCACCGAGCGCGGCCGCGAGCCGGTGATCGTGCAGCGCTACCTGCCGGAGGTGCGCCAGGGCGACAAGCGGATCATCCTGGTGGAGGGCGAGCCGGTCGGCGCGATCAACCGCGTGCCGGCGGAGGGCGAGGCCCGCTCCAACATGCATGTCGGCGGCAAGCCGCTGCGTGCGGAACTCACCGCGCGCGAGCGAGAGATCTGCACCGCGATCGGACCCACCCTGCGCGAGGCCGGGCTGACCTTCGTCGGCATCGACGTGATCGGCGACTGGCTGACGGAGATCAACGTGACCTCGCCCACCGGCCTGCAGGAGGTCAACCGCTACGACGGCGTGGTGCTGGAGGCCCGCATCTGGGACGCGATCGAGGCGCGTCGCGCCGCCCAGGCGGCGGCCTGAAAGGGTAGCCTCCCGCCTTCTGGCGCCCGGCGGTCAGTGCAGGGCGACCTGCAGGTCGACGAAGCGCGAGCCCGACGGCCCGACGATGCCGGCATGGGCGATGCGGACCCGGTTCAGCTTGCCTTCCAGTTCCCGCTGCCAGAAGTCCAGGAACCGGTGCAGCACCGGGAAGCGCGGCGCCATGTCCATGTCTTGCCAGACATAGGTCTGCAGCAGGGTCGGATGGTCCGGCATGTGGTAGAGGATCTCCGCCGTGGTCAGGCGGTAGCGGGTGATGTCGAGGATGCGGCCATCGTCGATATTGCCGGCCGCTTCCGGCGCCAGGACGCCACCGTCCTGGCTCTCCAGAAGGCCCGAAGGCCCCTTCCGGTCCATGGTCATGCGCCAATGCCTCCACTTTGTTCTTGTCGATCGGCAAGTTTCGCGGCCGCGCGACGACAAGGTCAAGCCGAAAACATCAGTCATATCAATGTGTTAGCACTCATCACGAAAGAGTGCTGCCAAGCCTTGACAGGGTCTGCCTGATTTCCTACGTGTCTGGCACTCGCCGGCGGGGAGTGCTAGCAGTCCTTGCCGGGGCGGGAAATCAAGCAATTTCGATGCAGTTGGCGGCGTCCGGACCGGGTCCGGATCTCCTCAGGGGAAGGAAGCGCCCGCGGCGCCGCGCACCTGCAGCTACCGAGGAGAGGCAGCATGAAGTTTCGGCCCCTGCACGACCGCGTCCTGGTGCGGCGCCTGGACAGCGAGGCGAAGACCGCGGGCGGGATCATCATCCCCGACACCGCCAAGGAGAAGCCCCAGGAGGGCGAGATCCTGGCCGTCGGCGCGGGTGCGCGCGACGAGGCCGGCAAGCTGGTGCCGCTCGACGTGAAGGTGGGCGACACCGTGCTGTTCGGCAAGTGGTCCGGCACCGAGGTCAAGATCAACGGCGAAGACCTTCTGATCATGAAGGAAAGCGACATCATGGGCGTGATCGAGGGGACCGCCGCCCCGAAGTCGAAGAAGAAGGCCGCCTGATCCGGCGCAGCCGCTCTTGAGCCCTCCGGTGGCGACGGCTGTGCGGGGACCGGTCCGGTCCCGTCCGCTTCAGCCGCACCGGGATCCCTCTCCGCCAGTCGCGCCCGGCGCGACGTGCCTTCGGTGCGTCGGCCACGGGACGGCTGCGGACCTGACAGGAGACTGAAAGACAATGGCAGCGAAAGAAGTAAAGTTCGCGACCGACGCCCGCGCCAAGATGCTGAAGGGTGTCGACACCCTGGCCGACGCGGTGCGCGTGACCCTGGGCCCGAAGGGCCGCAACGTCGTGATCGAGAAGTCCTTCGGTGCGCCGCGCATCACGAAGGACGGCGTGACCGTCGCCAAGGAGATCGAGCTTTCCGACAAGTTCGAGAACATGGGCGCCCAGATGGTGCGCGAGGTCGCGTCCAAGGCGAACGACCAGGCCGGTGACGGCACCACCACCGCGACCGTGCTGGCGCAGTCGATCGTCAAGGAAGGCGCCAAGGCGGTTGCCGCCGGCATGAACCCGATGGACCTGAAGCGCGGCATCGACCTGGCGGTCGAGTCCGTGGTCGCGGACCTGCAGAAGCGCTCCAACAAGGTCACCGGCCACAAGGAAGTCGCCCAGGTCGGCACCATCTCCGCCAACGGCGAGTCCGAGATCGGCGAGATGATCTCCCGCGCGATGGAGAAGGTCGGCAACGAGGGTGTCATCACGGTCGAGGAGGCGAAGAGCCTGGAGACCGAGCTGGACGTCGTCGAGGGCATGCAGTTCGACCGCGGCTACCTGTCGCCGTACTTCATCACCAATGCCGACAAGATGGTCTGCGAGCTGGACACCCCCTACATCCTGCTGCACGAGGGCAAGCTGTCGAGCCTGCAGGCGCTGCTGCCGGTGCTGGAATCGGTGGTGCAGTCCTCCAAGCCGCTGCTGATCGTGGCCGAGGATGTCGAGGGCGAGGCGCTGGCCACCCTGGTGGTCAACAAGCTGCGCGGGGGCCTGAAGGTCGCGGCCGTGAAGGCGCCGGGCTTCGGCGATCGCCGCAAGGCGATGCTGGAGGACATGGCGGTCCTGACCGGCGGCCAGGTGATCTCCGAGGATCTGGGCATCAAGCTCGAGAACGTCACCCTGGGCATGCTCGGCACCGCCAAGCGGGTCACGATCGACAAGGAGAACACCACGATCGTCGACGGCGCCGGCAAGAAGAAGGAGATCGAGGCCCGCTGCAACCAGATCAAGGTGCAGATCGACGAGACCTCCTCCGACTATGACCGGGAGAAGCTGCAGGAGCGGCTGGCGAAGCTGGCCGGCGGCGTTGCGGTGATCAAGGTCGGCGGCGCCACCGAGGTCGAGGTGAAGGAGCGCAAGGACCGGGTCGACGACGCCCTGCACGCCACCCGCGCCGCGGTCGAGGAAGGCATCGTCCCGGGCGGCGGCGTCGCCCTGCTGTACAGCGTCAAGGCACTGGAGAAGCTGAAGGGCGGCAATTCCGACCAGCAGGCGGGCATCGACATCGTGAAGCGCGCCCTGCAGCAGCCGGTCCGGCAGATCGCCGAGAATGCCGGCATGGACGGCGCGGTCGTCGCCGGCAAGCTGCTGGAGAGCAAGGACGTCAACTGGGGCTACAACGCCCAGACCGGCGAGTACGGCAACCTGATCAAGGCCGGCATCATCGACCCGACGAAGGTCGTGCGTGTCGCCCTGCAGGGCGCGGCGTCGGTCGCCGGCCTGCTCGTCACCACCGAGGCCATGGTCGCCGAGAAGCCGGAGCCGAAGGGTGCCGGCGGCGGCGGCGGCATGCCCGACATGGGTGGCATGGGCGGCATGGGTGGCATGGGCGGCATGATGTAAGCTGCCGGCCTCTCCATAGAGCCGAAATCGGGGAAGGGCCGCCGGGCAACCGGCGGCCCTTCTTCCGTTCCGGCCCTCTTCTTCCGTTCCGGGCCGCCCTATTCCGCGCCGCCCTCCGCGCGCATCTGCCAGATCTGCTCGTAGGCGCGCTCCAGGCAATGGGCGGTCAGGCGCATGTCGACGAGCCGGGCCTCCCGGATCGCCGCGGGCAAACGGGAACGATAGGCACGCAGCCGCGCCGGATCCGCCGCCAGTGCGACGGCGGCCTCCACATACGCCTCCGGGGTGGCGGCAACCAGTTCGGTCAGGCCGGCGGTTCGCAGGATGCTGCTGCCCAGCCGGCCGGGCAGCCGGTCGCCGGCCAGGGTGATCACCGGGACCCCCTGGCGCAAGGTCTGCAGGCAGGAGAAGTTGCTGCTGAACGGGATGGCGTCGAGCGCCAGGTCGACCCCGTTCATTGCGGTGGGGAAATCGGTGTCCCGCCGCACCGTCAGGCTGTAGCGCTCCGGCCCGATGCCGTGCGCGGCGAAGCCGTCGCGGATCTTGCTCTCGACCAGGTCGGACAGGAAGGGCGTGTTGTAGGCGAACACCGCCTGCGGCAGCCGGTGCAGGATGCGCGACCAGAGCGCCAGGGTCGCCTCGCTGATCTTGTAGGCGGATGCCGGGCTGCCGATCGTCAGGCGGGCATTGGTCAGGATCGGCGGCGGTACGGGCGGAGGCGGCTGCGTCATCTCCACGACCGCGCAGACGGATTGCGGCAGGGCCAGCAGGCGCGCGGCGCCGGGCTCGATGAAATCGCCTGGAGCGAACAATTCGGCATCGCCGATGACCCAGTCCAGAAGCGGCCCGTATTGCGGGATCAGCTTGTTGCTCCAGCCGACCTGGATGCGCGCGGGCCGGTAGGCCAGGATGCCATTGCGCTGGGCGTCGCCGGTGCCGCCCAGGTCGACCAGGATGTCCAGGTCGTCCTGCCGGATCAGGTGCGCGGCCGCGCTGTCGCTCATGCCGTGCAGGTCGCGGAAGGTGCCGAACTTCGGCACCACGGTGCCGCGCCCCAGCGGCCGTGCGCCGCTGGAATAGGCGAAGCTCTCCAGCCGGTCGGGATCATGGTGGCCCAGCGGCTGGTAGTCGGACGGGAAGCCGAAGGCCGGCGACATGTAGCCCACCCGCAGCCGGCGGTCCGCCGGCCGCGGCCCCTGCGGCGGCAGCGGCGCGCCGCGCATCACCGCTGCCAGGTGCTGCGCCCATTGCCGGCCGACCGCGGCGACCCCCTCCCGGTTGAGGTAGGACACGAACGGTGCCCAGAAGGTCATCAGGGAATAGGCCTGGTGCCGGGCATGGACCCCGCGCGACCGGCGGGCCAGGTCCCAGGCCAGGCGGAAGGCGCGTTCGCTGTCATGGGCGTTGTGGGCGATCCGGACGGCGGTATGCAGAAGGCTGTTATGGTCCGGATGGCGGGCCAGCAGGTCCTGCACAGTCGCCAGGGCCTCGCCGTAACGGCCGGCATTGCCGGCCGCCACTGCCCGCTGCCAGGCCGCCTGCATCGCCGGCGGCAGGTCCGGATCGCCGACGGCGTCTCCTGGCGGGTTCTCCGCCAACCTGACGGTCCTCAGCTCCCGGCGCCCTGGACGGCGCGGTTCCAGATCTCGACCAGCGCTTCCTCCAGGACCCGGGCCAGGGTGGCCGGGTCGGCGATGCCGGCCTGCCGCACGGCGGCCGGAAGCATCGTCCGGTAGCGGGCCAGCCGCTCCGGATCGGCGCATAGGTCGCAGGCGGCACGGATCGCGGCCTCGCCATTGTCGGGCCAAGGGTCCACCACCAGTTCGTCATGGCCGATCGCCGCCAGGATGCTGGCACTGCGCCGCCGCGACAGGCGGTCGCCTTGCCAGGCGAGTACCGGCGCGCCGGCGGCGCAGAGGCCCAAGGTGTCGTAGTCGCTGCCGCCGGACAGGCTGTCGACCACCAGATCCGCCCGGGCGAGGACCGCCTGGCGCGGTTCGCCCGCCGTCAGGGTGATCCGGTGATTGTCGATGCCGGCGGCGGCGAAGCCGCGCAGGATCCGGTCGGCAGCCAGGTCGCTGGGCCGGCCCGCTGCTACCAGGAACCGTGCGCCGGGCAGGCGGTCCAGCAGCCGCGCCCAAAGGGCGACGCTGGCGGCATCGATCCGGGCGCCGTCGGGCAGCGCGGCCAGGACGGGATGCGCGGCACCGGCGGCGGCGG
>NZ_JBHRTR010000035.1:42723-47594 GCF_042646425.1 Marinibaculum pumilum
CGAACAGCCGTCCACCGCCCAGCAGGATGTCGTGCCCGCTGTCGAAGTCGGGCACGAGGCGGCTGCCCATGCCGATCTGGAGCCGCGCCGGCCGCAGGACGGTGAGCATGTCGGTTGCCGCCAGGCCTGCCGGGCAGAGGTCGATCAGCAGGTCCAGGTCGTGACGGCGCATCCGATCGGCTGCCGCGACACTGCCGGTCTGCGACAGGTCCTCGAAGACGGGGTCCGGCGCCGGCGTGCTGCCGCACCAGAAGGCATGCGCCTGCACGCGGCTGGAATCATGCGCGTGCAGCGGCCAGAACCGGCCGTCCGCCGGCAGCTCGGCCAGCAGATAGCCGACCCGCAGCGGCAGCCCCGGGGCGCGAGGGGCCGGGGCCGGGACCTGCAGGCCCAGGCGCCTGGCCTGCAGGTGGCCGCTCCAGCGCTGCGAAAGGGCACGCAGGTCCAGCACGTCAAGGCCGGTGCAGTAGGGGGCGGCGGCGATGGAAATCCGCCAGGCCTCGATCCGCTGGCCCCAGTTCGATGCAAAGCGGGTCACCCGGTCGGCCTCGACTTGCGCGGCGGCCATGTCCCCGGCCGCGAACAGTGCCTTGGCGAGCTGCAGCCGGATGGAATCGTCCTCGGGCGCCGCGGCCAGGGCGTTGCGCAGGCGGTCGATGCCGGCCAGGTAGCCGCCCCGGTAACCACCTCGGGCGCCGACCGCGTCCTGCAGGGCATCGTCCTGCCCGTGGCTGATTGTCTGGATTTGGTTCATGCCGGAATCAGGATAGGCGGAAAGGGACAGGATAGGCGGGAAAGGGACAGGGCATCACCAGTGCGTCGGGCGCGATGGATCTGCCCGGGCCCTGTATAGGGCGCGCGGCGCCGGCGCGAAAGGGCGATGCCGCGGCTGTGGTATCGCTGGCGGATGACGGCGTCGGGTGCGAGCCGATGCCCGGGCCGGGGTCCGGTCAGGCAGGACTGGGTGTCAGACCTCCAGCCACTCCCGGCGGACATCCTCGCTGGCGATCAGGTCCTGCGGGCTGCCCTCGAACACCATGGCGCCATGGCCCATGACATAGACCCGGTGCGAGATCTTCAGGGCGATCGCAAGCTTCTGCTCCACCAGCAGGATGGAGATGCCGCGATCGGCGATCTCCTCCAGCAGCCGGGCGACCTGCTCGACAATCTTCGGTGCCAGGCCCTCTGTCGGCTCGTCGATGATCACCAGGTCGGGATCGCCCATCAGGGTGCGGCACATGGTCAGCATCTGCTGCTCGCCGCCGGACAGGGCGCCGCCGGGGATGTCGGCGCGCTCGCGCAGGTTGGGGAACAGCTCGAACATGTCTTCCATCGACCAGCGGGCCTGGCCGGCGCGGCGCATGCTCTTGATCCCCAGGATCAGGTTCTCGCGCACGCTCAGGCTCGGGAAGATGTCGCGGTTCTCCGGCACGTAGCCCAGGCCGCGCCGGGCGATCTGATGGCTCTTCAGGCCGGCCAGCTCCTCGCCGCGGAAGCGGATCGAGCCCTGCGGCGCCACATCGCCCATGATCGCCTTCGCGGTGGTCGACCGGCCGACCCCGTTGCGGCCGAGGAGGGAGACGATCTCCCCCTCGCCGACGGTGAAGGTGACCCCCTGCAGGATATGGCTCTTGCCGTAATAGGCATGCAGGTCGCTGACCTCGAGCATCGGTCGCGCGCGGGCCGCGGCGCGTTCCGCCGCCAGTACCTCGGCGGGCTGGGACTGGCTGCCGGTTGCGGTGGCGTTCATGCCGTGGCCTCCTCCTCGTCCAGCAGCGCGCCGAGATAGGCCTCCTTCACCGCGCGGTTCTCGCGGATCTTTTCCGGCACGTCGCAGGCGATGATCTCGCCATAGACCAGGACCGAGATCCGGTCGGCGAGATCGAAGACCACCCCCATGTCATGCTCCACCATCACCAGGGTGCGGCCCTCGGAGACCCTGCGGATCAGGGCCACCGCCTGCTCGGTCTCGCTGTGGCTCATGCCGGCGGTGGGTTCGTCCAGCATCAGCACGCCGGCGCCGCCGGCCATGCTGATGCCGATCTCCAGCGCCCGCTGCTCGGCATAGGTCAGGACCGAGGCCAGGATGTTGCGGCGGCCGGTCAGGCCGATCTGCTCCAGCACGGCGTCGGTGCGGTCGGTCAGCTCGCTGTCCCGGTCGACCGTGCGCCAGAAGGAATAGCGATATCCCATCGACCAGAGCAGCGCGCAGCGGACATTCTCGAACACCGACATGCGGGGGAAGATGTTGGTCACCTGGAAGGACCGCGACAGACCCTTGCGGTTGATCTCGTAGGGGGCCATGTCGGTGATCTCCTCGCCATGCAGGAAGATCTGCCCGGCGGAGACCTGGTAGCGGCCGCTGATCAGGTGGAACAGGGTGGACTTCCCCGCCCCGTTCGGGCCGATGATCGCATGCCGCTCGCCCGCCTCGATGGCCAGGTCGACGCCCATGATGATCTCGGTCCGGCCGAAGCTCTTGCGGACCCCCTTCAGTTCCAGCGCGGCGGTCATTTCGGCCCTCCCCGTCGGTATCCGCTGGCGTCGGACCAGGCGTCGTGGATCGCGGGCGCCAGCTTGCGCAGGGCCAGCACGCCGCCGACCGCCAGCACGACCAGGATCAGCCAGGGCAGGACCGAGGCCGTGTTCACCGTCATGAAGAACAGACCCATCTCCGGCTCGTCCGCAGGCGCGGTGTTCAGGTGGTGGATCATCTCCAGCAGGCCGGCGATCCCCAGCAGCGCCGCAATCGCCGGCGCCGCCGCCAGCGCATAGGGACCGGCGAGCCGGCCGAGGCTGCCGCGCTGCACCGCCGGCATGTGGATCATCAGGATCCCGGTCAGGCCCCAGGGCATGAACACCACGGTGGCCAGGAACAGGATGCCGACATAGAGCTGCCAGATCTCGGTATAGGCCCCCAGCACGCTCTGCAGCAGGGTGAAGGTGATCGCGCCGATGATCGGCCCGATGAAGAAGCCGATGCCGCCGATATAGGCCATCAGCAGCGCCACGCCGGAGGTGATCAGGTTCAGGTTCTCTTCCGTCACGATCTCGTAGTTCACCGCGAACAGGCCGCCGGCGATACCGGCGAAGAAGCCGGCGCCGGAGAACGAGATGAAGCGGACGATGCGCTGGCTGTAGCCGACGAACTCCGCCCGCTCCGGATTGTCGCGAACGGCATTGGCCATGCGGCCCGCCGGCGTGCGGGAGAAGAAGTACATCGCGGCGGTGGCGACGAAGACCCAGAAGGCGATCAGGTAGTAGACCTGGATGTCCTGGCCGAAGTTCAGACCGAAGAAGCGCATCGGGTCGGTGCGGTTGGCGCTGATCCCCTCCTCGCCGCCGAAGAAGAAGACGAAGATCAGCGACAGCCCGGCGACCAGCTCGCCGATGCCCAGCGAGATCATCGCGAAGATGGTGCCCGCCCGGCGGGTCGAGAAGCTGCCGAACAGGATGCCGAAGATCAGGCCGAACAGCCCGCCGAACAGCGGCACCACCGGCAGCGGCACGTCGATCAGCCCGTCGCCGATGAAGTTCAGCGCATGCGCGGTCATGAAGCCGCCCAGGCCCATATAGACGGCATGGCCGAAGGACAGCATGCCGCCCTGGCCCAGCAGCATGTTGTAGCTGAGGGCGAACACGATCACGATGCCCATCTGGTTGAGCAGCGAGACGCCGAAGGTGGTGTTGAACACCAGCGGCGCCACCACCAGCAGGGCGGCAAAGAAGATCCACGGGCCGAAGCGGCGGATCTGGCTGCGGCCGGAAACGGCCGCACGGCTGCGCGGGACGTCGGTCATGTCTCACGCTTTCCCATCAGGCCCATCGGGCGGAAGATCAGGATCAGCACCAGCAGGAGGTAGGGGATCAGCGGCGCGATCTGCGGCAGGGTCAGCCGCCAGATGTCGCCCAGCGCGTCGTACAGGTCGACGGAAATGCCGACCCAGCCCAGCACGTCGGCGACCGACAGGTTGATCGCGATCGCGAAGGTCTGGATGACGCCGATCAGCAGCGAGGCGACGAAGGCACCCGCCAGCGACCCGAGCCCGCCGATCACCACGATCACGAAGACGATCGAGCCCAGCAGGAAGGCCATGCCGGGGAAAGTGCCCAGCACCGGGCCGGCGATCACGCCGGCCAGGCCCGCCAGGGCGGCGCCGACGCCGAACACCAGCATGAAGATGAAGGGCACGTTGTGGCCCAGCATGCCCACGACGTTGGGGTGGGTGATCGCCGCCTGGATGATCAGGCCGATCCGGGTGCGGGTCAGCACCATGAAAAGGCCGATGAAGATCGCCACCGAGACCAGCAGCATGAAGCCCTTGTAGGCCGGGAAGTTCTGGCCCCAGAGGGTGAACAGGGTGCCCTGCAGGATCTCCGGCTCGTGATAGGGCTTCGTCAGCTTGCCCCAGACGAACTGCACCAGTTCCTCGATCAGGAAGGCCAGTCCGAAGGTGAAGATCAGCTCCGCAACATGGCCGTAGCGGTGGACGTAGCGCAGCCCGAAGCGTTCGATCAGGGCGCCGACCACGCCGACCAGGAGCGGCGCCACCACGAAGCCGGTCCAGAAGTCGAAATACTGCGAGATCTGGTACGCGAAATAGGCGCCCAGCATGTAGAGGCTGGCATGCGCGAAGTTGAGCACGCCCATCATGCTGAAGATCAGGGTCAGGCCGCTGGACAGCATGAACAGCAGCAGCCCGGTCACCAGACCGTTCAGCAGGGAGAAGACGACGATTTCCATGCGGCAGGGGTCCCGGCGGAGGGTCTGGAAGCGACCCGCACCGGAACAGTGGCGGATGGCGCCGCCGCGGCCCCGGCAGGGGCGTTCGGTCCCGGGGCGGCGGCGCGCGCCGCCGCCCCGGGACGGG
>NZ_JBHRTR010000035.1:47687-54361 GCF_042646425.1 Marinibaculum pumilum
TCTCCAGCACCGTCTTTTCCGCCGGGATCGAGGTGACGGTTTTCAGGCCGTAGCCGGAATTGTCGCCGTCGAACTCAATATCCTCGTCGGTATGCACCGAGATCTGGATCGGCTGGATGATCTGGTGGTCCTCGGCGCGCATCTTCAGCATGTCGCCGTTGATCGCCTTGAACTCCATCCCTTCCAGCGCCCGGGCGACGGCGCCGGGCTCCACGGAGTTCGCCTTGCGCATGGCTTCCGCCAGCATCTGCAGGGCGTTGACCAGCCGGCCCTGGGTCAGGTCGGCTTCCGGATACTTCGCCTTGAACGCCTTGTGGTATTCCCGCAGTTCCTCGGTCGGCGCCGGATTCACGTGACCCTCGTGGATCAGGTAGATCTGGTCCTTGCCGCCCTCGCCCAGTGCCGCGGTGATGCCGTCGTAGGCGGCATAGTAGGTGTAGATCGGCACATCCAGGCCGGCCTGGTTCACCGCCTTCGCCAGGTTCAGCATGTCGGCGCCCCAGTTGCCGGTGATAATGGCGTCGGCACCGGATTCCTTGATCTTGGTGACGTAGGGGGCGAAGTCCTTGACCTTGCCGATCGGGTGCAGCTCGTCGCCGACGATCTCGATCGACGAGCTCTTCTCGCCCAGCATCTGGTTCGCGGCGGCGGCGACCGCCTTACCGAACGAATAGTCCTGGCCGATGATATAGATCTTCTTGATGTCGGGCTGGCTGACGATGAAGTCGGTCAGCGCGTTCATCTTCTGGTCGGCGTTCGCGTCGAAGCGGAAATGCCAGAAATTGCATTTCTCGTTGGTCAGTGCCGGATCCACCGCCGAATAGTTCAGGTACAGGATCTGGTGGTCGGGATTGCGGGCATTGTTCTTCGCGACCGCCTCGGTCAGCGCGTTGGCGACGCCTGAGGAATTGCCCTGCAGGATGTAGTGGACGCCGTCGCCGATCGCCTTCTTCAGCTGCAGCAGGCTTTCCTTCGGGCTGATCTGGTTGTCGTAGGGGATCACCTCCCACTTCATGCCCAGCGGCGGGTCGGCGTTGATCAGGGTGTCGACGGCGAACTGGGTCTGCTTCAGACCGTTGGTACCGGTCGCCGCGAAGGGACCCGACAGCGGGTCGATGAAGCCGATCTTGACGGTGTCTTCTGCGAGCGCGGCCGTGCTGATGGTGCCGGCCGCAGCCAGTGCGAGCAGGACTCGCGGCATGCGGGACATGCGCATCCTCTTCCTCCCTCGGATATGTCGTGGAGCGTCGGTTGCATTCTGTCGTGCCGATACGCTCTACGAGAACCGTGCATGAGGGGGGGATGAACGTCAAGATGTCTGCCGGTTGCAAACAACCGTCAGGCTTGCAGCGGGCGCCGCGCCCTGACCTAACGGGCGGCCTGGCGCCGCAGGGCGGGGCCGTCGACCTCCGGTCCATCCGGTCGCAGCGCGATCCGGACCTGCTGCGTGCCCGGGGTGGTGCGGCGGGCGATCTCCAGGTCCAGCGCCTGGCCGTAGTGGCCGGGATAGACCGGCCCGCCCTCTTCGCGGTTGCGCAGCAGATGAAGCTTCACCCGCCAGGTCGGCCGGAACACGGGGCCGAAGCGGCGGCTGTCCAGGACGATCGCGCTCTGCCCCGGGGCGATGTCGCGCCCCTGCCGGGTGCGGCCGTCGACACAGTCCACGAAGATCGGGCGTCCGGCATGGTTCGCCACCTCGATGACATAGCCGGTCGGGCTCTCGTCCGGTTCCCTGTTCTCGACCCGGCGCGCCTGGCGCCGGACGAGGACCGGCACCAGCAGGGCGACCGGAACGAGCAGGAACAGCCACCAGTCCATCAGGCCCGCCACACCGTCCGTGGCGCGGGGCCGGTGGGCTGCAGGACGGTTGCGACGACCTGCGGCTCGAGCGGCGCAGGCCCGCCTTCGGCCGGGGCCGGCAGACGACCGGCCGTCGATACCGCCAGGGTCATGGCGGCGGCGAATGCCATTGCGGCCAGAGGCTTCAGGGCATTTTGTACCTTCATCGCACCCTCCCGGTCGGGCGGCCCGTCACGGCACTCTGCCGCACGGTACCGCCGTCATGACAAGGATGGCGGTGGAATGTGACGGCGCCACGGCGCTTCGGTTTCCGACGGCGGCGCGGGCGCCATTCCGCACCCTTGAAATGCGGCTGCGGCCGCTGCGCCACGTAGGTGATGGCGCGGGTTCCGCCCTGCGGCATCGGCAGGACGCCGACCGGGTCCATGCCGTAGGGGCCCGCCTCGGGAAAGACCGGCGCGCCCCTGCCCTCCGCGGCAAGCTCGAAGACGCCGCAATTCAGCACCGCCTCGGTCGGGCCCGCCCTCACCGGCTGCGACCCGTCCGGGCCTGGCCCGTCAATTGATGCCTTCGAAATGCGGCTGCGGCTGCTTCGCGACATAGGTGACCGTGCGCGTCCCGCCCTGCGGCAGCGGCATCACGCCGACCGGGCTCATGCCGCCGGATCCCGCACCCGGGAAGATCGGCGCCCCCTTGCTGCCGCCGGCATAGTCGAAGGCGCCGCAATGCATGGTGGCGACCTCAGCCCCCAGACGGATCGGCTGGAACGTCATCTTGATGTTGTGGCCCGGCTCTACCGTCATGCTTATGGAGGTCGAGAAAGAGCCCGGCTTCACCCGGCACTCGATATAGACCCGGCGGTCGAGATTGTTCTGGGCATGAATGTCCAGGTAGGAGTCCGCCGCCGCGGCGGGCCGGACCAGGACCGCGGACAGGGCAAGGGCGAGGATGGCGGCGATCGACAAAGCATGCCGCAGCCGCAGGGCATTCCGGTGGGAACGGAACATCGCTGTCTCCATCGTTGGCGTTGCGATGCACCTACCGTCGGCTGCCGGTTTGACCCCGAGATGACATGATCGTGGCGATATCCGGGCGGCGGCGCGTGCGATCGTGATCGCACGCGCCCGCATCCGCCGGCCGCGTGCGGCCTATTCCGCGGCCTCCTTCGCCGCCGGCCGCTCCACCCGGTCGGCCATCATCGCGGTCAGGTGGACGATGTCGGAGACGGTGGCCCCCATGTCGACGATCTGCACCGGCTTCTCCAGACCCACCAGCAGCGGGCCGTAGACGGTGGAGCCGGCGAGCACCTGCAGCAGCTTCGCACTCAGGTTGGCGGAGTGCAGGCCGGGCATCACCAGCACATTGGCCGGCCCGTTCAGGCGGGAGAAGGGATAGAGCTTGCGCAGTTCCGGGTTCAGGGCGATGTCGGCGGACATCTCGCCCTCGTACTCGAAATCGACCTCCATGCCGTCGAGCAGGCGGACCGCCTCGCGCACCCGGTCGCCGGTGACCCGCATCGGGTTGCCGAAATTCGAATGCGACAGCAGCGCCACCCGCGGCTCGTGGCCCATCTGCCGGGCCAGCGCGGCGGTCTGGACGGCGATGTCCTTCAGGATCTCGCCCTCCGGCAGCTCGTGCACCGTGGTGTCGGCGACGAACACGGTGCGGCCCTTGGAGATCACGATGGAGACGCCGAACACCCGCTGGCCGGGCAGCGGGTCCAGCACCCGGCGGACATCCTCGTAGGCCACCGAATAGGACCGGGTCACCCCGGTCACCATGGCGTCGGCATCGCCCAACCGCACCATGCAGGCGGAGAAGATGTTGCGGTCCTGGTTCACCATCCGCTGGCAGTCGCGGAACAGGTAGCCCTGCCGTCCCAGCCGGCCGTACAGGAATTCCGTATAGGCATCGTTGCGGGCGCTCTTGCGGGCGTTGGTGATCTCCAGGTCGGCGGTGCTGACATGCAGGCCGATGCGTTTCATCGTTTCCGCGATGCGCTCCTCGCGGCCGACCAGGATCGGATGGCCGTAGCCGGCATTGCGGAAGGCGATGGCGGCGCGGATCACCTTCTCTTCCTCGCCCTCGGCGAACACCACCCGGCGCTCCTCGCCGCGCACCCGGTCCAGGATCATCTGGATCGAGCCGATGGTCGGGTCCAGGCGGGCGGCCAGGGTATGGCCGTAATGCTCCAGGTCGTGGATCGGCTGGCCGGCCACGCCGGAATCCATCGCCGCCTTGGCCACCGCCTTCGGCACCTCGACGATCAGCCGCGGGTCGAACGGCACCGGGATGATATAGTCGGGGCCGTACTGGGGACGCTGGCCGCGATAGGCGGCGGCCACCTCGTCGGGCACGTCCTCCCGCGCCAGGCGCGCCAGGGCATCGACCGCGGCGATCTTCATCTCGTCGTTGATGGTGGTCGCCCGCACGTCCAGCGCACCGCGGAAGATGTAGGGGAAGCCCAGGACATTGTTGACCTGGTTGGGATAGTCCGACCGGCCAGTGGCCATGATCGCGTCGCCGCGGACCTCGGCCACCTCCTCCGGCGTGATCTCGGGATCCGGATTGGCCATCGCGAAGATGATCGGCTTCGCCGCCATCGACCGGATCATCTCGGCCGTGAAGGCGCCCTTCACCGACAGGCCCCAGACCACGTCGGCGCCGCGCATCGCCTCCTCCAGGCTGCGGGCGTCGGTCTCCACCGCATGGGCGGACTTCCACTGGTTCATCCGCTCGGTGCGGCCCTTGTAGATCACACCCTTGGTGTCGCAGAGGATGGCATTGCCCGGCGGCAGGCCCATCGCCTTCAGCAGTTCCACGCTGGCGATCGCCGCCGCGCCGGCGCCGTTGATGACGATCTTGGTGTCCTTGATGTCGCGTCCGGTCAGGTCCAGCGCATTGATCATGCCGGCGGCGGCGATGATCGCGGTGCCGTGCTGGTCGTCGTGGAAGATCGGGATGTCCATCAGCTCGCGCAGCCGCTGCTCGATGATGAAGCAGTCGGGCGCCTTGATGTCTTCCAGGTTGATGCCGCCGAAGGTCGGTCCCAGGAACTTCACGCAGTTGATGAATTCCTCGACATCCTCGGTGCCGACCTCGATGTCGATGCCGTCGACATCGGCGAAGCGCTTGAACAGCACCGACTTGCCCTCCATCACCGGCTTGGAGGCCAGCGCGCCCAGATTGCCCAGGCCCAGCACCGCGGTGCCGTTGGAGATCACCGCCACCAGGTTGCCCTTGGCGGTATAGTCGTAGGCGGTCTTCGGATCCTTCTCGATCTCCAGGCAGGGCACGGCCACGCCGGGGGAATAAGCCAGCGACAGGTCGCGCTGGGTCGCCATCGGCTTGGTCGGCACCACTTCGAGCTTGCCCGGCCGGCCACGTTTGTGGAATGCCAGGGCCTCGTCGCTCAGACTGGCCTGCTGCTGATCGCTCAAGTCACTCATTTGATGATTTGCCCTGCTGACATGCGCATTTCCCCGAGACCGGTCGCGGCGTGGCTTCCGGCCGGCCGGCGCGCAACTCTCCGGTCCGGCGGCCCGCCCTTTTTTCGCGCGACACCTTGAGGGGATGATAGGTGCCGGATTCGACCCCTGACAAACGGGAAATGGGCCATAACCGGGAAAACGGGGTGGCCCGGGAGGATGGCAGCGCGATGCGCGCCACCCCGATGATGGCGCAGTACCTGCGGATCAAGGACCGCTACCCCGACGTCCTGCTGTTCTACCGGATGGGCGACTTCTACGAACTGTTCTTCGACGATGCGGTGGCGGCCGCGGACTGCCTGGACATCACCCTCACCCGGCGCGGCAAGCATCTGGGGGAGGATATCCCGATGTGCGGCGTGCCGGTGCATTCCGCCGACGGCTATCTGGCGCGGCTGATCCGCGGCGGCCATAAGGTGGCGGTCTGCGAACAGACCGAAGACCCGGCGCAGGCGAAGAAGCGCGGGCCCAAGTCGGTGGTCGAGCGCGACGTGGTGCGGCTGGTCACCCCGGGCACCCTGACCGAGGACAGCCTGCTGGATGCCCGCGCCAACAACTTCCTGGCCTGCATGACGGCGCCCGACCGCGATGGCGAGATCGGCCTGGCCTGGATCGACATCTCTACCGGCCAGTTCGCCGTCACCACCACCGGCGTCGCCGGCCTGGCGGCCGAGATCGCGCGACTGGCCCCGCGGGAGATGGTGCTGCCGGAAAGCGCCTTCGAGCAGGCCCGCGCCGCCGCCCAGTCGGGTGCCAGCGGCGAGGTGCCGGCGCTGACCTGCCTGCCGGACGCCCGCTTCGATGCCCGCAACGCGGAGGCGGTGCTGCTGCGCAGCTTCCAGGTTGCCACCCTGGACGCCTTCGGCAGCTTCGCGCCGGCGGAGCTCGCCGCCGCCGGTTCCCTGCTGGACTATGTCGCGCTGACCCAGATCGGCGCGATGCCGGAACTGCGACCGCCCCGGCACGAGGCGGCGGGCGCGGTGATGGCGATGGACGCCGCCACCCGCCGCAACCTGGAACTGACGGAGAGCCTGTCCGGCGGCCGCCGCGGCAGCCTGCTGGCGGTGGTCGACCGCACCGTGACCGGTGCCGGGGCGCGGCTGCTGGCGGCGCGGATCGCGGCACCGCTGACGGACCCGGCGGCGATCGCCGGCCGGCACGACATGGTCGCCTATTTCACCGGCGACGAGGGCCTGCGCCAGGCGGTGCGGGCGGAGCTGCGGGCGGCGCCGGACCTGGCGCGGGCGCTGGCCCGGCTGGGCCTGGGTCGTGGCGGCCCGCGCGACCTGGCGGCGGTGCGCGACGCGCTGGAGGCGGCCGGTGCGATCGCCGCCCGCCTGGCCGCCACCGCGCCGCGGCCCGCCGGCATCGACGGCGCCGCCGCCG
>NZ_JBHRTR010000035.1:54605-87348 GCF_042646425.1 Marinibaculum pumilum
GACGAGCAGCGCACCCTGCGCGACGAGAGCCGGCGCCACATCGCCGCCCTGCAGGCGAAATATGCCGAGGCGACCGGGGTGACGAGCCTGAAGGTCAAGCACAACAACATGCTGGGCTATTTCGTCGAGGTCGGCGCGCGGCATGCGTCGCGGCTGGGATCGGACTTCGCCCACCGGCAGACGATGAAGGATGCGGTGCGCTATTCCACCGGCGAGCTGGCGGACCTGGAAAGCCGCATCGCCGACGCCGCCGGTGCCGCCCAGGCGCTGGAGGAGGAGGTCTTCGCCGGCCTGCGCGACCAGGTGCTGGCGGTGCATGGCGCGCTGGCCGCGGCGGCGGAGGCCCTGGCCGTCATCGACGTCGCGGCCGCGGGTGCGGAACTGGCCGCCGATGCCGGCTGGGTGCGCCCGACGGTCAGCGAGACGCGGCGCTTCCATATCCGCGGCGGCCGCCACCCGGTGGTGGAGGCGGCGCTGCGGGCGGCCGACGGCAGCCCCTTCGTGGCCAACGATGTCGACCTGGGGGAGGCGCAGCGGCTCTGGCTGCTGACCGGCCCCAACATGGCGGGCAAGAGCACCTTCCTGCGGCAGAACGCGCTGATCGCGATCCTGGCGCAGGCCGGCCTGTTCGTGCCGGCGGCGGAGGCGGAGATCGGCCTGGTGGACCGGCTGTTCTCCCGCGTCGGCGCCGCCGACGACCTGGCGCGCGGCCGGTCGACCTTCATGGTGGAGATGGTGGAGACGGCGGCGATCCTGAACCAGGCCGGGCCCGGCGCGCTGGTGATCCTGGACGAGATCGGCCGCGGCACCGCCACCTATGACGGCCTGTCGATCGCCTGGGCGACGGTGGAGCATCTGCACGACGTGAACCGCTGCCGGTCGCTGTTCGCCACCCATTATCATGAGCTGACGGTGCTGTCGGACCGCCTGCCGGCGCTGGTGAACCGCACCATGCGGGTGAAGGAATGGCGCGGCGACGTGGTCTTCCTGCACGAGGTGGCGGAGGGCGCCGCCGACCGCTCCTACGGCATCCAGGTGGCGAAGCTGGCCGGCCTGCCGCCGGCGGTACTGGCGCGTGCGCGCACCATCCTGAAGGAGCTGGAGCGCGGCGGGCAGAAGGGTGCGGTACGCGCCCTGCTCGACGACCTGCCGCTGTTCGCCGGCCTGACCGCCGATCCGGCAGCCGGCAGCGCCGCTGCGCCGGCGGCGGCGGTCGCGGTGCATCCCGCCCTGGCCCGGCTGCGCGGCCTGGCACCCGACGAGCTGGCGCCGCGGGAGGCGCTGGACCTGCTGTACGAGCTGAAGCGGCTGGCGGAGGAGGATCCGGGCTAAGGTGCCCGCCCTGTCAGCCGGGGGGACCGGGCTGTGGCGCGGGCAGCACCAGCCGCGCGCCGTCGCTGAACGACAGGATCAGCTGCCAGCGCTGCCAGCCGCCGCGATAGCTGTCCACCGCCGAAGCCGGCACCACGATGCGGGTGAAGCGCCGCCTGCGCGGCGGGTCCATGGCGCGGGCGACGATGTCGAGCGACAGGCCGACCGAGACACCGCTGTCCGACGAGCCGTACAGCGCCACGCCATAGTCGCGGTCCGGCGGCGGCCGCTTCAGGTCGCCGGCATAGAGCGAGCGGCCGGTCGGCGGCCGCAGTTCCGCTTCCGCTATCGTGCCCGTTGCCAGGGCGGTGACCAGCACCTGCCCGGCACCGTGGAGATCCTCGCTGCCCCTGCCGCGGTCGCCGTCGACCCAGCGGACGGAAGCCTCGGGCAGGTCGCTGCCGCCGAACCAGCCGCAGGCGCTGACCAGCAGGCAGAGGCAGAGGCCCGCCGCCAGCCGGGCGCGCGCGGGGCGACGGAAGCCCTGGCCGGACGACTGGTGGCGCCGTGGCGAAGCCGCTATCGTCCGCCCCGATCCGAAATGCAGAAGATGCGCGCGCGGCGCCCGCCGGGGGCCCGCCGCCGAAGGGGAGGAGAGTTCCGCATGACCAGCCTGTTCGACCTGACGGGAAAGGTTGCCGTCGTCACCGGTTCCAGCCGCGGCATCGGCCGCGCCATTGCCGAGCAGCTTGCCGCGCATGGCGCCAAGGTGGTCGTCTCCAGCCGCAAGGCGGCGGCCTGCGACGAGGTGGTGAAGGCGATCGAGGGTGCCGGCGGCACCGCGATCGCGATCCCGGCCAGCATCTCCGACAAGGCGCAGCTTGAGACCCTGGTGGCGGAGACGAAGAAGCATTTCGGTCAGATCGACATCCTGGTCTGCAACGCCGCGGTGAACCCGTTCTTCGGCACCTCGAAGGACATTCCCGACGATGCCTTCGACAAGATCATGTCCTCCAACATCAAGTCGAACCACTGGCTCTGCAACATGGTGATCCCGGAGATGGCGGAGCGCGGCGACGGCGCGGTGGTCATCGTCTCCTCCGTCGGCGGGCTGTTCGGCTCCGACAAGCTGGGCGCCTACTGCATTTCCAAGGCCGCCGACATGCAGATGGCGCGCAACCTGGCGGTGGAATGGGGGCCGAAGAACATTCGCGTGAACGCCATCGCGCCCGGCCTGATCAAGACCGATTTCGCCCGCGCGCTGTGGGAGAATCCGGAGATCCTGAAGATGGCGACCAAGGGCTATCCGCTGCGCCGCATCGGCCAGCCGGAGGAAATCGCCGGCGCCGTGGTCTTCCTGGCCTCGAAGGCGGGCAGCTTCACCACCGGGCAGACCCTGGTGATCGACGGCGGCGGCGCCATCAATCAGGGCGGCTGAGCGGCCGCGGCCGGGCCCGCCGGGGCTTGAAGTCCCGGCGCCGGTGCCGCACATCGCCTGATGTTTCCCGGCGGCCGGACACCGCGCGGGACGGAAAGGCAGAGGCATGTACGAAATACCGCACCGGCGCCGGATCGTGGCCCGTGCCGAACTGCTGCAGGCGCTGGGTTGCTACGGCCGGGTGGGCGGCCCGCTGTCCGACCCCTCCGCGGCGCGCGCCCTGGCGCTGGAGGTGCTGCGGCCGGCGCTGCAGGCCGGCGAGGCGGAGCTTCGCCGGCGCTTCGAGTCGGGCGGCCGCGCGCGGGAGATTCTGCACGGGCGCAGCTATCTGATCGACCAGCTGGTGCGGGTGCTTTTCGATTTCGCCTCCACCCGGGTCTGGCCGCTGGCCAACCCGACCGAGGCGGAGAAGCTGTCGATCCTGGCCGTCGGCGGCTATGGCCGCGGCGAACTGGCGCCGCAGTCGGATATCGACCTCTTGTTCCTGTTTCCCTACAAGCAGACCTCCTGGGGAGAACAGGTCGCCGAGTTCATGCTGTACAGCCTCTGGGACCTGGGGCTGAAGGTCGGCCATGCGACCCGGTCGGTTTCCGAATGCCTGCGGCGGGCGCGGGACGATGTCACGATCTCCACCGCGATCCTGGAATCGCGCTGGATCTGGGGCGACCAGGACCTGGCGCAGGAGCTGGCGCGGCGCTTCGATGCGGAGGTGGTGGCAAAGACCGGCGCCGCCTATGTGCAGGCCAAGCTGACCGAGCTGCGGGAGCGCCATTCCCGCATGGGCGACAGCCGCTACCTGGTGGAACCCAACCTGAAGGAGGGCCAGGGCGGCCTGCGCGACCTGCAGACCCTGGTCTGGATCGCCCGCTTCTTCTACCGCATCGACGACCTGTCGGAGCTGGTCGGCCGGGGCATCGTCTCCGCCACCGAATACCGCCGCCTGATCCGTGCCCAGGCCTTCCTGGCCAAGGTGCGCTGCCACCTGCACTATGTCACCGGCCGGCCCGAGGAAAGGCTGACCTTCGACGTGCAGACCGAGATCGCGCACCGCATGGGCTATACCGACCGCGCCGGGCAGCAGGCGGTCGAACGCTTCATGAAGTTCTACTTCCTGACGGTGAAGGATGTCGGCGACGTCACCCGCATCTTCTTCCGCGCGGTGGAGGAGGAGGTGGAGAGCCGTTCCCTGTTGCGGCTGCCGCGGATCCGGCGCAAGCGCACCCGCGACGGCTTCGTCACCGACGGCAAGCGGGTGACGGTGGAGAATCCGGATGTCTTCCGGCAGGACCCGGTGCGCATCCTGCGTCTGTTCCACCTGGCGGAGGCGCAGGACCTGGACCTGCATCCCGACGCCCTGCGGGCAGTACGCAGCCATCTGGACGTGGTCAACGCCGCCCTGCGCAAGAATGCAGAAGCGAACCGGCTGTTCGTCGACCTGCTGACCTGGCCCGGCCGGGCGGAGCGGGCGCTGCGCCGCCTGAACGAGGCCGGTGTCCTGGGCCGCTTCGTCACAGATTTCGGCCGGGTGGTGGCGCAGACCCAGCACGACATGTACCACGTCTATACGGTGGACGAGCATACCATCCGGGCGATCGGCATCCTGTCGCGGATCGAGCAGGGCACCCTGGCGGAAGACCATCCGCTGGCCACCGAGGTGATCAAGAAAGTGCTGTCGCGCCGGGTGCTCTACCTCGCCCTGTTCCTGCACGACATCGCCAAGGGCCGCGGCGGCGACCATTCCGTGCTGGGGGCGGAGGTGGCGCACAAGCTGGCGCCGCGGCTGGGTTTCACCGAAGCGGAGACGGAGACGGTGGCCTGGCTGGTGCGCTGGCATCTGGCGCTGTCGGCCACCGCCTTCAAGCGCGACCTCGCCGATCCGAAGACGATCACCGACATCGCCCGCCATGTGCAGAGCCCGGAGCGGCTGCGGCTGCTGCTGGTGCTGACGGTCTGCGACATCCGCGCTGTCGGCCCCAATGTCTGGAACGGCTGGAAGGGGCAGCTTCTGCGCACACTCTATGTCGCGACGGAGGACGTGCTGCTGGGCGGCCATGTCGAGCGCAATCTGGAGCGCAACGCCACCCGGTCGCGGGAGGAGCTGACGCAGCGCCTGGCCGACTGGCCGGCGGAAGAGCTGGATGCCTACCTGAACCGGCACATGCCGTATTACTGGCAGGCCTTCGATATAGAGGCGCATGAGCGGCATGCCCGGATGATCCGCCGCGCCGACCGTGCGGGCGACCCGCTGACCCTGGAGACCCGCACCGACAGCTTCCGCGCGATCACCGAGGTGACGATCTACACCCAGGACCATCCCGGCCTGTTCGCTCGCCTGACCGGTGCGCTGTCCGCCGCCGGCGCGACGATCGTGGACGCGAAGGTGCACACCACCCGCGACGGCCAGGCGCTGGACACCTTCCTGATCCAGGACCTGAACGGCGATGCCTTCGACCGGCCCGACCGGCTGGCGCGCCTGTCGCGCATGGTCAACCGCACCCTGGCCGGCGAGGTGAAGCCGCGGCAGGCGATCGCGGCCGGCAATCCGGGCGAGCCGGCACGGATGCGCAAGGTGTTCAAGGTCGCGCCCGTGGTGCTGATCGACAACGGCGCCTCCGCCAGCCACACGGTGATCGAGGTGAACGGCCGCGACCGGCCCGGCCTGCTGTACGACGTCACCTGGGCGCTGTTCACCCTGAACCTCACCATCCACTCCGCGCATGTGGCGACCTATGGCGAACGGGCGGTGGACGTGTTCTATGTCCAGGATCTGGTCGGCATGAAGGTGACCTCCGCCAGCCGCCTCGCCCCGATCGAGGCGAAACTGTTGGAGGCGCTGCTGACGCCGGAGGAACGTGCCGCAGGCGGCGCGGCGAAGGCACCGGCGCGCGGCCGGTCCCGCAGCCGCGAGCGCGAGAAGGCGGCCGCCGGCTGAGCCCGGTTTCCGCGCCGGTGCCGGCCGGAACAGTCTACGGTTGCGGGCCGTCGCATCCGGCGCATGATCTGGCCCAGCAGACGACAGAGATTCGGGGGTATCGAGTATGGGGGCGGGGCTTCTGACCACCGTGGCCTTGGTCCTGGCAGTGCTGGCCGGGACGTTGATTCCGATGCAGGCGGGCCTGAACGGCCGGCTGGCCCAGGCGATGGGCACGCCGATCTGGGCGGCCGGCGTGTCGTTTCTGATCGGCACGTTGATCCTGCTGCCCCTGGCCGCGCTGCTCCGCAGTCCTGGACAGGCGCTCGCCGACCTGTCCGGCGTGCCCTGGTGGGCATGGTTCGGCGGTCTGATGGGCGCCTGTTTCGTCAGCATCACCGTCTTCGCCGCGCCGATCGTCGGTGCCACCGCGATGATCGCCGCGGTCATTGCCGGGCAGCTGATCGCCGCCCTGGCGCTCGACCATTTCGGCCTGGCGGGATACACCGCCAATCCGATTGGCTGGCGCGACCTGGCCGGCGTCGTCCTGCTGGTGGCCGGGGTCGTGGTGCTGCGGTTCGGCCGCGGCTGACGGCGCTTTCAGCCGCCCCGGCACCCGGACGGCCGGGCGGGGATAACGCTGCCGGCCGCTATTTCGGCCGGCAGCTGTGGTGGTGCTGCACGTCGGGCAGGCCGTGCAGCCTTTCCGCTTCGAAGGCGGCGAGGTCGGCGGTCAGGCGCAGTTCGATCGCCGCGTCCAGGGCGTCGCAGATGGCGGCGGCGGGGTCGGCCCCCTGCCCCGTGCCGTTGAGAAAGCGCCCGGCATCGGGGTCCGGATCGGGCAGCCGGCAGCGTGCCCGCGTCGCATCGTCCGTGGCCAGGTCGCAGCGCATCTCCTCCCGCACGCGGACCAGCCATTCGCCCAGATGCACGCACATGTCGACGGTGCGGAAGGGTTCGCCGCGCCGTTCCTCCCGCACGTCCTCGCACAGGGCCGTGTGGTTTCCGGCGGCGGCCTGATAGACGCCGTCGGTGCGGGACAGCCGGATCTCCATCGTCGCCGCCACCGCCTCGCGCCGCCAGTAGCGGTAGCGTTCGGCATCGGCATAGTCGAAGGCGATGCTGCAGGCGCAGGTCACGGCGTCCGGGGCGGTGCCGCTCTCCTGGCCGGCGGCCGGGGCGGTGGCGGCAAGCGTCGGGCCAAGCAGCAACGCTGCGGCGACCGCCGACGTGCGCAGCGCCCGCCCGGCGGTGGTCGGACCGGCCGGTGCCAGTGTTCTGGCGGTTCTGCGCGACCGATTCTGGCCAAGGTTCATCCGGCCCCCCTGAAATCCCGTGGCGGGCACGCGGCGACCGACCCTACCCCGGCCGCCACGCCCGGCGGGACCATTGTCGGTCGAAGGCCACCGGAATTCAAAGCGGATTGCGCTCGCGCCCGTTGCAGGCCGCTGCTACAGGGAGGAACCGCAGTGCCGATCATTCGGGTTCCAAGCCGCCCATGACGTCCAGTCCCGCGCCGGTCATCCCCCTTCTGCGCGCCTTCGCGACGGTCAGCGGCATGACGATGCTCAGCCGCCTGGCCGGCTTCGTGCGCGACATGCTGATCGCCGCCTTTCTGGGTGCCGGCGTTGTGTCGGATGCCTTCTTCGTGGCGTTCAAGCTGCCCAACTTCTTCCGGTCTCTGTTTGCCGAGGGCGCCTTCAACGCCGCCTTCGTACCGCTGTTCAGCGCCACCCTGACCCGGGAAGACCGCGACAGTGCGATCCGCTTCGCCGAGGACGCGCTGGCGGTCCTGCTGACGGTGCTGGTGCTGTTCGTGGCCGTCTGCGAGATCGCGATGCCGGTGCTGATGCTGGGCCTGGCACCCGGCTTTGCCGGCGATGCCGAGCGCTTCGACCTGGCGGTCGAGTTCACGCGGATCACCTTCCCCTACCTGCTGCTGATCAGCCTGGTCTCGCTCTGCGGCGGCATCCTGAACGGGCTCGGCCGGTTCGCCGCCGTTGCCGCGGCGCCGATCCTGCTGAACCTGACGATGATCGGCTCGCTGCTGCTGCTGACGCCGCTGCTGCCCAACCCGGGCTATGCGCTGGCCTGGGGCGTCCTGCTGTCCGGCATCACGCAGTTCGCCTGGCTCGCCCTGGCCTGCCGCCGGGCCGGCATCGACCTGCGCCTGCGCCTGCCGCGGCTGACGCCGGGGGTGCGCCGCCTGCTGCGGCTGATCCTGCCGGCGGCGGTGGGCGCCGGGGTCACGCAGGTCAACCTGGTGGTCAACGTGATCCTGGCCTCGCTGCTGCCGTCGGGGGCGATCTCCTACCTGTTCTATGCCGACCGGCTGAACCAGCTGCCGATCGGCGTGGTGGGAGTGGCGGTCGGCACCGCGCTTCTGCCCTTGATGTCGCGGCAGATCGCCGCCGGCGACGCCGCGGCCGCGATGTCGAGCCAGAACCGCGCCATCGAACTGGTGCTGCTGTTCGGCCTGCCGGCCACCGCCGCCCTGCTGGCGGTGCCGGAACCGATCATCGCGGTCCTGTTCGAGCGCGGCGCCTTCGGTGCGGCCGACCGGGAGGCCACGGCCGCCGCCCTGCGCGCCTATTCTCTGGGCCTGCCGGCCTTCCTGCTGATCCGCAGCTTCACACCGGCCTTCTATGCGCGGCAGGACACCCGCACGCCGGTGGCGATCGCGATCGCGGCGATGAGCGTCAACCTGGCCGCCTCCCTCGCCCTGATGTGGAGCCTCAGCTATGTCGGCCTGGCCCTCGCCGCGGCCCTGGCGGCCTGGGTCAATGCCAGTCTGCTGGCCTTCGTCGCCTGGCGCCGCGGGCTCTGGCGCGGCGATGCCCGGCTGTCGTCGCGCGCGTTGCGGATGCTGGTGGCCACCCTGGCCATGGCGCTTGCGGCGCTGGCCATCGCGCATCTGCTGGCGGACTGGTTCGTCGCGGCCAGCCTGGCCCGGCAGCTGGCGGCCCTGGCGGCCCTGGTGCTGGGCAGCGGCCTGCTCTATGGCGGCCTGACGCTGCTGCTGGGGGCGGCGCGGCCGTCCGATCTGGCGCGGATGATGCGGCGCGGTCCGAAGCTGCCCTGAAGGCCGGGGCAAGGAACGCGTTGACCTTTTCCGCCGCGCGCGCCATGAAGGCCGCCGCCCGTGCAGCTTCCGGCGCTGGCGTCAGTCCCTGGCGCCGCATCCGGCTGGCGGCGCACGGCAGATCCCCGGCAACCGCAACCTGCAGCAGACCCATCCATGAGCGACAGAAAGCTGATCTTCTCCGGCATGCAGCCCACCGGCAACGTCCATCTGGGCAACTACCTGGGCGCGATCCGGAACTGGGTGAAGCTGCAGAAGGACTATGACTGCATCTTCTGCGTCGTGGACCTGCACGCCCTGACCATGTGGCAGGAACCGGCGATGATGGCGGCCCAGACCCGCGAGGTCGCGGCCGCCCTGATCGCGTCCGGCATCGACACCGATCATTGCCTGCTGTTCAACCAGAGCATGAACCCGGACCATGCCCAGCTGGCCTGGATCTTCAACTGCGTGGCCCGGGTCGGCTGGATGAACCGGATGACCCAGTTCAAGGAGAAGGCGGGCAAGGACCGGGAGCGCGCCAGCCTCGGCCTCTATGCCTATCCGGCGCTGATGGCCGCCGACATCCTGGCCTACAAGGCGACCCACGTGCCGGTCGGCGAGGACCAGAAGCAGCATCTGGAGTTGACCCGCGACATCGCGATCAAGTTCAACCACGATTTCGAGACCGAGCTGTTCCCGATCTGCGAGCCCCTGATCCTGGGCCCCGCCGCCCGGGTGATGTCGCTGCGCGACGGCACGCGGAAGATGTCGAAGTCCGACCCGTCGGAGCAGGCGCGGATCACCCTGACCGACGGCCCGGACGAGATCGCCCAGAAGATCCGCCGCGCCAAGACCGACCCGGAGCCGCTGCCCGAGACGGCGGAGGGGCTGGACGGGCGGCCGGAAGCTGCCAACCTGCTGGGCATCTATGCCGCCCTGACGGACAAGGATCTGGCCGCCGCCGTGACGGAATTCGCCGGCCAGCCCTTCTCCGCCTTCAAGGCGGCGCTGACCGAGGTGGCGGTGGCGGAGGTGGGGCGCATCGGCACCGAGATGAAGCGGCTGATGGCGGATCCCGGCGCGGTGGACGCCATCCTGCACCGCGGCGCGGAGAAGGCGCGCGCCATGTCCGCGCCGGTGATGGCGGAGGTCTATGCCGCCATGGGGCTGCTGCGGCCATGATCCGGCGGGAGCCGCGGCGGCGGCCGGCGGCGCGCTTGATGCGGTGCCGGCGGAAGGGCAACATCCGTCCATGACACGGGAAACGACGGCGGACACGAAGGGCAATGTGCGTGCGGACCGCCGCCGCACCAAGTTCCTGACCGTGGTCGACGACACGCCGGAATCGCGGGTGGCGCTGCGCTTCGCCGCCAGCCGCGCGGCGAAGGTCGGCGGCGGTGTCGCGGTGCTGCGCGTGATCCAGGCCGGCGACGACAATCAGCAATGGCTTGCCGTGGCGGAGGCGATGCGGGAGGAGGCCCGCGACGAGGCGGAACGCCTGCTGCGCGACCTCGCCGCGCAGGTGAAGGAGCGCACCGGCCTGGTGCCGGAGGTGATCATCCGCGAGGGCACCCTGCGCAGCGAGCTGCTGCGCCTGATCACCGAGGATCCGGACATCCGCATCCTGGTGCTGGGCGCCGCGCCGGGCCCCGATGGCCCGGGGCCGCTGGTCACAGCGCTGGCCGGTCAGATGCCGGGCGACTTCCGCATCCCGGTCACCGTGGTGCCGGGCAAGCTGACCGACGAGGAAATCGAGCAGCTGACCTGATGCTGCTCAGCCGGCGGCAGTCCGCGCCTGCGTGCCGGCCGGCTCCGCGCCACGCTGTTCCGCCGCCATGCCCGACGGGGCCGTCTGCCCGGCCAGGCTTTCGGGATCCAGGGCGAAGACCTGCTGCGGCCGCCGCACGCCGCGCAGCGCATGGGCGCCCATGTCCCGCATCGGCTGGCTGGCTGCCGCGGCGAACTCGGCAGAAGCCAGCACCGGCAGGTTCAAGGTCTTGCACAGCTCTTCCAGCCGCGCGACGGTGTTGACCGCCGGTCCGATCACCGTGAAATCCAGCCGGTCCAGCGCACCGATATTGCCGTAGATCACCTCTCCCAGATGCAGGCCGAGTCCGACCCGCAGCGGCGGGGCGCCGCCGATCCCGCGGCCCTGGTTCAGGACGTGCAGCCGTTCGAAGGAGGCATGGGCCGCCGCCAGGGCGTGGTCGCAGGCGGTACCGGGCTCCGCCCCCTCGTCGATGCGGAAGATCGCCAGCAGGCCGTCGCCGAGGAACTTCAGCACCTCTCCGCCATGGTCCTGGATCGGCCGTGCCAGGCATTCGAAGAAGTCGTCCAGGGTGACGATCAGCTCGTGCGGGCGCATGCGGTCGGCCATCGCGGTATAGTCGCGCAGGTCGCTGAACCAGATCGCCGCCCGGATCTTGGCGCCCTGGCCGCGCCGAACCGTGCCGGACAGCACCTGCTGCGCCGCGCCCTGCCCCAGATAGGTGTTCAGAAGGTCCTCCGCCATGCGGTAGGCGGAGCGCAGCTCGAGCCGCAGCGAGACGATCGGCATGATGTCGTTGATCACGCCCAGCTGGTCGGCGGTGAAGCCGTTCGGGCAGTCGCTGGACCAGGAGATGAAGGCGCGCACGCCGCGGCTGAACTCCAGCGGCATCACCAGATAGTCGGTGATGCCGTCGGCCTTCAGTTCCTCCAGGATCGGGAAGTCCATCGGGGTGGCCGGGTCGCAGAGGCGCCGCCGGATGGCGACGCCGGTACGGTGGATCAGCGCCACAGGACTGTCCCGGTAAAGGGCGGTATCCTGGATGCCATGTTCGCGCGGGATCTCGCGGGCGCCGCTGTCGCGGGTCCATTCCAGCCCGCGGGCGAAATGCTGCGGATGCACCGCCGGCAGGCCGGCGGAGACGCGCGCCAGCGGCACGCCCTCCGCGGAGAGGCGCTCGCAAAACTGGGCGAAGAACGGCAGGGTCGGCATGTCGCGGTGCGACTGGTCCAGAAGCCAGTCGATCATCCGGGCGAGCATGCGCGACCGGTTGCCGCTGCCTGCGAGTTCGATCATGGGCCTGCCCGATCCAGGCGTCGCTGCTGTTCGGCAGGACCCGGTCGCCGACCGCGCCTTGCCATCCCCGGACAGAAGTAGCCCCTTGCCCGCGGTTTCGCCAGTGGCCGGGCGGGCTTTTCGGCCGCGGCCGGGCCCAGCCCGGCGGCTGCCTCGGGGCTGCCGCGGCGCCAGCGGCTTGATCATTCCGCGTCGGCGACCCATCTTGCGGTCTCGACGCAACATAAAGCGATATCGGACGACAATGTTCATCCAGACTGAAACCACGCCGAACCCGGCGACCCTGAAGTTCCTTCCAGGCGTCACCGTGATGCCGGAAGGCACTGCCGACTACAGGAGCGCCGGAGAGGCTGCGAACTCTCCGCTGGCGCAGCGCCTGTTCCAGGTCCATGGCGTCCAGGCGGTCTTCCTGGGTACCGATTTCGTGACGGTCACAAAGGATGACAGTGTCGAGTGGCACCTTCTGAAATCGTCCATCCTGGGTGCGATCATGGAGCATCTGATGGCCGGCCTGCCGGTCGTGGAGGGTGCGGACGAAGGCGCTGCCGGTGCCGAGGATTATGCCGAGGCCGATGCCGAGATCGTCTCCCAGATCAAGGAGCTGCTGGAGACGCGTGTGCGGCCGGCGGTGGCGCAGGACGGCGGCGACATCGTTTTCCGCGGCTTTGACGCTGGGGTCGTCTATCTGCACATGCAGGGCGCCTGCGCCGGCTGCCCAAGCTCGACGGCGACCCTGAAACATGGCATCGAGAACATGCTCCGGCATTTCGTGCCGGAGGTGAACGAGGTGCGGCCGGTCTGAGGACGGGCCGTCGCCCCGGCGCAGGCCGGGTGCGGGCCAGGGCCGGGCGGCAGGCTGCGGAGGCGCGGCGCCGCCGCGGCCATTGGCATTGGCATTGGCAGGCGACGCAGATGCGCGGCTGTCCGGATATGAGATCTGCAGGTCCGTTCCGCAGGCGCTGCCGGCCCGCTTGCCGGCATTGCCCGGCATCGCATGCCGGCACCGGAATGGCGGTTTCAGGGTGGCAGCATCGGGGGCGAAGGCATGAAGCGGCGTAGATCGCCGACCTCGACAAGGGCGATCCGGACCGACTTTGCACGGCTGATGGTGGGCCTGGGCGGGCTGGCATTGCTGGGCCTCGGCGCCGGCGGTGCCGTTTCGGCAATCCACATGGACGGCACGCCCGTGACGCCGCCGCGGTTTTCCGAACGGCCGCTGCCGGTGGACCCGGATGTCCGCATGGCCACCCCGGCACCGCAGGACAGCCTCCCGGTGCCGGAGGCGCAGGGCGGGGGCACGGTGCAGGCCAGGGCGGCGCACCTGCCGGCACCGGCCGTTGCAGATGCCGATGCGGATCCCGGCCAGCCGGCCATCGCGGCCGGTGACCCCACCGCCGCGGCGCCAGCTTCCGCGAATGCGACCGCCGCCCTGACCGTCGGCGTCCATGCCGCGACCGACGACATCCTGCCCGCCGGACCCGCGCCGCTGCCGGGGGCGCCCGCCGCCGATGCGGCCGGCGAGGTGCCGGACCCGCGCCGCGTGGATCGTGAGATCGCGCCGTACCGGCTCGATGCCGACCCGCCGGCGCCATTCCGCCTGGCGTCCCTGCTGCTGCAGCCGGAGAGCCTTGTTCCCGGATATGGCGTCGAAACGCCGGGCGGGGACCGGCACTGGCGCCGCACCGAAGACCTTCTCGCGGCCTTTGGCGATGCCGACTACGACCTGCGACGGATCCGGGCCGGGGAAAGCGGGGTGCCGCGCATCTTCGTGGGCGCCCTGCCGGAGGACCTGCGGTCGATCCGCCACCCGGAGCGGCGAAAACGCACCTTCATCAAGACCGTCCTGCCGCTGGTCCTGCGTGCCAACCAGGAGGTGCTGGCGGATCGCCGGCGGCTCCAGGGGCTGGTCGGGCGCCTGGAGGCGGGCACGCCTCTGAACGGCGAACAGCAGGGCTGGCTGTCGACGCTGGCCGACCGCTATGGCGGCTCGGCCGACGATCCGGCGGAGCTGCTGCGACGGGTCGATATCGTCCCCGTCTCCCTGGCGCTTGCCCAGGCGGCGGAGGAATCCGGCTGGGGCACCTCGCGGTTCGCCCGCCAGGGCAATGCGGTCTTCGGGCAATGGACGTGGGATACAGAGGCCGGGATCGTGCCGCGCGACCGGCCGCGGGGCCGAAGCCATCTGGTCCGGAAGTTCCCGGCACTGCAGCAGTCCGTGTCGGCCTATATCGACAATCTGAACAGCAATCCGGCCTATGCCTCCTTCCGCAAGGCGCGTGCCGGCCAGCGTTCGAAAGGCGCCGCCGATGCCGCCGCGGAGGCCCATGCCCTGGACGGCTACGCGCTGGCCGGCCATATGAGCGCCTATTCGGAGCGCGGCGCCGCCTATGTGCGCACCCTGCGCACGATCATCGGCCATAACGACCTGCAGGCGTTCGATTCGGCGCGGCTGTCGGACACGATCCGGCCCTGGACCACGCAGCTTGCCGGCGATGCCCTGCGCAGCGTGTTCTGAACGCGGCCAGTCCCGAAGGCGACCGTGCCTGCCGTCCTAGCGGCCTTCCGCCAGCGTTGGCGGTGGCCCGGCCGGCACCTGCAACTGCATCCCGAACCAGCGCCAGCGGCCTGCGCCTGCGCCGGCGGCCGGCAGGGTGCAGTTGATGCGGGTCCGTCCCGGCGGCAGGGGCCCGGGCAGCATGACCTCGAAGCGGCGCGGTCCGATCGGGCGCAGCGGGACCGGTCCCGTGACGTGCGAGGCATAGCATGCCAGGCCGTCCAGCGGCCCGAGGCCGGCGGCAAGGGTGAACCGCAGCCGGGGCGGGTTGGCGCCCGTCACCACCGGATCGAACGGTTCCAGGTCCGTCAGCGGCAGGGGCAGCGCATTGGTCACCAGCGCGAACCGGTCCGGCGTGCCATAGCGCTCGTTGATCGGGAAGCGCGGCAAGGTCAGCAGGTCGCCGCCGGCCCAGGCCACCCCCGACTGCTGCCCGAAGGCGGCGGTGAACCCGGCGTCGCCGACGAGCTTGCGCACCGGCGGGCTCCATTCGCCGTAGGGATAGGCGAACAGCGCCGGGGCGGCGCCCAGGCGGTCGGAGAGGATCGCCTGGGCGTCCAGGACCTGGCGGCGCAGTGCCGCATCGTCCATCCCGGCCAGATGGCGATGGCTCAGGCTGTGATTGCCGATCGCGACGCCTTCCGCGGCCAACCGCTCCAGCGCCGCCCAGCCCAGGAAGGCATGCCCCGGCCGATCCGCCGCGTCGGGGGATACGAACAGGGTGACGGGGAAGCCGGCGGCCCGGAAACGGGGCCAGGCCGTCTCGGCAAAGGTCCGGCTGCCATCGTCCACGGTGATGCCGACCGTCCGCGGCGGCAGCTTGTGTCCGGCGCGCAGGGCGGCGGCGATTTCCGCCACAGGCAGGACCCGGTGCCCGCCGGCCTGCAGCGCGGCGATCTGGGCGTCGAGCTGCGCCACCCGCACATTGGTCTCCGGATGGCCTGCCCCGCCGAAGCGATGGTACAGCAGGATGACGGCATGAACGGCGTCCGCCGGCTGCTTCGCCGTGCCAGGAATCGCTGCCGCGCCGGCGGGCGGGGCCAAGGCCAGGGCCGCGGCGCCGGTGCCGAAGCGTGCACATTCTTTCAGGAACCGGCGGCGGCCCGATGCCGGGGCGCGATGCCGGCTTTCCTGTCGGGGCGAGGAAATCATGTCGAAGCCACGCAATGATTAGGGTCCAGCTGCCGCGCCGTCCTGCGGCACGCCGCGACAATACCTGTCGGGGCGGACATGTTCCGGCGACGGACGCCGGCCCGCCCGCTTCCTTATCGCGCCGCCTGCCGTGCGGGGGAACCCCGTCATGACGGTGCTGGCGATCGATACCGCCTTCGCCGCCTGTCAGGTGGCCCTTCTATCTGCCGAAGGCGAGCTGCTGTACCGGGAAAGCAGAGCGATGCAGCGGGGCCAGGCGGAAGTCCTGCCCGCCATCCTGCAGGCGGCCTTCGCGGCCGCGGGCTGCCGCCCCGCGGCGCTCGGGCTGGTCGCCGTCAGCATCGGCCCCGGCAGTTTCACCGGCGTCCGGGTCGGCGTCGCCGCGGCCCGCGGTCTCGCCCTGGTGGCGGGCTGCGACGTGGTGGGGATCACCACCCTGGAAGCCCTGGCGGCGATGGCCCCGGCGGATGCGCTTCAGTGCGGTGCGGCGGGGCTGGCCGTGATCTCCGCCCGCCGTGGCCAGGTCTACGCCCAGCCCTTCCGTGCCGCGCCCCGCCCGCGCGACCTGGGCCCGCCGCAGGTCGCCGACCTGCACGGCCTGGACCCCCTGCCCGGCGCCGGCGGGCCGCTGGCATGGGCCGTCGGCGACGCGGCCGCGGATGCCGTCGTGGCCGGCCTGGCGACCCACCTGGTGCCCGACAGCGAACTGCCCGCGCCGGAGAGCCTGGCGCGCCTGGCGATGGCGGATCGTGAGGCCGGGCAGCTTCGGCCGGCGCTGCCGCTCTATGTCCGGGGGCCTGGCGCCGCTCTGCCGGGCGACGCGCCGGCGTGACCGGCGTGACTGCGACGGCCGGCGGACTGGTCGTGGCCGGGGTCGGTGATGCGTCTGCCCTGGCGGCGCTCCATGCGGCGGCATTCGCCGCCGCCGCGCGCTGGCCGGCGGCGGAGATCGAGGCGCTTCTGCGGTTGGAGACCGTGACCGGCCTCCTCGACCACAGCGGCCCGCCGGCGAAGGGCTTCGTGCTGTTCAGCCAGGTGGCGGAAGAAGCGGAGATCCTGACCCTTGCCGTCGACCCGGCATATCGCCGCCAGGGACTTGGCCTTTGTCTTGTCGCTGGCGCCACGGCGGTGGCGACATCGCGCGGTGCCGCGCGCCTGCTGCTGGAGGTCGGGGAAGGCAATGCGGCGGCGCGGGCGCTGTATGACCGGGCCGGCTTCCGGCAGGTCGGGCGGCGGCCGGGCTACTACACGGCGGGGACGCAGCGGGACGACGCTCTTGTGCTGGAACTTCGCCTTCCAGTAGCGAAAGACTAATCCGGCGAATGCGAATCGCTGTCACGACTGCCGGGATGTGTTGCAACAGCGAAACCCTGAACACATTTTTCCGTGCTACTATGGAGAAATAGGTTGCCTATTTGCGAATATTACACAATCTTTCTCCCCATCTGTTCCGGCAGGTTGCCGGTAATGCACCAGGAGACGAGCGAAGCATGACGGAGAAGGTTGAGAAGGGAAAACTGCTGGCATTGACGGCCGAAATCGTGGCCTCGCATGTTGGCAACAACCGTGTGGACTCCGCAGAACTTCCGCAGATCATTCAGCAGGTCTTTTCGAGCCTGAGCTCCGTCGATGGTGCGCCGGCGCGTCCGGAACGGCCCCAGCCGGCCGTTCCGATCAAGAAGTCGGTCACGCCGGACTACATCATCTGCCTGGAGGACGGACAGAAACTGAAGATGCTGAAGCGGCATCTGAAGACTGCCTACAATATGTCTCCGGAAGAATATCGCGAGCGGTGGGGCCTGCCGGCCGACTATCCGATGGTCGCGCCGAACTATGCATCCCAGCGCCGCGAACTCGCGAAGAAGATCGGCCTCGGGACGAGCCGCCGCAAGCGCCGGCGCAGCTGACGAAGCGCGGCGGGCCAGCCGGCTGCCGGCAGCAGGTCGTCGGCGGGGGTCGGCTGGCCGGCCGCTGCGCTTTGCCTTGCCTGACCGGGTGCACCATATTGGAGTGGTCCGATGACGGACCCGCTCCTGTCGGTGCGGGAGCGGCCGGAAGACGATGATTCGAAACTGAACGGGGACGCTGGCGGCAGTTGGTCGCAAGGGTCGCGGTTCGCAGGCGGCAGGCTCGGATCGCCGCTTCCGATGCCGCGGATGGGGAGGCCGTCCTGCCAACGCCCGTGCGCCGCAGCACGGGCGGGCGAGAGAGCGGCCCGCCGCCTCCTGTGCGGACAGCAGAGAGCCGGTTGGGAACGGATGCCAAATCGTTTGGAAAAGCTCTGCCTGGACAAGGGCATGCGGATGACGGGCCAGCGCCGGATCATCGCGCGGGTTCTGTCGCTGGCCGAAGATCACCCGGATGTCGAAGAACTCTACCGCCGTGCCTCGGAGGTCGATCCGAACATCAGCCTGGCCACCGTCTACCGGACCGTCCGTCTGTTCGAGGAGGCGGGGATCCTGCAGCGCCATGATTTCGGCGATGGCCGTGCCCGCTACGAGGAAACCCCCGAGGAGCATCACGACCACCTGATCGACATGCGCAGCGGCCGGGTGATCGAGTTTCACGACGATGAGGTCGAGGCCCTGCAGGAGAAGATTGCCGCGCGGCTCGGGTACCGGCTGATCGACCATCGGATGGAACTCTATGCGGTGCCGCTGGAGGACAAGGACAGGTCCGGTCGCTGACCCGGCAGGATTGACCTGGCGCGCTGTTTTCGGCTGCCTGCGGGTCCATGCCGCAGGGCGCCGACGCTTGATAAATCGGTCGGGGTGAAGGAAACTCCGGCTGTTTCACGGGGCGCCGCGGGGCCGCAATGACGGACCGCAGGCCGGCCGTGACCGTTCCCGGGCAGCCGGTCTGCCGGGACCCGGACCGCGCGCAGTCCCTGGTGCGGCGGCGCCGGAGCAACGAGTGGCCGTGCCGACCGGACCTCCGGTCGCCCGGGACCAAGCGCCGCGATGCCGGGCCCATTGGCCGGCGATTGCGTCCGACATGATCGACAATTCGGGATGCCCCTTGCCGAGGGGCCGGTAGTCCTTGCTTATGGCCAATACCCGCGCCGCAATCGCAATTCTCCTGTTCCTGACCTGGACCATGGCGCTGCTGCCCGTGCAGGCGCTGGCCGTCCAGCTGCGCTGGCGCCAGATGGCCGAAGCGGTGCCGATGCTCTACCACCGCGGCCTGGCCCGGATCCTGCGGATCAGGGTGCGGCGCGTCGGCGACATTTCACGCGACCGGCCGACCCTTTTCGTCTTCAACCATGTCTCCTGGCTGGACATCGTGGTGATCGACACCCTGTTCCCGGGCTGCTTCGTGGCGAAGTCGGACGTCGCCTCCTGGCCGATCTTCGGCCTGCTCGCCAAGCTGCAACGCACGGTCTTCGTGGAACGGCGGGCCTCGCGCTCCGCCGACAGCCGGGACGAGATGTCGGTGCGGCTGGAGCGCGGCGACAACCTGATCCTGTTCCCGGAAGGCACCTCCTCCGACGGGCTGGGGGTGCAGCCCTTCAAGAGCACCTTCTTCGCTCTGGCGGAGCGGGAGGTGAACAGCCAGCCGTTGAAGGTGCAGCCGGTGTCCCTCAGCTATTGCCGCCTGAACGGCCTGCCGGTCGGGCGGACCTGGGCCTCCAATTTCGCCTGGATCGGCGACCAGGACCTCGCGTCCCACCTCTGGCAGTTCCTGAAATCCGGGCCGTCCGAAGTGGTGGTGCAGTTCCACGATACCGTGACCATCGACGATTTCGGCTCCCGGAAGGCGCTCAGTGCGCATTGCCAGACGATCGTGGCGCGCGGTGTCTCCGACGCCCTGGCCGCGCGCGCCCCCTGGGCGCCGGGCAACGGGCCGAAGGCGGCGGGCAATCCGCTCAGCGGGCGCAGGCAGGCGCGGGTGCGACGCTTCCGGCGCCGGAAGCTGGCGCCGCGGCGTGCCGGCGCGGCCGCCCGTACGCCGGACGCGGGCAATGCACCGGCCGCCGGAACCGGGGCACCCGGAACCGGTCCCGCCGGCACCGGCGTATCCACCGGCGGCGGGGATGGCCGCCTCGCCTGACCGGCTCCGGCGGGCGGACCCCCATCCCCCTCTCTGATGACCCGTCTCCCGCCGCCGGTCTTTCAATTGCGACGCCGCGCGCCCAGATGCTAGTTTCGACGATGCGGCGCTGCGGCGCCGGTCATGCTATCGCCGGGCCTGCGGACCGCGGTACGGGCCGTCCGCCGAGACGACCGCGTGTGCGGCCAGAACTGCTGCGAGCCGGAGCTCCCTTGTCAAAAAGCTATGCCATCACGTCGTTCGGCTGTCAGATGAACGTCTATGACGCCGAACGCATGGCCGAGATACTCGAGGCCGACGGCTGGCAGGCGGTCGCGGATGCGGAATCCGCCGACCTGGTTGTGCTGAACACCTGCCATATCCGCGAGAAGGCGGCGGAGAAGGTCTATTCCGAACTCGGCCGGCTGCGGGCGCTGGATCGCGACCAAGGCCGACGGCGGCAGGTCGCGGTCACCGGTTGCGTCGCCCAGGCCGAGGGCGAGGAAATCCCCCGCCGGGCGCCTAATGTCGACCTCGTGATCGGGCCGCAGGCCTATCACAGGCTGCCGGAACTGCTCGGCGCGGCGGCGCACCGGGCGGGATCCGGACACGCGGTGGCGACCGAGTTCGCGGCGGAAGCGAAGTTCGGTTCTGCCCGCGTGGCCCGCGGCGCGGGTGCGACTGGTACCGCCTTCCTGACCGTGCAGGAAGGCTGCGACAAGTTCTGCAGCTTCTGCGTGGTGCCCTATACCCGCGGCGCGGAATATTCCCGCCCGGCCGCCGACATCCTGGCCGAGGCACGGCGCCTGGTTGCGGCCGGCGCGCTGGAGCTGACCCTGCTGGGGCAGAACGTCAATGCCTATCACGGCGCGGCGCCCGATGGCGGGGAGTGGAGCCTGGCGCGGCTGCTCGCCGCGCTGGCGGAGCTGCCCGGGCTGGAACGCCTGCGCTACACCACCTCCCATCCGCTGGAAGTGACCCCCGATCTGGTGGCCGCCCATCGCGACCTGCCGCAGCTGATGCCCTATCTGCACCTGCCGGTGCAGTCCGGCAGCGACGCCGTGCTGCAGGCGATGAACCGGCGGCATCGTGCCGACGACTATCTCCGCCTGGTGGCGGACCTGCGTGCGGCCCGTCCCGATCTGGCGATGTCCGGCGATTTCATCGTCGGCTTTCCCGGCGAAAGCGACGCGGATTTCGCAGCGACCCTCGACCTTGTGCGGGCGGTGGGCTATGCGCAGGCCTATTCCTTCAAGTACAGCCCGCGTCCCGGCACCCCGGCGGCGGAACGCGAGGACGCGGTGCCGGAACCGGTGAAGGCGGAACGCCTGGCGGCCCTGCAGGCCCTGCTGCAGGAGCAGCAGCGCCGCTTCAACGAGGCCAGTGTCGGCCGCGTCCTGCCGGTCCTGCTTGAACGGCCGGGGCGCCGCCCGGGCCAGCGCGCGGGACGGACGCCGCAGATGCAGGCCATCCATGTCGACGCGGCGCAGGACCTGCCGCCGGGTCCGGTGATCAGCCGGGTCCGCATCACAGCCGCCCATGCCAACAGCGTGTCCGGGATGCCGGTCGACGCGGCGGCGGCAGCCTAGGAGCCGGCCCGATGTCCCTGCCCCCGCAGTCGCCGCCGGGCGCGGCCGTTCCCGGTGGCGCGGCCCCCGGCGCCGCAGAAACCCCCCCGCCGGTGGTCATGGAATTCCCCGACAACCGGCTGCTCGTGGAACTCTGCGGCGACCACGATCGCCATCTCGCCCGCATCGAGACGCAGCTCCAGGTCGCGCTGACGCCGCGCGGCAACCGCCTCGCGATCGAAGGGCCGCAGGGCGCGCAGGCCGTGGCACGATCGGTGCTGACCAGCCTTTATGCCCAGCTGGAGCGCGGCCGCCCGATCGACGAAGGGGAGATCGACGGTGCCATCCGGCTGGCGCGCGGCCGGCAGCTTCAGGTGGAGTCCGGTGAGATCGACGAGGCGGAGGCCGCCGCCCGCGACAGTGCCGACGATTCCGGCGAGGAGGTCGTCACCCGCAAGCGGCGCATCCGTGCCAGATCGCCCCGGCAGGGCAGCTATATCGACGACCTGCGCCGCTGCGAACTGGTGTTCGGGCTGGGACCGGCGGGGACCGGCAAGACCTATCTGGCCGTGGCTGTGGCGGTGTCCATGATGCTGGAGGGGCGGGTCGACCGGATCATCCTCTCCCGCCCCGCGGTCGAAGCGGGCGAGCGGCTCGGCTTCCTGCCCGGCGACATGAAGGACAAGGTCGACCCTTATCTGCGCCCGCTCTACGACGCGCTCTACGACATGCTGCCCAGCGACCAGGTGGCGCGCAGCCTGCAGAGCGGCGAGATCGAGGTGGCGCCGCTGGCCTTCATGCGCGGCCGCACCCTGGCCAATGCCTGCGTGATCCTGGACGAGGCGCAGAACACCACGCCGGTGCAGATGAAGATGTTCCTGACCCGGCTGGGGGAGAATTCGCGCATGGTGATCACCGGCGACATGTCGCAGATCGACCTGCCGCTGGGCGTGCCCTCCGGCCTGCGGGATGCGCTGGATATCGTGGAGGGGATCCCTGGCATCGGCATCGTCCGGTTCACCGATGCCGATGTCGTGCGCCATCCCCTGGTGACCCGCATCGTCCGCGCCTATGCGGAGCGGGACAAGGATCTGGGCCTGCAGGCCCACGATCAGCCGCGACGAAAACGCTGACGACAGCGCCGGGGCCGTGGCAATGGATCAGGTCGGATCGGAACCGATGGAACGGCAGGCGCGCGTCGACATGGACCTCTCGATCAGCCGGCTCGATCCGGAATGGCAGGCCCTGCCGATCGCCGGTGGCGGGTCCGACGCGATCGACGGGCTGCTGACCCGGGCACTGGAAGCGGTCCTGGCCGGCACACCCCTGCCGGCCGGTCTGGCGGCGCGCGGCTGCGAGGTCTCGCTGGTGCTGACCGACGATGCCGGCATCCGTGAGATGAACCGCACCTGGCGCGGCATCGACAAGGCCACCGACGTCCTGTCCTTTCCGGGCGATGACGGCTTCGCCCCGCCGGAACAGCCACTGCCGCTGGGCGACATCGTGCTGGCGCGCCAGACCCTGCTGCGGGATGCCGCGGAGCTGCGGCGCGACCTGCCACATCATCTGAGCCATATTGCCGTTCATGGATTGCTGCATCTCCTCGGCTGGGACCACGAGGATGCGGCGGAGGCGGAGCTCATGGAGGCCCAGGAACGGCGCATCCTGGAACAACTGGGCTATGCCGACGAGATCGAGACGACCGGGGACAACGAGGAGGACGGCGGCGGCGGGACGCCGGCCTGAGGGCCGGCGGCGCGCAAGTCGCGCGGAGAGAGGAGAATGACGGACGCATCGGGCTGGAGCCCAGGCGGGAAGGACGAAGAGACAGGTGCGAACGGCGCGCGACCGGGAGAGGCCGGGCAGGGCGACGGCCGTGCCGGCGAACCGGGATACGAGAGCGGCGGCGGTGCCGGACTGGGCGCCCGGATCCTCGAGCTGCTTCGCGGCGTGTCGGGATCGGTCCGGCGCGACGAGGACCTGCGGCGCAGCCTGGAAGGGCTGCTGGACGAGAGCGAGACCGGGTCCGCGAACGCCGCCGACTATGGCGAGGCGGAGCTGATCCGCAACGCCCTGACCGTCGGGTCGAAGGACCTGTACGACGTGATGGTGCCGCGCGCCGACATCCGCGCGATCGATGCCGGCTCTTCGCTGTCGGAGACGGTGGCGGAACTGCGCGAGGCGGCGCATTCGCGAATGCCGGTCTATCGCGACTCCCTCGACGACGTGATCGGCATGCTGCACATCAAGGACATGCTGCAGTACTGGGGCCGGGAGGATGCCACCTTCGACATGTCCAAGGTGGTGCGCCGGGTGCTGTACGCGCCGCCCTCGATGCGGGTCCTCGACCTGCTGCTGGAGATGCGCGCCACCCGCGTGCACATGGCGATGGTGGTGGACGAATATGGCGGGGTCGACGGCCTGGTCACGATCGAGGACCTGGTCGAACAGGTGGTGGGCGAGATCGAGGACGAGCACGACAAGGTCGCCCGTCCGATGATCGTGGAGCGGCCGGACGGCAGCCTGGACGTCGATGCCCGTACCGAACTGGAAGAGCTGGAGGACAGGGTCGGCCTGGACCTGCTGGACGACGATCGCGACGAAGATGTCGATACGGTCGGCGGGCTGATCTTCGAGCTGTCCGGCCGGGTGCCGCAGCGCGGCGAGGTCGTGGAGCATGATTCCGGCCTGCGGTTCGAGATTCTCGATGCCGATCCCCGCAAGATCAAGCGGGTGCGCCTGACCGGCGAGGGCCTGGCCGTAGCCGGACGGCCCGACATTTCCGCCGGCGGCGGCGCGTGATCGGCCGGTTCCGGCCAGCCGGCCCAGGCAGAAGCAGGGACGGTGCCGGCGGTTCGTCCGTCGGCCGTCCGTCATGAGCCGCATCCGCGCGGCAGCGGCCGCGCTCACGCGGCTGAATCCCTGGCTGCGGCTGCTGCTGGCTGTGGTGGCAGGCGCCCTCCTGGCGCTGGCGCAGCCGCCGCTGTCGTTCTGGCCGCTGCTGTTTCCCTGCCTTGTGCTGCTGGTCTGGCTGCTGGATGCGGCCGGGACGGGCGCCTCGGGTGCCGTGCTGCGGCCGTCTGCCGCCCGCTGGTGGCGCGGCTTCATCCTGGTCGCCTTCCTCTGGGGCTATTTCGCCGCCGGCCTGTACTGGGTGGGCATCGCCTTCTTCGTCGATGCAGCACGCTTTGCCCTCCTGCTGCCGCTGCCGGTGATCGGCCTGCCGCTGCTGCTTGCCGTCGTGATGCTGGCGCCGGCGCTGCCCTTCCTCTGGCACTGGCCCTGGGATGCCAGGCGGGTCCTGCTGCTGGCCCTTGCCCTGGCCGCCGGCGACTATCTGCGCAGCTTCCTGTTCACCGGCTTCCCCTGGAACCTGTTCGGCTATGTCTGGCTGGGCGCCGATCCGGTGCTGCAGTCCGCGGGCTGGATCGGCATCCATGGCCTCGGCCTGCTGACCCTGGCCCTGGGCGGCATGCCGGCGATCCTGGCTGACCCCGTCGCGGCCGCGCCGCGCGGCGGCGCGGCGACCTGGCTCGCCGCGATGGCGGCCCTGTTCGTCGCTATCGCGGCGTTCGGAATCTGGCGGCTGGCGGCACATCCCGAGGCGCCCTTGACCGACCTGCGCCTGCAGATCGTCCAGGCCAACGTGCCGCAGAAGGAGAAATGGCATCCGGCCACCCGGGACAGCCATTTCCTGCGCAGCATCGCGCTGACCCGCGACGGACAGGCGGAAGCGGTCGACCCCGCCGCAGATGCGCCACCCGACCTGGTAATCTGGTCGGAAACCGCCGTGCCCTTCTTCCTGGCCAACGAACCGGCGCGACGGGCACAGCTGGCGGCGGCGGTGCCGCCCGGCGGGCGGATGATCGTCGGCGCCCCGCGCTTCGCGCGGACCGCTCCGGGCACGGAGGCGATGGTCTGGAACAGCCTGCATGTGGTCGGCCCGGGCGGCGGCATCCTGGCGACCTACGACAAGCGGCATCTGGTGCCGTTCGGCGAATTCCTGCCGTTGCGCGGCCTGCTGTCGCGGCTCGGGCTCGACAATCTCGCCCAGGGAGGCACCGATTTCACGACCGGCACGGTGCCGGGGGTGGTCGCCGCCTCCGCGGTCCCGCCGTTCCGCGCCCTGATCTGCTACGAGGGGATCTTCCCGGCCGAGATTTCCGAAGGGCCGCAACGGCCGGCCTGGCTGCTCAACATCACCAACGACGCCTGGTTCGGAGAGAGTTCCGGGCCCTACCAGCATTTCGGCATGACCCGCCTGCGCGCGATCGAACAGGGCCTGCCGGTGGTGCGTGCCGCCAATACCGGGATTTCCGCCATCATCGACCCCTATGGCCGGGTTCTGGCCCGGCTGGGCCTGGGCCGGACCGGCGTGCTGGAAGGCAGGCTGCCCGCACCGCTGCCGGTGCCGCCCCCCTATGCCCGTCTGGGAGACTGGCTGAGCCTGCTGCCGGTCCTGCTGGCTGTGGCGGCGCTTCTGCTCGCCGCGCCGCGCGGTATCCCGGGGCGCGGCCGGAGAGAATGAAGGACGGGATGCCGGAGGTGTCGGCGACTGTTCGCAGAGAAAATATCCACGCGGTGCATGAGCTGAATTGGAAATTTCCGCACGATGATCGGCAATTTTCCGTACTCGCCCACCTCTGGTCTGTTGACCGTGAAGTGTATGCCCCATAAATCCTCAACCGCGTCGGGCAGTAGCGTGTGGAACGCCCGTGAGAGGATTTTCAGTGGCACAGCGAAAGAACCCCGTAGACATGTATGTCGGCAACAGGCTGCGCTTGCGGCGCACCCTGAACGGCATGAGCCAGGAGCGTCTGGGTGAGGCGGTCGGCCTGACCTTCCAGCAGATCCAGAAGTACGAGAAAGGCGCCAATCGCATCGGCGCCTCCCGCCTCTATCAGTTTTCCCAGATTCTGAGCGTGCCGCCCTCCTTCTTCTTCGACGGCATCGCGGAGCATCTGCAGGCACCGGAAGAGGCATTTATCGGGACCGGCCTGAAGGAGGTCCCGCAGCCACTGCAGCAGGCGAACGGCGAGGATGCCGAGCGCGATCCGCTCAGTTCGCGCGAGACGCTGGAGATGATGCGGGCTTTCAACCGGATCTCCGACCCCTCGGTGCGCAAGCGCATTTTCGAGCTGTGCAAGGCGGTTTCCGACAAGGAGCCGGAGGAAGAGGAAGGCCGCGGTAGGCGTGGCCGGAAGCGGATGGTGGCGCGTCGCTGAGAGGCGGCGCGCAGCCCTGTCCTGGGGTCCTGCGGGGCGGCCGGGCGCAGGCCCGGAAGCCCTGCGGCGCCTTGACCCTTGCAGCGATACGCGCAATAACCCCCCCGCGCTCTGCCAAGGGCAGGGCGAGAACCGGGCAGGGTGCCCGGCCGCCTTTTGTCGCATTCACGACGCGACAGTGTCCGCTGTGCCGGTCGGGAGGGCGCATGTCTTCCCGGGCATATCGACGGCAGGTGCGGCGCCGGTCGAGCCGGCACCGCAACGTCGCGGCTTTCCGACACTGAAGTGCTCGGCACGACGACATGCAGTGGAACTGCCGCTCGCATGGCCTGTCGTGAGGGATCCTTTGGCGCTCGCCGCGGCAGGCACCGGCCAGCCGCGCTGACCCATCCCGGGGGTGGCGACAGGTAGGCTGCCGGACATGGTCCGGCGGCTGCCGGATCATGGCGGCTGCACCCCGCCGCGGCGCGAAACGGCTTTGCGCCTGGATCCGCTGCGACCGCCGACGCGGTCGCACGCGATCCTGTGGCAGCGCTGTTGGACGTCACCGGGCCCCGAAACGAACGAAGGAAGAGGCGATGACGAATTCTTACCTGTTTACCAGCGAGTCCGTGTCCGAAGGCCATCCCGACAAGGTATGCGACAGGATCTCGGACGCCGTCGTCGATGCCTTCCTGGCAACGGAAGATCCGCTGGTCCGGGTCGCCTGCGAGACCCTGGTGACCACCAACAAGATCGTTCTCGCCGGCGAGGTGCGCGGTCCGCAGGAGCTGGTCGACAAGGACGGCCGGATCAACAAGGACCGGATGGTCGAGATCGCCCGCAACAGCGTGAAGGCGATCGGCTACGACCAGGACGGGTTCAGCTGGAAGACGGCGGATATCGACGTCTACCTGCACGGCCAGTCGGCCGATATCGCGATGGGCGTCGATGCCTCCGGCAACAAGGACGAAGGCGCGGGCGACCAGGGCATCATGTTCGGCTTTGCCTGCGACGAGACCGAGAATCTGATGCCGGCGCCGATCGAATATTCGCACCGCATCCTGCAGCGCATGGCGCAGGACCGCCATTCCGGCGCGCAGCCGAAGTTCGGCCCGGATGCGAAGAGCCAGGTCACCCTGCGCTACGAGAACGGCAAGCCGGTCGGCTGCACCGCGGTCGTGGTCTCCACCCAGCATGCCGAGGATGTCGACACCGCGGCGGTGCGCGAGATGGTGCGGCCCTACGTCCAGGAAGTCCTGCCCGAGGGCTGGATGCCGCCGGAGGATGAGTTCTACGTCAATCCCACCGGGCGCTTCGTGATCGGCGGCCCGGACGGCGATGCCGGTCTGACCGGCCGCAAGATCATCGTGGACACCTATGGCGGTGCCGCGCCGCATGGCGGCGGTGCCTTCTCCGGCAAGGACCCGACCAAGGTCGACCGTTCCGCCGCCTATGCGGCACGCTACCTGGCGAAGAACGTCGTCGCCGCCGGCATTTCCGACAAGTGCACGATCCAGCTGTCCTACGCGATCGGCGTATCGAAGCCGATCTCGGTCTACGTCAACCTGCACGGCAACGGGCAGGTGGCCGAAGAGGCGGTGTCCAAGGCCCTGCAGCAGCTGGTCAATCTCAGCCCGCGCGGCATCCGCGAGCATCTGTCGCTGGTGCGGCCGATCTACGAGCGGACCGCCGCCTACGGCCATTTCGGCCGCACGCCGGGCAGCGATGGCAGCTTCTCCTGGGAGCGGACGGACATCGCCGACAAGCTGAAGGCGATGCTCTGATCGCATCCGGCCTGCAGGGATCCGGCCGGCCCGGATCGCCGGCGCGCGCTTCGGCGTCGCGCCCCGGCGGTCCGGGCCGCGTCTTTTCCAGAGGATGCCTCTGTTCACGATGCCCGATGGCGATCGTCAGTTCTATGGCCGGCGGCACGGCAAGAAGCTGCGGCAGAACCGGGCCGAACTGCTGCACAGCCTGTTGCCGCGGATCGCGGTGCCGGCGGAGGCCGCATGCTTTGCCGGCCCTGCCGGCGAAGCGGGCCCGGCCGTCGACCCGCGCCGCTTCTTCGACCGGCCGGTCCGCCAGGTCTGGCTGGAGATCGGCTTCGGCGGCGGCGAGCATCTCGCCGCGCAGGCGGCCGCCCATCCCGATGTCGGGCTGATCGGGGCGGAACCCTATATCAATGGCGTGGCGACCCTGCTTTCGGCGGTGGCGCGCGACGGGCTGCCGAACATCAGGGTGCTGGCCGACGATGTCCGGCCGCTGCTGTCGCGCCTGCAGCCGGGCAGCCTGGACCGGGTGTTCATCCTGTTTCCCGATCCCTGGCCGAAACTGCGCCACCAGCGCCGCCGCATCGTGAATGCCGAGGTGCTGGACTGGCTCGCCGCGGCGATGGCACCCGGCGCGGAGCTTCGCCTGGCGACCGACCATATGGACTATGCGCGCTGGATGATGGCGCATCTGGCCCGCCATCCGGACTTTGCCTGGACAGCGGAATCGGCGGCCGACTGGCGGCAGCCGCCGGCGGACTGGTGCGCCACCCGCTATGAGCGCAAGGCCCGTTCCGCCGGCGCGCGTCCGGTGTTTTTGCTGTTCCGGCGCCGGGCTGCGGCTTGAACTCCGGCCACAGACCGGTAATATTGGTACAAGCCGACGATTAGCTTCCTCGTGCGCAGGCAGCATGCGCCTGCGGCCGTACGGTCCGGACCCGCTGCGGGAACGGACCGGCGCCGGCCGCAAAGCTGGATCCGACCGGGCCGGGCCCGATCGGGCCGGCCCGCACCGATGGTGCGGAAGGGCGGGACCGACAGGTCCGACGACCCTGCGGCATTGTCGCTAGCGCGCGGAGGAGGAAGGTCGGGCCTCCGGTGATGTTCGTTGAGATGAGCGTCGCGGGGCCGGTTCGGATCGCGCTGCGGATTGTCCGCCGGCCGCGTTCCCGGACCGGTTCGCGCGGCATGTTGTTTTTGGTTTGCTGTATCGGACCTGCAGGGTCCACCGGCCATGGCCGGGCGCGGACTGCGGCGCAGGGCGAGACGGCGGGAATGGCGGCGCAGGTAGCATGGGCCGCGACGCATGATTGAAGGCGCATGGAAATAACGGAACGGGTCGACGCGCTGATCAGGCCAAGCCTGGAAGACATGGGCTTTGACCTGGTGCGGGTGCATTTCTCGGGCGGCGGTCGCGCTGTCCTGCAGGTGATGTGCGAACGGCCGGATGGCAGCATGACCCTGGACGAGTGCGCCGAGGTGAGCCGCACCGTTTCGGCGCTGCTCGATGTCGAGGACCCGATCCCGGGCGCCTACGAGCTTGAGGTCTCGTCGCCGGGGATCGATCGTCCGCTGACCCGGCTGGGGGATTTCGACCGTTATGCCGGGCACGAGGCCAAGGTGGAACTGGCGGTTGCCGTGGAGGGCCGCCGTCGGTTTCGCGGGATCGTGAAGGGAACGAGCGGCGACGAGGTCGTGATCGCCGTCGAGAACGGAGATGTCGCGCTGCCCTTTTCGCAGATCAGGGCGGCAAAGCTGGTGCTGACCGACGCGCTGATCGCCGCCCATGCGGCAGCGCATCCGCAGGATGGCGGACCGGGCGACGGCACCGGTGCGGGACAGGAAGAGGAATAGATGGAACAGGTCACCAGTCTGAACCGATTGGAGCTCCTGCAGGTCGCCGATGCCGTGGCGCGGGAGAAGGCCATCGAGCGCGACATCGTGCTGGGCGCCATGGAAGAGGCGATCCAGAAGGCGGCGCGGTCCCGCTACGGCCAGGAGAACGACATCGTCGCGGAAATCGATCGCAAGTCCGGCGAGATCCGGCTGGCCCGCCACCTGGAGGTGGTCGAGGAGGTCGAGAACGACGCCCAGCAGATCCGCGTGGAGGATGCGCTGGCGCGCAATCCGGACGCGCAGGTCGGCGACTTCATCAGCGAGCCGCTGCCGCCGCTGGATTTCGGGCGGATCGCGGCACAGACCGCCAAGCAGGTGATCGTCACCAAGGTCCGCGAGGCCGAGCGCGCCCGCCAGTACGAGGAATACAAGGACCGGATCGGCGAGATCGTGAACGGCCTGGTGAAGCGGGTCGAATACGGCAATGTCACCGTCGACCTGGGGCGGGCGGAGGCGGTGCTGCGGCGGGACGAGCTGCTGCCGCGCGAGACCTTCCGACAGGGCGACCGGGTGCGGGCCTATATCTACGACGTGCGCGAGGAGCCGCGCGGCCCGCAGATCTTCCTGTCGCGGTCGCATCCGCTGTTCATGTCGAAGCTGTTCGCGCAGGAAGTGCCGGAAGTCTATGACGGCATCATCGAGATCCGCGAGGTGGCGCGCGACCCGGGCAGCCGCGCGAAGATCGCGGTACTGTCGAACGACAGCTCGATCGATCCGGTCGGCGCCTGCGTCGGCATGCGCGGCAGCCGCGTGCAGGCGGTGGTAAACGAACTGCAGGGCGAGAAGATCGACATCATCCAGTGGTCGCCGGACCCCGCGACCTTCATCGTCAATGCCCTGGCCCCGGCCGAGGTTGCGAAGGTGGTGCTGGACGAAGATGCGCAGCGGGTCGAGGTGGTGGTGCCGACGGACCAGCTGTCGCTGGCGATCGGCCGCCGCGGCCAGAACGTCCGCCTGGCCTCCCAGCTGACCCACTGGGAGATCGACATCCTCACCGAGGAAGAGGAGAGCGAGCGCCGGCAGAAGGAGTTCCGCGACCGCAGCCAGCATTTCATCGACACCCTGGAGGTCGACGAGATGGTCGCGCAGCTGCTGGTGACCGAGGGTTTCGCGGATGTCGAGGATGTCGCCTATGCCTCGATCGACGAACTGGCTTCGGTGGAAGGCTTCGACGACGAACTGGCTGAGGCGCTGCACGAGCGCGCCGAGGAATATCTGGAGCGCATGGACGCCGAGCTGACGTCCAAGCGCCAGGAACTCGGCGTGACGGACGAGGTGGCCGAGGTCGCCAACATGTCGCCGGCAATGCTGGTCCGGCTGGGCGAGAACGGTGTGAAGACCCTGGACGACCTGGCGGACCTGGCGGGCGACGAGCTGGCGGAGCTGCTGTCGGACTGGGAGGTGTCGATCGACGACTGCAACGCCATCATCATGGCCGCGCGGGCGCATTGGTTCGACGACGAAGAGGCCGACGGCGAGGCGCAGGCGGGCGACGGCGAGGCCGGCAGCGCGGCGGCGGACGAGGCGGCAGAGGAGCCGGCGGACGGGCAGCGTCCGCAGGACTGACCGGCGGGCAGGACCGAGACGGAGAGATGCCCCGACCGCGGGAGGTCGAAATGCCGGAACGGCGCTGCATCGTCAGCGGTGAGCGCAGCGATCCTGCCGGCCTGCTGCGCTTCGTTGCCGGGCCGGACGGCACGGTGGTGCCGGACCTGGACGGCGATCTTCCGGGGCGCGGCCTCTGGGTCTCGGCGCGACGCTCCGCGGTGGCGGAGGCGGTGCGACGCAACGCCTTCTCCCGCGCGGCCCGGCAACGGCTGCATGCCGACCCGGAGCTGCCGTCGCTGGTGGCGGAGCTGCTGCGACGCCGGTCGCTGGCGCGGCTGGGGCTTGCGCAGCGCGGCGGCACGGTCGTCACGGGCGCGGACAAGGTGCGCGACTGGGTGACCCGGGGGCGTGCCGGACTGCTTCTGCAGGCCTGCGACGGGGCGGCCGACGGCCGGCGGCGCCTGGCGCATCTTGCACAGGCCCTGCCGCTTGTGGCCTTGTATGCCGGGCCGGAGTTGAGTTTGGCGCTCGGCCGGGAAAATGTGGTACATGCGGCCATCGCGGCGGGGGGCGCGGCCGATCGGATCCTGCAGGATGCGCGACGTCTGCTGAGCTACGAGGAGCGCGGCGAGGACGGCGCGACCCTGCTTTCCGGCACCGGCGCGGGGATCCGCCTGCCGGATGCCGGCGGCGGGACGGACGCGGGCCGCGACGGGGACAGCTCTCCCGATGGAGGGCGGGCCACGGAGGACGCTGCTGCGGGAGCTGCACCGTCGACACGGAGATGAGCGTCGGTCCGGGCCGGATGGCCGCAACTGACGGATAGCACCCGCGGCCGGACGGGCCGCCGGGATCGGTTCACCGGATGGCTCCGCAGCGCGGCGTCGGGCAGCCACCATGAGACGACCTGATGGGTCGATCGGACACCAGATGGACGACCAGAAGAACACAGACGATCAGAAGACCTTGTCGGCCGGGAAAGGGAAGCGGTTGCAATTGAAGCGTAACGTCGAGTCAGGACAGGTTCGCCAGAACTTCAGCCACGGTCGGTCGAAGACCGTGCAGGTGGAAGTGAAGAAGACGCGGAGCGCGAAGAGCCGCAGCATCGCCGAAGGCGGCGTGGCCAAGCCATCCGTGGCGCCGACCCTGAAGCCGAGCGTGCGCCCCGCCGCATCCGCCGCGCCCGCAGCGAAGCCGGCCGCCGCGACCGAGGCGCCCGCCGCGCCGGCACC
>NZ_JBHRTR010000036.1:0-1403 GCF_042646425.1 Marinibaculum pumilum
CGGCGCGCGGTATCGCCGCCCTGGGCGCCGCCGCCGGCTCAGCCGCAGGCGCGCGCGCCGGTGCCGGGCGCGCCGCCTCCGGTTCCTGGAACCACGAGTAGTGGCAGCGGGAACAGCGTACCTGACGCCCGTCCGGCCGGAGGGCCGTGGCAGGGACGCTGAATTGCGTCTGGCAGTTTGGGCAGGCGACGATCATGACCTAGGAAAAGGCTTATACTCTGAAAGACGGGGTGATTCACTTCCTGCGGCACCCAAGCACTTGATTATGCGTCATTCGGGCGCGCGGCGCTTCTGGTAAAATCATGCCGGCCGGCATCGCGCGGTGCGCAGCGGCACGAACCCGCGAATCGTGGCAGGGATGGACCGGGCCGGGCCGGAGGCATATGTGTCAGTGGTAACGGAAACCCCCTCGATGCCTGGATTCCCGCCTGCCGGGGCCGGGCTCCGCCCCGTCTGCAACCGACTGGCGGCAATCATGGCGCTTGCCCCCACCATCAACAGGACCCTGAGCAGGTAGTGGCCGGAAAAGCACAGGTGATTCGGTTCGAGAATGTCGGCATGCGCTACGGCCCCGGGCCGGAAGTGCTGCACGACCTGTCCTTTACCCTGAAGCCCGGCTCCTTCCACTTCCTGACCGGGCCCAGCGGCGCCGGCAAGTCGTCGCTGCTGAAGCTGCTGTTCCTGGCGCACCGGCCGTCGCGCGGGATCATCACCATGTTCGGCAACGACATTGCCGGGCTGGCACGCGACGACCTGCCGGCGCTGCGCCGGCGAATCGGGGTGGTGTTCCAAGAGTTCCGGCTGATCAACCACCTGACCGCGATCGAGAATGTCGCCCTGCCCCTGCGCATCGCCGGCGTACCGGAGCGGCAGGTCCGGTCCCATGTCGAGGAGCTGCTGACCTGGGTCGGTCTGGGGGAGCGGCTGCATGCCCGCCCCTCGGTGCTGTCCGGCGGCGAGAAGCAGCGGGTGGCGATCGCCCGCGCAGTGATCGGCAAGCCGGACCTGCTGCTCGCCGACGAACCGACGGGCAATGTCGACCCGGTGATGGCGCGCCGGCTGATGTACCTGTTCGTGGAGTTGAACAAGATCGGCACCACCCTGCTGATCGCCAGCCACGACACCAGCCTGATCCGCCAGTTCGACCAGCCCTGCATGGAGCTGAAGGACGGCACCCTGGTGATGCACCGGGACGGCCTGCCGTGATCCGCCGACGCCGACGCCAGGCGCCGCTGCTGGAGCTGGACCGGGACAGTTCGGGCCGTTCCCTGCCCGGCGTGGTGGCCGTCATGGTGGCCCTGGCGGTGCTGGCCATGGCGGGCGCCCTGCTGCTCGATTCCGCCGGCGGCAGCTGGGACGCGATCGGCGCCGATCGCCTGCTGGTGCAGGTCGACGCCCTGCCG
>NZ_JBHRTR010000036.1:1476-88826 GCF_042646425.1 Marinibaculum pumilum
GGCGCCGCGGGTGGAGGCGGCGCTGGCGCAGCTGCGGCGCACCCCCGGCGTCGCCGCGGCCGACGCGCTGCAATCGACGGAGATCGCCGCCCTGCTGCGGCCCTGGCTGGGCGATGCCGCCCTGCTGCAGGACCTGCCGCTGCCCGGCGTGATCGAGGTCCGCCTGGACGGCAATGCCGCGGTCGACCGGCGGGCGCTGGCGGTCGGCCTGCAGGACGCGACCGCCGGGGTCCGGGTCGACGATCCGCGCGCCTGGCTGTCGCAGCTCTCCGCGGTATCCGAATCGCTGCGGGCGCTCGGCTTCGGCGTGGTCGCGGCGATCGCGCTGGCCACCGTGGCGATGATCGTCTTCGCCACCAATGCGGGCCTGGGCAACCACCAGGAGACGATCGCGGTCCTGCACACGATCGGCGCCCGCGACCAGTACATCGCGGCGCAGTTCCAGTGGCATGTCCTGGGCCTGGCCCTGCGAGGCGCGGTGATCGGCCTGGCCCTGGCCGCCCTCGTCGCCTTCGCCGTGGCGGAGACCGCCGCCGACCTGCAGGCGGCGCTGCTGCCGCCGATGCGCCTGTCGCCGCTCGACTGGGCGGGCATCCTGGCGATCCCCCTCTGCTCCGTCGTCCTGGCGGCCGTGACCGCAAGGTTCACGGTGCTGCGGGCGCTGCGCCGCGAGGTCTGAGATGCTGGTGCTGCTGGACCGCGACGGCGTCCTCAACGTCAATCGCGAGGATTACGTGAAGGCGCCATCGGAGCTGGTGATGCTGCCGGGCAGCGCCGCCGCCGTGGCCCGCCTGAACGCCAACGGCCACCGGGTGGCAGTCTGCACCAACCAGAGCGTCGTCGGCCGCGGTATTATCGGCGAGGAGCGGCTGGCGGAAATCCACGGCCGGCTGCAGCAGGAACTGGCGCGCGCCGGCGCCCGGCTGGACGCCCTGTTCCACGCCCCGGACCCGCCCTGGGCGGCCAGCGACCGGCGCAAGCCCGGCCCGGGCATGCTGCGGGAGGCAATGGCGCGGCTGCGCAGGGGCGCGGAGCCGGTGCTGTTCATCGGCGATTCGCTGTCCGACCTGCAGGCCGCGCATGCCGCCGGCTGCGCCCGGGTCCTGGTCCGCACCGGGCATGGCGCGACGGTACAGGGCCGCGGCATCCCGCCCGAGCTCCTGCCCGTGCGGGTGCTCGAGAGCCTCGCCGATGCTGTGGAGCGGCTGCTGGCGGAGGCGCCGGCTTGACCCGTCGCCCGGTGTTCCGGCGCCCCTCCGGGCCGAGCGGACGCCTCTGGCTGCTGCCGGTGATCGTCGTGCTGGTGCTTGCCGCCCTCTGGGCCGGAGCCTTCCTGCAGTTCCTGTCCGGCCTGCCGTCGGGGGAGAGCATCGACCGTCGGAAGACCGATGCCGTGGTCGTGCTGACCGGCGGGCCGGTCCGGCTGGCCGAGGGGCTGAACCTGCTGCAGCAGGGCCTGGCCGGACACATGCTGGTCTCCGGCGTCAATCCGACCGTCGACAAGGCCGCGCTGGGCGAGGTGGCCGGCCGGGCGGAGCTGCTGGACTGCTGCGTCGACCTGGGCTTTGCCGCCCGCAATACGGAAGAGAACGCCCTGGAGGTGGCCGAATGGGCGCGCAGTCGCGGCTATGACAGCCTGCGGGTGGTGACCGCGGCCTATCACATGCCGCGCAGCCTGCTGGAACTGCGGCGGGCGGACCCGGAGATCGACTATATCGCCCATCCGGTCTTCCCGGAGCAGATCCGCCTGCGGGACTGGTGGCGCTGGCGCGGCACCGCGGAGCTCCTGGTGGGCGAGTTCCACAAGTATTTCGCCGCGCTGCTGCGCGCCCGCGCCGAACGGGCGCTGACCGGCAAGCCGCCCGGTGCCGGCAATGCCGGCGCATTGGAACCGGTGCCGGCGGAGGGCACGGTCCCGGCGCCGGAGATCTCCATCGGCGGATCGCCGTTGTCGGTCGAGCGGTCCCGCGGCGGCGATGCGGCCCGCGGCGGCAGCGATACCTAGGCGCGGAGACGGACATGACCTGGCTGCGCGCCCTGCTCTTCAACCTCTGCTTCTACCTGTCCACGGCGGGCTTCTGCATCGCCTATCTGCCGCTGCTATGGTCCGACCGCCGCATCCTGGTGCGCGGTATGGACCGCTGGAACCGGCTGGTGAACTGGCTCCTGCGCCGTATCGTCGGCCTGCGCCACGAGGTGCGCGGCCTGGAGCACCTGCCGGCCGGCCCCTGCATCGTGGCGGCGAAGCACCAGTCGGCCTGGGACACGATGATGTTCCACAGCCTGCTGGACGATCCGGCGCTGGTGATGAAGAAGGAACTGCTGCGGATCCCGCTCTATGGCACCTATGCGCGCCGGGTCGGCATGATCCCCGTCGACCGCAGTGCAGGCGCCACCGCGCTGCGCGACATGCTGCGGGTCGCGCGGGCCTGCGCCGATGCGGGGCGGCCGATCGTGATTTTTCCGGAGGGCACCCGGGTCGCGCCGGGGGAGCGCCGGCGGCTGCAGGCGGGGATCGCCGCCCTCTACGACCGGCTCGACCTGCCGGTGGTGCCGGTGGCCTTGAACTCCGGCCTGTTCTGGGGCCGCAAGGCTTTCATGAAACGGCCCGGGACGATCCTGATGGAGTTCCTGCCGCCGATCCCGGCAGGGCTGAAACGGCCCGAATTCATCGCCCTGCTGGAGGCGGCGATCCAGGACGGCAGCGACCGGCTGGCCATGGAGGCCCGGGTCGGCATCGAAGCCGAAAATCCAGCAAAAACAGAGCTTTGACTAACCCTGCCTGACATGTTGCGGCGAAATGGACGTCGCACATAACGGGAACATTCATTGACGGCAGCGGGCCGCTGCCGATACAATCGCCCTTCGGTGAGGATGCCGGTTGCGGGATCGGCAAGGCGTTCGCACCGCCCTCCCGACACTATGCAGACAAACCGTCCAGGACGAGCGACCGGCCATGCCCGAGCAGCAGATCGCCCCGATCTCCCGTCAGATCTGGGACATGAAGTACCGCCTGAAGGATGCCGACGGCACGCCGGTCGACCGCACCCTGGACGACAGCTGGGACCGCATCGCCCGTGCCCTGGCTGCGCCGGAGGCCGATCCCGAAGCCTGGATCCCGCGCTTCCGCGAGGCGCTGGAGGATTTCCGCTTCCTGCCGGCGGGACGGATCGTCGCCGGCGCCGGCACCGACCGGCGGGTGACCCTGTTCAACTGCTTCGTCATGGGGACGATCCCCGACGACATGGCGGGGATCTTCGACAACCTGAAGGAAGCCGCCCTGACCATGCAGCAGGGCGGCGGCATCGGCTACGACTTCTCCACCCTGCGGCCGCGTGGCGCACCGGTCCGCGGCGTCGGCGCCGACGCCTCCGGGCCGCTGACCTTCATGGATGTCTGGGACGCGATGTGCCGCACCATCATGTCGGCCGGCCATCGCCGCGGCGCCATGATGGCGGTGATGCGCTGCGACCATCCCGACATCGAGGCCTTCATCGCCGCGAAGGAGGATGCCGGCCGCCTGCGCATGTTCAACCTGTCGGTCCTGGTCACCGACGCCTTCATGGAAGCGGTGAAGGCGGATGCCGGCTGGGACCTGATGTTCGACGGCACCGTGTTCCGGACCGTGCAGGCGCGCGACCTGTGGAACCGGATCATGCGGGCGACCTATGCCTATGCCGAACCCGGCGTGATCTTCGTCGACCGCATCAACCGGCTGAACAACCTGCACTATTGCGAGACCATCGCCGCCACCAATCCCTGCGGCGAGCAGCCGCTGCCGCCCTATGGCGCCTGCCTGCTGGGCTCGATCAACCTGGCGCGGCTGGTGCGTGAGCCGTTCACCGACGCCGCGGCGCTCGACCTGCAGGCGCTGGACGCGCTGGTCCGCACCGCGGTGCGGATGATGGACAACACCATCGACGTGTCCGGCTTCCCGCTGCCGCGGCAGCAGGAGGAGGCGCGCAACAAGCGGCGCATCGGCCTTGGCGTCACCGGCCTGGCCGATGCGCTGATCATGACCGGCGCCCGCTACGGCAGCGACCGGGCGGTGCAGCTGACGGAAGCCTGGATGGCGGCGCTGCAGCGGGCGGCCTATCTCGCCTCCACCGAACTGGCGGCGGAGAAGGGCGCCTTCCCGCTGTTCGACCGCGAGGCCTATCTGGCGGGCGGCCATGTCGCCACCCTGGATGCGGACGTGCGCGACGCGATCGCGCGATCGGGCATCCGCAACGCGCTGCTGACCTCGATCGCGCCGACCGGCACGATCTCGATCCTGGCGGACAATGTCTCCTCCGGCCTGGAGCCGGTGTTCAGCTTCTCCTACCGCCGTTCCGTGCTGCTGCCCGACGGCAGCCGGCAGGAAGAGGAGGTGACCGACTATGCCTATCGCCTGTACCGCCGGCTGCGCGGCGAGAATGCGCCCCTGACCGACGCCTTCGTCGATGCCCAGACCCTGGCCCCGGAGGCGCATGTGCGGATGCAGGCCGCGGTGCAGAAATATGTCGACAGCTCGATCTCCAAGACCATCAACCTGCCGGAGGACATCTCCTTCGAGGCGTTCAAGGACGTCTATGTCCAGGCCTACGAGCAGGGCTGCAAGGGCTGCACCACCTACCGACCGAACCCGGTCACCGGCTCGGTGCTGAGCCTCGCGCCGGACAAGGACAAGGCGAAGGCGCAGGAAGCCGCCGCCCAGGCGGAACTGCCCCTGGCGGCGCCGGCGCCGAAGCCGAAGGATGCCTTCGAGGCCGGCGGCGTGGTCTACATGACCCGGCCGCTGGACCGGCCGGAGGCGCTGCCGGGCCAGACCTACAAGGTGGTCTGGCCGGAAAGCGAGCATGCGATCTACATCACCCTGAACGACATCGTCGCCGACGGGCGCCGGCGGCCGTTCGAGGTCTTCATCAATTCCAAGAACACCGAGCATTACGCCTGGACGGTGGCGCTGACCCGGATGATCTCCGCGGTGTTCCGGCGCGGCGGCGACGTGGCCTTCGTTGTGGAGGAGCTGAAGGCCGTCTTCGACCCGCGCGGCGGCCACTGGATGCGCGGCCGCTACGTGCCGTCGCTGCTGGCGGCGATCGGCGAGGTGATCGAGCGGCACATGATCGACATCGGTTTCCTCAGCGCCCCCGAGGAACGCAGGACCGAGCAGCTCGCCTACCTGAAGGCGGTCGGGCAGGAGGAGGCGCGGCCCGGCGCCGGCCTGGCGCAATGCCCGAAATGCGGCCAGCCGAGCCTGGTCCGGCAGGAAGGCTGCGATATCTGCACCTCCTGCGGCTATTCCCGCTGCGGTTGAGCGCGGGAGAGGCGGCCATGAGCGAGCCGGAGCATGCCAACCCGTTCCGCAAGCTGACCTTCGGCGGCAACCAGGAGATCTTCACCGAGGGCCAGCGCGGCGACGTGATGTATTTCGTCGAGGAGGGCCAGGTGCGGATCTGGACCGGCCGTCCGCCGAACGACCGCACCCTGGCGACCGTCGGCCCCGGCGGCTTCTTCGGCGAGATGGCGCTGGTCGACGGCAAGCCCCGCTCTGCCAACGCCACGTCTATGGGGTTCGTCGCGGTGCGGGCGATACCGGGCACCACCCTGCGCCGCAAGCTCGCCAATGCCGACCCGTTCCTGAAGGCCCTGGTGCGGATCCTGGTCGAGAACCTGCGCTCGACCAGCACCACGGGCCGGTAACCGTCAGTCCGGCCGACCGCCCGGATCGGCACCCCGGTCAGTGCCCGGATGGCAGCGGGCAGCCGGCCCGCCCCAGGTCATGGCCCAGACGGGCAGCCGCGCCAGCATCGGCGGCCCGCAACGCCGCGTCGAGGCCAAGCGCCAGTTCGATGCAGGATGCCGGCGCCGCTTCGACATCATCGTCGAACCACAGGCTCAGGCCCAACGGCACGGCAATCGCCCAGAACGACAGGATCAGCGGCACTGCCCAGAACGGCCGCCCGCCATCCTCCCGCTCGTCATGCCAGCCGGCGTCGAAACTGCCGGGCACAGCGGTTTCCGGCAGGACGGAACCGGGCACGGCTGCGCCCTGCACGGTCGGCGGCAACCCGTCCGTCGTCCGGCCCGGCACCCGTCCGGCCGGGCCCTCGTTTCCTGTCATGGGACGACCTTCTTTCCCCGCAGCCGTCCATCGGCGACCGGGAAGGATGCAATTCCAGATGGCAACCACCCCGGTCACTTGCCATCGCTGAGTGTACAACAGCCATGCCCGCCGTCACAGGCAATCTTGCTGCCGCACCGCCGGCTGGCAGGGCCAGGACACCGGGGACAGCCAGGGCCAAGAATTGGGGCATCCAGGTCCAAGCTGCCACCGGCCGGCCGGCCGCGCGCCGGCATAGAATGCGCGGACAATGGGTCCAGTCGACAGGGAAAGCGGCATGGCAGACGATCTGGAGGCGCGCGTCGCGCGGCTGGCGGCGATCGAGGAGATCACCCGGCTGAAGCATCTCTACTGGCACTACAACGACCAGGGCCTGGATGCGGCCCGGATCGGCCCGCTGTTCGTCGACGAAGGGGTCTGGAGCAATGCCGAGCTGGGCCATCACGAGGGCCGCGCCGCGATCGAGGACTTCTTCGGCGGCGCCTCGGCCACCATCACCTTCTGTGCTCATCTGGGCATGAACGGCATCGTCGAGGTCGATGGCGACACCGCCCGCGGCCGCTGGCGGCTGCTGCTGCCCTGCACCTTCATGCAGGACGGCCGCAAGGTCAGCCGCTGGATCCTGGGCGATTATGACGACGCTTTCGTCCGCCGCGACGGCAGCTGGCTGTTCAGCCGCCTGGACGTGATCTTCAATTTCAACGTGGCCCAGGGCGACAGCTGGGCCGGCATGGAGCAGGTGCGCGCGGGCTGATCCCGCCGCCGGAACGGGAAGGGAGCAAGGGCAATGACGGCATCCGCAGACGAGACGGGCTTGAGGGAACGGTTCGAGGCCTGGAGCAACGCGCTCAACACCGGCGACCTGGACGGCTTCTGGGCGATGTTCGACGAGCGCTGCGAGATCCTGGACGAGGATTATCCCTGGCGCATGACCAAGGCCGAGTTCATCGACCATATCGACTTCCACGCCCGCGGCTGCGGCCTGGGCGACGGCCAGGGGCTGTGGGAGTTCTTTCAGTGGATCCCGCGCGAGGTGAACGTCCTGGCGATCGGCGATATGGGCCATGTCAGCGGCTTCTCCACCTTCCGCGGCAAGCCGCGCGACACCGGCTTCCGGCAGCGCTTCATGGGCTTCACCCTGACCTGGGCGCGGATCGACGGCACCTGGCAGCTGGTCTGCTGGCACCAGAGCGTGTTGGCCGGGCGCATCGCCGGCGCCTCGCCGGGCTGAACCGCCGCCCGCAATACCCCTCCGCCGCGAACTGTGGTGAACTGGCATCGCTGCGCCCGGAAACGGTGCGGCCGGCGATGCGGGAGGCGGATGTCATGCAGGCGCCTGGCGGCGAGACCAACCTGCGGCAGATCGATGTCGGCGGGGTGCCGCCCGAACGGCGCCTGCAGGCCTGGGCCGACGCGATCTACGACAGCTACTACCCGGTCGATCTGACCAATCCGGCAGCCACCGCATTCCGCAGGGGCGAGCTGGCGATCTTCGACCTGGCCGGCGCACGCTTCTGCATGGTCGATTGCGACCCGATGCTGGTCGACCGCCGGCGCTGCCATATCGGCGATGGCGGCGACTACTACATGCTGCCCGTGCCACGGCGGCAGCCGCTGGAACTGCACCAGGGCGGCCGCCAGGCACGGATCGCGCCCAGCGACCTGGGCATGATCGGTACCGCCGATACCTACCGCTACCTCCAGGCCAGCCCCGACACGCTCACCACCCTGCGGATCGAGGGGCCGATGGCGCGCGACCGGCTGCCGCTGATCGACGACCTCACCGCACGGACCATGGCCGGCAATGCGCCGCTGGTGCGGATCTTCCTGGATTTCATGGAAGCGATCGTGGCGCAGCGTACGCAGCTGTCGCCTGCAGAGGCGGCACGGCTGGTGCCGCAGCTGCTCGACCTTCTCGCGCTGGCGCTGACCGCGCCGGCCGCTGCCCTGGAAAGCGACGAGAGCGCGGTCCGGCTCGCCCATCTGCGCCGGCTCTACCGCGCCATCGACCGCCATCTCGGCGAAGAGCGGCTGGGGCCCGACTTCCTGGCGCGCGACCTTGGCCTGTCGCCGCGCTATGTGCAGAAGCTGCTCGCCGCCAGGGGGGAAACCGTCTCCGCGACGATCCGCGCGCGGCGCATGGCGGCGGCCCGGATCCGCCTGGCCGACCCCGCCCGGCGTGGCCATTCGGTGGCCACCATCGCCTATGGCCTGGGCTTCGCGGATCCCGCCCATTTCAGCCGCCTGTTCAAGGCGGAGACCGGGCTGTCGCCGCGCGACTGGCGCCGTCAGCGCATGCAGGGCAACGCGTGACAGGGGCCGGGCGCTATCCCATCTCCATCAAGGGAATCCTGGCCTTCGACGGCAAGGTCTGCCTGCTGCGCAACGAACGCGGCGAGTGGGAGCTGCCGGGCGGCCGCCTGGAGGCGGACGAGACACCGGAACAGACGATCATCCGCGAGATCGCGGAAGAGCTCGGCATCGCCGCCACCGGCCCGCGGATCGTGGACAGCTGGCTCTACCGTATCGACAGCCTGCCGGCCGCGCCGGAGGTCTTCATCGTCAGCTATGCCCTGTCGAGCACAGCCGCCGCCGGCGATTGCCGGCTGAGCGATGAGCATGATGCGTTCGGCCTGTTCGGCTTCGCGGAGCTGGAGGCCCTGCCCCTGCCAGCGGGCTATCGCCGCTCGATCGCCCGCGCCCGCGACCTGGGGCTGCTGGCGCTGTAGACGCCCTTCCTCAGACGTCCAGCGCCGCCACGCGGCGCATCAGCCGCTCCAGCGCCGGGTCGCGGAACCCCAGGCCGGCGATCCGCTGCACCGTCGTCTCCAGATAGTCGCGGTTGTGGCCGCTGAGACCGGAGGCGCGCGCGACCACCCGGGCCGCCTCCTCCTCCCCCAGATGGCGGGCGAACTGCAGATGCGCCGTATCGGCCACGAAAGTCAGCGCCGGCACCCGCCCCCGGGCGGTATGCACCGTCACCAGCCGCGGCAGGTAGACCGCGGTCACCAGCTCCCGCCGCGCCAGATAGGCGAGCGCCGCGGCCCGGGCCTCCGTGGGCACCTTGTAGGCCAGGCCCCAGCACTGCCCGCCGGGGCGCAGGCCGAGCACCAGCCCCTCCGCCCCCGGCCGCCCGCGATGATGCACCGACCAGACGCAGAGCGCCCGCTGCCAGCCGGACAGCCGCGCCCGCAGCACCGCCTCGACCGGGAAGCCGGGCCGCCACATCAGCGAGCCATAGCCGAACACCCAGAGCGGGCGCCGGCGATGCGCCAGGTCCAGCGGCAGCCGGTGCCGCTGCGGCAGGGGCGGCAGCGGCTGGCGGCGGCGCAGCTCCGCGGTGCGGCGCGAGGGCGGCTTGTGCCCGGCCGTCATCGTGTCGATCCCCCGCGGCCCGCCCCCCCGCGGCCCAGACCGGCACGGCTGCGCGGCCGTGCCTGGGCCAAGGCCACGCCGGTGACCGCCAGGACCATGCCGGCCAGTTCCTCCAGCCCGAAGACCTCGCCGAAGATCGCCCAGGACATCAGGGCGGTGACCGGCGGCACCATGAAGAACAGGGCGGAGACCGCCGTCGCCGCGCCGCGGCGCAGCATCCAGTACAGCAGCGAGATCGCGCCGATCGACAGCACCAGCACCGCCCAGGCCAGGGCGCCGACGAAATCGGCCGCCCAGGTCACGACGAAGCCCTCGAGCAGCCAGGCCAGCGGCACGGTGACGGCGGCAGCGGCCAGGAACTGGACCGCGTTGCCGGTGCGCAGGTCGAAACTGCCGCAGAAGCGCTTCTGGTACAGGGTGCCCAGCGCGATCCCGGCCAGGCTGGCGATGCAGGCGAGATAGGCGGTCCACAGGGCCAGGTCGCCGGACAGGCCGTCCGCCACCACCAGCGCCACGCCGGCGAAGCCCAGCACCAGGCCGGCCCATTGCCGCCAGATCACCCGTTCGCGCAGCACCGGGCCGGCCAGCACCGCGACCACGACGGGGTGCAGGCTGACGATCAGCGCCGTTTCCGCCGGGCCGAGGCCCAGGCCGATAGCAATGAAGACGCCGCCCAGATAGGCCGCCTGGACAAGCACCCCCGCGATGGCTAGATGCAGCCAGTCCAGGGCGCGCGCCGGCCAGGCGGCGCCGGCCAGCAGCGCCAGGCCGGCGAGCAGCGGCACCACCAGCAGAAAGCGCAGGCCGAGGAAGGTCAGCGCCCCGACATAGGGCAGCGCCAGCCCGGCGGCGATGAAGCCGGTGGACCAGAGGCCGACGAAGACCACCGGCCCCGACAGGACCAGGGCCCGCGACGGCGCGCGGGCCTGTTCCGGCGCGGCGGTCATGCGGCCGAAGCCGGCGCCGGCCGGGGGCGGTTGCGCCGGACCGGACCGGATGGGAGACCGGCGGCGAACGGATCGCCGGCAAACGGAACATTGGGGCCGATCGGCACGGAGTGCGGCATGCGTTATTTCGTTCTGGCTGCGGTACTGGTCGTCATGGTGGGCGGGTATACAGCCTATTGGTTCACCCTTGCCACTGCGACCGAGGACGGGATCGTGGCCTGGCAGGAAGCCGCCCGCAGCGACGGGGTCGTGCTGCGTCATCGCGGCGTCGCCGTCGGCGGCTATCCGTTCCGGCTGGAGGTGACGATGGAGGCGCCGTCGCTCAGCTTCGAGGAGGCCGGCGGCACCACCACCCTCTCCGCCGACGAGGCCTTCGCCGTGGCGCAGCCCTGGCAGCCGGACCATATCCTGGCCCGCAGCATCGGCCCGCTGCGCATCGACTGGCGGCCGCCCGAAGGGGCGCCGGCCGCCGCGGCCGAGGCGAACGAGGCGGAGGCGAGCCTGCGGATCGGCGCGGACGGCCGGATCGACCGCGGCGCGGTCGACCTGCACGCGATCCGCGGCGAGAGCGCCGCCGGTGCCTTTTCCGCCGCGCGCGGACAGGTGCATCTGCGGCGCCTGCCGCCGGATGCGCAGGCGAGCCGCGAACCGGCCGACGGCGCCGGTGCGCCCGATGCGGCCGTCCCGCCGGTCTATGACGCGGCGATCCAGATCGACCTGCTGCAGTTGCCCGATGGCAGCGCACCGCCGGAACTGGGCCGGGAGGTGCAGGACCTCGACCTGTTCGCCACCCTGCGCGGCGACTGGCCCGCCGGCCCGTTCCCGGCCGCCCTGGCAAGCTGGCGCGATGCCGGCGGCGTGGTCGACGTCACCGACCTGAAACTCGCCTGGGGACCGACGACCCTGACCAGCGAGGGCAGCATCACGGTCGACGAGGCGATGCGCCCGCTGGGCGCCTTCACGGTGCGGATCGGCGGCTATGACCGGCTGCTGGAGATCGTGGGCGCGGCACGACGGATCGACGGCACGCAGATGGCGCTGCTGAAGCTGCTGCTGGACAGCATGTCGCGCACCGACGCGCAGGGGAATACCAGCGTGCAGTTCCCGGTCAGTGCCCAGGACGGGCGCCTGTTCCTGGGCCCGATCAGCCTGATGCCGGTGCCGCCGCTCCTGTAGCGACGGCCGTTCGGTGGATACAGGGATCAGCGGCGGCCGAAATCGGGTGCCGCCGTCTCCTGCCCGGCATCGATGATCTGGCGGCGGATGGCACGGGTGCGGGTGAACAGTTCCAGCAGCCGGTCGCCCTCTCCCCAGCGGATCGCCCGCTGCAGCGCGGTCAGGTCCTCGGTGAAGCGCGCCAGCATCTCCAGCACCGCCTCGCGGTTGTTCAGGCAGACGTCGCGCCACATCACCGGGTCGGAGGCCGCGATGCGGGTGAAGTCGCGGAAGCCGCCGGCGGAATACTTGATCACCTCCGACTTCGTCACGCTTTCCAGGTCGTCGGCGGTGGCAACGATGTTGTAGGCGATCAGGTGCGGGACATGGCTGGTGATCGCGAGCACCAGATCGTGGTGCTGGGGATCCATCCGCTCCACCGTGCTGCCCAGCAGGGCCCAGAACCGTTCGACCAGGGCAACCGGTTCCGGCGCCGCGTCTTCCGGCGGGGTCAGGATGCACCAGCGGTTGACGAACAGCTCGGCAAAGCCGGCATCCGGCCCCGACTGCTCCGTGCCCGCAACCGGATGCGCCGGCACCAGGGCGACCCCATCGGGCAGCACCGCGCCCAGGTCGCGCAGGACGCAGGCCTTGCTGCTGCCGACATCGCTGACGACCGTGCCGGGCCGCAGCCGCGGCGCGATCTCGGCGCCGATCGCAGCGTAGCTGCCCAGCGGGGTGCAGAGGATCACCAGGTCGGCCCCCTCCGCCACGGCCGCCGCGGACCCGGCCACTTCGTCCAGCAGGCCGAGTTCGGCTGCCCGCGCAAGGTGCTGCGGATTCGCATCGTAGCCGGCGATCACCTCCGCCGCCCCGCGGGCCCGCGCCGCCCTGGCGAGGGAGGAGCCGATCAGCCCGACGCCGATCAACGCAAGGCGGCGCACCGCTGGTGCGGCAGCGGCGGTGCCCCCGCCGCTCATCCGTCCGCCGCCTGACCCGCCATGAACTCGGTCAGCATGTCGATCAGGATGCGGTTCTCCTCGTCGGAGCCGATCGTCGCGCGCAGCGACTCCGCCAGGCCATAGGCGGCCATGCCGCGGATCAGCACGCCGCGCTTCGTCAGGAAAGCGTTCGCGGCCGCGGCCTGGTCGGCCCCGCCCGGGAAGCGCAGCAGCAGGAAATTGCCGACGCTGGGCGGCACGGTCAGGCCGATCGCCGTCAGGGCGGCGGTCAGTTCCGGCAGCCAGTAGTCGTTATGCGCCCGCGCCTTGTCCAGCCAGGCCTCGTCCGCCAGCGCCGCGATCCCGGCCGCCTGGGCGATGGCGTTCACGTTGAAGGGCCCGCGCACCCGGTGCAGCACGTCCACCACCCCCGGCGGGCCGTAGAGCCAGCCCAGGCGCAGCGCCGCCAGGCCGTGGATCTTGGAGAAGGTGCGTGTCATCACGGTATCGTCCCGCTCCGCCACCAGCGCCGCGCCGGGCTCGTAGTCGTTGCGGCTGACATATTCCGCATAGGCGGCGTCGATCACCAGCAGGACCCCGTCCGGCAGGCCTTCCCGCAGGCGGCGCACCTCGGACTCCGCCAGGTAGCTGCCGGTCGGGTTGTTCGGGTTGGCCAGGAAGACGATCCGGGTCTTCGGCGTCACCGCCGCCAGCAGGGCGTCCACGTCGGCGGTCAGCTCCGTCTCCGGTGCCTTCACCGGGGTCACGTCATTGGCCATGGCGGCCAGGGCGTACATCAGGAAGCCATGTTCGGAATAGACGATCTCGTCGCCGGCCTTGCAGTAGGCATGGACCAGCAGCGACAGCAGTTCGTCGGAGCCGTTGCCGCAGATCAGTCCGTCCTTCGGCAGGTCGTAGCGGGCCGCGATCGCGTCCCGCAGGCGGGAGGCGCCGCCGTCGGGATAGCGATGCGCCTCCTCCGCCGCCGCGCGGATGGCGGCGATCGCGCGCGGGCTGGCGCCCAGCGGGTTCTCGTTGGAGGACAGCTTCAGGATGCGGGCGACCCCCTCGGCGGAGCTTTCGCCGCCCTTGTAGGGGGTGATCTCCATCAGTCCGGGGCGCGGGGCAGGCAGGGTCATGGCAGTCTCTGAGGAAAGGTGGCCGCGCCGGGGGCGCGGGCGGGGCGGCGGATAATCCCGCCGCCGGCGGGGCGAGTCCTAGCCGGAGGCGGGTCCGGCGCCAAGGGGAACGGCATAGGCGCCGATCACCGCGACATGGGAAACCGCCTCTCCGGCGCGGCGGCGGAAGGCCTCGATCCGGGGATCGTCCGGCGGCAGGAAGTCGTCGATCTCCACCAGGAAGTCCCGCGGCCCCCCGGCGGCGGGGTCGCTGCCGCGTTCAACGGCGGCGGTCGCGGTCACCATCCGGGCGGTCAGCCCGGCATCGGCAAACATCCCGATGAAGCGACCGCGACTCATCTCCTCCAGCTCCACGGTCACATAGACCAGGCTGACATCGTCACCCGAAGGATCGGGCATGCCGGGTCCGACCATCAGCCAGGCCGGCCGCCGCGGCAGGGCGGCGCCGTCGATGGCATAGAACGGCAGGCCGCCGATCACCTTCGGCACCAGGCCGGCTGTGGCCGCCAGCTGCCGCCACCAGTAGACCCGGCCCTCGTCATCGGGGGTGGGGATCAGGCCGACGCAGTTCGGCACCTCGCAGACGGCGCCGATCACGGCACCCGGATCGTTGTGCCAGCTGATCTGCGCACTGGCGCCGAAATGGTTGCGGGCGACGTCCCAGACGCCGAGGCGATCGCCATCGGCCTGGATCGCGATCCGCACCCTGCCCTGCAGGCCGTAGAGGCTGCCGATCACCTCGCGGAAGATGCGAAGCAGATTGCCGTTCTCCAGCGGCGCAGCCTCCGCCTGCGCCAGCCGGCGCAGGATCTCCGCCTCCCGGCCGGGGCGCAGGATGAAGCCGTTGCCCGGGCCGCCGGCCGCACCGGGAGCTGCGGACGTGCCGCGCCCGCCGCGGCCCTTGCTGCGCCCCACTTCCTGCACGATGGCTGCGCGCCGGCGCAGCAGCCCGACCAGGTCCTGGTCGAGCTGGTCCAGTTCCTTGCGCAGCGTCTCCAGCGAACGCGGCTTCTCCGCCATTTCTGTCAGGGCCCTGTTGTTGCGGCGTCCATCCCGCCCCCGCCGCCCGAACCTGAGGTCCGGCACGGCCGGGAAAGGCAGCCGGGCGCCAAGGCGGCAAACTGATAATCTCTCGGGCCGGCAAAATCAAAGGGACTTCGCGGGCGAAGGCCGTGCGGCTTGGCCCCCGCCCGGCAAACGCGCTATACCGGCCCCGCCTCCAGCGGTGGCAGGTTCAGGGCGGACCGGCCGCCCGTGACCACAGGCAGCGGCGCCGGCGCCTTCGTTTTCCCCGGCCGGCCGCAGGCGGAGCCATGAGTGCAGAATCAGTAACCAGGGATGCCGCGGGTCCGCCTCCGGTGCGGTTCGGACGCGACCATCCCCTGCCGCTCGATTGCGGCGTCCATCTCGATGACCTGACCATCGCCTACCAGACCTTCGGCCGCCTGAACGCCGAACGGTCCAATGCCGTGATGATCTGCCATGCGCTGACCGGCGACCAGCATGTCGCCGGGATCCATCCGGTGACCGGGCGGCCGGGCTGGTGGGACATGCTGGTCGGCCCGGGGCGGCTGATCGATACGAACCGCTTCTTCGTGATCTGCTCCAACGTCGTTGGCGGCTGTCAGGGCACCACCGGGCCGAAGGAAGCGGACCCGGAGACCGGCAGCCCCTATGGCACGGCCTTCCCGGTGATCACCATCGCCGACATGGTCCGCGCGCAGGTCATGCTGCTGGACCATCTGGGCATCGACCAGCTGTTCTGCGTGATCGGCGGGTCGATGGGCGGGATGCAGGTCCTGCAATGGGCCAGCGCCTATCCGGAAAGGGTCTTCGCCGCGGTGCCGATCGCCACCGCGGCCCGGCATTCGGCCCAGAACATCGCCTTCCACGAGGTCGGCCGCCAGGCGATCATGGCCGACCCGGACTGGTGCGGCGGCCGCTATCTGCAGTTCGACGTGAAGCCGCGGGCCGGCCTGGCGGTCGCCCGCATGGCGGCGCATATCACCTACCTGTCGGAGACGGCGCTGCACCGGAAGTTCGGCCGCAACCTGCAGGACCGGGACACCGTCACCTACGGCTTCGAGGCGGATTTCCAGGTGGAGAGCTATCTGCGCCACCAGGGCTCGACCTTCGTCGACCGGTTCGACGCCAATTCCTACCTCTACATCACCCGCGCCATGGACTATTTCGACCTGGCTGCGGAGCATGACGGCGTCCTGGCCCGCGCCTTCGCCGGCACCCCGGTGCGGTTCTGCCTGGTCTCGTTTTCCTCCGACTGGCTGTTCCCGACATCGGAGAGCAAGATTCTGGTGCGGGCGCTGAACGCCGCCGCGGCGAATGTGAGCTTCGTCGAGATCCAGTCCGACAAGGGCCATGACGCCTTCCTGCTGGACGAGCCGGAGTTCCACGCCACCCTGGAAGGCTTCCTGAACGGCTGCGCCGAACAGCGCGGCCTGCCGCCCGCCGGTGGCTCGTGACCGGGGGCGCGATGCCGCCCGGGCTGCGCCCCGACCTGGCGCCGATCGTCGGCATGATCGAGCCCGGCAGCCGGGTACTCGACATCGGCTGCGGCGAGGGCGAGCTGCTGGAATACCTGGTGCATCACCGGGACGTGACCGGACGCGGAATGGAGATCGAGCAGGCCGGCGTGAATGCCTGCGTCGCGCGCGGCCTGTCGGTGATCCAGGGCGACGCGGATACCGACCTGCGGGACTATCCTGCGGCAGCCTTCGACTATGTCGTGCTGACCTTCACCCTGCAGGCGACCCGGGACCCCCGCCAGGTCCTGTCGGAAATGCTGCGCATCGGCCGCTACGGCATCGTCTCGATCACCAACTACGCCTACTGGCCGCTGCGACTGGGCCTGCTGCTGCGCGGCCAGATGCCGACGGCGGAGGTCGACGGCGTGCCCTGGTACGCCTCTGGCAATATCCGCCGCTGCTCGATCCGCGACTTCGAGACCCTGTGTGCGGAACTCGGCCTGGCGGTAGAGCAGCGCATCGGCCTGGGCGACCGCCGTCCGGACGGCCGGCAGGAGATCGTCGGCCGCATCGCCAACCTGCGCGCCAGGCAGGCGATCTTCCTGCTGCACCGCGGCTGAGGCGACGGTACCTGCCGGGTTCAGGCCCGCGGCGGCCCGTAGGGTGCCGGGCTGAGCACCGGCACCTGCACCGGGCTTGCCAGCCGTGCGCGGCGCCGGCTGCGCTGCGCCCGCGCCTGGTAGACCTGCTTCTCCGCCTCCGCCAGCCAGACGCCGCAGAACTGCGGCGAGATCCGCCGCCCGGTCCGCTCCCAGGCGCCGGCGGCCCGCAACAGCCAGCGACGCTCGCTGGGCGGGACGTAGAGCGCGCCTTCCTGGCGCAGCGGGGAGAACATCGCCGCCTGCAGCTGCCGGACGATCTGTCCCTGGCTGTAGGGATGGCCATGGCCGAAGGGGGTCCGCTCCTGCCGGGCCCAGAGGCCGCTGCGGTTGGGGACGATCACCAGCAGCCGGCCATGCGCCGCCAGCACCCGCCAGACCTCCTGCAGGGCGTCGGTGGCGCTGTCCCAGGCCTCCAGCCCGTGCACCAGCAGCACCCGGTCGAAGCAGGCGTCGGGAAAGGGCAGCCCGAATTCGTCGCCCAGCGCGACCAGCCCGGGGGCGCCCGGCGGCCACGGCACAACCCCCTGCTGCGCCGGCATCAGGGCAACCGCGCGGGCGCTTTCGTCCACGAAGGGGCGGAGGAACGGGGTTGCATAGCCCAGCCCCAGCACATGCATCCGCCGCAGGTCCGGCCAGAACTCACGAATCCGGCCGCGCAGGATGCGGCGCGCCGACTGGCCCAGCGCCGTCCCGTAGAAGCTTCGCAGTTCTATGACATCGGGGCGCAACACGCGGCGGAGAGTATCATCGCGGCGGCGTTAGCGCAGCGCGTCAGTGGCAGCCGATATCCATCGCACCCGATATCCATCACCGGGCGCCGATGCTATCGTCCGGCCGCGGCCGGTGGTCACGGCCGGCGCAGACCATTGTCCAGGGGGAAACCGGAATGAAGCTGTTCTATTCGCCAGCCTCGCCTTACGTGCGGAAGGTGCGCGTGGTCGCCATCGAAAAGGGCCTGGCCGACCGGATCGAACTGCTGACGACGGCGCCCCGCGATCCCGCCACCGGCCTGCACGAGCGCAATCCCGGCGCCCGGGTGCCGACCCTGGAGCTCGACGACGGCACGATCCTCTTCGACAGCCCGGTGATCTGCGAATATCTGGACAGCCTGGGCGGCAGCCCCGCGCTGTTCCCGTCCGCCGGCCCGGCACGCTGGACCGCCCTGGTGCAGCAGGCCCTGGGCGACGGCATCATGGACTATGCCGTGCCGCTGCGGCACGAGACGATGCGCACCGATTCCGAACAGTCGGCGGAGTTCATGGGCCGTGCCCGGGCGGCGATTCACCGCTCGCTGGACCATCTGGAGCAGCAGGTCGGCGGCTTCGCCGACTGGGACATCGGCACGATCGCCATCGCCTGCGCACTCGGCTATCTGGACTTCCGCTTCGGCGACGATCCCTGGCGGGGGGGCCATCCGAAGCTCGCCACCTGGTTCGAGGCGGTCGGGCAGCGGCCCTCGATGGCCGAGACCAGGCCCGCCTGAGCGGGGCCGCAGCGATGCAGAACCCCATTGGCCAGGACCCCGAGGAGATCATCCGCACCCTCGGCATGCAGCCGCATCCGGAGGGCGGGCATTTCGTCGAGAGCTGGCGCGATGCAGACGGTCCCGGCGGGCGCGGCTGGTCCACCGCGATCTATTTCCTGCTGCGCGCCGGCGAGCGGTCGCACTGGCACCGGGTCGATGCAACGGAGGTCTGGCACCACTATGCCGGCGCGCCCCTGGACCTGAGCATCGCGCCCGATGCGTCCGGGCCGGTCACCACGATCCGGCTGGGCATCGACCTCGCCGCCGGCGAACGTCCGCAGGGCGTGGTCCCGCCGGGGCACTGGCAGGCGGCCGAAAGCCGTGGCGCCTGGACCCTGGTGGGCTGCACCGTCGCCCCGGCCTTCCGTTTCGAGGGCTTCGAACTGGCGCCGCCGGACTGGGCGCCGGCTCGCGGCTGCTGACCGCAGGGACGGACCGTTCGTGCCGATCCGGATGCTGTCGCTTCCCGCGCCGGGCCAGGCGCTGGCCCGGAAGCCGGCCCGGGAGCCGGAGATGGACCCGGCATGACCCCGATCTCCATTCACATGGCATCGCTGGGGATGACCCTGCTGGCGCTGTTCTGCGTCGGCACGCAGATCTCCGTCCCGATGATCTCCAGCCAGGCCCGGCACTGGCGCACCCTTCTGGTGATCTGCATCGGGCAGTGGCTGGTCTTGCCCCTGATCCTGCTCGGCTACCTGGAAATCCTTGGCAGCGACGACCGGGTGACCCTGGCCGTGGCGGTGGTCGCCATGGCACCGGCCGGCATGTTCGCGGTGACGGCGCTCTACCTGATCGGCATCAGCTTCTCGGCCGCCCTGGTCGGCGTGCTGGCGCTGCAGATCCTGGGCGCGATCCTGCTGTTCGGCGCGATCGACCTGCTGTGGAACACCGAGATCATGCCCGCCGACGACCTGCAGGAAAGCCTGACCGACATGTCGCGGTCACAGCTGGTGCTCCTGTTCCTGCCGATGCTGGTCGGTCTGGCGACCCGCTACCTGTTCCCCAGCCTGGGGCCGATGCTGTACCGGCCCACCCGACTGGTGATCTGGGGTGCCTACATCACCGTGGCCGCCCATGCGATCAGCCTGAAAGCGCATTTCAGCTATCGCGCCGACGTCATCGGCACCATGCCGATGGTGGTTGGCATGGTCGGCTGCGGCATCCTGGCCGGCTTCATCGTCTATCTGCTGAGCCACCGCGTGCTGAAGCTGGACGGCCATGACACCGTGATGGCCAGCACGCTGATCGGGGTGCAGGGCCCGGCGCCTGCCCTGCTGCTGACCCAGATCCATCGGGACGACTGGACCGAACTGGCGGCGGTGACGATCAACTATGCGCTGCTGCTGCCGATCCTGGCCGGAATCTGGCTGCTGATCTCGAAGACCCGCTGGGGATCCATGCTCCTGCCCCGATGAGGCGGCCCCGGCCCGGACCCGCCGGACCGGGAACTGCCTGAGCCCCGCTCAGTACATGTGCTGGCCGCCGTTGATCGACATCGTGGAACCGGTGACGAAGCCGGCATCGTCGGCGATCAGGAACAGGACGCCGCGGGCGATCTCCTCCGCCTTGCCGAGGCGGCCGACGGGGATCCGGGCGACGATCTTCTCCAGCACATTGGCGGGCACGGCCGCCACCATGTCGGTGTCGATATAGCCCGGCGCGATCGCGTTCACGGTGATGCCCTTCGCTGCGCCTTCCTGGGCCAGGGCCTTGGTGAAACCATGGATGCCGGACTTCGCGGCGGCGTAGTTGACCTGACCGTACTGGCCAGCCTGGCCGTTGATCGAGCCGATATTGACGATGCGGCCGAAGCTGCGGGACCGCATCCCGTCGATCACCGCGCGGCTCATGTTGAAGCAGCCGCCCAGGTTGGTGTCGACGACCTTCTGCCAGTCCTCATGGCTCATCTTGTGCATCGTCGCGTCGCGGGTGATGCCGGCATTGTTCACCAGCACGTCGACGGGACCGACCTCCGCCTCGATGGTCTTGACGCTGTCGACGCAGGCCTGGAAGTCGGAGACATCCCATTTCATCGCGCGGATGCCGGTTTCCGCCTCGAACGCCTTCGCGCGTTCCTCGTTGCCGGCATAATTGGCAACGACGTTGTAGCCGGCCTTCTTCAGCCCGGTGCAGATCGCGGCGCCGATTCCGCGGGTGCCGCCTGTCACAACAGCTGTGCGCGCCATGTTCCTCTCCCTGTCCCTGTGCGCCGGCATTGCCGGTTGCCGGGGAGGATAACATGAAAAACCCCCGGCCGAGGCGGCGAAACCCGGCCGGGGGGTGGCAAAAAGACGCTGAATTTCAGCCGTTTACGCCGGTACGGCGAGTCCCGCTCAGTCGCGGGCGACGCACATCGCGATGCCCATCCCACCGCCGATGCACAGGGTGGCGAGGGCCTTCTTGGCATCCCGCTTCTGCATCTCGAACAGCAGGGTGGTCAGCACCCGCGCGCCGGAGGCGCCGATCGGATGGCCGATGGCGATCGCGCCGCCATTGACGTTCACCTTGTCGGTGTCCCAGCCGAGATCCTTGTTCACCGCGCAGGCCTGGGCGGCGAAGGCCTCGTTCGCCTCCACCAGGTCCAGGTCCTCGGCGCTCCAGCCCGCACGCTCCAGCGCGCGGCGGGAGGCGGGGATCGGGCCGGTGCCCATGATCGACGGATCCACGCCGGCCTGCGCCCAGGAGACGATGCGCGCCAGCGGGGCCAGCCCGCGGCGGGACGCCTCCTTGGCGGTCATCAGCACCACCGCGGCGGCACCGTCGTTGATGCCGGAGGCATTGGCGGCGGTCACCGTCCCGTCCTTCTCGAAGGCAGGCCGCAGCTTCTGCATCGTGGCGATATCCACGTCGTGGCGGATATATTCGTCGTCGGCGACCACGGTCTCGCCCTTGCGGTGCTTCACGGTCACCGGGATGATCTCGTCCTTGAAGCGGCCGGCCTTCTGTGCCGCGGACGCCTTGTTCTGGCTGCGCACGGCGAACTCGTCCTGCTGCTCGCGGGTGATCTGCCACTGCTTGGCGACGTTCTCGGCGGTATTGCCCATGTGATAGCCGTTGAAGGCGTCCCACAGGCCGTCGCGGATCATCGTGTCGACGAGTTCCGCATTGCCCATCCGGACGCCGGCGCGCAGATACTGGGCGTGCGGCGCCTGGCTCATGCTTTCCTGGCCGCCGGCCACGACGATGCTGGCATCGCCGTTCATGATCGCCTGGTAGCCCAGCGCCACCGAGCGCAGGCCGGAACCGCAGAGCTGGTTCACGCCCCAGGCCGGGACCTCCACCGGGATGCCGGCATTGACGCTGGCCTGGCGGGCCGGGTTCTGGCCCTGGCCGGCTGTCAGGATCTGGCCGAGAATGACTTCGGTCACCTCCGCCTTTTCTGTCTTCGCCCGCTCCAGCGCGCCTTCGATGGCGACCTGGCCCAGATAGTGCGCCGGCACGGTGCCGAACGCGCCGTTGAACGATCCGACCGGCGTGCGCGCGGCGGATGCGATGACGACCTCTTCGCTCATTATGGCTGTCCTCCAGTCTTGCCGGCCGCGGATCGCTGCGGCCTGCCCGGGACCGTCCTGCGGGCCCGTCGATGAATTGATTGGCTGTCGCCGGCGCGGTCGCCCGATCGCGGCGACCGGCGCGCCGGCCGGCAGGCGTTTCACTGGCTCGCGCCGACCCCCGGCGACGGCATGGCACCACACCGGACGGACCGGTTATGTGTGCATGCACGTTCCTTCCAGATGGCGCGCGCGGCACCGCCATTCAATCACGCTGCACTGCAGCACGCCAGGACCCACTCCGCCAGCGGCTGCCAGAGACCGGCGCGGGCGCCGCGACCCGCGACCATGCCGACATGCCCACCCGGCACCCGGATCGTCGCAGCCTGCGCGAGCCGCCCGACCAGGGCCTCGGCAGAGACGGGCGGCACCAGCCGGTCCCTGGCGGCGATGGCGGCGAAGACCGGCAGGGTCAGCGCCTCCGGCCGCATGATCTGTCCACGGATCTGCCATGCGTCGGTCGCAGGCGCATTGCGCCCGAACCAGTCGAACAGGCATTCCTCCGCCGCGGGCCCCGCCAGCGGCACGCCGTCATTGGCCCAGCCTTCCAGGTCGAGGAAATTGCCGGCCGTCGCGCTGCCGGGCGGCAGCCCGGCAAAGCCGGAGAACTTGCGCACCGGCAGGGCCGGGTCGCGCAGCACGAACAGGGCCTGCAGGAATTCCGGCGGCAGGCCGCCGGCACTGCGGATCCAGCGCCGCATCGACCCTTCCTGTGCCAGCATCAGCGCCCCGACGGCGGAGAACAGCGGGTCGGCGCCGAAATCCCATGGTGTGGCGACCAGCGCCAGTCCGGCTGCCAGGTCTTCGACCTCGCCCGCCGCCTGCGCGCCGAGCAGCGCGCCCAGGGTCAGCAGGCCGCCCATGCAATAGCCCAGCACGACGGGGCGCGACGGCGCGGACCGCCAGCGGGCCGGCACCTGCCTGGTGTGCAAATGGGCGGCCTGGGCCGCGGCGAACCGCAACGCGGGCCGCACCCGCTCCGCGACATAGTCGGCGATCCCGAAGCCGCCCTCCTCCGGTCCCGGCCGGTCCCAGTCCAGCAGCAGCGGACGGATGCCGGCGGCGGCCAGATGGCCGACCAGACCGTGACCGTCACCAAGGGCCAGGATATGGGCGCGATTGATCAGCGAGGGGACCAGCAGGACATGCGCCCCGCCGCGCCCCGCCAGATGCGGGGCGCCATCGTGGATCCGCGTCGTGCCGGCCTGCCAGACCACCGGACCGGGCGGTGCCGGCCGTGCCGGCGGATCGCCGGCATAGCGTTCGATGCCGGCCTGCACCTGCGACAGCCGGGCACAGGCAGCCTCCAGCACCGCCGGCCCGAGAAGCTCGGGCGGGCAGGCCTGCAGTTGTGGCAGAAGCTCAGCGGCGTCGCTTCGGCAGGCCGGCTTCCAGTCGATCGAGCCGTTCCTCGCAAGCGGCCAGGCGGCGCAGGAGCTCGCCAGGATCAGGTTGCTCAGGCCCAGGTGCAGCGGCAGCGGCACCGGCCATCGCGGCGGCCCGCTCTCCGCCTCGCCCGTCCCCGTCTGGCCCGTCCGAGTCTGGCCCGTCTCCGGATGGCTCTTCGGTCCGCGCGCCAAGATCCACCTCCTGCCCGCCATCCTTGCTGCCGCCGCTGGCCCCGCCGGTGCTCCGCTCTGGGGCACCGGCCTGGCCCCCGGTCGCCCAGTCCATCATTGCAGGCACCTGCGCCAGCCATTGTGCCATGCCCCGCGCCACCGTCGGATCGTCCATCATCGCAGTGGCCTGGCGCTGCCAGAGGTCGAGGAACCGCTCCGCCAGGGCGCGGGCTGCGGCGGCGTCCGGTCCTGCCTGCGTCCCGGGACCCGGCTCCGGCGATGCGGCACCCGCGGCATCGGCCTGCGCCTTCCGGCTGCCGGCGCCTTTCGCCCCGGCAGCGCCGGAGGCCGGCTTCCGGGTGCCCGCCCTGCCGCGCTCCGACTTGCGAGTGCCCGGCTTCCGGCTCCCGGGCGCCCCTGCACCGGCCTGTTTTCCCGCCATCGTCAGGCCCGCATCGCCCGCAGCGGCCTGCCGCAGGCGGCGGCCGGAAGATCGCGGGCGATCATAGCGCTTGCACCTGCGCGCCAATTGTGAATGAAATGGCAGATCGTTGGTTGCATTGCAGCATTTTTTGCGGGGGGTCCACCGCGTGAGCACAACGACCGCCGAAGCGTCTCCGGAAGCCATCGTCATCAAGAAGTACGCGAACCGGCGGCTCTACAATACCGCCACATCCAGTTACGTCACACTGGATACGCTGTGCCAGATGGTCAAGGACGGCACGGAGTTCGTCGTGTTCGACGCAAAGACCGGCGAGAACATCACGAAGCCGGTGCTGACCCAGATCATCTTCGAGGAAGAGGCCAAGGGGCAGAACCTCCTGCCCGCCAGCTTCCTGCGCCAGCTGATCCGCTTCTACGGCGACAGCCTGCAGGCCCTGGTGCCGAACTATCTCGAGATGTCGATGGAAGCGTTCACGCGGAACCAGGAACAGTTCCGCCAGTACGTCTCCGACGCATTCGGCGGCATCACGCCCTTCGCCCCGCTGGACGAGATGAACAAGCAGAACATGGCGATGTTCCAGCGTGCCATGGAGATGTTCAATCCCTTCGCCGCAGCGGAGCATCTGCCCGGCATGCCGTCGGCCGGACGCGCCCCGTCGCCCCGCCCGCCGGCCCCGGCCGCGGACGGCACGTCGGAGATGGATGTGCTTCGCTCCCAGCTGAACGCCCTGCAGCAGCGCTTCGACGCGCTGACCGGCGAGGCCGGCACGCAGGGTGGCGGCGGGTCCGCAGAGCGTCATTCCGACAGTGCCGCAGCGGCAGATCCGCGCAAGGACCTGCCCGGTTCGGGCAAGAAAACCGGCTGATCCCGACGCCCTGCCCAACGCCCTGGGCGAATACCGCGATCGCGTTTTTTGACCTTCCGGTTCGCCGCTGCCGTTGACGCCGCGGCGATCACGCTGCATCCCTGTAGAAGGGAATGCACGTGCGGTGCCTCCCCAGGCTGCCCCAAACTGTACCGGAACCATGGCCTCTGCACAGGACCGGGCGCGGATATTCGACCTGCTGATTGTCGGCGGCGGCGTCAACGGCTGCGGCCTGGCGCGCGACGCTGCCGGGCGCGGCCTCAGCGTCTATCTCTGCGAGAAGGGCGATCTCGGCAGCGCGACCTCTTCTGCCTCCACGAAGCTGATCCACGGCGGGCTGCGCTACCTGGAGTACTACCAGTTCCGGCTGGTTCGCCAGGCGCTCGCCGAGCGCGACCGGCTGCTGTCGATCGCGCCGCATATCGTCACGCCGCGGCGCTTCGTCGTGCCGCACGATGCGCGGCTGCGCGCGGCATGGCGGATCCGCGCCGGCCTGTTCCTCTACGATCATCTGGGCGGTGCCGCTCGCCTGCCGATCAGCATCCCCGTCGATCTGCGCAGCCATCGCTACGGCCGGCCCCTGAAGCCCGACTTCCCGCGCGGCTTCGTCTATTCCGACTGCTGGGTCGACGATGCCCGCCTGGTGCTGCTGAACGCCGTCGACGCCGCGAACCGCGGCGCCCGCATCGCCACCCGCACCACCTGCACCGGCCTGCGCCGGCAGGGGGATCACTGGGTGGCGCGGCTGCGACGCCACGGCATGGAATGGCAGGTGCGCGCCCGTGCCCTGGTCAATGCGGCCGGGCCCTGGGTGGAGGATGTCGCCGCCGTCATGCAGGACGCGACCGGCCCGGCGGGCAGCCCACCTGCCGAGGCACCGCCGCAGCCGCGGATCCGGCTCGTACGCGGCTCCCACATCGTGGTGCCGCGCCTGTTCCAGGGCCAGCAGGCCTATCTCTTCCAGGGCGAAGACCGGCGGGTGGTCTTCGCGATCCCGTTCCAGGATGCCTTCACCCTGATCGGCACCACGGACGAGCCGCATCCCGACCCGGCGCAGCCGCCGGCCGCCAGTCCTGCGGAGATCGCCTATCTCTGCAGCGCCGTGAACCGCTATCTCAAGCGCAGCATCGCGGCGGCGGACATCGTCTCCAGCTTTTCCGGCATTCGCCCGCTGTTCGACGACGGCCAGGAAGATCCCAGCGCGGTGTCGCGCGACTATGTGCTGCACCTCGACGCGCCCGGCCCGGAGGGCGTCGGTGGCGCCGCGGCCCCGGTGCTGACGATCTACGGCGGCAAGATCACCACCTATCGGCAGCTGGCGGAGCGGGTGCTGGACCGGCTGGCGCCGCACCTGCCGGCGCTGTCGCGGCCCTGGACGGACAAGGCGCCACTGCCCGGCGGCGATCTGCCGGGGCACGACCTGGAAGGCTTCATCGGCGACCTCATCCTGCGCCATCCGGGGCTGGACCGGACCTTCCTGCGCCGCATCGCACGGCGCCACGGCAGCCTGACCGACGCGGTGCTGGACAATGCGAAGCGCCCCGCGGATCTGGGCCGCGATTTCGGCGGCGGGCTGACGGAGTGCGAGATCGACTGGCTGCACCGCAACGAATGGGCGGAAACGGCGGAGGATATCCTCTGGCGCCGCACCAAGACCGGCCTGTTCATGTCGGAGGAGGGGCGCGACCTCTTCGCCGACTGGTTCGAGCACCAGATCGCCGCCTGAGCGCAATCCCCCGGCTTGACTTTGACCGCCCCGGCCGCAGGAATGCCGGGCGACGGCCGGTGCATGCACCGCCCCGGGCGGATCCAGGGTCCACAGGTAGAGATTTCTTAGACAGAGATGCGGGGGTGACGAGTTGGCGGACACGATACTGGGGCTGATCGAGGCCCAGGCGCCCGGCGCGCGGGCGATCGGCGACACCAATGGCGGGGGCCTGACCTATGGCGACCTCGCCGCCCTGGCGCGGCAGACGGGGGAGGCGCTGGCCGCGGCGGGCGTGAGCCGCGGCGACCGGGTCGCCATCGTCCTGCCCAACGGTCCCGCCATGGCGAGCTGCTTCGTCGCGGTCGCCGCCTTCGCCACTACGGCGCCGCTGAACCCGGCCTACAAGCGCGACGAGTTCGCCTTCTATCTGGAGGACCTGGACGCGCGTGCCCTGATCGTCGATGCCGGCTCCGACAGCCCGGCGATCGCCGAGGCGGAGGCGCGCGGCATCCGCATCCTGGACCTGACGGAGGATGCAGGCAGCCCCGGCCGCTTCACCCTGTCGGCGCGCGGCGGCGGCGGCCCGGCGGCGACCGCGACCCCGGCCGAGCCCGGCGATGTCGCCCTGATCCTGCACACCTCCGGCACCACGTCGCGGCCGAAAATGGTGCCGCTGACCCACGGCAACGTCACCGCCTCTGCCCGGCATATCGGCACCGCCCTGGCGCTGACCCCGGCGGACCGCTGCCTGAACGTGATGCCGCTGTTCCACATCCACGGCCTGATCGGCGCCGTGCTGGCATCGATCGGCGCCGGCGCCAGCATCGCCTGCACGCCCGGCTTCAACGCCCTGCGCTTCTTCGCCTGGCTGGGGGAAGCGGCGCCGACCTGGTACACGGCCGTGCCCACCATGCACCAGGCGATCCTGGGCCGTGCCGCCCGCAACCCCGACGCGATCGCGGCCGCGCAGCTGCGGCTGATCCGCTCGTCCTCGGCCTCCCTGCCGCGACCGGTGCTGGAGGAACTGGAAAAGACCTTCGGCTGCCCGGTGATCGAGAGCTATGGCATGACCGAGGCCAGCCACCAGATGACCTCGAACCCGCTGCCGCCGCGGGCCCGCAAACCCGGCAGCGTCGGCATCGCCGCCGGGCCGGAGGTGGCGGTGATGGACGATTCCGGCGCCGTCCTGCCGTCCGGCGAGACCGGCGAGGTGGTGATCCGCGGCCCCAACGTCACCGCCGGCTACCTGGCCAATCCGGAAGCCAACGAAAAGGCCTTCACCGGCGGCTGGTTCCGCACCGGCGACCAGGGCGTGATCGACGCGGAGGGCTACCTGACCATCACCGGCCGGCTGAAGGAGATCATCAACCGCGGCGGCGAGAAGATCGCGCCGAAGGAGGTCGACGACGTCCTGATGGACCATCCGGCGGTGGCGCAGGCGGTGACCTTCGCGATGGCGCATGCGTCGCTGGGCGAGGAGGTCGCCGCCGCGGTCGTGACGGTGGACGGCGCCGAGGTCGACGCCGCGACCCTGCGGAAGTTCTGCGGCGAACGGCTGGCCGCCTTCAAGGTGCCGCGCGAGATCGTCGTGGTGCCGGAAATTCCGAAGGGGCCGACCGGCAAGCTGCAGCGCATCGGACTGGCCAAGGCCCTGGGCCTGGAGTGACAGCGTCATGAAGATCTGCATCTACGGCGCCGGCGCGATCGGCGGCTGGGTCGGCGGCCTGCTGGCCCGCGCCGGCGCCGACGTCACCCTGATCGCCCGCGGCCCCCACCTGGCGGCGATGCGCGAGAAGGGGCTGAAGGTGGTGAGCGAAACGGAAAGCTTCACCACCCGACCGGCCTGCACCGACGACCCGGCCGAGGCAGGGCCGCAGGATGTCGTCATCGTCACCCTGAAGGCGCCCAGCGTGCCGGCGCAGGTGCCCCGCATGGCGCCGCTGCTGGGCCCCGACACGGCTGTCGTCACCGCGGCCAACGGGGTGCCCTGGTGGTACTTCCACGGTGTCGAGGGGCCCTGGCGCGACCGGCGGCTGGAAACCGTGGACCCCGGCAATGTGCAGTGGGACGGGATCGGCCCGCACCGCGCGATCGGCGCGGTGCTGTGGCCGGCCTGCGAGATCGAGGCGCCCGGCGTGATCCTGCACCGGTCCGGCGACCGCCTGCCGCTGGGCGAGCCGGACGGCAGCCGGTCGGAGCGGGTGACGGCCCTGTCGAAACTGCTGATCGCGGCCGGCATCAAGGCGCCGGTGCGCCCGAACATCCGCAACGAGATCTGGGTGAAGCTCTGGGGCAATCTGAGCTTCAACCCGATCAGCGCCCTGACCACCGCCACCCTGGCGCAGATGGCGGAGGATCCGGACACCCGCGCGGTGGTGACGAACATGATGGCGGAGGCCCGGGCCATCGGCGAGAAGCTGGATGTGCGCTTCCCGATGTCGATCGAGGACCGGATCGAGAGCGCCCGCAAGGTCGGCGCGCACAAGACCTCGATGCTGCAGGACCTGGAGACCGGCCGGCAGATGGAGATCGACGCCATCGTCGGCGCGGTCGCGGAGCTGGGCCGGATCGTCGGGGTGCCGACACCGACGATCGACACCGTCCTGGGCCTGGTCCGCCAGCGCGCCCGCATCGCCGGATGCTACGGCGACTGAGGGCGGGAGGGCCGGCGGCAGTGCTGCTGGCGGCGGCCCTCCTGCTGTGCCGGCCGGGGGCTGCCGGCGCACAGCAGGACGCCGCCACGCCCGCAGCGGCAACGGCCGGCGCGCAACAGGCGATCGCGGCGACGAAACAGGCGCCGCCCTTCGTCATGCGCGATCCCAACGGCACCTGGCGGGGGCTGGCCGTCGACCTGTGGCAGGCGGTCGCCGCCGAGGCCGGCATCGACTACGCCTTCCAGGAGGTCACCATCCCGGAACTGCTGGACGGTGTCGCCGACCAGCGCTTCCTGATCGGCGTCGCACCGCTCACGATCACCCGGGCGCGGGAAGAAAAGGTCGATTTCAGCAATCCGTTCTACACCACGGGCTGGAGCATCGCGGTCCCGCACCAGAAGGAGCGGCCGATCATCCTGCAGGTGCTGGAAGGGCTGTTCTCGGTGGCCTTCCTGCTGGCCGTGCTGGGGCTGGCCGCGGTGCTGGCCGGCGCGGGCTTCCTGCTCTGGATGTTCGAGCGCCGGCGCAACCGGGAGCAGTTCGGCGGTTCGGCGCATCGCGGCCTGGGCCATGCCTTCTGGTGGGCGGCGGTGACGATGACCACCGTCGGCTATGGCGACAAGGCGCCGGTCACCCTGGGCGGCCGGATCGTCGCCCTGGTCTGGATGTTCGCGTCGATCCTGCTGATCTCCACCTTCACCGCGGCGATCGCCTCGTCCCTGACCGCCTCGCAGCTGCAGGGGCGGGTGAAGGGCCTGTCGGACCTGGCCCATGTCCGCACCGGCACCCTGGGCGATTCCGCCAGCGAGGAATTCCTGCGCGAGCGGGCGATATCGCCGGTGCTGTTCCCATCGGCGGAGGCAGGCCTGCAGGCCCTGGCGGACGACCGCATCGACGCCTTCCTGCACGACGCGCCGATCCTGCGCTACCGGGCGGCGCATGACTTCGCGGGGCAGGTCTCGGTCCTGCCGGCGACCTACGGCCGGCAGGACTACGGCTTCATCGTGCCGCAGGGCAGCGGCCTGCGCGAACCGGTCAACCGCGCCCTGATGGGGGTGCTGGAAAGCACCTACTGGGATGAACTGCTGAGCCGCTACCAGATGCCGGAATAGCCAGGCCCCCCAGCGGCACGTCGATCCTGCCCGCCCGCGGCCCTACCACCCCAGGGCGCAGCCGTCCTTGCGGGGGTCGGAGCCGGCCGCCAGGGTGTCGTTGTCCCAGTCCAGCATGATCGCCTGGCCGCCGCCCCAGGGCATTTCCGGCGTGGTGACGTTGTGGCCCAGGGCCGCCAGGGCGGCCCGCACGTCGGTCGGCACGCCGCGCTCCACGTCCAGCCGGCCGCCGTTGTAGAACACCCGCGGGCAGTCCAGCGCCTCCTGCACGTCCATGCCGTAGTCGACGATGTTGGTCAGCACGTGGCACTGGCCGACCGGCTGGTAGTCGCCGCCCATCACGCCGAAGGACAGGAAGGGCCGGCCGTCGCGGCTGGCCAGCGCGGGAATGATGGTGTGGCGCGGCCGCTTGCGCGGCGCCAGGCAGTTCGGATGCCCCTCCACCAGGGAGAAGCCGGCGCCGCGGTTCTGCAGCAGGATGCCGGTGCGGTTGCCGCAGAGCCCGCTGCCGAACGGGAAGTAGAGCGAGTTGATGAAGGAGCATACCATCCGCTCGCGGTCGACCACGGTCAGGTAGACCGTGTCGCGATAGACATGGCCGGAGAGCTCGGCGACGTTCTCCATCACCGAATCGCGTCCGATCCGGCCGCGCTGCTGGGCGGCATAGTCCCGCGACAGCAGCCGCTCCACCGGCACGTCGACGAACTTCGGGTCGGCGATATGGGCGTCGCGCGCGGCATAGGCCAGCCGCGAGGCCTCGGTCTCCAGGTGCAGGCGCTCCACCCCGACCGGGTCGAGGCCGGGCAGGTCCAGCCCTTCCAGGATGTTGAGCATCAAGAGGGTGGTCGCGCCCTGGCCGTTCGGCGGGATCTGCCAGACGGTATGGCCGCGATAGTCGGTACTGATCGGCTCCACGAACTCCGGCTCGTATTCGGCGAAGTCCGCCATTGCATGACGGCCGCCGACCGCGTTCAGGGTCTCCACCAGGTCCTCGGCCACCCAGCCACGGTAAAAGGCGTCGGCGCCGTCGGTCGCCACCGCCTTCAGCACCGCCGCCAGGGCCGGCGCGGCGAAGCGTTGACCGGCCTTCGGGTAGGCACCGTCGCGCAGCCAGTGCCGGGCGGCATGCTCATGGTCGTGCAGCTTCGTCCCGGCGCGTTCCCAGTCGACGGCGACCCGCGGGGTGATGGCGAAGCCGTCTTCCGCGGCGTCGATGGCGGGCTGCAGCACCTGCCACCAGGGCAGGCGGCCGAAGCGGTCGTGCAGCTTCTGCCAGCCGGCGATGGCGCCGGGGATGGTGACCGCATGCGGGCTCTGCAGGCCGACCCGCTCGCCATCGTCTTTGCGGGCGATCTCCGCCGTCAGGCCGGCCGGCGCGAAGCCGGAGGCGTTCAGGCCGACCGGCCGGCTCTCGCCCGGCGGCACCACCAGGGAGAAGCAGTCGCCGCCGATGCCGGTCGACATCGGCTCCACCACGCACTGCACGGCGCAGGCGGCGATCGCGGCATCCACTGCGGTGCCGCCCTTCCGCAGGGTGTCGATGGCGGCCATCGTGCTGACGGGATGCGAGGTGGCGGCCGCGCCCTTCACCGCATGGACCACGGACCGGCCGGGCAGTTGCAAGTCGCGCATCGTCAGCTCCTGTTCCTGTCGTAAGCCGCCCCGGAGCGGCAGGCTACCATGTCCAGTCCGGGTCGGGGATGTTGGCGACGGCGGCCGCCAGGCCGTCCGTCCATTTCTTGCGCAGGCCGCCGAAATAGCCGTCATCCTCGGTGATCCGCCGCTGCAGGCCCAGCTTCAGCGAATCCCGCTCATAGATCGCCAGGTCCAGCGGCAGGCCGACGGAGATGTTCGACTTCAGGGTGGAATCCATCGACAGCAGGGCGCATTTCAGCGCCTCCCGCAGGCCGGTCTCGAAGGTCAGGACCCGGTCGATGATCGGCTTGCCGTACTTGGTCTCGCCGATCTGCAGGTAGGGCGTCTCCGGCGTCGCCTCGATGAAATTGCCGGCGGTATAGATCATGAACAGGCGCAGGCGCCGCCCGGCGATCTGCCCGCCCAGCAGGAAGGAAGCGACGAAGTCGACCCCCTGCTTGCCCAGTGCCTCGGCATCGCGGCGATGGACCTCCCGCACGGCGGCGCCGACCAGGCGCGCCGCCTCGAACATCGTCGGCACGTTCATCAGGGTGGTGCCATCGTCCATGGCGCCGCCCTCGTCCAGCAGGCTGACGACCGACTGGGTGATCGCCAGGTTGCCGGCGGTCATCAGCATCAGTACCCGTTCGCCCGGCTGTTCCCAGACATGCAGCTTGGTGACGCTGGAGACATGGTCGACGCCGGCATTGGTGCGGGTATCCGCCAGCGCGATCAGGCCGTCGCGCACCAGCATGCCAACGCAATAGGTCATCGTCGCGCTTCCCCCTGCCGCATGCCGCCGGTCGGGACTGTCCTGTCAGGAACCGGGCGGCCGCCCCGCTGCGGCTATGCCCCAGGGCGGGCCGGCGATCAAGCGGAAGCTTGCGCCTGTTTCTGTTCCGCCGGGTCGGCGGCCCCCATGAAGTCGCGCGCGATGGTCATCCCGAGCTTGATATTGCCGTCGATCTGCTCGGTCAGGAACTCGTGCAGGCCGTGGGCGAAAATCTCCTCGATCTGGATGTAGCGCAGGCGGCTCTGCATCGCGAAGGCCATGCGGGTGGAGGCATAGTCCCGCGCATAGGCGTCGCGCAGGGTGAAGAGGGTATCCGTGATCTCCTCGAAGCTGGCGGCGATCGACCGCGGCATGGCCGGGTTCAGGATCAGCAGGTCGGCGACCTTCGCCGGCTTGATGCTGTCGCGATAGGTGTTGCGATAGGCGCGGAAGGCGCTGACCGAGCGCAGCAGCGCCGCCCACTGGTAATGGTCGACCAGGCCGCCCACGTCGCGCGGGCTGGGCAGCAGCATGTGGTACTTCACGTCCAGCAGGCGCGCAGTGGCATCCGCGCGCTCCAGCGCGGTACCCAGGCGGACGAAGTGGAACGCCTCCTCCCGCATCATCGTGCCCATCGTCACGCCGCGGAACAGGTGGCTGCGCTCCTTCACCCATTCGAAGAAGTCGCTGTAGCCGACGCTGACGAGATGGGCATATTCCATCTCCCGCATCTCCAGCCAGGTGGAGTTGATGCTCTCCCACATCTCCGTCGTGATCTCGCTGCGCATGGCGCGCGCATTCTCGCGCGCGGCCTGCAGGCAGCGGCGGATCGACGACGGGTTGCCGGCGTCCAGCGCCAGGTAGTTGATGACGTTGTGGCTCTCCAGCGGCAGGCCGGTGGCGGCGAAGCCGGCATCGCAGCCGGCGATGATCAACGGCGGCTCCCACTGGCTGCGCGGCTCGTCGCTCGACGGCATCAGCGACATCCGGTAGCTGACGTCCAGCATGCGCGCCATGTTCTCGGCGCGCTCGATATAGCGCGCCATCCAGTACAGATTGTCCGCAGCCCGGCTGAGCATTCCGTTCCTCCGCTACTGTCCGCCGGCGATCAGGCCCGCAGGACCCAGGTATCCTTGGTCCCGCCGCCCTGGCTGGAATTCACCACCAGGGAGCCCTCCGCCATCGCGACCCGGGTCAGGCCGCCCGGCACGACCTGCACCTGTTCCCCCGACAGCACGAAGGGGCGCAGGTCGACATGGCGCGGTGCGATACCGTCGGCGACGAAGGTGGGGCAGGTCGACAGCGCCAGGGTGGGCTGCGCGATGAAAGCGCCGGGATCCTTCAGCACCCGCTCGCGATAGGCGGCGACCTCGGACTTCGAGGCCTTCGGCCCGACCAGCATCCCGTAGCCGCCGGCGCCATGCACCTCCTTCACGACCAGTTCCTCCAGATGCTCCAGCACATATTTCAGGTCGTCATCGTTGCTGAGCCAGTAGGTCGGCACGTTGTTGAGGATCGGCTCCTCGCCCATGTAGAAGCGCACCATCTCCGGCACGTACATGTAGACCGCCTTGTCGTCGGCAATGCCGGTGCCGACGGCGTTGCACAGGGTCACCCGGCCCTGCGCATAGCAGTCGAACAGGCCCGGCACGCCGAGGACGGAGTTCGGGTTGAAGACGGTCGGATCCAGGAAGTCGTCGTCGATCCGGCGGTAGATCACGTCGACCCGGCGCAGGCCACCGGCGGTCTTCATGTAGACATGCCCGTCGCGCACCAGCAGGTCCTGCCCCTCCACCAGCTCGATGCCCATCTGTTCCGCCAGGAAGGCATGCTCGAAATAGGCGGAGTTGAAGAAGCCGGGGGTCAGCAGCACGACGGTCGGATCCTCGCGCACCGCCTCCGGCGCCATCGACCGCAGGGTGGTCAGCAGGGTTTCCGGATAATGGCTGACCGGCGCCACCCGGTTGCGGGCGAACAGGTCGGGAAAGAGGCGCATCATCACCTCCCGGTCCTCCAGCATGTAGGAGACGCCGGAGGGGACCCGCATATTGTCCTCCAGGACGAAGAAGTCGCTCTCGCCGGTGCGGACGACATCGACGCCGGCGATCTGGTTGTAGATCTGCCGGGGCAGGTCGATGCCCACCATCTCCTTGCGGAACTGGCTGTTCTGCAGCACCAGGCGCTCAGGCATGCGGCCGGCCTTGATGATCTCCTGGTCGTGATAGACGTCGTGCAGGAAGGCGTTCAGCGCGTTGACCCGCTGGATCAGGCCCCGCTCCAGATAGGCCCATTCGTCGGCCGACAGCACGCGCGGTACGATGTCGAAGGGGATCAGGCGCTCGGTATCGCCGCCCTCGGTATAGACGGCGAAGGTGATGCCCAGGCGCCGGAACAGCAGCTCGGCTTCCCGCCGCTTCCTGTCCATCTCCTTGACCGGGATCTTCTCGAGCCAGTCGGACACTCCGGCATAGGCCGGTCGCACCGTCCTGTCCGCCTTGCGCATCTCGTCGAAGAAGTCCGGTGCTGCCATCGCTGCCTTCCCGCTGTTGCGTGGTCCCATCTATGGGCTTGCGGCGGCCCAACCGGGCCACCGGGGTGCGCTGGAGTATCAGAGAGTCTTAAGCCATACCGCCATGCTTCGGCAAAGCCCCCGCCCACGGCACGATAGAATCCGGTGGCGACGCGCGGCCCCCGGCCGGGGGTTAAGCCGGCGCGGGCGGCCTGCTCCGGACTGCAACGCCTGTACCCGGAGGCCCAGGCCGCCGACGGCAACCGGCCACCCCGATCCCGGTTCCCGCCGCCATTCCGGAAACAGCAGGCCCCCGGAAAAGGTCCCATGGCTGTCGCAAAAGGAGGGCTGCTTAAGGAGGGCTGCCGCAAAAGGAGGGTTCGCAACGGAAGCCCCGGGCGCCGCCGGACTCTGCAAAAAAAGGGGGCCCGGGTGGAACCCGGGCCCTAGGCGGTGCACCGGCCGGGACAGGTCCCGGCCGGCACCCTTGGGGGAACGCGTCAGCGCTGGCTGCCCGCGCCGAACTCGGGATAGGCCTCCATCCCAAGCTCGGCCTTGTCCAGCCCTTCATTCTCTTCCTCGTCCGTCACCCTGACACCGGTGGTGAAGCGCAGGATGCCCCACACGATGCCGCTGGTGATCACGACGAAGGCACCGATCGCCAGGATGCCGACGATCTGGACCCCGAAATTGGCACTGCCGAAGATGCCGACGGCGAGGGTGCCCCAGATGCCGCAGACAAGGTGGGCGGAGATCGCACCGACCACGTCGTCGATCTTCAGGCGATCGATCAGCGGCACCGCGACCACGACCAGGATGCCGCCGATGGCACCGACGATGATCGCGACGAGGTGGTTCTGCAGGTCCGGCCCGGCGGTGATCGACACCAGGCCGCCGATGGCGCCGTTGAGCACCATGGTCAGGTCGATCTTGCGGTAGATCGCGCCGGTCAGGACCATCGCCGCGACCACGCCGCCGGCCGCCGCCAGGTTGGTGTTGACATAGACGATCGACATCGCGATCGCGTCGGCGGCGGAGCCCAGGGCCAGCTGCGAGCCGCCGTTGAAGCCGAACCAGCCGAACCACAGGATGAAGGTGCCCAGGGTGGCGAGCGGCAGGTTGGCGCCGGGCATCGGGTGGATGGTGCCGCCGGGGCCGAACTTGCCCTTCCGCGCGCCGATGATCAGAGCGCCGACCAGGGCCGCCCAGCCGCCCACGGAATGGACGATGGTGGAGCCCGCGAAGTCGGAGAAGCCCATCTGGGCGAGCCAGCCCTGGCCCCAGGTCCAGGAGCCCTGGATCGGATAGATGATGCCGGTCAGCACCGCCACGAAAATCATGAACGGCCAGAACTTCGCCCGCTCGGCGATGGTGCCGGAGACGATCGAGGCCGCGGTGGCGACGAACACCATCTGGAAGAACCAGTCGGAGGCCACCGAATAGCCGTTGTCGACCGCCGCGGCCAGCGGGGCGGCGGCGGCGGCGGCATCGTCGCCGGCAGCCAGCAGGGCGATCTCGCTGTCGCCGGGGTTGTAGAGAAGGGTGACGCTGCCGATCCAGCTGATGCTGTCGCCGACATACATCAGGTTGTACCCGATCAGGTAGTACATGATGCCGGCGATCGAGTAGAGGGCGATGTTCTTCAGGCAGATCGCAGCCGTGTTCTTGCTGCGGACCAGGCCGGATTCCAGCATGGCGAAGCCGGCCGCCATGAACATGACAAGGAAGCCATGCACCAGGAACGAGAACGTGTTCAGGACAAAGGCCGTTTCCGTGCTGACTTCGGCCAGCGCCGGGGTCGCTGCGACACCCATACCGCCGGCCAGCCCCATGGCCAGGACCTTGCGTGTGATCGACATTGGTTTTGCGGTCATTCTCTTTCTTTTCCCCTCGCGGCGACACGTATCTGGACCCGCGCCTGCCTGTCATGCAGGCGGGGCCGCACACGCATGCGACTGCCGAACCTCTGCGGCTCTGCTGGCGCCGGAAATTACAAGATCCGTGCCACCGCCGGCAGGCCGGCGGAGCGCCGCCTGCCCGCTGGCCCTGCGACGGGGCAAAGCCGCGATCGGGCGGCCGGACACGGCGATGCGCCGCTGAAAGCGGCAGCCGGGGGCAGCGGCTTGACCAAAATTTGTGCAACAATGACGGGCGACAGCGGGGCATTTGTCGCCTCATGTTAGGGAAGCGTGAACCCATTGGCGGGCAGTGTGTCGAAACCGACGCGTGCATGAATGCGCGGTGGCCCGGAAGGTCGTGCAGGGCACAGTCTCGTGAAGCACGGGCGTGCGGGACACGGGGGACCCGGCGGGGAATCTGATGCAGCTTTGGCAGTTCGGGAACGAATGACGGAAGCACGGCCCGGCGGGGGCGGCACGGCAGAGATGCCGCAGGGCAAGAGGCAGGCAGGCGCGGCGCAACCGCGCCGGCATGGCGTCGGCGCCGTGGCGCTGCTGCTTGCCCTGCTGTGCATCGTCGCCGGCGTGCCGCTGCTGATCCAGGCGATCTGGACAGACGCCCTGATCCGGGAGCGCGCCGGCGATCAGATGGCCGATGACACCGCCGCGCTGGCGGGTCGTATCGCCACGCGGCTGGAGCTGTTCGGCGTCCATGTCGCCGGCGTGGTCCATGCGGCCGACACGCAGCTGCGCGCAGGCGGCGGGACCGCCGCAGCGGCGGCGGAGCGGCCGGCAGTCGCGGTTGACGAAGCCCTCCACCCGCTGCTGGGCAGTTCGGGCATCCGCCATGTCGTCCTGATGAGCCCGGACGGCCGGATCGGTCCCTGCCTGGCGCCGCCGGGAGCCACCTGCCCCGCCTCGATGGCCTGGATACACGAACAACCCGACCTGGCGGAACGGGCCTTCCAGCCCGGCAGCGTGCTGTTCGCATCCGTCGCGCGGGACGAGGCGGGCGCCCCGGGCATCCTGCTGGTCCAGCCACCGCCGCGAGCGGGCGGCGATGCCAACGCCACTTTCGCCTGGATATCGGCCGATCAGATCGCCGCGATCGCAGAGGCCGGCGGCCGGCCGCAAGCGGCGTTCGTCGCCGTCCACGGCCCGCAGGGCCGGCTGCTCTATCACGAGGATCCGAAGCTGCGGCTGACCCGTCGCACACCGGCCGGCGAGATGCCGCGCACGCAGCCGGACCCCGCCACCACCACCTTCACCGATCCTGCCGATGGCCGGACCTATCCGGCGAGCCATGCAATGGTCGCCGGTCTTGACTGGACCGTCACCGCCTACCGCCGGGACCAGGGCCTGGCCGACATGGTCGGCAGGGTCTGGACGGTGGCGGCGATCCTGCTGGGCCTGGTGGCGGCCGTCGCCGTCGCGGTGTCGGCCCTGGCGCAGCGGACCCTTGCGCGGCTGGTGCGCCAGATCGGCGGCGCCCTTGCCGCGGTCCGCCAGTCGTCGTCGAAGACCGACAGCGATCCCGGCGATGGCCCGGATCCGGCGGAGACGGCCGAGCGCCTGGCCGCCGCGGCGGCACGGCATCCGCTGCGGGAGGTCCGCCAGCTCGGGATCGCGACCGGCCAGATGGCGCTGGCGGTGCAACAGCGCCAGGCCCGCGATGCCGAGACGGTGCGTGCCGCCCGGCTGTCGAACGAAAAGCGGTCGGCCTTCATCGCCAACATATCCCACCAGCTGCGGACGCCGCTGAATTCGATCATCGGTTTCTCGGAAATGATGACCGACCAGCTGTTCGGCCCGCTGGGCCACGCCAAGTACCTGGAATACGCCCTGTCGGTGCATAACAGCGGCGAATACCTGATGCGGATCCTCAACGATCTGCGCGACCTGTCGCGGGCAGAGATCGGCGTGCTCGACCTGGAGGAGACGACCCTCGACGTGGGCCGACTGCTGCGCTCCAGCGTCAGCATCGTCAGCCGCGAGGCGAAGGTCCACAACGTGACCCTGTCGATGATGACCGACGACGACATGCCCGTCGTGCGGGGCGACGAGCAGCGGCTGCAGCAGGCCCTGATCAACCTGATGAACCATGCGGTACAATCCTCGCCCACCGACGGCCAGGTGGAGATCGCCGCAGTGATCGCGCGCAATGGCGAGCTGCACGTCCGCATCCACGATGACGGCCCGCCGATCCCGGAGCGCGACGTGGCGAAGCTGCTGACCCCGTTCGACGAGGTGCAGCGCAGCTACGACCGGCGCTTCGAGGGGACGGGCCTGGGCCTGCCCCTGGCCCGTACCATGCTGGACCTGCATGGCGGCCGGCTCGACATCCGCAGCGCCGCCAACGAAGGCAATACCCTGACCGCGATCCTGCCGGCCAGCCGGGTGCTGCGGCAGACCGCGGCCTGATCCGCTTCATCCCCGATGCGGCGCGGCTGACGGACCGGCGCCACCTGGTCTAGTCTGCGACAAATGCCTTAGGAGAGGGCCCATGCCGCAGAAGACCATCCTCACCTGCGCCGTCACCGGCAACCTGACGACGCCGGCCCAGAACGAGAACCTGCCCGTCTCGGCGGAGCAGATCGCCCGGCACTGCCTGGACGCGGCGGCAGCCGGCGCCGCCATCGTCCATGTCCATGTCCGCGATCCCGCCACCGGGGCGCCGTCGATGGAGCTGGCGCATTATCGCCGGGTGATGGAGCTGATCCGGGAAAGCAACGACAGCCTGATCATCAACCTGACCACCGGACCCGGCGGCCGCTTCCACCCCAGCGACGAGGATCCGAAGATCGCCGGGCCGCGCACCAACCTGATGCGGCCGGAACTGCGGGTGGAGCATATCGCGGCGCTGCGGCCGGAGATCTGCACCCTGGACCTGAACACCATGACCTTCGGTCGGGAAGTGGTGATCAACACCCCCGGCAATGTCACGAAGATGGCGGAGGTGATCTACGAGGCCGGCGTGAAGCCGGAATTCGAGATCTTCGATTCCGGCGACATGGCGCTGGCGCTCGACCTGTTCGCCGGCGGGGTGCTGAAGACGCCGGGCATGTTCTCCTTCGTCCTGGGGGTGAAGTACGGCATGCCCGCCTCGCCGGAAAGCATGCTCTACCTGCGCAACATGCTGCCGCCGGGCAGCGCCTGGACCGGCTTCGGCATCGGCCGCGCGGCCTTTCCCATGGTGGCGCAGGCCGTCGTTGCCGGCGGCCATGTGCGGATCGGCATGGAGGACAGCGTCTACCTTTCCAAGGGCAAGCTGACGCCGGACAATGCGGCGCTGGTGCGCAAGGCGGTCGGCATCGTGGAGAGCCTGGGCGGCGAGATCGCGACCGCGGCGGAGGCCCGCGAGATGCTGGGCCTGGCGCCCCAGGGCCGCGCGCCGGCCCGGGCGGCGGCGGAATAGGCGGCCCGCGGATGACCGAGGAGAATGCCGAGCCGCGGATGAAGATCGCCATTCAGCCGGTGACCCCGTTCCAGCAGAACAGCTGCCTGATCTGGTGCACCGAGACGATGCGCGGCGCCTTCACCGATCCCGGCGGCGAGACCGACCGCCTGCTCGCCCTGGCCGAGGCCCAGGGCGTGACGGTGGAGAAGATCCTGATCACCCACGGCCATATGGACCATGCCGGCGGCGCGGCGGAGCTGGCGGAACGGCTGCAGGTGCCCATCGAGGGACCGCATCCCGACGATGCCTTCTGGCTGGAGAGCCTGGCGCAGCAGGGCGCCAAGTACGGCATGACCTGGTGCCGCGACTTCACCCCGGACCGCTGGCTGCAGGACGGCGACACGGCGACGGTCGGCAACCTGGTGCTGGACGTCTATCACTGCCCCGGCCACACGCCCGGCCATGTCGTGTTCCACAACCCGGCGCACCAGGTCGCGATCGTCGGCGACGTCTTGTTCCAGGGCTCGATCGGCCGCAGCGACCTGCCGCGCGGCAATCACCAGCAGCTGATCCGGTCGATCACCGGCAAGCTCTGGCCGCTGGGCGGCGAGACGGCGTTCGTGCCGGGCCATGGCCCGACCTCGACCTTCGCGCATGAGCGGAAGTTCAACGCCTTCGTCTCCGACTTCGCCGTGGAGCAGATGGACGACGACTAATCGTCCGCCGGCGCCGGTTCGCCGGCGAGGATCGCCGCCACCGCCTGCGGATGGCTGTCCAGCATGCCGTGCGTGCCGCCCGCGACCGGCACCGCCCGGCCGTTCGGGGTCAGCCGCGCCATGACGCTTGCCAGCCGGTGCGTCGCCTCGGGGCTGGCGGTGCCATAGGCGATGTCCACCGGCATCGGCAGCGCGGCCAGATCCGCAACCGTGTACTGCTCTGCGAATGAGGCCTGCACGTCGCGCACGTTCACCAGGGTGCGCGCCTCCATGTAGGCCTGCACCGCCGCCGGCATCGCGTCGAAGCCGCCCGGGCCGAACCAGTAGTCGATCATGAGGCGCGCCGCCTGCGGTTCGCCGGCCAGCGCCGCCGCGATATAGCGGTCGAAGGCGGCCTTGGTATGGTCGTAGGCGTCCATCGCCCCGCCGGTCTCGAGGATCGCGATCAGCACCGGCTCGAACAGGACCAGCCGCGCCACCTTCGCCGGCACCGCGCGGGCGACGTTGAGGGCGACATTGCCGCCATAGGAATGGCCCGCCAGAAGGACCGGCGCCGGTTGGGCGCGCAGCCAGTCCGCCAGGGGTGCGGCATGGGCGGCGGTGGAGACCGGCGGCGCCTCGGTCACCGTCCGGACGCCGCCATGACCTTCCAGGGTGGGCAGGGCCAGCCGGAAACGCCCCTCCAGATGGCGCGCGACCCGCGCCCAGGAGCGCGGCCCCCCGGGCGAACCGTGCACCAGCAGCGCCGTCTCCGCCCCGTCTCCCCTGATCTGCATCCCCGCTCCCCCGGTCGGACCGTGCTGCACGATTGCGACAATAGGCGCCGGCGCGGTGCGCCGCGCCGGATGGCACCTGATCCCGGCGGCAACCATATAGGATTCCTGCCCGACAGGGCGCATCCTGGACCTGATAAGATTGCCCCCGGTGAGGCTGCCATGGCCGACGACAAGATTGTTCTCGCCTGCCCGCATTGCGACACGCTGAACCGCGTGCCCAGGGCCCGCCTCGATGCCGGCGGCAAGTGCGGCAAATGCGGCGGCAAGCTGTTCACCGGCCATCCGCTGGCCCTGACGGGCGCCCGTTTCGACCGGCATGCCGCGCAGTCGGAACTGCCGCTGCTGCTGGATTTCTGGGCGTCCTGGTGCGGGCCCTGCCGCGCCATGGCACCGGTGTTCGAGGCCGCGGCCGCCGAGCTGGAGCCGCGGTTGCGGCTGGCAAAGGTGGACAGCGATGCCGAGCCGGACCTGGCGGCCCGCTTCGGCATCCGCTCTATCCCGACCCTGGTCTTGGTGCAGGGCGGCCGCGAACGCGCCCGCCACAGCGGCGCCGTCTCTGCCGCCGCGCTGCGGCATTGGGTGGAGAGCCAGCTTCCCGGCTGACCGCGGCGACCAGCAGCAGCGGAATGGGGCAGCAGCGGAATGGGGCAGCAGCGGACCGGTCAGGCTGTGCCCGTGTCCGGCGCTCCTTCCCGCCGGGCCTCTGCGCCGGGGCCCTCGGTCTCCCGCAGCGCCGTGTACAGGGCGGCGGTCAGGCAGGCCCAGAGCACCATGAGCACCGCGTTCACCAGCATGAACAGCAGGTAGAACAGCATCTGCAGATTGCCCAGCGCCGCCATCGCCTGCGAGACGGCACCGGTGACCACCATCGCCACCAGCAGGACCAGGAAGATCGTCCAGCGCCGGCCCTTGGTGATCTCGGCGCTGCGCCGCAACGCGCCCGCGCCGCTTTCCCCCTCCCTCAGGACGGCGAGCGGCCAGATCCACCAGCGCACCGCCAGAATGATTCCGGGGACGATCAGCAGCATGAAGCCGATCGTGAGGCAGAGCCAGAAGAGCAGCCCGCCGCCCAGCATCGGCCAGAATCGCCGGAAGACCAGGGCGAAATCCTCGCGCAGCCGGCCCGGCGCCGGCCCCATCCATGACCAGGCATGGCGGACCGCAGCGAAATGCAGGATCAGGTTCGCTATGAAGAAAAGCATCACTGCCAGGAGGCCTCCGAAGGCCTGCCCCGGCTCCAGATCCGCGATCTCGGAGGCCGCCGCGCCCTGCTCGTCCGTCGCTGCGGCCTCCGCCGGCAGCTGGTCCCCGACACCGAGGATGCCGAAGGCGACCTCCAGCAGGACAGACAGCGCCAGGCCAAGGACGATCAGGACCGCAAAGCCCCGCCAGCCGTTGTTGAATGCCTGGAAGGTCAGGCCGAAGATCCGGTCGAAGCCGAACACGGCACCGGGGCCGGTCGGGCCGGCCCGCTCTGTCTTGTCGTCAGTCTGCATCTTCGCGCCCCCAGCGCCGCAATCGCCCCTCGCATATCCTAGGGGTGCCGCCCGATGACGGCCAGGCGGCCGCTGCAAATCCGCAGCCGGTCCTCATGCAGGGGGAGCCAACAGCCAGGTGGGATCAGTCGCCGACCGCACCACGCCGGCCGCCCATGCGGACCAGCAGGTGGAACAGCACCAGCGCCGAACCGCCCAGAATCGCCTGCGCGACGGTGATGGCCGGCACGCCGTAGCGTGCCGAGAGGATGCTGACGACGGCCGTCGCCACCGCCGCCGCCGCCATCTGCATGCAGCCCAGCAGGGCCGCGGCCAGTCCGGCACGGTCCGGATATTCCAGCATCACGCCGGCGGCGGTGTTGGGCGCCATCAGGCCGGTGCCGAACATGAAGGCGAACTCCAGCACCATCAGCCCGGTCAGGTCCAGGGTGCCGAAGGACGACCAGAGCAGCAGCAGGACCGGTGGCACCGCCATCAGCACGGTGCTGATGGAGACCAGCAGCCGGATACCGGCACCCAGCCGGCGCAGGGCCAGCATCGCCGCGACGATGCCCAGCAGGAAGCCCACCATCACCAGCCCCAGCCCCTGGCCGAGTTCCTGCCGGGTCAGCCCCATCTGGTCGGTCAGCGCGAAGGCGCCGCCGGCGAAGAAGGCGAGGATGCCGGCATAGCCGCAGGAATGGGTCAGCATGTAGGCCAGGTAGCGCGGATTGGCGAACAGGTCGGCATAGTTCCGCAGCAGCCGCAGAAGCCGCAGCGCATGCGGATCCGGCCGGGCATTGGTCTCCCGCAGGGCGAAGAGGCAGACCAGGCCGAGGATCAGCGCCGCACCGCCCTGCAGCCAGAAACCGACCCGCCAGCCCAGCCCGTCGACCACCAGCCCGCCGATCACTGGCGACAGGATCACCGCCACCGAAAGACAGAGGAACAGCAGCCCCATGACCGGCGCCGCCCCCTGCCGGCCGAAGCGGTCGCGCACCATCGCCCGGGCGACCACATAGCCGGCGCAGGCGCCGAGGCCCTGCAGGACGCGGCCCAGGATCAGCCAGCCGATCGACGTCGCGAGCAGGGCGATCGCGGTGCCCGCCAGGAAGACGACCAGCCCGGCCAGCACGCCGGGCCGGCGACCGAAGCGGTCCGACAGCGGGCCGAACAGCAGCTGGCCGATGGCGAAGGCCAGCGCATAGCCCGACAGGGTGTACTGGACGATCGCCTCCGGCGCGCCGAACAGCTCCACCAGCGCCGGCAATGCCGGCACGAACATCGTGTTCGACGCCTCGCCCAGGACGTAGAGCGCCATCAGGATGGCGATGAACAGCGACGCCCGCCCCCCGGCCACATTCTCCCGGGCCACATCGTCCCCGTCCGCGTTCCGGCCGGCGGGGCGGTCGGTCACAACGCGGGACCCGTTGCGGACCGGCCTGCGGTCATCCGGAAATCACGCAGTTCCGGCCGAGCCGTTTCGCGGCATAGAGGTTGTTGTCCGCCCGCTGGAACATGTCGCGCAGGGTCTCGTCCGCCTGCGGGTTCCGGGCCGCCGTGCCCACGCTGACCGTCACGATGCTGTTGCCGGCGGTCGGCGCATGAACCATGGCCTGCGCCTCCACCGCGGCGCGCAGCTTCTCCGCCCGCTCCGCGGCCACGACCTCGTCGGTGCCTTCCAGGATGCAGGCGAACTCCTCTCCGCCATAGCGCGCGACGAAGCCGCTGAAGGCCTGTGCCGCCGTCTTCAGGGCCCCGGCCACCCGCGTCAGGCATTCGTCGCCGGCGCCGTGGCCGTAATGGTCGTTGTACTGCTTGAAGAAGTCGATATCGATCAGCGCCAGCGACAGCGGCCGGTTGCGCAGGACGGAGTCCCGCCAGGCGGCGTCGATCCGGTCGTCGAAATTGCGCCGGTTGGGCACGCCGGTCAGGCCGTCGATATAGGCGACCTGGCTGAGATAGTCGCGATAGCGCTTGAGAACCAGCTGGCTGCGCACCCGTGCACGCACCACCGGCGCGCTGAACGGCTTGGTGATGTAGTCGATGGCGCCGAGTTCGATGCCCTTTGCCTCGTCATCGTCCATGCCCAGTGCGGTGACGAAGATCACCGGGATGTCCCGGGTGCGGTCGCGGGCCTTCATCTCGATGCAGACGGTATAGCCGTCCATTTCCGGCATCATGACGTCGAGCAGCACCAGATCGGGGCGCTCCCGCTCCGCCAGCTCCAGTGCCTTGGCGCCGCTGGTGGCGAAGGAGATCTGGCCGAAATCGGCCAGCACCTCGCACAAGACCTGGACGTTGAGCGGCTCGTCGTCGACCACGAGGATCTTCGGCGGCTGCTCCCAGGCTGCGATGTCAGGATGCGGTGCCTGCATTGCCGTCATCTGCCTCGTCTGGTCCATCTGTCACCTCTGCCCGCATTGCGGCCAGAACCTCACGCGCCCTGGCAAAGTCCAGATCGCCGACCGCCGCGCGAAGGTCGGCGATACCGGCCGGCGCGCTGGCGCCCAGCAGCCCCGACAGGGCCTCGACCTGGCGGCCGGCGCTGAAGCGGTTGGCCTCCAGGTCGGCGTCGAGCGCATCGAACGCCGCTGCGACATCCGCAGTCGTCGCCGCCGGTGCTCCGGCGCCCGTCGCGGCCGCGTCACCCCGCGCCGCATCCGGGCCCTGCCCGGCGTCCTGCGGCGCGGCGGCGGACAGAGCCGCCAGCGCCGCGGCCAGCCGGTCGACCAGGCCCGGTGCCACGGCACCGCTTTTCGCCGCGGCCTCCACCGCGCCGGCCTCTGCGGCGGTGGCATAGGCCCCGACCGTCGCCGCTGCGCCCCTGACGCTGTGCGCCAGGGCCCCGGCCTCGGCCACCGCGCCCGCAGCCAGATGGCGCCGCATCTGGTCGCCGGCGGCCTGATATTTCGCGAGAAAGCGGTCCAGGAGACCCCGGACCATGTCGCTGCTCCCCCCCAGCCGGGCCGCGGCCTTGTCGAGATCCAGCACGGGCTGCCGGTCGCCTGCGGCGGCTTCCTCCCCGGAATCGGGCTGCGCCCGATGATCACCCTCTACACGCTTACCTGTGGATTGACCAGTTTCGCCGTCGCTGGCCGCGGCGCCGTCGTCGGGCAGGGCGGGCGTTCCGGCCTCGCCGCCCGGGCCCTGCCGGCTGCCGTCAAGGGACCAGCGGATCAACGCATCCAGCAGTTCGTCGCGGTCGATCGGCTTGTTCAGATGGTCGTTCATCCCGGCCTGCAGGCTCTGATCCCGCTCCTCGGCCATCGAATGGGCCGTCAGGGCGAGGATGGGCAGGTCGGCCGCAGGCACATGCCGGCGGATCTCCTGCGTCGCTTCCAGGCCGTCGAGCACCGGCATCTGGACATCCATCAGCACCAGGTCGTAGCGCCCCGGCCCGGCGGCCAGCACCCGGTCCACGGCGCTGCGCCCGTCCGCCACCAGGTCGACCTCGACCCCCATATTCTCCAGCAGCTCGCGGGCGACCTGCTGGTTGATCTCGTTGTCCTCCGCCAGCAGGACGCGCAGGCCCTTCACTGAAGCCATGCGCTCCGGCGGCGTGTCGGGTGCGGCGTGGCGGCGCTCGGCCTCTTCCGCCTGCCGGTTGCGCCCGGTGAGGACCGAAACGATCGTGTCCATCAGCAGCGAGGCACTGACCGGCTTCAGCAGCAGGCCGGCCAGGTCCAGGTCGTCGGCATGGGTGATCACCTCCTCGCGCCCGTGGGCGGTGACCATGAAGATCAGCGGCACGTCCGGGATGTCCTCGGCGCCGAGGATGCGCCGCGCGGTTTCGATGCCGTCGATCTCCGGCATCAGGAAGTCCATCAGCACCAGGTCGTATTTCTGACCGCGGATCGCCGCCGCCCGCACCGCCTCGATCGCCTCCGGGCCGTTTTTCGCCGACTGCACCTGGAAGCCCAGCGACAGGGTCAGCTCCTCCAGGATCTCGCGCGCGGTGTCGTTGTCGTCGACGATCAGCACCCGCATGCTGGTCGGGTCCACCCCTTCCGGCAGCGGCGGCAGCGCCGCATGCGGCCGGACCCCGAGACGGACCGTGAAGCGGAAGGTCGAGCCCATCCCGGCCTCGCTCTCCACGCCGATGGTGCCGCCCATCAGCTCGACCAGCCGCTTGCAGATCGCCAGGCCCAGGCCGGTGCCGCCATAGCGGCGGGTGGTGGAGGCATCGGCCTGGGAGAAGGACTGGAACAGTCGTGCCTGCTGTTCCTCGGTGATGCCGATCCCGGTGTCGCGGACAGAGAATGCCAGCAGGGCGCCGTCCTCGTCCCGCTCGACCACCGCCGCCTTGACGACGATCTCGCCCTCTTCCGTGAACTTGGCCGCATTGCCGGTCAGGTTGGTCAGAATCTGGGTCAGGCGCAGGGGATCGCCGATCAGGTGCTGCGGCACGTCCGGCGCCGTCCAGACCAGGACCTCCAGGTCCTTGTCCCGGGTCTGCACGTCCAGCATGTCGCAGACATTGCGCAGCACGTCGTCGAGACTGAAGTCGATCTGCTCCACCCGCAGGTTGCCCGATTCCACCTTCGAGAAATCGAGGATGTCGTTGATGATGCCGAGCAGCGAGCGGCCGGAGCGGTAGATCTTCTCGACATAATCGCGCTGCTTGACCGTCAGGTCGGTATCCAGGGCGAGCCGCGACAGGCCGATGATCGCGTTCATCGGGGTGCGGATCTCGTGACTCATATTGGCCAGGAAGGCGCTCTTGGTCTTTGCCGCCTCCTCTGCCGCGATCCGGGCCTCTTCCAACGCGTCCAGGGTGTTCTGCCGGTTCAGCTCGATGCCGAACCACTGCCCGATCAGGCGGACCAGGGCCAGGTCGCCGTCGGAGAAGGGCTCGTCCCGAGCCTCCCGGGAGAAGAAGCTGACGGTGCCGTAGCGCCGTCCGTCGACGTCGATCGGTGCCGCGATGAAGGCGTCGGAGGGCAGCAGCGGCGACAGTTCGCCGGCGGTGCCGGCGGACATCGCCGCCGCCGCGCCGACCTTGCCGGTATCGCGGCGGCGATTTGCCTCGGCCTGACCGGGCGCCAGGAGTTCGGCATCCTCCGCCACCGCGAGGTCGGCCCCCACCGGCGGCAGCCAGTCCGGCCCGTCCGCCTGCTCCACCACGAAGCTGCCGTCCTGCAGCCTGCCGACCAGGGCCGCCTCCAGGCGGAAGCTGCGCCGCGCGAAGGCCAGCACCTTGGCGGTCCGCTCCTCCGCGGTCAGCCCGGCATCGTTGGTGATGCCGTGCAGTTCCAGCAGCGCGGCAGAGGTGCGCTGCACCTCCTCGCGCAGCCGGTTCTGCTCGGTCACGTCCACCACCACACTGAAGGTGTGCATGATGCCGCCTTCGGCGTTGTAGGCGGCGTCGGCGGAGAACAGCACGTCCCGCAGCTCGCCCGACTTTGTGACCAGCTTGTAGGGGATGTTGCGGAAGCGGCCCTCGACCCGGAACCGGGGCATCACCTCCGACTGCGCGCGCTCGGCCGATTCCTGTGTCATGAAATCGAAGATCGGCCGCCCGATCACTTCGTTCTCGGCATAGCCCAGCGCCAGCAGCCAGTAGCGGCTGACCCGCACGATCTCGCCCTCCGGCGTGATCGAATGCAGCATGATCGGGGTGTTGTCGTAGAGCGACCGGAAGAACTCCTCCTGCGCGCGCAGACGGTCCGCCGCCCGCTTGCGCTCCGTCACGTCGGAGCAGATGACGATGCGCAGCCATTCGCCGTCGGACAGATACCAGCCGGAGATCACCTCGGCGGTGAAGCTGTGGCCGGCGGCAGTGGTGGCAGTGACCTCTTCCACCCGCGGCGCCTGCAGCGCCGTGCGCCCCAAGGCATCCGCTCCGGCCGCGCCTTCCCCGGCCGCGCCCTCCCCGGCCGCGCTTTCCGCCGCCTCGGCCGGACTGGCCCCGGCAGGCGCCAGCGGCAGCAGCGCGGAAAGGCGAGGGACATTGCCGCCGATGCCCCGGTCCAGCTCCAGCAGTTCCAGCGCCCGGGCATTGGCCTGGCGGATATTGCCGTCGGCGTCCACCACCATCATGCCGCCCGGCGCGTTGGCGAACACCGCCTCCAGGTGCAGGCGGGTGCGGTCCTCCTCGGTGCGGGCCCGCCGCACTTCCGCCCATTGCAGGCGCAGCCGCTGCGAGATCGGCAGGAAGACGAACAGGCCGACGATGATCACGCTGCCGACGATCGTCGCCTGCACGACCCGGTTCCAGGCGCGGATGTTCTTGATCGCCTCCCGCCCGTCCTCCTCGAAGCCGGCCACCGCGCCGTCCAGCCGCTCCAGCAGGCGCCCGGCGCCGACCGTGTTGAGGTAGGACAGCTTCTCCTGCAGGTCCGGGTCCAGCTGCGGCCCCATCAGGGCCTGGCCCGACTGCCAGGAGGCGACGGCGCGGGCGCTGGACAGGAAATGCTGCAGCAGGGATTCCAGGCTTTCCGAGCCGTCGAAATAGATGTCCCGCATATGCTCGGTGCGCAGCCCCGGCACGCCCTGCACGTCGGAGCCGCGGACCAGCGCCTCGTGCGAGGCGGTCATCAGGTTGATCGCGCTCTGCAGTTCGGAGCGCACCCGCCCGCGTTCCGCCGGCGGGCCGTTCACCAGCCGGTTGGAGAGCAGGGTGATGCGCTGCGACAGCATGCGCTGCCGCGCCGCCATGGCGATCACCCGGCCGGTGGCCTCCTCCTCCGCCACCAGGTCGTCGATACGGGCATGCGACAGCGCGGAAAGCAGGCCGAACAGGACGACGGTGCCGATGAAGACCCAGGGGGCGACGTTCGGGCTGGCCAGCCGGTGGAAGAAGCCGGACAGCACCTCGCCCCGGCGCGGGCCCGCCGGGGCCGGCGTGCCGTTCCGGCCCCAACCGGTGCTGTTCGTTTCCTGCGCCTTCACCACAACCACTCCGGATCGCAGGCCGCGGCCGACAGCCTGCGCCGCAGGACCCGCCGCGGCGGCGGATCTCACCCCAATGCAGCCGGCCGCAACCTTACCTGCTTCGCCGCCCGGCCGGAACAAGCAGTCGCACCTGTTGCCGGCGGCCGGCCACCTTGCCTGTCGGGAAGCGGCGGCCGATGATCGCGCCATGACCAGCATGACCGCCGGCCGACCGGCCCCTCCCGACTTGCCTGCCACCGTGGCCGATCCCGGCCGCATTGCCGGCCTGGCTGCCGAACAGCGCAGCGGCGGCCTGACGGCTGCCGCCCTTGTCGACAGCTGCCTGAGGCGGATCGCCGAGGTGGAGGACCGCGTGATGGCCTTCCGCCAGCTGGCCGAGGCCGCCGCCCGGGTGGAGGCGGCTTCCTGCGACGCGGAGGCGGAGGCCGGGCACTGGCGCGGCCGGCTGCACGGCATCCCGGTGGCGATCAAGGATGTCCTGGACGTCGCCGGCATGCCGACCCGCGCCGGCAGCCCGACGCGCGCCGACGCCCCCCCGGCCGGCGCCGATGCCTGGATCGTCGGCGCCCTGCGGGCTGCCGGAGCGATCGTCCTGGGCAAAGCCCATACCACGGAGTTCGCCTTCTTCGAGCGGCCGCCGCCGACCCGCAACCCGCATGCGCTGGACCATACGCCGGGCGGCTCGTCCAGCGGCCCGGCCGCCGCCGTCGCGGCCGGCATGGCACCGGTCGCGGTCGGCACGCAGACCGCCGGCTCGGTCTCCCGCCCCGCCGCCTTCTGCGGCATCGGCGCGTTCAAGCCCAGCACATTGGCGCTGCCCGGCTACGGCATGCTGCCCTTCGCGCCGTCGTTCGACACGCCGGGCCTGTACGGCTACCGGCTGGCCGATGCGGTCGCCGTCTTCCAGGCGATCGCACCGCCCTACCTGGCGCCGGCGCCGGCCACGGAGGCGCCCGACGAGGTACCGGTGGTGGTGCTGGACGATCCGCTGCACGAGGAAGCGGAGCCGGAGGTGGCGCGGGCGCTGGCGCAGGCCGCCGGGGTGCTGTCGGCGAACGGCCACCGCATCCTCCGGCTGGCACCGCCGGTGCCGCTGGGCCGCATCCTGGACGCGCATCGCACGGTGATGGAGTACGAGCTGGCACGGGTGCATGAGGGCTTGCAGACCGCGCCGCTGGACGATGTCGCCCTGGCGCTGCGGGAGGCGATCTCGCGCGGCGGCTGGATCGAGGCGGCCGGCTACCGCCAGGCCCAGGCCGAGATCGCCGCGGCCCGCCAGCAGCTGGCGGCTGCCCTGCCGCCGGGCGCGGTGCTGCTGCTGCCGCCGGCGCCGACGCCGGCACCGCCCGGCATGGCCACCGGCGATCCGCGGTTCATCATTCCCTTCACGGCGCTTGGCGGTCCGATCGCCAGCTTCAACGTGGACCGCAGCCCGGCGGGCCTGCCCCTGGGGGTGATGCTGGCCGGCCTGCCGGGAAGCGACCTGGCCTTTGCCCGCACCGCCTGCCGTTTGGCGGACCTGGTGGAACGGCCGCCCGGAGCGGTCTAGCCGGACCGTTTCTCCCGGATCAGATCTCCAGGGGCGGCGTGCGGCCGCTCTCCTCGAGCTCCCATTCCGCGCTCCAGCCGCCATCCCGGCGGAACAGCATCAGGTAGTTCCGCTCGCTGGTATAGATCCGCCTGCGGCCGGGCAGCGGGAACATCCGGATCCGCCGGCCGGGCAGCGGTTCACCGCCGAGCCGGGCCAGAAAGCCCAGCCCGGGTCCGAAGATCGCGGGCGGCTTCGGATGGGCGATGCCTGAGGAGATCAGCTGGTGCAGGCGGCGCACGCCGCCCAGGCGCATCTCACCGCGGCCGGCCAGATGGATCTCGCCCGACAGCAGGGTCACCGGTGTCTGCCGCGCGACCACCTCCCGCTCCAGCCCCGCCAGGAAGCGCCGCCATTCGGCCCGATGCGGCCGGCTCTGCCACTGGTCGCGCAGATCGTCCTCGTATTTCTGCGCACCCGGGATCAGGTCCATCAGCCATTCCACCCAGCTCAGCCGCGGCCCCAGCCCGGGCACGGTGGAGATCACCAGCCGCCGGTCGCCGGCGGGGGCCTCGCTCAGAAGCCGCTCGTAGACATTCCAGCCGGCCGCCGACATCACCCTGTGCGGCCGCCTTTCGCTGCGCAGGTCGGGGGCCACCACGGTCAGGCCCGGAAAGCGGGCCGCCCAGGTGAAGGTGCCGCCCTCGGCATCGCCGCAGATCTCCGGCAGTTCGTCCGCCGCGGCGCCCAGCTGGAACAGGGCGCACATCTCGCGCGCGACCTGGAACAGGCCGCGGCCGACCGCGCTGTCCAGCACCGCAGGCGGATGGCTGCCCCAGCCGTCCATGATGTCGTGGTCGTCCCACATCATCAGCGACGGCACCGCCGCCATCAGCCGGGCGATCGGCGGCTGCGCCGCAATGGCCAGATAGCGCCCGAACAGCCAGCGGCGCGCCGCCGTGCGCACCGCTTCATCAAAGCGCATGTCGCCGCGCCGCCGGGGCGGCAGCGCATGCCACGCCACCAGGTCCGGATGGGCGGTGAGGATCTCGTCGGCATAGACCTGGTCGCCGCCGTGCAGCAGCAGGTGGCAGGCTGCACGCTCATGTTCCTCTGCCAGGCGGTCCCACATGGCATCGCGCTCCGACAGGCTGCGGGCGGCATCGCCATGTTCCTGCCCGTTGCAGGAAACGAAGGCGACGCGCAGGTCGCCGCGCAGGTCCGTCGCGACCGGATAATGCCGGCCATCTACCGAATAGCCGGCGCCGTCCGCCACCGGCAGGGCAAGGTCCCAGCGGCGCACCACGCGGTCGAACAGCCGCGCCAGTTCGACCGGCGCCACCTCCGCACCGTCAGAACCGTGCAGGCGCGGCGGCGGTGCGGCCGCCGCGGTCACCATGACGACGGCGATCCGGCAGGCCGTCTCGTCCGCGCCGCGTGCGAACAGCAGCGGCCCCACCCGCTCTGGCGGAATCTGGGCTTCCGGGCCGGGCGCGGCGCCCGGTTCCAGGGGCGCCACAGGTTCGTTCGGTGCGGACGGGGTGTTCACGGACGCGGGCAACCTATCTCTGTGGTGCGAAGCTAGGTCTTAGCACCACGACGCAAGGAGAAACCATGGCCGCAGGCACGAAGGAAGATGCGACCGGGAGCGGACCGCGGCGGGAGGCCATCCTGCACCGCGAACTGGAACGGGTGGACGGGCATCCGCCGGATCCCGCCGCTCCCCTGGCCAAACACCGCAAGATGGCGGCCAATCCCTTCCGCTTCCTGCGGGGCGCGGCCCAGATCTACTACGCCGACATGAAGGCCGGCCGGATCGCGATCCCGCCGGTCTTCGCTTCGCCGCCGCACCGGACCCTGGTGATGGGCGACTGCCACCTGTCGAACTTCGGCTTCATGACGGAGGAAGGCTCGCACAGCCGCCGGGTGATCTTCGCCCCCAACGACTTCGACGATGCCTGTGTCGGGCCGGCGGCCTGGGACCTGGTGCGCTTCATCGCCAGCCTGTTCCTGGCGGCCGGCTATGGCCGCGGCATCCTGGAGGGTCGCTTCCGGTCCAACGAGGCAACCGATACCGCCGGCCTGGCCGCGCCCGACGACGGCGATGCCGAGGCCGCCGCCAGGGCCTTCCTGGAGGCCTACCGGCGGACCTGCCAGGCGGTGGCCGCCGATCCGGAGCGGCGGCAGGACGCGCTGCAGAAGTTCGGCAAGGGCCATTGCCTGCGCAAGCCCTACAAGAAGGCGCGCCGCCGCGCCGCCGGGGGACGCGACTTCGCACGCAAGAGCGCGCTCGGCAAGGCGGTGGAGATCACCGCCGACGGGCTGCGGTTCCGCGATCGGCCGGACCGCTACCGCCGCCTGGACGCCGCCACCGGGTCAAAGGTCCGGGCGGCCTTCCGCCCCTATGTCGACGATGCGGTGCTGGACGTCGTCGCGCGTCTGGACGCCGGCACCGGGTCGGTCGGCATGGAAAGGTACTACCTTCTGGTAGGGCCGGAGGATTTCGCCGGGCCCGAAGACCTGCCGCTCTGCCATGTGGTGGAAGTGAAGCAGCAGCGTGCCGCGGCGCCGCTGTTTCACTTCCCCGACCTGGACCCTGTCAACGGCATGAATCCAGCCCACCTGACGGTCGATTGCCAGCGGCGCATGCAGCGCCGGCCCGACCTGGTCCTGGACGAGGTGGTCTGGCAGGACCGCCACTGGCTGGTGCGCTCCCGCCACCACGCCCGGGTCTCTCTGGATCCCGAGGATCTGTGCCTGCTGCCGGCGCAGCAGGACCTCTCCGCCCCGCTCCGGCACTATGCCGCCGCCTGCGGCCAGGCTCTGGCGCTGGCGCATGCGCGCGGCGATCGCCGCTCCACCCGCTTCGAATCGGCGATGGCGCGGGCGCTGAAGGCACAGGGGGCAGCCCTGATCGCCGCCGGTCGCGCCCAGGCGCGGCGGAGCGAGGCCGATTGCGACCTGCTGCGGGCCATGCTGGATGGCAACTGACCGGCGCGGAGCTTGGCCCGACAGCAGAAAGATGTGTATACACATTTTAATCGGGGAATCGAGAGCGGGAGGATCGCCATGACGGCACAGAACGGGCCGGTTGCCCTTGTCATCGGCGCAGGCGATGCGACCGGCGGCGCCATTGCGCGGCGCTTCGCAGCCGGCGGCTACACCGCAGTGATGACCCGCCGGCCGCGCAACATCGAGCAGCTGGAAGCCCTGGCGGGCGTGATCGGCGCCGCCGGCGGCAAAGCCCATGCCTTCGGCATCGACGCCCGCGAGGAAGCGGAAATGGTCCCCTTCATCGAACGGGTGGAAGCGGAGATCGGGCCGATCGAGGTCGCGGTGTTCAATATCGGCGCCAATGTCCGGTTCGGCATCACCGACACCACCTCGCGGGTCTACCGCAAGGTCTGGGAGATGGGCGCCTTCGCCGGCTTCCTGACCGGACGGGAAGCCGCCCGCCACATGCTGCCGCGCGGCCGGGGCACGATCATCTTCACCGGTGCGACGGCCAGCGTCCGGGGCGGTGAAGGCTATGCCGCCTTTGCCGGCGCCAAGCATGCGCTGCGCGCGCTGGCGCAGTCGATGGCGCGGGAGCTGGGGCCGAAAGGGATCCATGTCGCCCATGCGGTGATCGACGGGGCGATCGACACCGCCTTCATCCGCGAGAATTTCCCGGACCGCTATTCCCTCAAGGCGCAGGACGGCGTGCTGCAGCCGGACGACATCGCGGAGGCCTATTGGATGCTTCATCGGCAGCCGCCTTCGGCCTGGAGCTTCGAACTGGATCTGCGGCCCTGGATCGAGCAGTGGTAAGCGGTAGCGCGGGGCGGGAGCAGGGCTTCCGAGCTGCGGCTTGCGTCAGTTGCCGGGGCCGGCCGCCGCTCGCAGTTCCTGCAGCTCCGTCGCCCGGTCCAGAACCTGGCGCAGCTTCACCGCCAGGTCCTGCTGCCGGTAGGGCTTGTTGAGGAGATGCACCCCGGGATCCAGGCGGCCGTGATGGACGATGGCGTTCTCGGCATAGCCGGAGGTGAAGAGGACCGGCAGGCCGGGTTGCAGCTTCAGGGCCGCTTCCGCCAGCTGCCGGCCATCCATGCCGCCGGGCATCACGACATCGGTGAACAAGAGGTCGATCTGGCGGCCGGTCCGCAGCACGTCCAGGGCCTCGGGCCCGCTGGCGGCGGCGGTCACCCGATAGCCCAGGGCCTCGAGCTGGCTGCCGACATGCCGCCGCACCAGTTCGTCATCCTCCACAAGCAGAATCCGCTCCGTTCCCCCGGTCGTCCCGGCCGACAGCCGGGCGCCGGGCAGCACGGCTTCGCCTTCCGCCGCACGCGGCAGGTATAGGCGGACGGTGGTACCCTGCCCAGGCTCGGAATAGATCTTCACATGACCGTGGCTCTGCTTGGCGAAGCCGAACACCATGCTGAGCCCCAGGCCGCTGCCCTGCCCCACCCCCTTGGTGGTGAAGAACGGCTCGAAGGCCCGGGCAACCACTTCCGGCGCCATCCCGGTCCCGGTGTCGGACACCGCCACCATGAGATAGTCGCCGGGCACGACCTCCTCGTTCCAGTCGGCATAGTCGCGATCCAGGTGGGCATTCGCCGTCTCCACCGTCAGGCGGCCGCCATCGGGCATCGCGTCCCGTGCATTGAGGCAGAGGTTCAGCACCGCCGCCTCCAGCTGCGGCGCATCGACCAGGGCCGGCCAGACCTCCGCCGCCGCCACGAACCGGATCTCGACATTCTCCCCCAGGCTCCGGCGAAGCAGGGCCTCCATCCCCGACATCAGGGCCGGGACATCCGTCGGCCGCGGCTCCAGTGCCTGCTGCCGGGCGAAGGCCAGCAGCCGGCGGGTCAGTTCCGCCCCGCGCTGCGCCGCCGACCGGGTCATCTCCGCCAGCTGCCGCAGCCGGGGGCGCTCCTGCAGCGCCTCGGCCAGGCTGTCGGCATTGCCCAGGATGACGGTAAGCAGGTTGTTGAAGTCGTGGGCCACGCCGCCGGTCAGCTGGCCCACGGCCTGCAGCCGCTGCGACTGGCGCAGCTGCCGTTCCACCGCAAGGCGCGGCGTGATGTCCGTCTGGATCGCCAGCACCGACTTGGGCAGGCCGTTATCGTCGCGCACCAGGGTCCAGCGCGCCTCTGTGGTCAGGGCGCTGCCGTCCCGCCGCTCCTGCCGGATCTCGCCGCTCCACTCGCCCTGCGCCAGCAGGTCCGACATCGCCTCCCGATGGCGGTCGGGATCCTCCGCCAGCAGATCGGCGATGGTGCGGCCCAGCGCCTCGGATGCCGGCCAGCCGTACAGCCGTTCCGCCCCCCGGTTCCAGTAGGAGATATGCCCGTCCAGGTCGCGGACGATGATCGCGTCCTGCGCCTTGTCCAGCAGCGCCGCCTGTTCCTGCAGCCGGCTGCGCGCCAGCTTGCGTTCGGTGATGTCCTGGATGGCACCCTGGATCCGGTGCGTCCGGCCGTCGGCATCCGCGACGCCCTGGCCCATGATCCGGACCCAGGCGACCCGCCCGGGACCCGCCACCAGCGCCGCCTCCTCGTCGAACGGCCGGCCGGTCCGGGCGCAGCGCGCCATCACCCGGCTGATCACCTGCCGGCTGTCCGGCATGTAGAAGCGCAGGGCATCGTCGGTGGCATGGACCAGCCGGCCGGACGCGCCATGCAGGATGGCCACCTCTTCCGACCAGGAAACCATGTCCGCATCGAGGTCGGCCTCCCAGCCGCCGATCCGCGCCATCCGGCTGGCGATCCGCAGCAGCGCCTCGTTCCGGCGCAGTTCCTCTCGGATCGCCACCGCCTCGGTGATGTTGCGGAAATAGATCGACAGGCCGTCGGGCCGCGGAAAGCAGCGGATGTCGTACCAGCGCCCGGACGGCGGGTCCTGGGCCTCGAAATGGCGCTCCGTGGTGCCCTCGGCGGCGGCACGGAGCCGGTCGCCGATCTCGCCCGCGGCCATCCGCGGGGCGATCTCCGCCAGCGGCCGCCCGACCAGCGGGTCGCCGCGGCCATTGTCGGGACCGTGATCGGCCAGGGTCGGGTCACGCAGGGCTGGGTCACGCAGGGCCGGGTCCCGCCTGGCAGCACCGTTCGCATAGACCAGGTGCAGCGACCGGTCGAGCGACAGGTAGCAGTCGGAGATGCTCTCCAGGATCTGCGACGCGCCGAGCAGCGCCTCGGACCGTTCCCGTTCCGCGATGAAGGCCTCCCGGTACTGCGACAGGGTACTGAGGATCAGGCCGAAGCACAGATAGGACAGGCCGAACACCACGAACCAGGGCTGCACCGGTTCCGGATAGGCCGCCAGGATGCGGCCTGCATTGGGCACCACGACGGCGAAGGGCAGGCACATCAGCACCACATGCAGCAGCCGCCCGGAGCGCGTCACCCGCATCAGGATGTTGAAGGCCAGCAGGGGGAAGAACCAGACCAGGTAGACGAAGACGTTCGTCGTCCGGTCGGCGCTGTACAGCGCGATCAGGATTCCGGCACTGAGGTAGCAGCCGAAATACAGGATGGCGATGATGGTGACGTGGTGGAACAGCCGGGCCGGGAGCAGGAAGAAGCCGAGGATCACCGCCGCCGAGAACAGCGCGCAGGAGGCCACCAGCCAGAGCTCGATGCCGGCGATCAGGCCCATCGGATAGGCCACCGCCAGGCCGAAGCCGGAACCGGCCAGGGCCAGCCCGCAGGCGGTCACGACCGCCTGGCGGGCCAGGCGCCGCGAACGGCCGTCCATCATCTCGATCTCGTGCAGCATCAGGCCCCGGGTCCGCTATCCGGCCGGCGCCGCACCCCGGCAGCCGCACCGGCGGTGACTTCCATCAGTCCAGCATCAAAACATTCCCGAACCGTTACCACCCTGCCTGAACGGGGACCGGCCGAAGTGGGGCGAGATGACGCAGCGGCCAGCGCCGGATCCGCCGGCCACGAGGGCGGGCACAGGGCCTGCCGCCTGCGACTTGTGGCAAGCGGTGCGACCGCACATCTTTAGGGGCGATAGACCTTGCCGAACAGGTGGGAGCGGCGATGACCGAACAGAGCGAACTGGCGCGCAAGCTGAAGGCGCATATCGACACCCTTGACAGCGAGATCCGGCGCCTGGATGCGAAGCTGAAGGTTGTGGAAGTGGAAACCCGGCAGCGCATCGAGCGCAGCATCAACGACCTGTGGGCGCAGCGCGGCGAGGCGGAGTCCCGCCTGGACGAGGTGAAGCGCACCTCTGAATCCGCATGGTCGGAACTGCGCACGGGCTTCGAGCGCGCCTTCGACGAGATCTATTCCGGCTTCAAGCGCGCGCGGGAACGTGCCGCGCAGGACGATGACGGACCGCCTCCGCCACCGGCCGGCCCGGCATCGGGCCACGGGCCAGGCCCCGGGACGAACCGCAGCTAGCCCGGCCGGCTAGTTCTGTGCCGCCGGCTCGGGCGGCACCCGCAGGGTGGATTTCGGCGGCAGTTCCTGGGTCTGAACGGGGATCTGCGGCGAGGCCTGCGGCACCGGCGCGTCGAGGGCAGAGACCGGGCGGTCGCTGGCGACCTCTACCACTTCCTCCTGGTAGCCGGGAAAAGCCTCGCCGCCGACATACTGGACCGACAGGTCGGGGCCGGCCTGAACCGCGGCCGGCACGGCATCGCCCAGCGCCATCGGCGGCGGGCTGCCACGGCCGCGCCCAGCCACATTGTAGGGATCCGGCATCGCATAGCAGTTCGGCCTGCCGAGCGTGGCATAGCAATAGACCGGCTGGCGGTCGCGGATCACGATCCGTTCCTTGCAGTACGACTCCCACTTGAAGACGTTCTGCAGGTCGCACTCCTCTTCCGTGACGACGGAAAACCCCTTGTCGATATCGTCGGTGACCAGCTTGCCGTAGGGCAGCGGGTTGCAGGCGGCGAGCAGGCCGGCAAGCAGGAGGCTGGCGGGCAGGAGGCTGGCGGGCAGGAGGCTGGCGGGCATGAAGACGGCACGGGCATGGTCGCGCGCAACGGTCCCATCCTGCCGGTCGGCAAGAATCTCCCGGTCCGTCTGCCGATCCCGGGCCCGTCGCGGATCCCGGGCTCCTGGCGCATCACTGTGCTGGGCCATCGTTCTGCTTCCCCTGCCCGGCCGGCCGCGCCGCAGGGTGCTGCGGCTAGGCGGTCCGTTCGGGCAATTCCAGTCGAAACGTCGTGCCCCGTCCGTCCGACCGCAGCAGTCTGAGGTCGCCGCCATGGGCGCGCACCAGCTCAAGTGCAATTGTCAGGCCAAGACCTGTCCCGCCCGACCGGCTGCCGCGAAACGGCTCGAACAGATGCGCCCGCACCTTCTCGGGCAGGCCCGGCCCGGTATCGGCCACCTCGACCGCGATGCGGCCCTGCCCGGCCACTGCCAGGACGGAAAGCTCGCCCTGCCCGGCCATCGCCTCCACGGCATTGCGCATCAGGTTCAGCAGCACGCGGTAGAGCTGCTCGGGATCGGCTTCCACCATGAGGTCCGGCGCCACGTCGTTGCGCCATCGCGGTCCGCCATCCGCCCCCAGGTCGAGGGTCGCGGCCACCTCCTCCACCAGGCCATGCAGCGCGAAGCGCCGGCGTTGCGGCGGGCTCTCCTCCGCCTTGCCGAACTGGAGGGTGCGGCCGCAGAGCGCGATGGCGCGGTCGACACTGGCGATCAGCCGCGGCGCCACGCGCTGCACGGTCGGATCCTCCACCGTCGACAGGCGGTCGGAAAGGAGTTGCGCCCCGGCCAGGATGTTGCGCAGGTCGTGGCTGATCTTCGCCACCGCCGCACCCAGCGCCGCCAGCCGCTTCTGCTGCGCCAGCGCGGTCCGCACCTCGGCTTGCATGTGTGCCAGCTGCACCTCGGCGATGCCGATCTCGTCGCGACGCCCGGACGGCCGGATCACGCGGCCGGCATCCTCGGGCCGCCGGCTGAAGCGGATCATGCTGGAGGTGAGGCGCCGCATCGGCCGCACCATCAGGAAGTAGAGCGCCAGAAAGACCAGCGAGGCGGTGATCAGGGAAATCATCAACGACAGCAGGAAGATGCGGCTGGAATAGTCGGCGATCTCCTGCTGCAGCGGCGCCGGATCCAGAACGATCTCCAGCACCAGGTCGGGATTGCCGGGATGCTGTGCGACCACCAGCAGGGCATTGCCGGCCCCGCCCAGGATGGTGGTGAAGGTATCCGCGATCAGCGAGACCGGGTCCTCGTCGCGCAGGTCGTAGACGGCGCCCATCTCTTCCGGCGGATGGGCGCCCAGGATCAGAGCGCGCTGGTCGCCGGCTTTCAGCGCCACCGCCATGGCGCCGACACTGTGCAGCAGTTCCATCGCCAGGTCCGGATCCAGCCGCTTCTCCGGCGCCGCCGTGATCGCCAGCGACGCCAGGTAGGCGGCCTCCACCCGCCCCTGCAGATAGCCCTGCTGGAAGCGCGCGACGGAGGGCACGTAGATCAGCACTTCGCTCAGCATTACGAAGATGATTGTCAGGACCAGCAGCCGGCCGGACAGGGACCGCAGCAGGGAGGGCCGGGCCGGCACGGGCAGCGGTTCGGCAGGGCCGGACAGGATCCCGGGCGCCGCAGCAGCGGCGCCGGCTTCGGCATCTGCGTCGGGTCTGGTATCCAAGAACGTTCCCCGAAAGGCCGCCGCCCGCGGCCGGGCGGGTCGCGGGTCAGGGCAGACGCAGCAAGAGCCCGACCAACTTCCTGGTCAGCGGGCTGAACAGTTTCGGCATATAATAGGCGCCCGCCGCACGTTTGCCGACCTCGCCATAGGTCGGGTAGGGCAGGACCGCACCGGCGAAGGCGCCGATCTTCATGCCCCGCTGCACCGCCAGGACCCAGGGCTGCACCACCTCGCCGGCATGGGCGCCGGCCACGCCGGCGCCCAGGATCCGCCCCTTCGCGTCGGTGACGACCTTGATCAGTCCCGCGGTCTGCCGCTCCGCGCGGGCGCGGTCGTTTTCCGCATAGGGCCAGCGCAGGATCCGGATCCGCCCCGCCCGTTCCCGCGCCGCCGTCTCCGACAGGCCGACCCAGGCCAGCTCCGGCTCGGTATAGGTAACCCAGGGCATGGTGTCATGGTCGGTCCTGGCCGGAATCCGGAACAGCGCGTTCCGGATCACGATGCCCGCATGGTAGCCGCCGACATGGGTGAATTGCGGGCCGCCCGCGACATCGCCGATGGCAAAGATCCGCCGGTTGGCGGTGCGCAGCCTGCGGTCGACCTGGATCCCGCGCGGGCCGCTCTCGACCCCGGCCAGGTCCAGGCCGAGTGCCTCGACATTCGGCCGGCGCCCCACCGCGACCAGAAGATGACTGCCGGTGACTGGCGCGCTGCCGCCCGAGAGATGGACCTCGATCCCGGCCGCTCCCGCCGCGACCCGCTCCGCGGCTGCGCCCTGGCGCAGCACGACCCCGTCGCGCCGCAGGCTGGCCAGTACGACCGCCGCCAGCTCCGGATCGTCGCGCCCCAGCGCCTGCGCCGCCTCCACCACCGTCACCGCCGCGCCCAGCCGGCGGAAGGCCTGTGCCATCTCCAGCCCGATCGGGCCGCCGCCGAGGATCACCAGGTGGGACGGCAGTTCGGCAAGGTCGAACAAGGACTCGTTGGTCAGGTAGGGCACCTCGTCCAGGCCCGGGATCGGCGGCACGGCGGGGCGTCCGCCGGTGGCGATCACGAAGCGCCGCGCCGTGACCTCGCGCTCGGCGCCGCCGGTCGCGAATGCCACCCGAAGCCTGTCGCGGCCGGTGAAACGTGCCGTGCCCTGCAGGACGTCGACCCCCATCGCCCGGTAGCGCGCGACCGAATCGTGCGGCGCGATGCCGTCGATGACGCCATGGACATGCCGCATCACCGCGGGGAAATCGACAACCGGCGGCTGGTAGCGGATGCCGAGCGCCTCGGCATCCTGCCAGGCATGCGCCATCCGTGCCGCCGCCAGCAGCGCCTTGGACGGCACGCAGCCGACATTCAGGCAGTCGCCCCCCATCGCCCCGCGCTCCACCAGCACCGTGCGCGCGCCCAGCATGGCGGCGGCCGAGGCCACGCTCAGGCCGGCGGCCCCGGCGCCCACGACGCAGATGTCGCAGTCGATCGGGCCCGCGGTGGCGACATGCGGGCCGGCAGAACGGACAGCGGACATCGGCGGATCCTTCAGCGGGGCGGTCAGCCGGGTGGGCAGCGGGGTGCGTCGCGTCGGCGACCGCGCAGGCGGCCATAGGCCACCGGAAGCAGCGAGAGCAGTCCCAGCAGGGAAAGGGCGATCAGGATGTCCGGCGTCACCACATTGCCGAGGGAGAAGCTGTCCGCCTGGTCCAGCACCCGGCCGAGGCTGGCGCCCACATTCGCGAAGACGAAGGTGCCGGGGATGATGCCGATGAAGGTGGTGACCGCGAAGACGCGCAGCCGCACCTCGAAGAAGGCCGGCGCGATGTTCACCAGGAAGAAGGGAAAGACCGGCACCAGGCGCAGGAACAGCAGATAGCTGAACGCGTCACGCGACAGGCCGCGCTCCAGGCGGGCGATGCGCCGCCCGAAACGGGCGCGGAAGATATCGGCGAAGGCCGCCCGCACGGCCAGGAACAGGGCCACCGCACCGGCGGTCGCCCCCACGACCACCAGCACGGTTCCGGCCAACGCCCCGAAGAGGAAGCCGCCGAACATGGTCACCAGCGCGCTGACCGGCAGCGAGAAGGCGGCGATCGCGGCATAGGCCAGCACGAAGGCCAGGCCGGCCAGCAGGGGGTTGGCCAGGGTCCAGCCCGTGATCGCGGCGCGGTGCGCCTTCAGCATCTGGAAGACCGTCTGTTCGTCGGGTGCGAACAGCAGGAACGCCGCCAGGCCGACCGCCAGCAGCAGAAGCGGCAGCATCCGCCGGATGCGGCCGCCGATCCCGGCCGGCGCCGGCGGCGCCGCCGCAGGGGCGCGATCGACAGGGGCGCGATTAACAGGGGCGCGATTAACAGGGGCGCGATCGTCCGGATCGGCGCGGCCGCCCGATTGCGCCGCCTCCGGTCGCGCCGCCCGCGGTTGCTCTGCCCCCGGTTGCCCTGCCATGCTCATCCTGTTCGCCTGCCTGCCCGCATATCGCAGTATCGCACCCTGCCCGGTCCGCGTCGCGCAGTCCTGCATATTGACGAAGAACCAGGGGGCGCAACGACGGCGGCGCCGTCTCACCGCAAAGTGACACCCTGATGCCGGTGCGATCCCGGCGGGCGCCGGATGCGGCTCGTGCCGATTGACTCGGCCCGGTCGAGCGCCTATAAGCCCGCCTCTGATTTCGAGACTGCCCGCGCGACCGCGAGCGGCCCTGCCCCCATGGGCATGCGCGCCGGACCGTCGCCGGGCCGACCAGCAGGAGTACAAGTCGTGAAGCGGACCTATCAGCCGAGTGTGCTGGTGCGCAAGCGGCGGCACGGTTTCCGCGCGCGCATGGCAACCAAGGCAGGACGTGCCGTCCTGGCCCGACGCCGGGCCAAGGGGCGCAAGCGCCTGTCCGCCTGACGCCGGAAAGGCCGGACCGGAGCATAGGCACCGGACCGCAGAAAGACACCGGGCGGATGCCCGCCAGGATCGCCCTAGCGCCGGCCACGGCATGGAGCGGAACGGCGAACGATGTCCAGCGCGCCGCGCGGCACAGCCCCCATTCAGGCCGAAAACCATCAGGCCGAAAACCATCAGGCCGGCAGCATCGCCGGTCCGAAGGGCTTGCGGGGCGACGATGCCGGCGTGCCGGCCGCGTCCCCGGCGGGACATGCGTCCCGCCGCGCCGGGACTCCCGGCAATCTCCCCGACATGACCTCTGGCGTGACAGCCGGCAAAGCCGGGGCAGATGATGCCGGCCTGCGCCGCCTGAAGCAGCGCCGCGACTTCCTGCGGGTCGCCGCGAAGGGCCGCAAGGCGGCGCGCGAGGGGCTGGTGCTGCAGGGCGCGCCCACGCCGGTAGCCGAGGTCGGCAGCGCACGGGTGGGCTTCACGGCAAGCCGCAAGGTCGGCAATGCGGTGGCGCGGAACCGGGCGAAGCGCCGGCTGCGCGCCGTCGCCGACCTGGTGCTGCGGGGTCAGGCCCTGGCCGGCCACGACTATGTGCTGATCGGCCGCAAGGCGACTCTGGAGCGGGACTTCGCCGCCCTGTGCGGCGACTGCCGGCAGGCGCTGCGGCGGCTGAAGCTGGCGCGCGACGGCGGGCCCAGAGATGGCAATCCCAGAGAAGGCAATCCCTGAGATGGCGGGCGCCAGGATGGCGGGGGGCGGCCCGGCGGCGGCGGTCCTGAAGGGCCTGGTGCTCCTCTATCGCTGGTTCCTGTCGCCCTGGCTGGGCGGCCATTGCCGCTACCAGCCGACCTGTTCCGAATATGCGCTGGAGGCGCTGACGACGCATGGGGCGCTGCGTGGCGGCTGGCTGACCCTGCGCCGGCTGGCGCGCTGCCACCCGCTGGGCGGACAGGGTTTCGACCCGGTCCCCCTTGCGTCCGACGCTGCATGGGGGCAGACAGGGGGCCGGCGGCGCCAGCCGCCGACGACAGGGATCGCCCCCGCCGCCGCCGCGGCACCCGCTTCGACGGCGGAGCGCCAGGCGGCCGACAGTTCAGGCAACCGCCTGCAGCAGGACCTCCCGACCGACGCGCCGCGACCCGAAGCATCCGGGGCGGCGCGGCGGGAGGCCGGCGGCAGCGGCATGCACCCCTCGCCCGGCCGCTGATCGCGGCCCTCAGAGAGACTATTCGGCATGAACGACAACAACCGGAACCTGATCCTGGCGATTGTCGCCTCGGTGGTGATCCTGATCGGCTTCCAGTACTTCTACACGCCCGAACCGCCGCCGAAGCAGGTGGAGCAGGCACGGCAGAGCCGGTCCGCCGCCGGTGGGGGTGGCCAGGGCGGCAGCAGCCTGGAGCCCGGCCAGGGCTACAGCCCCGACCTGGGCGGACCGGGCGCCGAGGTGCCGGGCGGCAGCCGCAGCCGGGAGGAGATCCTCGCCTCCACCCCCCGCATCGCCATCGACACGCCGCGGGTGCACGGTTCCGTCAGCCTGATCGGCGCGCGGATCGACGACCTGACCCTGAAGGACTACAAGGTCGACCTGTCCGCCGACAGCCCCGACATCATCCTGCTGTCGCCGCAGGGCGCGCCGGATGCCTATTTCGCCCAGTTCGCCTGGGGCAAGCTGAACACCGGCGGCAAGGGCACGACCCTGCCCGGCGACACGACCCGCTGGACCCCCGACAGCCAGACCCTGACGCCGGACAGCCCCGTGGTGCTGCAATGGGAGAACGGCGACGGGCTGACCTTCAAGATCCGTCTGTCGATCGACGACGATTATCTGTTCCAGGTCGACCAGTGGATCGAGGCCACCGCCGGCGGCGCGATCGCCGAGGGCGAGATCCCGCAGCTGCGGCCCTACGGGCTGGTGCGCCGCCACGGGACGCCGGAGGGCACCGGCCTGTTCGTCCTGCACGAAGGTCCGCTGGGCGTCTTCCGCGACTCCCTGGACCAGGACGGCACCCTGGACGAGATCAGCTATTCCACCCTGCAGGACGACGGCGCGATCAAGGTCAACTCGATCGGCGGCTGGCTCGGCTTCACCGACAAGTACTGGCTGACGGCGCTGATCCCGCAGCAGGACCAGAATGTCGACACCCGTTTCCTGCACGAGGGCGGGGTCGGATCCGACATCTACCAGGTCGACCTGGTGAACCGCGGCGAGGCGGTCGGCGCGGACGGCGCCTATACCACCCGCCTGTTCGCCGGCGCCAAGGTGGTCAACGTCATCGACCGCTACCAGGAGGACCTGGGCATCATCCGGTTCGACCGGACCATCGACTGGGGCTGGTTCTATTTCCTGACCCGGCCGATCTTCGGCATCCTGGACTATTTCTACGGCCTGATCGGCAATTTCGGCCTGTCGATCATCCTGCTGACCCTGTGCATCAAGATTCTGTTCCTGCCGCTGGCCTACAAGTCCTACGTCTCGATGAGCGCGATGAAGAACCTGCAGCCGGAGATGGTGAAGCTGCGGGAACGCTTCGGCGACGACAAGCAGGCGCTGAACCGCGAGATGATGGCGCTGTACAAGAAGGAGAAGGTCAATCCGGCCGCCGGCTGTATCCCGATCCTGCTGCAGATCCCGGTCTTCTTCGCGCTGTACAAGGTGCTGCTGATCACCATCGAGATGCGGCACGCGCCTTTCTTCTGGTGGATCCGCGACCTGTCGGCGCCGGACCCGACGACGATCCTGAACCTGTTCGGCCTGCTGCCCTACACGGTCACGCCGGCCGACCTGGGACCGCTGCAGTTCATCTCCATCGGCGTGCTGCCGATCATCATGGGCGGGACCATGTGGCTGCAGATGCGGGTCAACCCGACCCCGCCGGACCCGGTGCAGGCGCGGATCTTCATGCTGATGCCGATCTTCTTCACCTTCCTGCTGGCGCATTTCCCGGCCGGCCTGGTGGTGTACTGGATCACCAACAACACCGTGTCGATCGCCCAGCAGATCTTCATCCAGCGCCGCATGAAGACCCGCACCGCGCGGCCGTCGCCGGCCAAGACCTGACCGGCGGACGGCAGTGGCGGCGGCAGTCGGCAGCGAGGGCGGCCCTTCCCGGGACGAGCAACTCGACGACGAGGCACCCTATGCCCCGGAAGGGCTGGAGCGCGGCCGGCTGCTGTTCGCCGGCGGTTGCGATTTCGTCGCCGGCGTCGTGCCCGGCGGCGCCTTTCCGCCGCAGGAACTGCCGGAAGTCGCCTTCGCCGGCCGCTCCAACGTTGGCAAGTCCAGCCTGATCAACGCCCTGACCGGCCGCAAGGCGCTGGCCCGGGTGTCGAATACCCCGGGGCGGACGCAGCAGCTCAACTTCTTCCGGCTGAGCCGCGCCTCGGGCGGCGACGGCGCGGACGGGCTTTTTCTCGTCGACCTGCCGGGCTATGGCTATGCCAAGGCGGCGAAGCGCGACATTGCCCGCTGGACCGGCCTGACGCGGGACTATCTGCGGGGGCGGGTCGGGCTGCGCCGGGTCTGCCTGCTGATCGATTCCCGTCACGGCCTGAAGGACGGCGACCGCGGGATCATGGACCTGCTGGACGAGTCGGCGGTGGTCTACCAGGTGGTGCTGACCAAGGCGGACAAGCTGAAGGCCGGCCAACTGGAGGCGGTGCGGGCGGCAACGGCGAAGGCCCTGGCGCGGCGGGTGGCGGCGCATCCCCGGCAGGTCGTAACCTCGGCGGAGAAGGGCACGGGCATTGCGGAATTGCGTGCGGAACTGGCGGAGCTGACCCTGGCATGAACGACGATACCGACGGCAAGAACGAGAAGCCCCGCCTGCGCGCGGTGGATGGCGGCCTCGCCGACCAGGAGGCGCGCCAGGCCCGCGCCCGGATCCTGTCCGAGGCGCTGCCCTATATGCGCCGCTTCGCGGACCAGACCTTCGTCATCAAGTATGGCGGCCATGCCATGGGGAGCGAGGAACTGGCCGACGATTTCGCCCGCGACGTGGTGCTGCTGAAGCAGGTCGGCGTGAACCCGGTCGTGGTGCATGGCGGCGGCCCGCAGATCGGCGCGATGTTGGACCGGCTGAAGGTGCAGTCCTCCTTCGTCGACGGCCTGCGGGTGACCGACGCCGCCACGGTCGAGATCGTCGAGATGGTCCTGGCCGGCTCCATCAACAAGCAGGTGGTGACGGCAATCAACCGGGCCGGCGGCACCGCGATCGGCATTTCCGGCAAGGACGGCAACCTGATCGAGGCGCGCAAGCTGCGCCGCACCGTGAAGGATCCCGGCTCGAACATCGAGAAGATCCTGGACCTCGGCTTCGTGGGCGAGCCCAGCCATGTCAATCCGGCGGTGCTGGACGCCCTGCGTGCGACCAAGGTGATCCCGGTGATCGCCCCGATCGGCGTCGGCGAGCATGGCGAGACCTACAACATCAACGCCGATACCGCCGCCGGCGCGATCGCCGGCGCGCTGGGCGCCACCAAGCTGATCATGCTGACCGACGTGCCCGGCGTGCTGGACAAGTCCGGCCAGCTGATCCCCTCGATGACCCAGAAGGAGGCGCTGGTCAGCCTGGGCGACGGCACCATCTCCGGCGGCATGATCCCGAAGCTGGAGACCTGCCTGTCGGCGCTGCGCGCCGGCGTGAAGGCGGCCCATATCCTGGACGGGCGGGTGCCGCACGTTCTGCTGCTGGAGGTCTTCACCGAGCAGGGCGTCGGCACCATGATCGGCGCCACGCGGCCCCCTGCGGCAAGCTGATCCGGCACAGCCTGCGGCGCGGCGGGGCCGGTCAGACCTCCGCCCAGCGCCGCAGCAGGTTGTGGTAGATGCCGGTCAGCCGGATCACCTCCGCATCCTTGTGCCCGCGGTCGGCGGCCAGGGCCTGCACCGAACGGTCCAGGTCGAACAGAAGCGACCGCGCGGCATCCTCGCGCACCATGCTCTGGATCCAGAAGAAGGAGGCGAGGCGGGCGCCGCGGGTGACCGGCGTCACCTCGTGCACGCTGGACGCCGGGTAGAGCACCATATGACCCGCACGCAGCTTCACCGTCTGCCCGCCATAGGTGTCGACGATGCGCAGCTCGCCGCCGTCGTAGTCCTCCGGCTCGTTGAGGAACAGGGTCGCCGACAGGTCGCTGCGCACCCGGTGCTCGGTGCCGGTCACCCGCCGGATCGCATTGTCGATATGCGCGCCGAAGGTCTCCCCCTCGGCATAGCGGTTGAAGAGCGGCGGAAATACCTTCTGCGGCAGGGCGGCGGAGATGAACAGCGGGCTGCGCGACAGCGCGGTCAGCACCACCTGGCCCAGCTGCCGCGCCAGATCGGAGTCCTCCGGCAGCTGCATGTTGCGCTTGGCCTGCGCGGACTGCTCCCCGGAAGTGGCATTGCCGTCGATCCACGCCGCCGCCGCCATCAGGCGGCGGATCTCCGCCAGCTGGGGCGGGTTCAGGACGTCCGGTATCTCAAGCAGCACGGCAGGGCTCCACAGCTGTCGAACGCCGGCGGGCCCCGCCATGCGGCGGGGCCCGGGCCTTCCTCTCCTGGTTCTATACGGGCTTGCGCAGCGCCGGCTAGAACTTCACCGCTGCCGTCAGCATCGCCGAGCGCCCCGGTCCCAGGGTCGCCATGTGGGTGACATAGGCCTTGTCGTAGTAGGTCTCGTCGGTGATGTTGTTCACGTTCAGCTGCAGGCTGACATTCTCCGTCACCCGGTACTGCGCCATCGCGTCGAAACGCCAGTAGGACGGCACGTAGCGGGTGTTGGAGGTATTGCCGTAGACCTTCGAGACATAATAGGCACCGCCGCCGAGGGTGAATTCCGGCAGCACGTCGTAGGTGGAGAACAGGCTGAAGGCGTGGCGCGGAGTGTTGGGCATCTCGTTGCCCTCGTCGCCCGGATTGGCGGGCCCGGCCTCCAGGATTTCGGAGCGCAGGTAGGAATAGCCGCCGAACACCTTCCATGCCCGGGTGATATTGCCGGCCAGGCCCAGTTCCAGGCCGTCGACCTGGTCCTTGCCGAGATTGTCCTGCGGCGCGCCGCGGCCGGGCGCGGTGGCGACATAGGCGTTGTCGGTCACCGTGCGGAACAGGGCCGCGGTCGCCGACAGCCTGTTGCCCAGCAGGTCCCACTTGGTGCCGATCTCGTAGTTCCGGTAGGTCTCCGGCGCCAGGTTCTCGTTATTGCCGCTGATATTCTCCTGCCCCTCGCCGGCGGTCACGCCGGGCGGCGCGGAGGAGGTGCCGTAGGAGACATAGACGCTGCCATAGGGCAGCGGCTTGTAGACCACGCCGCCCTGGTAGTTGAACAGGGTCGAGTCGTTCTCCAGCCCGCTGTCGGTCTTTGTCCGGTAGTCGTCCAGCCGGACGCCGAGATTGACCGACCATTGCGAGGTGATGTCGATCGTGTCGTAGGCGAACAGCGACCAGGTGTTGGTGGTGGTCGTCGTCGGGTTGTTCTGCGCGATCGTGCCCGACCAGGGATCCGACGGGTTCGGGTCGTACAGGCTGGTGCAGTTGTAGCCGCTGGCGGGGCCCGCCCCGAACAGGTTGCAGCCGCCGCGCGGGATCGCCACGCCGCCGGCCGCCAGGGTGGAGACGGCGTAGCTGCGGGTGGTCGTCTCCTCCCGCATGATCTCGAAACCCAGGTCGAAGCTGTGGCGCAGCGGCCCGGTCGCGTAGGTGCCGGACAGGTCGGTGACATTGCCCACCGTCGTGTTGTCGGACTTGCGGCTCTTCGGGTTGCGGAACACCAAGCCGTTCACGACATTGCCCTGGCTGTCGTCCGGATTGGTGGCGATATAGTCGTTCGACGACCGGCTGTAGCGGGTGACGTTGCGCAGCAGCAGCCAGTCGGTCACGTCATGCTCCAGCCACAGGGTGCCGGCATCGGTGCGCTGCTTGATGAAGTCGCGGTCGGTCAGGCCGTAGAAATTGTCGCGGTCGACATCGACCGGCTTCCCCGTGGTGGTGTCGTAGGGATGGCCATAGTCCGGAATGCCGTCGGACTGATAGTGGTAGTAGTTGAAGGTGGCCCGGGTGTCGCTGTGCAGGCCGACGGTGATGCTCGGCGCGAAGCCCCAGCGGTCGTCATAGACCGCGTCGCGGCCCGCCACCTCGGAATCCTGCCACATCGCGTTCAGGCGTACGGCGATGCTGTCGTTCACCACCTGGTTGACGTCGGCGGTGAGGCGCTTCTTGTCGGCCGTGCCCAGCACCGCGGTGCCGCCGTAGAAGCTCTGCGCCTTCGGCGTCTTGGTGACCAGGTTGATCGACCCGCCCGGGCCGCCGCGGCCGATATAGGAGCCGGCCGGCCCCTTGATCACGTCGATCTCCTCCAGGTCGAAGACCTCGCGGGTGGCGGAGGCATTGTCCCGCATGCCGTCGACGAACAGGCCGGAGGAGGACTGGAAGCCACGGATGTTCGGCAGGTCGCCGACCGGCACGCCGCCCTCGCCCATGTTCATCGTGATGCCGGGCACCACGCGCAGCGCGTCCTGCAGCGAGGTGGCGCCTATATCCTCCATCACCTCCGGCGTGATCACGGTGACCGAACGCGGCGTGTCCAGCAGCGGCGCCGTGAACTTGCCGAAATTCGCATTGTCCGCCTTGTAGCCTTCCGGCGCCGACTGCCCCTCCACGGCGACCGGCGGCAGGGTGACGGCCTCGGTATTCTGCGACGGCCCCCTGCCCTGCTCCTGCCCCCTGCCCTGCTCCTGCCCAGTGCCCTGAGCCTGCCCAGTACCCTGAGCCTGGGCCATGGCCGGCTGCATGGGGACCAGCGCCGTCAGGACGGCGCCTGCCACCAGCAGGCCGCCGGCCAGGGCAATCGGCGATACGCCATGCTGGAGCTGCTCCGCTAGGCGGCGGTGGGTCTTTGGCATCGCTGATACTCCCCTGGACGCGCCGGCCCCCGCCGGCCTGATCCCGGCCTCGTCGATGGCCGGCACTGAATTGCGAATACGTCGCATTTGCGACACTGCCAGGGTCTTATAATTTGCTAATGACTCGCAATTGCATACTCTGCAAGGAAGCCCTGCGTGGCATGCAGGGCTTTCGCGGGCTAGAGCATCGCCGTGAAAGCCGCCGAGCAGCGCATCCCGCCGTCTCGCAGGCGCAGGACGGCGGCCAGCGCGAGATCGTCGGCCAGGGCCAGCGCGGAATCCGCTTCCTGTGTGGCGAGCGCGGTGGCGTAGGCGTCGGCCTGCATGCAGTCCCGGGCCACCACGCTGACCGCGGCGATATCGGTCTGCGCCGGACATCCCGTGCCCGGATCCAGGACATGGCCGTAGCGCCGCCCGTCATGCCAGAAATGCCGTCGGTAATCGCCCGAGGTCGCGATCGCCTGGCCATGCAGAGCGACGAGCGTCCCGCCTTCGCCTGGCCGGGCGTCGCCGGCGTCCCGCCTCAGACGGCCGTTGCACGGCATCGGCACCTCCTCCAGCCCGACCCACCAGGGCGAACCGTCCGGCTTCACCCCCTCGCCCCGCAGTTCGCCGCCGATCTCGAGCAGCAGGCTGGTGACCCCAAGCGCCATCACCGCCTCACAGACGCGGTCGACGGCATGTCCCTTGCCGATTGCCGACAGGTCGAGGGTCACGCCGCCGGGCTGACGCACGGACTGACGCGGCAGGTCCAGCAGAAGCTCCCGCCAGCGCGCCCGCTGGCCCGGATCGACAGCCGCGGCTGCGGCATGACCGGCCGGCGATGCCGCCGGCCAGGGCGGCGCTTCGACAGGCCCGGACGGCCCGAATCCCCAGCGGTCCACCGCCGCGCCGAGGCAGGGGTCGAAGGCCCCGCCGGTCGCCTCGGCGATCCGCAGGGCCGCCTGCAGGACGCCGAAATGGGCACTGGAGAAACGATGCCAACTGCCCGGTGCGCCGCGATTGAACCGGCAGAGCTCCGACTCCGGCACCCAGCCGCTCATCTCCGCCGTCACCGCGGCCAGTTCCTCCACCACGACCTTCCGCAGGGCCTGCGGCAGGCAGTCCGGCGGCGCATGCGCCGTCAGCGACCAGCCGGTCCCCAGCGCGGCACCGTGCAACTGCACCCGGTGGGTCCCGCGGGGGCGGGCCGGCGGCCGCAGCAAAGGCGGTACGACGACAAGCGCCATATCCTGCGCCGCTGCGTGCTACTGCGGCAGCACTTCGAAGGTGGCGGCATAGCCCGCCCGGCGCCGGTCGACATCCGGCAGGCCCGACCGGTCATCCTCCACCGAGGCGCCCAGCCAGTACATCCCGGCCTGCGGCCAGGTGATGCGCAGCCGCCCGGCAGCATCGCTGCGGACGGCCATCGACTGCAGCCGGTCGCGATAGCGGATGCCGCCCGGTATCACCTCCACCTCCACGTCCGGCGCAGGCTGGCCGTCGAGAAGCAGTTCGAACTCCGCGGTCTCCCCCGCATAGAGGTCGTTGGGATGGCTGACGGGACGCAGTTCCAGCCCCTGGCCGGACGCGGCCAGCGCTGCCTCCGTCGGGCGACCCGCCGTGACGAAGGTCTCGACCCGCCGCTGCGACCGGGTCAGCCGGACCTTCTCCGCCCCTTCGGGAATGGCGCCGGGAAGATCTTCCGCCGTGCCGCGCCAGCGGTGGCGTTCGCCGTTCAGCTCGTAGCTCGCGAACAGGCCCTCGCCGGCGGCCGCGATCCGATAGGTCCCCGGTTCGACGAGATGCAGGTCGAAGGTGCTGCGATAGCGGCCGGTGGAGGCGTTCTCCACCGCCACCGGCGCGCCGTCCGGTCCGGTGACCGCGAGGTCGTCGAGGCGCAGCGGGAAATGCTCGAAGAAGAACAGGTCGTTGGATATCGCGGCATCCACCGTCACCCAGGGGTCGCTGCCGGAAAGCACGGTGGCGGAGGGCAGCAGCCAGGCACGATGCGCCTGGGCCGCGACCGGCAGTGCCGCGGCAAGCAGCAGGCCCAGCCCCGCGGCCATGAGATGACGGAGCGCGGCGCGGCGGTGCGGACGGGCGGGAATGTTCGGCATGGCGGCGGATCCTTGCAGTGGGGCGGCGGCGATCATGGGGTGACGTCGAGCCGGACCCGGCCCAGTTCATGGCTGCCTTCGGCGATCTCGGTGGCCGGGGCGGCCGGCGGCCAGGACAGCGGCAGGCGCAGAAGTTCCCGCCCCCCCACCTCGCGCGCCGCCTCGATCACCAGCGCATAGTCGCCGGCCGGCAGGTCGGCCAGCGGTGCGGCGCTGTCGTCGAACCGGATCTGATGCGCGCCGGGCGGACGGGTGGCCCCGCTGATCCCGTCGGCCGGCATTTCCAGGCCGCGGCCGATATGCCGCCACCACTGACGCAGGTCCTTGAGCCATTTCCGGCCCTCCCCGTCGGCCAGGTGCAGGTCGTACCAGACCGCCAGCGGGACCGTGGCGCGGGCATCCGCCGCCTCCAGCCATACCGCAAGGTAGGGCTTGTGATATTCGGCGACGTCCAGCCGCGGTATTGCGACCTCGATCGTTAGTTCGGCGGCCATCGCCTGGCTGCCGGTGCCAAGAGCGGAGGCCAGGACAAGGGTGGCGCCTGCGGCAGGGGCGGTGATGCGCATGACTCTCCTATCGGCAGATGCGGCTCAGTGAACGAAGATCAGGATCAGCGCCAGCGGCACGATCAGGCCAAGGCCGACGATCGGCCAGGTGGCCGGGCGGCGGCCGGCATGCAGGTGCAGCAGCAGCAGGCCGGTCAGGCAGAACACCAGGGCCGCACCGCTGAAGACGTCGATGAACCATCGCCATGCCGCACCGGTGTCCCGCCCCTTGTGCAGGTCGTTCAGGTAGGCGATCCAGCCGCGGTCGGTATCCTCGTACAGCAGGCTGCCGGCGCGCAGGTCGATATCCACCCAGGCATCGCCGCCCGGCCGCGGCAGGGCGATATAGACCCCGTCCCGCGACCAGTCCGCCGGCCGGCCGGCAAGATCGATCCCCAGGCGCTGCTCCAGCCAGGTGCCGAGCTCCGCCGGCAGTTCCGCGCGGCCCTGGCGCGGCGGCGCCGCGGCAAGCGCCGCATGCAGGGCGGCAGGCAGGTCCGCCTCCAAACTTGTCACCGTCGGGCGGCTCTCGATCTCGCCGGCATGGTTCAGGGTGATGCCGGTCGCGGCGAACAGCAGCATGGCGATCAGGCAGATCGCCGAACTCATCCAGTGCCACTGGTGCAGCTGCTTCAGCCAGAACGCACGCCAGCGCCGCTCGCCACGCCTCTCCGGCCGCGATGCAGGGCGCGGTACCCCGGTATTGGAGGCCATGAACACCCGAAGGAAGGACAGCCGCCGCGGCACCCGTCAGGGACCGGCGCAACGGCTGGGAATGGAACATGGCGGGATAGAACCGCAATTGCAAAGCATTTTCAATTGCAGAAAGCAGCCGCTTTCATCGGGGCAGCCTTGCCCTCAGGGCATGACTGCGCCGCAGAAGCGGTACCAGCTCAGCCGGTGAACAGCGCGAGCTGGCGCTCCATCTCCTCCGGCGGCAGCGGATAGTCGACGCCATAGACGGCGTTCAGCACCTTGGTGGGCGGCACATGCGCCAGCCGCAGTTGCAGGGCCAGTGCGGTGCGCATGGAAAAGCCGGCGCGCCAGGCGAGTGCAGTTACCGGGGTCGCGGTCCGTGTGGCGAGGATTCGCCGCACCACGGAGTCGGACAGGCCGGATCTGAGGATCAGGGCGGCGACCACGAAATCGCGTTCGCCATGGTCCAGCGCCTCGGTCAGGATCTCGTCGTCAAGCTGGCCGGCATCGAACATCTCCTTAGCCTTGCGCTGGGCGATGTCGCCCGCGCCGGAGCCGGACGGTGCCGCCTCGGTCAGCCGGCGGCGAACGGTGGAGCGCAGCTCCGCCTGCAGGTCCGGGTCCAGGTCATGCCGCTCCGCCAGCCTGGCGATCAACGAGGAGGCGACGAACTCCGACACCCGTCGCATCGCCCGCACGGAAAGTTCGGCCCGCATCACCAGCGGTTCGTGCCAGACCTCGATCGCCTGGGCCGAATCGATCAGGGTATCCAGCGTCTCCTCGCGGATCTGCGCCGAGGGATTGCCCAGCAGGGCGGCCACCGCCGGCACGTCCAAGGTGGCGACCACCGCATCCGAGACAGGCCCCGAGACGTTGCTGCGGCGGGAGATGGCGGACAGCCGGTCGCTGACCGCGCCGGTGGTGATGATCTCCAGCAGGTCGGCATCCGACAGAAGCGGCGAATATTCAAGGATCGGGCAGGAGACCATCTCCTCGAGGTCGAAGGCGAGGTCACGCACCAGATCGGGCGGCACATTGCCGGCCTGCTTGATCTCCTCCGCGACCATCGCGCGGACCCGCGGCAGGCTGTCCTGCGCCAGCTTTTCCAGGACATTCAGCGCCTGGGCGCTGATCCGTTCGCTCTGCGCGCCGCCGAGGCTGGGCAGGATCCGGCCGATCTTGCGGGCGAGCTCCAGGCGCACCCCCTCATCCTCGTCGCCGGCCAGCAGGTAGCGCGCCTGGATCGGCGTCCCGTCATTGGCCGCGATCTCCCGCCGCACCGCAGCGGAGTCGTCGGCGGCCAGATAGACCAGGAATTCGGGCTGGGTCGCCGGATTGCTGGCGAGCCGGCGGCGCACCTCCGCATCCGGGCTCCGGGCCAGCTGCTTGGCCTCGTCATAGGGAAGGGTCCGGGGGATGACGGCCGGCAGGTTTCCGGCATCCGCCCGATCGTCGCCGCCTTGCGGCGGCAGGTATCCGGGCGGGTCCGGCCTGTCCGATGCGGTGCCGCCCAGCAGACCCCGCACAAGCCGGGTCAGCCAGCCGATCATGCGGCGCTACCGCCGCTCTTCGCCATCGGGAGACGATCGGGAAAGGCCGCCTTGTCGCGATACATCGCCGCATCCGCCCGCGCTATCAGCTCCGGCACCGATTCTTCATCGTTGGGACCGTGCAGCGCAATGCCCATCGCGACGCCCAGCGGCGCGACCGCGCTCCCGAACCGCAGATGCATGTCCGCCCCGATCCGGCGCAGGGCATGCGCCTTCACCGCCGCCCCCTGGGCGTCGGTTTCCTCCAGCCAGACGGCGAACTCGTCACCGCCGAGCCGCGCCACCAGGTCGCCGGCCCGGCATTCGTCGGTGAGCGCCTGCGCGAAGGCGCGCAATGCCTCGTCGCCGGTGGCATGGCCGCGATGGTCATTGACTGCCTTGAAATTGTTGAGGTCGATGAACAGCAGCGCACCGGGCCGCTGGTGCCGCTTCATGTGAAGGACCCGTCGGGTCAGTTCGTCCAGGAAGGCGCGCCGGTTCATCAGACCCGTCAGGTCGTCGATCCGCGACAGCTGCTCCAGCCGCTCATGCGCCGCCCGCAACTCCGCGGTCTGGCGCCGCTCCTCCGTGACATCCTGGACGACGCCGCGTGCGCCGGCCCATTGCCCCTTCTGGTCGCGCACCGGTCGCGCGGAGACCTGGCAGATCCGACGGCCGCCGTCGCGGGCGATCAGCACCGCCTCCTGCCGTTCCACCGGCTCGCGCACCGCAAAAAGGGCGCAGGCGGCCGCGTCGCTGCACAGCGCCCCGCTGTCGGTATGCTCCAGCTGCTCCGCCGTGAAGCCCAGGGCCCCCAGCGGCGAGACGAAGACGAAATGGCCTTCGCTGTCGGTTTCCCAGGCAAAGTCGGTGGAGCATTCCACCAGGTCCTTGAACATCTGCCGCGAGGCGACGAGCGCCGTGGTCAGGTTCCGCTCCATCGTCGCGTCGCGCCCCATCACCAGGACCGCGACCTCGCCGTCGGTCAGGGTCAGCGGCATGATGGTGAGCTGCATCAGGGCGCGCACCTGCCGGCTGCCCAGTTCCAGCTGCTCCTGCGCCGGCTCGCCCAGTTCGGCGACGCGGACGATCCGCGCCCGCAGGTCGGCCTGAGTTCCTGATCCCAGCCCCTGCGACAGTTCATGGGCGCCGGCGTTGGCGGCGATCACGCGGCCGGTCCGGTCGGCGACCAGCGCCGGCCCGGGATAGCCCTGAACCAGGGCCAACATGTTGGCGCCGGCCTGGCCGAGGGAATCGGCGCCGGGCGCCGAACCGCGGCCGGAGCGAAACAAGCCGGACCTGCCGAACACCATCTGCGCCTACCTCCTGGACCCGTCGCGGTCCCTGCCGCGCGCCGGCCGGCGGCCCCGCGCCCGATCGACCGGATCCTGCAAGCTTGGTGCGATGGGATTAACGATATATGACTCGCCGGCGCAGTTCGGGATTTTCCTGCAGGTTGGGGCCCATGGCGGACGACAAGAGGCAAGCTTTGCGGCAGGCGGCGGAGGCGAAGGTCTGGATCTTCGACCTCGACAACACGCTGTACCCGGCGCACTGCAACCTGTTCGACCAGATCGACCGCCGCATGGGGACCTTCATCCAGAACTTCCTGGGCATCGACGCTGCTGAAGCGCGCGCCCTGCAGAAGCAGTACTTCCGCGCCCATGGCACGACGATGCGGGGGCTGATGACCCATCACGGGATGGATCCGCAGGCCTTCCTGGACTTCGTGCACGACATCGACCTGTCGGTCCTGCCCGCCGCCCATGTCCTGGACGAGGCCCTGGCGCGGCTGCCCGGGCGCAAGATCATCTTCACCAACGGCTCCGTCCGGCATGCCGAGCGGATCACCGAGCATATGGGCATCGACCGGCATTTCGAGGCGATCTTTGACATCGTCGCCTCCGACTTCGTGCCCAAACCGGATGCCGGCCCCTACCGCACCATCGTCGCCCAGCACGGCATCGACCCGGCGCAGGCGGTGATGGTGGAGGATATCGTCCGCAACCTGGAGCCGGCGGCCGCGATGGGCATGATCACCGTCCTTGTGCGCCCGGCCGATGCGGGCGCCGGTGCCGGGGCCGAGGCACCGCCGGACTATGTGCGGCACCTGGTCCACGACCTGCCGGACTGGCTACACCTGGTCAGCGACACCTTGGCGGCACCGGGGCAGGTCCCAGGACCTGCTCCGGGCGGCTGACCCGGCCCTTTGCCCGACCGGACTTTGCCCGACCGGACCGTTTGACAGAGACAGGTTTGACAGGGGCAGGGGCGCCGCTATCGTCCCGCCCGACCGGCCGGACCGGGTACGCGGCAGGGCGGTCGCCCGATGCCGCCGGTCCGGCACGCATTTCCGAAGACCGGGGGACAGGGGAGAACCGAGCCATGGATCTGGATGGCCTGCGCACGACCATCGACGCCGCGTGGGAGGACCGCGCCTCAATCGGCACCGGCACCACCGGTGCCGTCCGCGAGGCGGTGGATGCCGCGCTGAACGCACTGGATTCCGGCGAGGCGCGGGTCGCAGAGAAGCGCGACGGCAGCTGGGTCGTCCACCAGTGGCTGAAGAAGGCGGTGCTGCTGTCCTTCCGCCTGAACGACATGGCACCGATCCCGGGCGGGCCCGGCGCGGTCCCCGGCTCCGACACGCCCTGGTTCGACAAGGTGCCGTCGAAGTTCGCCGGCTGGGACGAGGCGGCGTTCCGTGCCGCCGGCTTCCGCGCGGTGCCGAACTGCGTCGTCCGCCGGTCGGCCCATATCGCGCCCGGCGCGGTGCTGATGCCCTGCTTCGTGAACCTGGGCGCGCGGGTCGGCGCCAATACCATGATCGACACCTGGGCCACCGTCGGCTCCTGCGCGCAGATCGGCGAGAACTGCCACATCTCCGGCGGCGCCGGGATCGGCGGCGTACTGGAGCCGCTGCAGGCGGAACCGGTGATCATCGAGGACAACTGCTTCATCGGCGCCCGCTCCGAGGTGGCCGAAGGGGTGATCGTCGAGGAGGGCGCAGTGCTGTCGATGGGGGTGTTCATCGGCGCCTCGACCAAGATCGTCGACCGCGAGAGCGGCGAGATCTTCACCGGCCGCGTCCCCTCCTATGCCGTAGTGGTGCCCGGCACCATGCCCGGCAAGCCGCTGCCCGGCGGCAACGAGGGCCCCAGCCTGTACTGTGCGGTGATCGTGAAGCGGGTCGATGCCCGGACCCGGGAGAAGACCTCGATCAACGAGCTGCTGCGCACCTGAGGGCCGACCCGCGATGACCGATGCCGCCGCAGATCCCCTTCCCCTGGCCGATCCCCTACCACTCGCCCAGGCGCTGATCCGCTGCCCCAGCGTCACGCCGGCGGACGAGGGGGCGCTGGACGTGCTGCAGCGGGCGCTGGAGGCATTGGGGTTCAGCTGCCGGCGGATGCCGTTCAGCGCCGCGGGCACGCCGGATGTCGACAACCTGTTCGCCGTCCTGGGCGAAGGGGCGCCGCATTTCTGCTTCGCCGGCCATACCGACGTGGTGCCGGTCGGCGACAGCGCGGCCTGGTCCCGCGACCCGTTCGGCGCCGAGGTGGCCGACGGCATCCTGCACGGCCGCGGCGCGGTCGACATGAAGAGCGCGATCGCCTGCTTCGTGACGGCCGTGGCCCGGCTGCAGGCGGCGGGCGGGCCGCTGCCCGGCCGGATCAGCCTGCTGATCACCGGCGACGAGGAGGGGCCCGCGATCAACGGCACGGTGCGGATGCTGGAACAGCTGGCGGCGGAGGGGCTGGTGCCCGATGCCTGCCTGGTCGGCGAGCCGACCAATCCCGCCGTCCTGGGCGACATGGTCAAGATCGGCCGGCGCGGCTCGATGAACGGGGTGCTGACGGCCGCCGGGACGCAGGGCCATGTCGGCTATCCGCATCTGGCCGACAATCCGCTGCCGCGGCTGTGCCGGATGCTGCTGGCGATCGCCGAGCCGGAGCTGGATGCCGGCACCGCGCATTTCCAGAAGTCGAACCTGGAGATCACCAGCATCGATGTCGGCAATCCGGCCAGCAACGTCATCCCGGCCGCCGGCACGGCGCGGTTCAACATCCGCTTCAACACGGAATGGACACCGGACAGCCTGGAGGCCTGGCTGCGGGCGCGGCTCGATGAAGCCGGCGGCGCCTACGAGCTGGCGGTGACCTGCGGCGCGGAGCCGTTCCTGACCGCGCCGGGGGATTTTACCGCCATGATCGTCGACGCGGTGGCGGACGCCACCGGCCGCCGGCCGGAGCTGTCGACCACCGGCGGCACCTCCGACGCGCGCTTCATCAGCCGCTACTGCCCGGTCGCCGAGTTCGGCCTGATCGGCCAGACCATGCACAAGGTGGACGAGCAGGTGCCGGTCGCCGCGCTGCATGACCTGACGGAGATCTATGCCGGCCTGCTGCGGCGGTTCCTCGGACTGCCGGGAGGGATCTCCGCCGGCACGGCCGGCTGACGGACGGCCGCCATGCCAGACTGGCCGGAGGTGCGCCGGAACCTGCATGCGGCCTGGCGGCTGGCGCATGGCGAAGCCGCCGCGATGGGCCGGTTCGACGTGACGGCCGACGGCTTCTACCGGTCATTCGGGGTCTGGGCCTTCGTGATCCCGGTGCAGATCCTGCTAGTGCTGGCGATCGCCGAGCCCGGCCGCGGCGACGCGCTCGGCCTGGCGCTGGTCGAAGCGCTGCTGTTCGTGGTCGCCTGGATCCTCTATGCCGTGACTGCCGCCCTGCTGCTGCAGCAGACCGGGCGGGGGCGCAGCTTCGCGGGCTTCATGATCGCCTATAACTGGGCACAGGCGCTGCTGACCCTGGTGGTGGTGCCGATCTTCCTGCTGCTGGCGCTGGGCGGCCTCAACACGGGCCTGGCGGCGCTGCTCTACTGGCTGCTGCAACTGGCGATCGTGGCCTATATCGGCGTCATCGCCCGCGCCGCGACCGGCGCCGGCATCGCCATCTGCCTGACCCTGGCATTGCTGGACCAGGTGATCTTCCGCCTGGTCTTCGCGGCCGGGCAGGACCTGCTGCTCGGCGGTTGACCGGGCGGTTATCAGCGAAGCGCATTCGCGAAGGGGAGGAACGAGCATGACTTCTGACAGCAACCGGGTTGCCCTGATCACCGGCGCCGGCAGCGGCATCGGCCGCGCGGCCGCCCTGGCCCTGCAGGCCGACGGCTGGCAGGTGGTGCTGGCGGGCCGCCGGGCCGAGGCGCTGGAGGAGACCGCAGCGGCCGCGACCGACGGGCCGGCGATGCTGGCGGTGCCCACCGACGTGACGAAGCCGGAGGCGGTCGACACCTTGTTCCGCACCATCGTCGACCGCTTCGGGCGGCTGGATTTCCTGTTCAACAATGCCGGCGCCGGCGCGCGGCCGGTGGAGGTGGACGAACTGCCGGTCGAGGAATGGCTCGCCGTCGTCGACGTGAACCTGAACGGCGCCTTCTTCTGCGCCCGCGCCGCCTTCGGCGTGATGAAGCGGCAGCAGCCGAAGGGCGGCCGGATCGTCAACAACGGCTCGATCTCGGCCCATGTGCCGCGGCCCTGGTCGTCGCCCTATACCGCGACCAAGCATGCGATCACCGGCCTGACCCGGGCGCTGTCCCTGGACGGCCGGCCGCACGACATCGCCTGCGGCCAGATCGACATCGGCAATGCCTCCACCCCGATGACGGAGCGGATGACCCAGGGCGTGCCGCAGGCCGACGGCTCGACCGCGGTGGAGCCGGTGTTCGACGTGGCGCATGTCGGCCAGACCATCCTGTCGATGGCCAACCTGCCGCTGGATACGAATGTCCAGTTCGTGACCATCATGGCCACGAAGATGCCGTTCATCGGACGCGGCTGACCGCCAGGCTGCCCCCCAGTTGACGGGGCCAGGATGGCGGGGCGGGCTGCGGGATTTGCCTTCCGGGCCTCTGCTGCCCATTTTACGGGCATGCATGATCCCAAATTCTGCGTGGACCAGGATGTCCACTTCGCCCCTGCCCTCCACCAGCGTTCGGCGGAAGGCGTCTATCGCATCGTCCGTTGCCTGCCGGCGGATTCCGGCGGCCTGCAGTACCGCATAAAAAGCCCGCACGAACAGCATGAGCGGGTGGTGCGCGAGGATCAGCTCAGCCCTGTGGGCGGCGACTGACCCGGTCGCCCGGCGCGGCATAATCCACCCCGACAAGACAGAGTCCCTGCGGCGGCGCGGTAGGGCCGCCCGCTTTCCGGTCGCGGGCCGCCAGCGCCGCCGCCAGCCGGGCCGGCGGCCAGCGGCCCAGCCCGACCTGCGCCAGGCTGCCGGTCATGATGCGCACCTGGTTGTGCAGGAAGGACCGCGCCGACGCGCAGATCACCACCCGGTCGTCGCGGCGGGCGACCGTCAGGCTGTCCAGGGTCTTCAGCGGCGAGGCGGCCTGACACTGGGTCGACCGGAAGCTGCTGAAGTCGTGATGGCCGACCAGCAGGGCGGCGGCGGCAGCCATCGCCTCGCTGTCCAGCGGCTTCGCCAGGTGCCAGACCCGATGCCGGTCCAGCACCGGCGGCGCCCGCCGGTTCAGGATCTCGTAGCGGTAGTGCCTGGCGGTCGCGTCGAACCGGGCGTGAAACCCCTCACCGACCTCGGAAGCCTGCAGAACCGCCACCGGATCCGGCTTCAGGTAATGGTTCAGGGCATCCCGCACCCTGTCCGCCGGGTAGGGCCTGGGCAGATCGAGATGCACCACCTGGCCGCTGGCATGGACCCCGGCATCGGTGCGCCCGGCGGCGGTGACCGCCACCGTCTCGCCGCACAGGCCATGCACCGCACGCTCCAGCGCCGCCTGCACCGACGGGCCATTGTCCTGCCGCTGCCAGCCGACAAAGCCGCTGCCGTCATATTCCAGGACCAGGCGATAGCGTGGCATGGCGCGTCCGGAGCGGCCGGCGGGCCGGTCCGCCTCAGCCGTTGCCCAGGCGGCTGCCCACGGGCAGGGCGAAGCCGCGCAGGAAGGGCTCCGCCGCCTGCGGCGCGCCGCCCGGCCGCTGCAGCATCTCCAGCCGCAGCGCGCCGCTGCCGCAGGCCACGGTCGGACCGTCATCCAGCACCGTCCCGGCGATTGCCGGCGCGCCGTCGGGCAGCGGCACCGCCTGCGCCTTGAGGATCTTGATCCGTACCCCGCCGCCCTCCGGCTCGCGGCTGTCGACGGCATGGCACCAGACGCCGGGCGTCGGGCCCAGCGCCCGGACCTGGCGGGCGATGGCTTCCGCCGGCCGGGTCCAGTCGATCGCCCCTTCCGACTTCTCCACCTTGTTCGCGTAGGTCACCCCGTCCACCGGCTGCCGGCGGGGGGCGATGCGGCCCGCGGCGAAATCGGCGAGCACCGGCCCGATCAGGCGGGCGCCGGCCGCGGCGATGGCATCGTGCAGGGTCTGCGCGTCGGTGCCGGCGGCGATCGGCAGGCGCGCCTCGCCCAGCACCGGGCCGGTATCCAGGCCTTCGTCCATCAGCATGATGGTGGCGCCGCTTTCCGTGTCGCCGGCCAGGATCGCCCGCTGGATCGGCGCCGCGCCGCGCCAGCGCGGCAGCAGCGAGGCATGGATGTTCAGGCAGCCCAGGCGCGGCGCCGCCAGCACCGGCGGCGGCAGGATCAGGCCGTAGGCGGCGACGATCGCCGCATCCAGCCCCAGTTCGGCGAAGGCCGCCTGGGCGGCGGGATCCTTCAGTCGGGCCGGGGTCCACACGGGAATGCCCCGGCTCTCCGCAAAGGCATGGGTCGGCGCGCGTTGAACGCGGTGGCCGCGGCCGGCCTTGCGCGGGGGCTGTGCATAGACCGCGACGATCTCATGCCCGGCATCGATCAGTGCCTGCAGGGCCGGCAGGCCGAATTCCGGCGTTCCCATGAACGCCAGGCGCAGCCGGTCGGTCATCGTTCCTCCGGAATCGGTTTCTCGCGGGATCGCCGCCCGGCACATCCGGGCGGCGGCAATGCCCCTGGCTTAGCCCGTGTCGCCGCCCCGGTCCAATGCGGCTGCGCTTGCCGGCGATTGCCGCTCAGGCGCTGATCTTCTGCTTCTTCGCCTTCAGCAGCTTGCGCAGGATCATGTTACGCTTCAGCGCGGTCAGGTGATCGACGAAGAGGATGCCGTTCAGATGGTCGATCTCGTGCTGCAGGCAGACGGCAAGCAGGCCGTCGGCATGCACCTCGCGCGCGCTGCCGTCATAGTCCAGCGCCCGTACCTTCACCTCGGCGGGGCGGATCACGTCGGCATAATGCTCCGGCACCGACAGGCAGCCTTCCTCGGCCGAGATATCATCGTCGGAGACCCAGACGATCTCCGGATTCACGAAATACTGCGGCTGGCGGCCCTCGTCCTCGCGCGCGACGTCCAGCACCAGCACCCGCTTGGGCACGCCGATCTGGATCGCGGCCAGGCCGATGCCGGGCGCGTCGTACATGGTGTCCAGCATGTCGTCCATCAGCGCCCGCAGATCGTCGTCGACCCCGGGAACGGGATCGCAGACGGTCTTCAGGCGCGGGTCCGGTGCCGTGAGGATCGACCGGATGGCCATGGCTGCGCTCAAACCTCGCATTCTTAAACGGTTCTAATCCGTAACGGATATGGGTGCGGCCAGCGCCCTGCGTCAAGGCACACCCTGTCATCACGCCGGGCCGCGGCGGCCTGGTGCTATTGCACCCGCTGGCGTGACTGCAGCGCCGCCATCAGGGTGCCGTCGTCCAGATAGTCGAGTTCGCCGCCGACCGGCACGCCATGGGCCAGCTGGGTGATCTGCACCCCCTCCGGTTCCAGCAGGTCGGCCACATAATGCGCGGTGGTCTGGCCTTCCACCGTCGCGTTGGTGGCAACGATGACCTCCTCGACCTTCTCGCCATGGCTGCCCCGCACCCGGCCAATCAGGGCATCGAAGGACAGATCGTCCGGCCCGATGCCGTCCAGTGCCGACAGGTTGCCGCCCAAGACGTGATAGCGCCCGCGATGCGCGCCGGACCGCTCCAGCGCCCACAGGTCGCCGACATCGGTCACCACGCAGACCGAGGCGCCGGTGCGTCGCGGATCGGCACAGATCGCGCAAGGGTCGGTGCTGTCCAGGTTGCCGCAGACACCGCAGGCCCGGACCTTCTCCGCGGCATCGGCCAATGCGGCGGCCAGCGGCTGCATCAGCGATTCGCGGCGCTTGATCAGGGTCAGCGCCGCCCGCCGCGCCGAACGCGGGCCGAGTCCGGGCAGGCGCGCCAGCAACGCGATCAGATGCTCGATTTCCGCGCCTGCCACGATCAACTCGTCCCGGCGATTGCGGCCCGCCCGCTCAGAACGGCAGCTTCATGCCCGGCGGCAGCTTCAGCCCGCCGGTCAGCTTCGACATCTCGTCCTGCATATGCGCCTCCACCTTCGCCTTCGCGTCGTTGTGGGCGGCGACGATCAGGTCCTCCAGCATCTCCGGCTCCGCAGGGTCGATCAGGCTGGGGTCCAGCTTGATCCGCCGCATCTCTCCCTTGCCGTTCAGGGTGACGGCGACCATGCCGCCGCCGGCGCTGCCAGAGATCTCGTGGCTTTCAAGCGCGGCCTGCATCTCCTGCATTTTTTCCTGCATGGCCTGCGCCTGCTTCATCATGCTGGCCAGGTTCTTCATCGGGTCCATCCTCGCTGTCGCTGCGCCCGGCAGCTTCGGCCGCGGGCGTGGAATCCTCGTCCGGGGGCTCGCCGCTATCGGCCCAGCCCCCCTCCTCCTGTGCGCCGCCCGCCAGGTCGGCGCCGCCGGTCAGCAGCGGCAGCGACCGGACCTCGACCAGCTCGGCGCCGGGAAAGCCCTCCAGCACCGCCTTGACCAGGGGGTGGCCGGCGGCCTCCGCCTTGCGGGAGGCCGATGCCTCGGCCTCCTGCGCCGCAAGGGTCGGCGCCCCCTCCGCCGCGGACAGGGTCACCATCCATTGCCGGCCGGTCCAGGCCTTCAGGTGCTGGGTCATCCGCCCGGCCAGGTCGCGCGGTGCCTCCGGCTCCAGCCGCAGCTCCACCTGCCCGGCAGCATAGCGGACCAGATGGGCGTGGTGGTGCAGCGCCACGGCGAGCCGCATCTGGCGATGCGCCTGGAACAACTCGACCAGGGCGGGAAAGCTCTCGGGCATCGGGTCCAGACTGACCTCGCCCTCGCCGGGATCGAGCCAGGACGGCGGGCCGTCGCCGGCCCCCAAATCGGCCGGCTCCGAATCGGCGGCCACCGGATCGCCGTCGCCGGCGACAACCCAGGGCGGCGGCTCGGCCGGGTCGTCCTGCGCGGCCGCCGGTATCGTGGCGGCCGGCTCCGG
>NZ_JBHRTR010000036.1:88957-203847 GCF_042646425.1 Marinibaculum pumilum
GCGACTGCGGTCGGCGCGGGCGTCCGCGGCGCGCCGGCGGTCGATGTGGCGGCCGATGCGCCGCCGCCGGCGCCCTGCAGGCCGCGCAGCACCTCTTCCGGCGGCGGCAGGTCGGCGGCATAGGCCATCCGGATCAGCGACATTTCCAGCGCCTGCATCGGCTGCGGCGCCATCCGAACCTCGGTCAGTCCCTTCATCAGCATCTGCCAGGCGCGGGACAGGCCGGTCATCGGCAGCGCCTCGGCCAGGCTGCGGCCGCGGCTGCGCTCTTCTTCCGGCAGGCCGGGATCGTCGGCCACCGCGGGCGTCACCTTCACCCGGGTCACCCAGTGGGTGACGTCCAGCAGGTCCTGCGCGATCACCACCGGGTCGGCGCCGCGGTCGTAGAGCCGCATCGCGGTGTCCAGCGCCTCGCCGATGCGGCCATGCATCAGCTGCTCGAACAGCGCGAAGATCTCGCCGCGATCGGCCAGCCCCAGCATGTCGCGCACCGCATCGGCACCGACGGTCCCGCTACCATGGGCGATCGCCTGGTCCATCAGGCTCAGGCCGTCGCGCACGCTGCCTTCGGCGGCGCGGGCGATCAGCTGCAGCGCGGTCTCGTCGACCTCCGCCCCTTCCTGCCCGGCGATGCCGGCCAGATGCGCGCTGAGGGTCGCGACATCGACCCGCCGCAGGTCGAAGCGCTGGCAGCGCGAAAGCACGGTGACCGGCACCCGCCGGATCTCCGTCGTGGCGAAGATGAACTTCACGAAGGGCGGCGGCTCCTCCAGGGTCTTCAGCAGCCCGTTGAAGGCCGCCGTGGAGAGCATGTGCACCTCGTCGATGATGTAGATCTTGTAGCGGCCCAGGACCGGCCCGTAGCGCACCGCCTCGATGATCTCGCGGATATCGCCGATGCCGGTGCGGCTGGCGGCGTCCATCTCCAGCACGTCGGGATGGCGCTCCTCGGCGATCGCCAGGCAATTGTCGCAGGCGCCGCAGGGCGACGGCGTCTCCCGCCCCTGCCCGTCCGGCCCGCTGCAGTTCAGGCCGCGGGCGATCAGCCGGGCGGTGGTGGTCTTGCCCACCCCGCGCACGCCGGTGAGGATGAAGGCCTGCGCGATCCGGCCCGCCTCGATCGCGTTGGTCAGGGTGCGCACCAGCGCTTCCTGGCCGATCAGCGCGTCGAACGTGGTCGGACGATACTTGCGGGCGAGAACTCGATAGGGATCCGGACCGCTCATCCACCCTGTTCCGTCGCCGCCGCGGCAATCGGGCGGCTTTTCCACTGCGGGGGGTCCATCGGCACGGCCGCCAGGGGCCACCCCCAGGGACCGACCCGGGGGGCCGCGGTCGTACAATACCGGGCGGAAGACTGGCAGCGACCCGGACCGAAACTCGTTACGGCTGCTTCCTTCCGGACCTGACCGGGTTGGCGAGGAGCCCGTCCACCGCCAGCCTTCCTGACCGGACTATATCAGATCACCGCCCCCGCGATGCAATGCCCCTTTCGCCGCGGCCGGACGGGTGGCGGGTGGAGGGGTCAGGCTTCCAGGGTGGGGCTGCGCCGCGCCACCTCCATCACCCATTCGCGAAAGCGGACGATCTTCGGGATCTCCGATTCTTCTTCCGGTGCGCAGACGTAGAAGCCGGCATTGGCGGGCGAGGCCAGGGCGAAAGGCCGCACCAGGCGCCCCGCCTGCAGGTCGCGCTCCACGGTGCGGGCCCGCCCGATCGCAACCCCCATGCCGTCCATCGCCGCCTCCAGGGCGGTCAGCTGCAGGTCGAAGGTGATGTTGCGCTTCCCCTCCAGGTCGGGGAAGCCGGCCGCGGTCAGCCATTGCCGCCAGGATTCCGGGTTCGGGCTGACATGCAGCAGGGTGTGGTTGGCCAGGTCCGCGGGACTGTCGAGCGCGCCGACCGTCTCCGCATAGCTCGGCGCGCAGACCGGGAACAGCTCGTCGTTCATCAGGTAGTCGGCGCGCAGGCCGGGCCATTGCCCATGCCCCCAGCGGATCGCCAGGTCGACATCGTCGCGCCGCAGGTCGACCAGCTGCGGCGAGGTGGTCAGGCGCACCTCGATGTCCGGATGGCGGGTCTGGAATTCCATCAGCCGCGGCACCAGCCATTTCGCCGCCAGGGTCGGCAGGGTGGATACCGTCAGCACGCCTTCGTCGCGGGCCGCCGTCACCCGCGCGGTGGCCCGCCGCAGATCCTCGAACGCGCCGCTGACCGCCGGCAGGTAGGCGGCACCGGCCTGGGTCAGCGCCAGTGCCCGGTGGCGGCGCACGAACAGCTTCAGGCCCAGCTGGTCCTCCAGCCGGCGGATCTGGTGGCTGATCGCGGTCTGGGTGACGTTCAGCTCCTCCGCCGCGCGGGTGAAGCTGAGGTGGCGGGCCGCCGCCTCGAAGGCGCGCAGACCGGTCAGCGAGGGCAGGCGGACGCTCATGGACGGCTCCTGGCAGGGCACGGCCCTGCCCCATAAGTCGAATGATTTCTGTTCATGTCAAAGGTGAGAACTTGTCCTTTGTCGCGCCGCACAAACAGACCCATCTGTGCGGTGTAACGCAAACGACGGAGGGTGAAATGGCTTCCACCACCTTCAACGGACTGAATTCATCTCATGTTTCGACCGGTTCCGCCAGCGCCCCCGGCAGGATCGCCGCACCGCTTGCCGCCGGTCACTGGTACGACCTGGACAGGATCGGCCGCCAGATGCGGATCTGGCGCAATCGCAGCCGCGAGCGGGCGGAACTGGCGCATATGTCGGACCTCGACCTGGCCGATATCGGCGTGTCCCGCGCCGATGCCGAGGCCGAGGCCGGCAAGCCGTTCTGGCAGGTCTGACCGGCCGGCCGGCCTGTCCCGTGCGGTCCTTTCCGGGTGCCCCCTGCCCGGATCCTGCGGCGCCGATGTTCCATCCTGACGGACGTCGGCGCCGCGCTTTCTTTCGCGGCACCGGGCCCGCCACCGGGGCCGGCGGACCGCTTGTCGGGGATCGGGGGCTGTGCCATCTTCCCCGCCTCATGCACCCGCCGATCTGCTTCACCTCCAATCCGCTCGACCGCCAGTCCGCCCACCGGGGCAATGACGATTGGCGCCTGGAGCGCCTGCGCGACCCCGACAGCCGCTTCCTGCTGGTCAGCGGCGACCTGAAGGCCTTCGTCGACCCGCGGCGGCCGGACGGCCCGCGGATCGCCTGGGTCAGCAATGCACAGATCCTGGACCTGCTGGTTCCGCAGCGGGGCGATCCGGCACCCTGCATCTTCCTGGGCGAGGCGGAGGGGCTGGCGCATTTCGCCATCGACGCCGCCGGGCTGGACCGGGCCGACCCGTCCTGGGGCGGCAAGTTCATCGACGTGCGCAGCATCGCCGGCGCCCTGCCGGTGGAAGAATCCGGTATCCTGGCGCAGGCGCGCTCGATCGTGGACTGGCATCGCCGGCACGGCCATTGCGCGGTCTGCGGCGCACCGACGGAGGTCGCCGACGGCGGCTATAAGCGCGCATGCAGCGACAGCGCCTGTGCTGCCGAGCATTTCCCGCGCACCGACCCGGTCGTCATCATGCTGGTGATCCGCGACGGACGCTGCCTGCTGGGCCGGCAGCCGCGCTTTCCGAAAGGCGTGTTCTCCGCCCTGGCGGGGTTCGTGGAGCCGGGCGAATCGATCGAGGACGCGGTCCGCCGCGAGATCGACGAGGAAGCCGGCATTGCCGTGGGCAAGGTGCGCTACATCGCCTCGCAGCCCTGGCCCTACCCGTCCTCCCTGATGATCGGCTGTGTCGGCGAAGGCATTTCCGAAGAGATCGAGGTCGACGGCGAGGAACTGGACGAGGCCCGCTGGTTCAGCCGCGACGAGGTGGCGGCGATGATCGCCGCCAGCGAGGACATGCAGGCGCCGCTGCGGATGCCGCCGGCCCTCAGCCTGGCCCATCAGCTGGCGCGGCGCTGGCTGGACGGCGACGCGGACCTGTAGGCCCGCCGACCGCCCCCTGGCCGCGGCGGGTCACGACTGCGCGGCCGGCAGCTCTCCCAGGATCGTCATCGCCTCCAGCCGGTTGCCGTCCGGATCGCGGACGAAGGCGGCAAAGACCCGCACCCGGCTGTAGGCCCGCTCCCCCGGGGCGCCATCGTCGCTGCCGCCGCCCTTCAGTGCACCGGCGTGGAAGGCCGACACCACCTCCGGGCTCGCTGCCCGCAGCGCCAGGTGGCAGCCGGTATCGGTGGCGACGGCCGCCATGCCGGGCCGCGCATGGATCCAGAGTTCCGGAAAGCGCCTGCCGTAGCCGATGCTGCCGGCGCGTTCGACCAGCCGGGCATAGCCCAGCGGACGCAGCGCGGCATCGTAGAAGCCGGCGGCGGTCGCCAGGTCGCGGACCCCGAGCGAGACATGGTCGATCGCCATGGCGGGCCCGGCCTGTCCCTCAGTGACCGCCGCGATAGTCGGAGGCGGGATAGCAGCCCAGTACCCGGAACACGGTGGAGAAGTATTTCAGCTCGTCGAAGGCGCGCTCCACTGCCGGGTCGGCGACATGGCCCTCGATCTCCGCATAGAACTGAGCGACGGTGAAGAAGCTGTCGGTCATGTAACTTTCCAGCTTCACCACGTTGATGCCGTTGGTGGCGAAGCCGCCCAACGCCTTGTAGAGCGCTGCCGGCACGCTGCGCACCTGGAAGATGATCGAGGTCAGCGCGCGCACCTCGCTGCGCGGGTCCGGGTCGGCCCGGTTGCGTGCCATCACGATGAAGCGGGTGGTGTTGCCCAGCCGGTCCTCGATATGGCTGCGCAGCACCTCCAGCCCGTAGATCTCCGCCGCCAGGGTGGAGGCGATCGCCGCCTCGGCCGGGTCGCCGCGCTCCGCCACCTCGCGCGCGGCGCCGGCGGTGTCGGCCCGGGGCACGGCTTCCAGCCCCAGGTCCCGGGTCATGCCGCGGCACTGGCTCAGCGCCTGCTCGTGGCTCAGAACCCGCTTCACGCCTTCCAGGGTCGCGCCCTTCGGCGCCAGCAGCTGGTGGCGGACGCGGTGGAAATGCTCCCCCACCACGTAGAGATGGGAATCGGGCAGCAGGTGGTGGATGTCCGCCACCCGTCCCGCCAGCGAATTCTCGATCGGGATCATGCCCAGATTGGCATGGCCTTCCTTCACCGCGGCGAAGGCATCCTCGAAGGTGGCGCAGGGATAGGCATCGAGCGCCGGAAACTTCTCCCGGCATGCGAGGTGGGAATAGGCCCCGGGCATGCCCTGGAAGGCGATCCGGGTCTCCGGCGTGCCGGGCGCCGCGGCGGCGCGTGTCTTCGGGTCTGCGATGCTGGCGTTCATGACAGTTCTGCTGGCGAATGGAAGCGACGCGGCCGACGACAGGCGTCCCCGCGGCACATCAGCTATTCAGGGTTGTGCGGAAAACAGCGCCCGCATCCGGGCGAGGTCGTCCGGAGTATCGACCCCGGCCGGAACAGCGTCAATGCAGGCGATGCCGATGGACAGACCGTTCTCCAGCGCGCGCAGCTGCTCCAGCTTCTCCCGCCTCTCCAGCGGCGAGGGCGGCAGCCGCACGAAGCGTTCCAGCGCATCGCGCCGGTAGGCATAGATGCCGACATGGTGCCAGACCGGGCCCTCGCCCCAGGGCGCCGTGGACCGGGTGAAATAGAGCGCCCGCCCCAGGCGCCCGGCGCCTCCGTCCAGCCCCCGCGGCAGGGCGGGGATCGCCTTCACCACGTTGGGATCGGCCCGCTCGCGATCGTCCATGGTCGGCACGGCCAGGGTGGCGATGTCGGTATCCAGCACCCGCAGCGGCTCCAGCACCGCGGCGATGCTGGCCGGCGGGATCGCCGGCAGGTCGCCCTGCAGGTTGATCACCGTGCCGTGGCGGCCCTCCGGATCGACCTGCCGCATCGCGGCGTGGATGCGGTCGGTGCCGCTGGGCAGATCCGGGTCGGTCATCACCGCCTCGCCGCCCGCCTTGGCGACGGCCTCGGCGATCGCGGCATCGCCGGCCGCCACCACCACCCGCCCCAGGGCGGCCTCGGTCGCGCGGCGCCAGACCTGCACGATCATCGGCGCATCGCCGATCATGGCGAGCGGCTTGTCGGGCAGCCGGGTGGCCGCCAGCCTTGCGGGAATCACGATCAGGGTGGGCTGGGACATCGTCGCAAACCTCATTGCGTCAATTGGTCACATGACCGGGGCCGGTGCACAGGCTACTCCTCATGCCTCAGGCATAGCGGACTTCCGCCGTCCCGCCGACCGCAATTTCCACCCTTTCGCGGTCGCCTCGGAACGGCCGCTTCCCGGCCTGCCGAGACCAGCCCCGCGCCCGGCCCGCCCCGGCGCCCCGTTCCCACTGCGTCGCTTTGCGGAAAGCGGCAATTCGATGTAGAGAAACCGCCATGGATACGTTCGAATTCAACAAGATTGCCGGCGCGATTCTGTTCGTGCTGCTGATCATTGTGGGCATTGGGACGGTCGGGGATATCCTGGTCAGCCCGAAGCAGCTTTATGAGCCCGTCTATCACGTCGACGTGCCCGACGCGGAAGGGGCTGCGGCGACCGCTGCCGCGCCCGCGGAGGTCGAGGTCGCGCCGATCGCCGTGCGGCTGGCCAGCGCCGATGTCGAGGACGGCATGAAGGAGGCACGGAAGTGCGCCGCCTGCCACACCTTCGAGCAGGGCGGCGCCAACAAGGTCGGCCCGAACCTGTGGGACGTCGTCGGTCATGAGACCGCCCACCTGGACAACTTCTCCTACTCCGATTCCCTCGCCAGCCTGGGCGCGACCTGGTCGTTCGAGGCGCTGGACGAATTCCTCGCCGACCCGAAGGCCTATGTCCCGGGCACCAAGATGGCCTTTGCCGGCGTGAAGAACCCGGACCGCCGCGCCGACCTGATCGCCTATATGCGCTCGCTGTCGGAAAGCCCGGTGCCGCTGCCGGAGCCGGCGCCCGCCGCCGCAGAGCCTGCCGCCGCAGAGCCTGCCTCGGGGGACGGCGCGGCGCAGCCGGCGACCGAGGACAAGGCGATGCCGGCCACGGACGGCACCGACCCGACACCACCGGTCGAGCAGGAGCCCGCGAAGGACTGATCCGGCCCGGCGCCGTGCCGGCGGCCGTCCGGCCGCCCGGCCGGTGCCGCGCCGCCGGCGCATCACCCGCCGCCTTCTGGACCGCGGCATGGATCGGGGACGGCAGATGAGCAACGGCGATTCCGGGGCGCCGGCCCTTTCCGCAACGGAACTGGGTGAACTGGCGGCCTTCGCCGGACGCCTGGCGGACGAGGCGGGTGCCGCCGTCCGACCGCATTTCCGGCGCCTGCACCATGTCGAGCGCAAGGAGGATGCCTCGCCCGTCACGGTCGCCGACCGGGCGGCCGAAGAGGCGATGCGCCGGCTGATCCTGGACAGCTATCCCGACCACGGCGTGTTCGGCGAGGAATTCGGCGTCAGCAACCCGGATGCGGCCCGGCTCTGGATCCTGGATCCGATCGACGGCACCAAGTCCTTCGTCGCCGGCCTGCCGATCTTCGCGACCATGATCGCGCTGACCGACGATGCCGGTTTCGCCCTCGGCGTGATCGACCAGCCGATCGTCGGCGACCGCTGGGTCGGCGTCCGCGGCGTCGGCACCGCGCAGAACGGCGCGCCCGTGCGCTGCCGCTCCGGGGTCGCGCTGCAAGACGCCGTGCTGGCCACCACCACCTACGAGTTCCTGACCGCGACGCAGCGCCAGACGGTGGACCGCCTGTTCGGCGATGTGCGGCTGATCCGGCTGTGCGGCGACGCCTATATCTACGCCCTGCTTTCCTCCGGCCAGATCGACATCGTCTTCGATACCGAGGTCCAGCCCTACGATTTCGCGGCGCTGGTCACCATCGTGGAGGGCGCCGGCGGCGTGATCACCGACTGGAGCGGCGCGCCCCTGCCGGTGGACCGGCCGAGCCGGGTGCTGGCCTGCGGCGACCCGGCCCTGCATCGCGCCGTGCTGGGCTATCTGGCCGGCCTCTGAGCCTCGCCCGGCGCCTGCTGCTGAAGCAGGCGTGAACGGCCGCCGGCGTCCCGGCCCCCGGCCACGGGTTCGCAGCCGGACCTATCTGTCCTACATAGCTGTCATATCGGCCGCGCGGACGGATCCCCGGATCCGGACATGCCGCGCGGCCAAGACAGTTCGAGACCCAAGACAGCTCGACACCCAAGACAGCTCGACACCCAAGACAGCTCGACACCTAAGACAGCTCGACACAGGGGCCTGAAGATGGGACTTCCGACGCGACGCACCGCCCTGACCGCTCCCCTGGCCGCCGCCCTGGCTGCGGCCCTCGCCCTGACCGGGCTGGCCCTGCCGGGGTCCGGCGGCTCCGCGGCCGCACAGGAAAACGCTGCGGCGAAGCCACAGCACGCGCTGTCATTGATCGGGGCGCCGAAATACGGCCCCGACTTCACCCGGCTCGACTATGTCAATCCGGAAGCGCCGAAGGGCGGACGCCTGCGGCTGCATTCGATCGGCGGCTTCGACAGCCTGCATCCGCTGCTGCCGCGCGGCGAGCCGGCGCCCGGGCTGGGCCTGGTCTACGAGACGCTGATGTCCTCCCCGCTGGACGATGTCTCGGCCGAATACGGCCTGCTGGCCGAAAGCGTCGAGGTGCCCGAGGACCTGTCCCATGCCACCTTCACCCTGCGGGAGGCGGCGAAGTGGCATGACGGCACACCGGTGACCGCCGACGACGTCGTCTTCACCTTCGACAAGATCAAGACCGAGGGCGATCCGCAGCTGCGCTTCTACTACGCCAATGTCGACAGGGCGGAGAAGCTCGGCCCCCGCAAGGTGAAGTTCCACTTCTCGGGGCCGAAGAACCGCGAACTGCCGCAGATCATGGGCCAGCTGCCCGTGCTGCAGAAGGCCTGGTGGGAGCAGGACGACCGGTTCGGCCGCACCACGCTGACGCCCTGGCCGAGTTCCGGCCCCTACCGCATCAAGTCGGTCGACGCCAACCGCTCCATCACTTTCGAGCGCGTCCCCGACTATTGGGGCGCCGACCTGCCGCTGAATGTCGGCCGCAACAATTTCGACGAAGTGGTCTACGACATGTACCGCGACGCCACCGTCGCGCTGGAGGCATTCAAGAGCTTCCGCTACGACTGGCGGACCGAGACCACCGCCCGGGTCTGGGCGCAGGATTACGACTTCCCGGCGCGCGCCCGCGGCGACGTGGTGCTCGACACCGTGGAGACCGCCCGCCCGACCGGCCTGGTCGGCTTCATCTTCAACCTGCGCAAGCCGAAGTTCCAGGATCCCCGCGTGCGCGAGGCGATCGCCCGGGTCTTCGACTTCGAATGGATGAACAAGAACTATTTCTTCGGCCAGTACGCCCGGACCGACAGCTATTTCGAGAACTCCGAGCTCGCCGCGCAGGGCGAACCGACGGGCGAGGAACTGGCGTTCCTGGAGCCGCTGCGCGGGCAGATTCCCGAAGAGGTCTTCGGGCCCGCCTACACGGCACCGGAATCGGACGGGTCGGGGCGCGACAGGCGGCAGCTGCGTCAGGCGATCAAGCTGCTCCAGGAGGCCGGCTGGACGATCCAGGACGGCAAGCTGACCGGCCCCGACGGGGAGGTCATGCGGATCGAGTTCCTGCTGGTGCAGCCCGCCTTCGAGCGCATCGCCGCCGCCTATGCCGACAATCTGCGCCGGCTGGGCATCCAGGTGGACCTGCGCACGGTGGATTCCAGCCAGTACATCAACCGGCTGCGCAGCTTCGACTACGACATGATCTATTCCGGCTGGGGCCAGTCGGAATCGCCGGGCAACGAGCAGCGCAGCTTCTTCTCCGCCGATGCCGCCGACGACCCGTCCAGCCGCAACTATGCCGGCATCACAGACCCGGCGGTCGACAAGCTGATCGACAACGTGATCTTCGCCGAGGATCGCGAGACCCTGATCGCGGCCACCCGGGCGCTCGACCGGGTGCTGAGCTGGAACTGGTACGTGGTGCCCGGCTGGCACCTGCAGGCCGATCGCATCGCCTACTGGAACAAGTTCGGCCGACCGGAGGAAACGCCGGCCTATGGCGTCGACATCCTGGCCTGGTGGCACGACCCGGCGAAGGCGGCGGCCCTGAAGGGCGCCGAGTAGCCGGGACGCGCCACCCGTGGACCGCTCCGCCCTGACGGTCAGCCTCTACGTGCCGGACGTCGCGGCCGCCATGGCGTTCTACACGGGCATCCTGGGCTTCACCCACAGCGGCAGTTGGAACGAGGACGGGCGGCCGATCTGGGCGGAAGTCGCCCGGGACGGACCGAAAGGCACCGCGCGGATCTGGTTCTTCTGCCATGCCGTCGAGGACCGGCCGGGCCCCGCCTTCTCCGGCCTGATCTACCTGTTCGTCGAGGATGTGCGGGCGGAGGCCGAACGGCTGGACGGTCGGGCAAAGGTCCGCTGGGGCCCGGAGGACCAGCCCTACGGGCTGCGGGAACTCGGCGTCGAGGATCCCCACGGCTACCTGCTCTGTTTCGCGCAGGACATCTGAGGAACGGCACCCGGAGTGGAGGAAGGCATGACGAACCGCGTGGCACCGACGAGAACCGCGGCCGCCGGACAGCTGCCGGCGGCGCTGCTCCTGCTGCTTCTCCTCGCTGCGCTTATCCCAGGCCTGGCGGTCGCCGGGACCGTGACACGGCACGGCCTGTCCACCTTCGGCGAGCTGAAATACGGGCCGGATTTCCGCCATTTCGACTATGTGAATCCCGAAGCCCCGAAGGGCGGCGCGATGCGGACCTGGGCGCTGCAATCCTTCGACAATCTCAACCCGCTGATCCTGAAGGGCAATCTGGCGGTGCAGACGGAACTGCACTTCGACAGCCTGATGGCACGCGCCGAGGACGAGCCGGACGCGATGTACGGCCTCATCGCGGAAAGCGTGGAAATGCCGGAGGACCGCGCCTGGGCGGCGTTCAACCTGAACCCGCAGGCGCGCTGGCACGACGGCACCCCGATCACGGCCGAGGACGTGGTCTTCACCTTCGACGCGATCCGGGAAAAGGGCCATCCCAGCCTGCAGCTGCTGTTCGCCGACCTGGAGAGCGTCACGGCGGAGGGGCCGCACCGGGTCCTGTTCCGCTTCAAGCCGACGGAGAGCCGGCGCGACCTGCCGCTGGCCGTGGCCTCCCAGCCGATCATGTCGAAGGCCTGGTTCGAGGGCCGCGATTTCGCCGCCACCACCCTGGAGCCGCCGCTGGGCAGCGGGCCCTACCGCATCGCAGAGGTCGACCAGGGCCGTTCCATCACCTACGAGCGGGTGCCCGACTACTGGGCGAAGGACCTGCCGGTGAATGTCGGCCGGCACAATTTCGATCGCGTGCGGATCGAGTATTTCCGCGACCGCGACATCGCGCAGGAGGCCCTGTTCGCCGGCGCCTTCGACTGGCGGATCGTGAACGTGGCGCGCGACTGGGCGACCGCCTTCGACGGCCGCCCACCGGTGGAGTCGGGCCAGATGAAGCGCCTGGAGCTGCCGGACAACAGCCCTTCCGGCGTGCAGGCGCTGTTCCTGAACACCCGCCGGCCGCAGCTCGCCGACCGCCGCGTGCGCGCGGCGCTGAACCTCGCCTTCGACTTCGAATGGATGAACCAGACCCTGTTCTACGGCATTTACCGGCGCATGGGCTCGATGTTCGAGAATTCCGACCTGCGTCACGACGGCCCGCCCGGACCGGCGGAACTGGCGCTGCTGGAGCCGTGGCGCGGCAAGGTGCCGGACGCGGTCTTCGAGAAGCCGTTCGAGAACCCGGTCCATGGCGATTCGCGCGCCACCCGGAGCAACCTCCGCGAAGCCCAGAAGCTGCTGCAGGAGGCCGGCTGGGAAATCCGCGATGGCAAGCTGGTGGACGGCGCGACCGGGCAGCCCTTCACCCTGGAGTTCCTGCTGTACGAGGGGCTCTACGCCCGTGTCCTGAACCCCTATATCCAGAACCTGAAACGCCTGGGCATCGACGCCTCGATCCGGGTGGTGGACGTGGCCTCCTATGAGAACCGGGTGCGCGAATACGACTACGACGTGATCGTGCGCCGCTTTGCGCAGCCGCTGACCCCAGGCGTGGAGCAGCGCAACATCTGGAGTTCGGTCGCCGCCGACCGGGTGGGCAGCTTCAACTTCTCCGGCATCGCCGACCCGGCGGTCGACGCGCTGGTGGAGGAGATCGTGAAGGCAAAGGACCGCGACAGCCTGCGCGCCGCGGTCAGCGCCCTGGACCGGGTGCTGATGTGGGGCGGGTACGCGGTGCCGCAGTTCTATTCCGGACAGTTCCGGCTGGCCTACTGGGACCGCTTCGGCCGGCCGGAGGTGCAGCCGGAATACGCGCTGGGCCTGATCGATACCTGGTGGATCGATCCGGAGAAGGATGCCAAGCTGAACCTCGACAGGTGAGCCTGCCGTCGATGCACCCGCCCCCGAACGCCCCGCAGCAAGGCCAGATCGCCCGACCGTGACCGCCTATATCATCCGCCGACTGCTGCTGATCATCCCGACCCTGTTCGGGATCATGGTCGTCAACTTCGCGATCATCCAGTTCGCGCCGGGCGGCCCGGTGGAGCAGGTGATCGCGCAGGTCACCGGCACCGCGGTCAGTTCCACCGCCCGGGTCAGCGGCGCCGGCGGATCGGAAACCGGCGGCGGCCAGGGCGCGCGCGACAGCGGCGGCGGCGGCGGCGGCAATGACAGTCGCTATCGCGGCGCGCAGGGCCTGGATCCCGCCTTCATCGCCCAGATCGAGAAGCAGTTCGGCTTCGACAAGCCGGCGCATGAGCGCTTCCTGCTGATGATGGGCAATTTCCTGACTTTCGACTTCGGGGAGAGCTATTTCCGCGACCAGCGGGTGATCGACCTGGTGCTGGAGAAGATGCCCGTCTCCATCTCGCTGGGCGTCTGGTCGACCTTCCTGATCTACCTGATCTCGATCCCGCTGGGCATCTCCAAGGCGGTGCGGGACGGCTCGCCGTTCGACCTCTGGACCTCCGCCGTGGTGATCCTGGGCTATGCGGTGCCCAGCTTCCTGTTCGCGGTGCTGCTGGTGGTGGTGTTCGCCGGCGGCTCCTTCCTGGACTGGTTCCCGCTGCGCGGCCTGGTCTCCGACGACTGGGACAGCCTGCCGCTGGGACAGCAGATCCTGGACTATCTGTGGCACCTGGTGCTGCCGATCACCGCGCTGACCATCGGCGGCTTCGCCGGCCTGACCATGCTGACCAAGAACTCCTTCCTGGAGGAGATCAACAAGCAGTACGTGGTCACCGCCCGGGCCAAGGGGCTGACCGAGCGCCGCGTGCTGTACGGCCATGTCTTCCGCAACGCGATGCTGATCGTGATCGCGGGCTTTCCCGGCGCCTTCATCTCGGTGCTGTTCACCGGCGCGCTGCTGATCGAGGTGATCTTCTCCCTCGACGGGCTGGGCCTGCTGGGTTTCGAATCCGCGATCCGCCGCGACTATCCGGTGATGTTCGCAACCCTCTACTTCTTCACCCTGCTGGGCCTGATCGTGAACCTGATCAGCGACCTCTCCTACACGATCATCGACCCGCGGATCGACTTCGAGCGGCGGGAGGTGTGATGGCGCTGATCACCCTCTCTCCCCTCAACCGGCGGCGGCTGCAGAGCTTCAAGAACAACCGGCGCGGCTACTGGTCGTTCTGGATCTTCATGGTGCTCTTCGTGGTCACCCTGCTGTCGGAGTTCATCGCCAACGACAAGCCGCTGGCGGTCTGGTTCGACGACGGGCTCTACCTGCCGATCTTCGCCAGCTATCCGGAGACCGATTTCGGCGGCGATTTCGAGACCGAGGCGGAGTATCGCGACCCGTTCGTGGCGGAGCTGATCCAGGAAAAGGGCTGGATGCTCTGGCCGCTGGTGGAATTCTCCTACGACACCATCAACCTGGAACTGCCGCAGCCCGCGCCCTCGCCGCCCTCGGCGGTGAACCTGCTGGGCACCGACGACCAGGGCCGCGACGTGGTGGCGCGGCTGCTCTACGGCTTCCGGATCTCGGTGCTGTTCGGCCTGGTGCTGACCATCCTGTCGTCGATCATCGGCATCATCGCCGGCGCGGTGCAGGGCTATTTCGGCGGCCTGACCGACCTGCTGTTCCAGCGCTTCATCGAGATCTGGTCCGGCCTGCCGACCCTGTTCCTGCTGATCATCCTGGCCAGCGTGGTGGAGCCGAACTTCTGGTGGTTGCTGGGCCTGATGCTGCTGTTCTCCTGGATGGCGCTGGTCGGCGTGGTGCGGGCGGAGTTCCTGCGGGCGCGCAACTTCGACTATGTCCGCGCCGCGCGGGCGCTGGGGGCGGGCAATGTCACGGTGATGTTCCGCCATGTCCTGCCCAACGCCATGGTGGCGACCCTGACCTTCCTGCCCTTCATCCTGAACGGCTCGATCACCACGCTGACGGCGCTGGACTTCCTGGGCTTCGGCCTGCCGCCGGGCTCGCCGTCGCTGGGCGAGCTGCTCGCCCAGGGCAAGGCGAACCTGCAGGCGCCCTGGCTGGGCCTGACGGCGTTCCTGGTGATCGCCGTCATGCTGAGCCTGCTGATCTTCATCGGCGAGGCGGTGCGCGACGCCTTCGACCCGCGCAAGACCCTGGCGCCCGGGGCGGTGCCTGCGGAGAGCGCCGCAATGGCGAAGGCCTGAGCCGATGGCGTTCTGCGAGGTGACCGACCTGAGCGTGGCCTTCGGCGAGGGCGCGGCGCCGGCCGTCGACCGTGTCTCCTTCACCGTCGACAAGGGCGAGACCCTGGCGCTGGTCGGCGAGTCCGGCTCCGGCAAGTCGGTCTCCGCGCTGTCGATCCTGCAGCTCCTGCCCTACCCGATCGCCCGCCACCCGTCGGGCTCGATCCGGATCGAGGGGCAGGAGGTGCTGGGGGCGCCGCCGGCCGTGCTGCGGAAGATCCGCGGCAACCGGATCTCGATGGTGTTCCAGGAACCGATGTCGTCCCTGAACCCGCTGCACACGGTCGAGAAGCAGGTCAACGAGGTGCTGCTTCTGCACCGGCGGATGGACCGTGCCACGGCCCGCGCCCGCACCGTGGAACTGCTGCACCTGGTCGGCCTGCCCGACCCGGAGGAACGGCTGAAATCCTATCCGCACCAGCTGTCGGGCGGGCAGCGCCAGCGGGTGATGATCGCCATGGCGCTGGCCAACGAGCCCGACCTGCTGATCGCCGACGAGCCGACCACCGCGCTGGACGTCACCATCCAGGCGCAGATCCTGGAGCTTCTGCAGGACCTGCAGGCGCGGCTGGGCATGGGGTTGCTGCTGATCACCCACGACCTGGGGGTGGTGCGCAAGATGGCGGACCGGGTCTGCGTGATGACGAAGGGGAAGATCGTCGAGGAAGGACCGGTCGCCCGCATCTTCGATGCGCCGGAGCATCCCTATACCCGGGCCTTGCTGGCGGCGGAGCCGAAAGGGGCGCCGACCCCGTTCGCGGCCGACGCGCCGGTCGTGGTGCAGGCCGACGACCTGAAGGTCTGGTTCCCGATCAAGCGCGGCGTGCTGCGCAAGACGGTGGGCCATGTGAAGGCGGTGGACGGCATCTCCCTGACCCTGCGCGAGGGAGAGACCCTGGGCGTCGTCGGCGAGTCCGGCTCCGGCAAGTCGACCCTGGGCTTCGGCCTGCTGCGCCTGCTCTCCTCCACCGGCGGGATCCTCTATCGCGGCCAGGAACTGCAGGGTCGCAGCTGGTCGGCGATGCGGCCGCTGCGGCGGGAGATGCAGATCGTCTTCCAGGACCCCTTTGCCTCGCTCAGCCCGCGCATGTCGGTGTTCCAGATCGTCGAGGAGGGGCTGAAGATCCACGACCTGATGCCTGACGCCGACGAACGGCGCCGGCATATCGCGCAGGTGCTGGAGGAGGTCGGCATCGACCCGGCCACGATGGACCGCTACCCGCACGAATTCTCCGGCGGCCAGCGGCAGCGGATCTCGATCGCCCGGGCGATGGTGCTGCGGCCCCGCTTCCTGGTGCTGGACGAGCCGACCAGCGCACTGGACATGAGCGTGCAGGCGCAGATCGTCGACCTGCTGCGCGACCTGCAGGACCGCTACGACCTGGCCTATCTGTTCATCAGCCACGACCTGAAGGTGGTGCGCACCCTGGCCGACACCGTGATCGTGATGAAGGACGGCAAGGTGGTCGAGCATGGCCCGTCGCAGGCGATCTTCGAGGCCCCGCAGACCGCCTATACCCGGGCGCTGATCTCCGCCGCGTTCGAGCTCACCACCGGCGAGGCCGGCGCGGTCAGCACCTGACCCCCGCCGGCCGTCAGACCCAGCCGTCAGACCCAGGCGTCAGACCCAGCGGATGAACAGCCAGACGGTGCCCGCCTCCGGGCCCGGCCGCATCTCGATCAGTACCTTCCAGGGCCGCCGCAGGGTAAAGACGTAGGAGAAGATCTCGCTGCGCGATCGCCCTTCGCTGACATCGCGGAAGCGGCCGTGGAACGTGTCGGTGAAGGTGCAGGGCGCGATCTCCCGGAAGAAGTTGCGCCCCTTCACCCGTTCGGCGCGCAGCTCCGCGAAGCCGGCCTCCACGGCGTTGTAGCGCAGCACCTTGCCGCTGCCATCGAGCAGAACGGTACCGACCGGCAGTTCGTCCAGCCCCCGCTCCGACATTGCCGGCACCGAATCCGCAAGTGCGACCCCGTCCAGGGCGAAGAAATCCTTCAGTCCGGCGATCGAGGGCTGCGGCCGGGTGCCCTCCGGCGCCTCCACCCGATCCGTCGGCAGGACCAGGTAGACGGTGGTCCCCACGCCGGGCTCGCTGTTGATGAATAGCTCGCCGCCATGCCGTTCGGCGATCGTCCTGGTGATCGGCAGTCCCAGGCCGGCACCGGCCGGCCCGGCCTTGTCAGCGCTTTCGATCCGTCCGAACGGCGCCAGGGCCGTCGGCAGGTCGCGCGCGGCGATGCCGCGGCCGGTATCGGAAACGTAGAAGCAGAGCCGCCCATCCGCCAGCAGGTCGCTACCGACCTGTACCGCGGTAATGTCGGCGCTGAACTTGCGGGCATTGGCGACCAGGTTGACCAGCGCCTGGCGCAGCAGCCGGCGGTCCGCCCGCAGGCGGATCCCGTCGGGCAACCGGTTCGGCAGCATTTCGGCCGCGACCGTTTCCGCCCTGGCCTGCGACAGCCGGGCGGCATCCTCGACGATCTCCGCCGGCACCACCGGTGCCTCGTCCAGCGGCGTGGCGCCGGATTCGATCCGGGCGAGATCCAGGATGTCGTTGATGATCTCCAGCAGATGCCGGCCGGCAAAGGCGATGTCGCCGGAATATTCCCGGTATTTCGGGCTGCCCAGCGCGCCGAACATCTCCGCCTCCAGCATCTCGGCATAGCCGATCACGGCGTTCAGCGGGGTGCGCAGTTCGTGGCTCATATTGGCCATGAACTCCGTCTTCGCCCTGTTCGCGACCTCGGCGCGGTCGCGCGCGGTCTCCAGATCGAACTCCAGTTTGCGCCGGTCGGTAAAGTCCATGCTGGAGCCGATCAGGCGCACCGTCCGCGCGCCGTCGCGAAGCGGCGTCAGGGTCGTCCGGGCATAGAAAAGGCCGCCCGGCAGCTCGATATCCTCGTCATACTCGACGATGCTGCCGGCCGCGATGCAGCGGCGATAGTTCTCCGCCACCTGCTGCGCGTGGCGGGGTGGAAGGATGTCGTCCAGCCGCCGGCCCGCAATCTGTTCGTTCCGCGTCGAGAAGACCCGCTCGTAGGCGCTGTTGATGAATTCCACGACATAGCCATCGTCCCGCACGGCGATGACGAAGACGGCGATGCCGATGGCATCCAACAGCGAACTGACGGTCTCCAGCGGACCCGTGGCCCAGAAATCGGCCTTGCCAGTATCGATCAGATTCTTCACGTGGTAGCTGCTCCAGGACGATCAACAGCGAAGCCCGTGGCCGGGTTCCGCCGGCGCACCGATCAGCCCGTTCGGTCGCGTCCGGACAGACCATAGCAACCGAAGCCGTCCGCGAAGTGGTGTCATTTTACCGTCATCCGGTGGGCCCGCCCGCGATTTCCCTCATTTAGCGCAGGTGAACATGAAGAAAGCCTATCTCGCCGGTCCGGAGGTCTTCCTGGCGGATGCCCTGGACATCGCCCAGGCGAAGCAGGCGCTCTGCAGCGCCTACGGCTTCGAGGGCCTGGCCCCGCTGGATGGCGAGGTGACCACGGCCGGCGGACCGGAAGCGCTGGCCGGGGCGATCTACGACAAGAACGTGGCGATGATCCGCCGCAGCGACCTGGTGATCGCCAACCTGACGCCGTTCCGCGGGCTGGTCATGGACCCCGGCACCGCGTTCGAGATCGGCTTCGCCTGCGCGCTGGGCCTGCCGGTCTTCGGCTATGCCAATACCGATGCCGGCCATTTCCGGCGGGTCGCCGATGCCGGCCCGCTGCGGCCGCGGCCGGGCCGGCCGGAGGTGCAGGAGGATGCGGACGGGCTGGCGGTCGAGGATTTCGGCCTGTTCGAGAACCTGATGATCGACGTGCCGATCCGCCGTCTCGCCGGCACGGTCGACACCGGCGCGGTGCCGCGGGACCGGCTCTATGGCGACCTTTCGGTGTTCGAGCGCTGCCTTGCGCGGGCCGCCCGCACCCTGTCCCGGGGATAGTCACAAAGCGCCCGTCTCATGCTATCACCCAGGCCATGAACCGGAAGGAAAGACGGATGCAGGCGCGTCTGCAGGGCGCCGCCGGAAGGCGGGGGCCCGGCAGGACCGGCGCCGGAAAGACCGGCGGCCTGGCGCTGCGGGCGAAGCCGCCTGCCGGCCTGGCGCCCGAACTGGCGCAGGCCCTGGCGCAGGCCCAGGCCGCCCTGCAGGCGCGACCGAACGACATCCCGACCCTGGTCGCCTATGCCCAGGCCGCCGACCGCGCAGGCCTGCGCGCGCAGGCGGTGGCCGCCTATCGCCGCTGCCTGGAGATCAACCCCCACCTGCACGCGATCCGCCATCTGGCGCATGCCCTTTCGGGCGAGGGCATGCTGCCGCGGGCGCCGGACGACTATCTGCGCTGGGTGTTCGACGAGGCGGCGCCGGTCTTCGAGCGCGAGCTGCGGGCGCTGAAATACCAGGGCCCGGAAATGGCTCTGGCGGCCTTCCATGCGGTGGCCGGCAGCGACGCGCCGCCGCAGCGGATCATCGACCAGGGCTGCGGCACCGGGCTGAATGCCGAGGTGTTCGCGCGCCATATCGGCATGATCGACGGGATCGACGTGGCGGCCCGGATGCTGGACCAGGCCCGCGCCCGGAAGGTCTACGACCGCCTGCTGCTGGGCGAGATCGCGGATGTGCTGAACCGCAGCGACCGGCAGTACAGCCTGGCCTTGTCCACCGACGTGCTGATCTATATCGGCGAGATAGAGCCCTGCTTCACCGCCACCTGGCGGGTGCTCGAACCGGACGGGCTGTTCGTTGTGACAGTCGAGATGAGCGCTGACGAACCCGTCCGCCTGATGCCCTCGGGCCGCTACCGGCAGTCGGATGCGCATATCCGCGAGGTCGCGGCCCGCACCGGCTTCCGGGTGGAGCATGCCGCCTTCGCGCCGCTGCGGATCGAGCGCGGGCAGGAGGAACCGGGCGGCGCCTATGCGCTGCGCAAGGTGGCGGGCGGCGCGCCGGCGGAGCCGAAGGAAGGAGCCGCGTCATGACCCTGGTGCTGATCACCGAAGGCATGGATGCCCAGGACTGGCGGCGTGCCCTGATCCGGGTCGCGCCGGAGATCGACGTGCGGATCTGGCCGGATGTCGGCCGCGGCGAGGGGATCACCTTCGCCGTCGCCTGGAACGCGCCCGAAGGGATCTGGGCGGCTCTGCCCGACCTGCGTGCCGTCTCCTCCGCCGGGGCGGGGGTCGACCGGCTGCTGGCCGATCCGGACCTGCCTGCCGACCTGCCGGTCGTGCGCCTGGTGGACGAGCGGCTGGCCGGCGGCATGGCGGAATATGTCCTGCTGCACGTCCTGCGCATCCACCGCCGCCTAGCGGAACTGCAGGCCGCACAGGCGGAACGCCGCTGGATCGGCTTCGCCACCCCGGACACGCCCGCCACCACGGTCGGCGTGCTGGGCCTGGGTGCGATCGGTTCCGACGTGGCCCTGAAGCTGGCTGCGATCGGCTTCCGCACCATCGGCTGGAGCCGGTCCCACAAGGAACTGCACGGGGTGGAGACCTTTTCCGGCACCGCCGAACTGCGGGAATTCCTGGGCCTCTGCGACTATTGCGTCTGTCTGCTGCCGCTGACCCCGGACACCGCGGGGATCCTGAATGCCGAAACCATGGCGCTGCTGCCCAAGGGTTCGCACCTGATCAATGCCGGCCGCGGCGGCCATGTGGTGGAGGCCGACCTGCTGGCAGCGTTGGACAGCGGCCGCATCGCCAGCGCCACCCTGGACGTCTTCGCCACCGAGCCGCTGCCGCCCGCGCATCCGTTCTGGCGCCATCCGGCGATCACCGTGACGCCGCACAACGCGGCCGACACGGTGCCGCTGAGCGCCGCCAGCCAGATCGCGGAGAACTACACCCGCCTGTCGCAGGGCCGGCCGCTGCTCAACCTGGTGGACCGCGGCCGCGGCTATTGAACCGCCGCCGGCGCCCGCTCAGCGCGCGCCATAGCGCTCTTCCAGCACCCGGAACACCGCCCGCAGGGCCATCGCCTCGCCGCCGACCGGCCGGCCGGGCCGCGCCTTGGCGTTCCAGGCATAGATGTCGAAATGCGCCCAGGATTTCGCCGCGCCGACGAACTCCTTCAGGAACAGGGCGGCGGTGACGGCGCCGGCGAAGCCGCCCTCGCCCGCATTGTTGATGTCGGCGATGGTGCTGTCGATCATCGACCGGTAGGGCGCGTGCAGCGGCAGCCGCCACAGCGGGTCGCCGCAGGCCTGCGACGCGGCCGCCAGGGCGGCGGCAAGTTCGTCGTCGTCGGTGAAGAAGGGCGGCACCTCCGGCCCCAGCGCCACCCGCGCCGCGCCGGTCAGGGTGGCGAAGTCGAGCAGCAGGTCCGGCGCCTCGTCGCCGGCATCGGCCAGCGCATCGGCCAGGATCAGCCGGCCCTCCGCGTCGGTGTTGCCGATCTCCACGCTCAGGCCCCGGCGCGAGGCCAGAACGTCGCCGGGCCGGAAGGCATTGCCGGAAACGGCATTCTCCACGCAGGGCAGCAGCAGGCGCAGGCGGACGTTCAGCCCGGCATCCATCACCAGGCCGGCCAGCGCCAGGGCATGGGCGGCGCCGCCCATATCCTTCTTCATCAGGGCCATGCCGGCGGCGGGCTTCAGGTCCAGCCCGCCGGTGTCGAAAACCACGCCCTTGCCCACGATGCCGAGGCGCGGCGCATCCTCCGGCCCCCAGCGCAGGTCGACCAGCAGCGGCGGGCGGGCGCTGGCCCGGCCGACGGCGTGGATCATCGGGTAGTTCTCCGCCAGCAGGGCATCGCCACGCACCAGGCGGAAACGGGCGCCGTGGCGGGCGGCCATCCCGCGCGCCGCATCGGCGATCTGGTCGGGGCCCATATCCTCCGCCGGCGTCGTGACAAGGCTGCGGACCAGCAGGATCGCCTCTGCCATGCGCCGGACGGACGACCGGTCCGCCGCCGCCGGCCAGGCCAGGCGCACTGCCTGCGCATCCCGCCCCTGGGCCGGCTGCCGTCGGTAGCGATCGAAGCGCCAGCCGCCCAGCACCCAGCCCAGTGCCGCGGCCTGCGCCGTGGCGGCCGCATCGGCCGGCGCCGCGGCATCCACGTTCAGCGCATAGTCGCCCGCCGGCAGCGCCGCACGCAGTGCGGCCAGGTCCCAGACCAGGCCCGGTTCGTCGGCTTCGGCCACCAGCACCACGGCGGCCAGCCCGCCATCGGGGCCAGGGATCAGGGCGTGCCGGCCCGCCTTGCCCTCGAAGCCGGAAGCGGTCAGCCAGGCGGCGGCCCGGCCGCTGCCCTCCGGCGGCGCGTCGCGCCACGCCGCAAATCCGGCAGGCCGCACGAGGTGGATCGGGCAGGCGCCGGGGGCATCGTCGAGCAGGGTGTCCAGCAGGGTCATCATGGCTCCGATGGCTATGCGCCGCGCCGTAGTGCCGCCCCGGGGAGGGGGGAGGGGGCGGGGCGGCTCACGACGGCAGCAGGCCGGCGTCGCGGTAGAACCGCTGCGCGCCGGGATGGAGGGGGATGGCGATGCCGCGCAAGGCGGTGCGCAGCCGGATGAACTGGCCCGAGGCATGCCCCGATGTCAGCAGTCCGCGATTGGCAGGGTTCCACAGCGCCTGGGTCAGCAGGAAGATCTGTTCCTCCGGCGCGCGGGCACTGACCACCCATTGCGCGCCGACCGACAGGGTCCGCAGCGGGTTCTGCCCGGGATAGGTGCCGCCGGGGATCGTGTCGGTGGTGAAGAAGCGGTGCTGCGTCGTCAGGGTGCGGGCCTCCGGCCCGTCGATCGGCAGGAAGCGGATCGCCTGCCGGCCGGCAAGATTCATCACCGTCGGCACCGGGATGCCGGCGATCAGCACCAGCGCGTCGACCCGCTGCTCCGTCAGCAGGCCGGCCAGGTCGCCCTGCGGCACCGCCATGACCTGGTCCGGGGTCGGCCGCAGGCCATAGGCGGCCAGGATCAGTTCCGCGTCGCGGCGGGTGCCCGAGCCCAGCGCTTCCACGGCGATGCGCCGGTCGCGCAGGTCGGCGATGCCTTTCGCCGTGCTGTCGGCACGGACCACGACATGCACGAACTGGGGAAACAGGTTGGCCACCACCCGCAGGTCGGTCAGCGGCGCCCCCTCGAAATCGAAGCCGGAGCCGTGATAGGCGCGGAAGATCACGTCCGCCTGCGCCATGCCGGAATTGAAGCTGCCGGCCACCACCCCCTTAACGTTCACCACCGAGCCGGCGGTGGTCATCGCGGTGGCGACCAGGTTGGGCACGCCGCAGGCGCCGCCCTCGTCGCAGGGCGGGGTCCCCGGCGGGCTGGAGACCGCCGTGGCCAGGGCGACGCCGATCGGGAAGTTGGTGCCGCCGGGCGGGCCGGTGGCGATGGTGAAGAAGATGATATTGGCTTCCGGAGAGAACCGGGTCTGGGCGAAGGCGCGTCCCGCCCCGCCCGGGCCGATCCCCCAGCCGCCTGCACAGACGGCCGCCAGCCCGCCGCAGCCGCGCAGGGCGGCGCGAAGCAGGGTGCGGCGGTCGGTCTCGGACATCGGCGGGCTCTGCGGGGTTACTTTGGAGGTTATCGTCTGTCGAAACGCAGCTTGCCCACCAGGATGCCCATTGCCAGGAAGAAGGTCACGCCGTTTGCTAGGATCAGGGAAATGGACTCCTTCAGGACACCGGACAGCAGCCAGAGCGCGACGCCGCTGCACAGCAGGATGAAGGTCGGCAGGGAGATGTCCCTGGCGGAGCGGCGCTGCCAGACCCGGAACACCTGCGGCAGGAAGGCAATTGTGGTGAGGGTTCCGGCAACGAGGCCGATCGCCTCTCCGATCTCGACACCCAGATCCAGCGACACGTCCGTCCTCCCACTGCCCTGCCGGCGGCCCGGGGCAACCGAGCGGCCCCGTCCGGACGCCTCCCATAATCCGGCGCCGGGCGGCCGGCAAGCGGCTGTCGCGGCCGCATGCGGTCCGCGTCGATGACAGCCGGGACAGCAACGGGCCGGACCCTGGTGCTGGGCGGCGCCCGCTCGGGCAAGAGCCGCCACGCCCAGCTTCTGGCCGAACATGCGGGGCCGGCGCCCTGGACCTATATCGCCACCGCAGAAGCGCTCGATCCGGAGATGGAACAGCGGATCGCGGCGCACCGGCGCGACCGCGGCCCCGACTGGCGAACGGTCGAGGCACCGCACGACCTGGCGACGGCGCTTGCCGCCGCCGCCGCGCCGGACAGGGTCGTCCTGGTCGACTGCCTGACCCTGTGGCTGAGCAACCGGCTGCTGGCCGATGCCGACCTTGCGGCGGACTCGGCGGCGCTGGAGGCCGCCTTTGCGGCCGCCCCCGGCACGGTGATCTGCGTCGCCAACGAGGTCGGCCTGGGAATCGTGCCGGACAATGCTCTCGCCCGCCGCTTTCGCGACGCGGCGGGCCGGCTGAACCAGCTGCTCGCGGCCAGGGCGGACCGGGTCCTGTTCATGGCCGCCGGCCTGCCGCTCTCCCTGAAGGGCGACAGCCCGCCGCTCGCCCCGGCGTGACGCCCCCCTCCCGCGCGTGGCGGGGAGGATTGGACAGGCGGCTCCTGGCCGCCTATCTCTGGCGCTGGAGCCCCGGGGGCGCCCGGAGCGGCATCAGGCACGGGAGGCGGCAGCATGGCGGCAACGGAAACCCCGATCTGCGACTTCGGTCGGCCGGCAGTGGATTTCGATCTGTTCGGGGTCGACAACCGTCGGCACAGCCTCGCCGACATAAGGGGGCCGAAGGGCACCCTGGTGATGTTCATCTGCAACCACTGCCCCTATGTCCGGCGGATCATCCAGCCCCTGGTGCAGGACGTGCACCGGCTGATGGCGGAAGGCATCGGCGCGATCGCGATCATGCCCAACGACACCGACGCCTATCCCGATGATTCCTTCGAGATGATGCGGCACCACGCGATCGAATGGGGCTTCGGCTTTCCCTATGTCATCGACGAGCAGCAGACCGTCGCGCGGGCCTATGGCGCGGTCTGCACGCCGGACTTCTTCGGCTACAACGCCGACCTGAGCCTGCAGTACCGCGGCCGCTTCGACGATGGCACCGGCGGCCGCGACGGCAGCGGGCAGCATGAGCTTCTGGCGGCGATGCGCCGGATCGCGGAGACCGGCGAGGGCCCGCGGGAGCAGGTGCCGTCGATGGGCTGCTCGATCAAATGGCGGAGTGCCGCCTGACGGGCTGTCAGGCGCCGGCCGCGACCGCTGCGACGCCTGCGGTCAGGCTTCCGGCAGGACGTCGAAGGCCAGGCTGATCCGCGGCCGGTCGTCGGCACCGCGGAACGGGATCGTCCGGTGGAACAGGTAGGACGGAAAGAAGACCAGCCGCCCCGGTACCGCCGCCACCTGGGTCACCAGGGTCAGCCGTTCCGGCGGCAGGATGCCGGCGGCGTCCAGCTGCGCCTCGGGCCGGCCCAGCTCCAGCCGGCCGGCCTCTGCCGGCGCATCCGCGGCAAGCTCCGGCACCTGGACATAGTAGACGCCGCTCATCCAGCCGCGCGGGTGGATGTGCGGCCGCTGGTGGCCGCCCTCGTGCAGCACGGTGGCCCACAGGTTGAAGCGGTAGCGCCGCGGCCGGTGCCCCAGGAAAGGATGCCCCTCGCGAAACGGCAGATCGTCGATGCGCCGCGCCACGGCTGCAGCCAGCCGCTCGCGGAAGGCGGCGATCGCCGGCCCGCCGCCGCGGCTCAGGTCGCCGCTCTGCCGGCCGGCGCTGGTGGTCGTGTCGGCCGGTTCCCATGTCAGCGGGATCTGCGACAGGATCTCCTCCGCCAGGGCCGTGTTCAGGCCGGAGGAGTCGCCGTCAAGCGCGCCGACCAGGACCATCTCCGCCGGATCGGCGAGCGCGGCATAGCCGGCGGTGTCACCCGCCGCCGCGGCGACATAGGAGAGGTAGCAATGGGCGTACTGCCGCTGCGCCTGCCCGCCGGGCCAGGGCGGCAGCACCTGCAGCGCATGCTCCAGCGCCGCCTTTGCCGGCGCCAGCCGGCCGGCGCGCAACGCCGTCTTGCCCAGGCTCACCGCGACATCCGGCTGGCCGGGTGCGACCCGCAGGGCGCGGTCCAGGGCGGCCAGGGCGGTGGCTGTATCGCCGCGCGCCGCCGCAACCTTGCCGCGCCCGGCCAGGGCGGCCGGATGGTCCGGCGCGGCGCGCAGCGCGCGCTCGAAATGGCCGGCCGCCGCCGCCAGCGCCGCCTGCCGGCGCGGATCGTCATCGGGGACCGTGCCGTCGGCCGGCACCTGCCCCAGCGCGAGCTGGCCCAGACCGTTCTGCACTTCGGGATGCGCCGGCTCGATCTCCGCCGCCCTGCGATAGCGCGCCTGCGCCTCGTCGAGCCGCCCCTTTTCGAGGGCCAGATTGCCGAGGTTGATCAGCGCGGGCACAGAGGCCGGATCGTCCGCCAGGACGGCGAGATAGGCGTCCCGGGCAGCGTCCAGGCGGCCTGCGGCACGGTAGGCATTGCCCAGCAGGCCGCGGAAACCGGGTTCGTCGGGATAGGTGGCGACCGCCTTCTCGAACTGCTGAACGGCCTCCGCAGGCCGGTTCGTCTGCAGGGCGATCAGGCCCAGCATGTGCATCAGGCGGGCATCCGCCGGTGCCACGACCTGCAGCTGCCGCAGCCGCCGCTCGGCCTCTGCCACCTGGCCGCCGTTCAGCAGCGCCATGGCCTGCGCGAAGCCCTCGTCCGGCGCAGCGGCCATCCGCCCGCCCGTGTCCGGCCTGCTCATCGCGCCCGGCCCATGGCCGCACGGGCCTGGAACGGCCTCATCCGGCAGCCGCCGCGCCCCCACCCGAACCGGGACCGCCCGAACCGGACCCGTCCGGCCCGGAGCGGCCCGGGCCGCTGCCATCGGTGGCCAGCGAGTCCGCCTGCCGGCCCGACTGTATGATGCGGATCGCCGACACGGCTTCGGCCACATCCTTCAGGCCCGGTACCACCAGCATGCGGCCGTTGCGCAGGGTCAGCAGCAGCAGACCGCTGCCCGGCTCGCCGCCGAACAGCCGCCCGCCCGGATCGGCACGGGCTTCCACCGTCAGGATGTCCGCAAGCGGCAGCTGCAGGCGCGGCAGCAGGATGGACTGGCGCAGTGCCAGGACATCCGAGCTGACCTCGAAGCGGAAACTGCGGGCATTGATCCAGCTCGACAGGGCAAGGAACGCCACAAAGACCAGGAACAGCACAGGAAGAAAGAAGGCGATGGGTGCCATCAGCAGGGCGGAGATCGCCGTCGCCCGGAGATAGAAGCCGGGCGCGCGCTCCGCCCAGAACAGGACCGGCTGCCGGCCATGGGGACCGGGCCCGCTGATCCCTTCGAGGGCGCCGCTGCGGCGCAGCCGCTCGATCATGTGACGGTCGGTCATAGAAAGCGCTCCGGTCTTCGCCCATGCCTGCCTGCATCGCGGCCGGGCCGGACTCACCCTGCATCGCACGCCCTGCAGACCTGTGTGTGCGCCGTCCCGTTTTCAACCGCCGCCCCGGTTCCGCCCTGTTGTCGTTTCCCGCACCCGTTGCCGCCGTCGGCCGACAATGCGGCGCGGGCCGCGGTGCGGGGGCCGGCCGGCAGTTGTCGCCGGCCGACCGGCAGCCGCCTACATGAACAGGGTCACCTCGCCCTTGCTCTCGGTCCGGATCCGCTTCAGGCAGTCCGGCTTTTCGCCATCCTCCGCTGCGCATTTCGTCACATCGTTGATCAGGAACTGACCCACGGTGGCGCAGTCCAGTTCAGGCAGGTCGAAGGGCCGCACCCGGGTCTTGTTCGGCTGCAGCGGCGCGATCTGGACCGCATAGCGGCGGCTGACGAAGCCGTCCTTGTCGAACAGGATCAGTTCCATCTCCAGGTCGGTATAGCGGTCCTCGCTCTCGTTCTTGACCACCAGATAGACCCGGCAGGCATCCTCCTGCTGCTCGATGGTGTTGAGTTCCACGTTCAGGGTCGGTTCCGCGGCGGTGGCAGCGGCTGCTTCCGCACCGCCGTCCTGGTCCTCCTTGTCCTGCGCGACGGTGGCGTCGGGCCGCAGCAGCAGGGCCATGACCGCCACGACCAGGGCGGCGAAGGCGGTCGCGGCGAGGTGGCGGCCGGAGGTGCGACCCGGCGCCCGGAGGTCCCCGTCGGGCCCGCGGCCCGCCCCGTCCGGACGTTCCATCCAGCGGCGCATCCATCCAGTGACCATGATCGTTCTCCTCGCCAGTTAGTTGATTGCGACCTGTGTCTTCCGAAGCGGTCGACATCATACGCCGCCGCACCGCTTCCGGAAATCTGTTGCGAACAGATTGCAACAAAGGCGGCGGCCGGCGCCCCCTGCCCGACTGTCGCCGCATGCGGCACGAGGTACGCGGTGCACCTGCCATCGCGGCGCCACAATGTCCCGGATGATGGGCCCTGTCGCAACAACCTGCGATCTGTGGCCGCGGGGTCCGCCGTTTGCAGAACCAAGGCCGAATGTGTAAGCAACTGTTTTCGGTCGGTCCTGGCAATCGGCCCAGGTATTTTCTGCCATGCGAAGCCGGCCGCCTCCGGAGCGGTCCATGTCCCGGATCGGGCATGTGACGGCGGATCGCCGCGCCCGCTTCCGTATCGACGCAGGGTTCCGGTTGCGGCACGGCGCTCCGGTGACGACGACAAGATGGCGCATCATGCGCGATAGCTCGAACCGACACAGGGTCTGACATGCGCTTTTATCCCCGCAGCGAGATCATGCGGGACATCTTCGGCCAGTGCGTCCCGACGCTCCTGCTGATCGTCCTGTTCAGTTTCGGCATCGGGCTGCTGTTCTTCACCATGCCTCTGTACATGATGCAGGTGTTCGACCGGGTCATGTCTTCGCAGAGCGGCGAGACGCTGATCCTGCTGACCGTCATCGCACTCTTCGGGCTCAGCGTCAGCGCGGTTCTCGAGGGCATTCGCGGCATGATGCTGGTCAGGCTGGGCAGCAAGGCGGACAAGCTGCTTTCCGAGAAGCTGCTGGGCATGCGGCTCGACGATGCCGCGCGAAAGGGCAACGATGCCGGCGCTGATCTGCTGGCAAAGCACGAGACGTACCGCAGCACCTTCGCGGGCCCAGGCCTCCACAACGTCTTCGAGATCCCGTTCGTTCCGCTCTACATCCTGGCGATGTTCATCGTCAGCCCGTTCATCGGCGTGCTCGGACTGTTGGGCCTGCTGATCAGCGCGGCGGTGGCGCTCGGCAACCAGCTGGTCACTGCGCGTCGGCTGAACAATTCGATGCAGGCCACCGGCCAGAGCCATCAGATGGCGCAGAGCTTCGTGCGCAATGCCGAGGTGGTGTCGGCGCTCGGCATGCAGCCGGAACTTATGCGGCGCTGGAAGCGCAAATATTTCGGCGGCCTGGTGGCCCAGAGCGGCGCCATGGACAGCATGAGCATCTCGGCCGGGCTGACCAAGAACCTGCAGATGATCCTGCAGATCTCCATCATCGGCGCCGGAATGGGGCTTGTAATCGCCGGCGACGCGACCCCGGGCGAGACCTTCGCGGCCATGTTCATCATGGGCCGGATGATAATGCCGGTGAGTTCCATCGTGATGTCGTGGCGCTCCATCGTCGAAGGCATGGATGCCTTCAAGGAGGTGGACGATGCCCTTGCCGACATGGACGACCGCCCCGAGGCGATGCAATTGCCGCCGCCGACAGGCGAACTGTCGGTGGAACGGCTGACCTATGTGCCCGGCGGCAGCAAGACCCTGCTGCTGAAGGGGATGTCCTTCGACATTCCCGCCGGCACCATCCTGGGCGTGATCGGTCCCAGCGCGTCCGGCAAGTCGACCCTGGCCAAGCTGATGGTCGGCGTGTGGAAACCGGCATCCGGCCATGTGCGGCTCGACGGCGCCGATGTCTATACCTGGCCACGGGAGGATTTCGGTCGCCATGTCGGCTACCTGCCGCAGGACATCGAGCTATTTGACGGCACCGTGCGCGACAATATCGCCCGCTTTCGTGAATCAGACCCGAACGATGTGGTCGATGCGGCGCGGATGGCCGGCGTACACGACCTGATCCTGCGTCTGCCGGACGGTTACGACACCGAGATCGGGCCGGGCGGTACCCGCCTCTCGGGCGGCCAGCGCCAACGGATCGCCCTGGCGCGGGCGGTCTTCGGACGCCCGAAGCTGGTGATCCTGGACGAACCCAACTCCAACCTCGACAGCGAGGGCGAAGCCGCCCTGAGCCAGATGCTGAAGGCACTGAAGGAGCGTGAGACCACTGTCGTCATCATCTCACACCGCCCCCATATCCTGGGCATGGTCGACGATATCCTGATCCTGCGCGACGGTCAGGTGGAAGCCCTCGGCAAGGCCGGGGACGTGGTGCCGCGGCTGGTCGGCGGAACGGGCGACAAGCGCCAGATCGCCCAGACACAGGGTCAGGGGCAGGGCCAGGGTCAGGGGGGCGGACAGGCCGCAGCGTCGCAGCCTCAGACAGCGGTGCAGGGATCTGCACAGGCGGCAGGGCAGCAGGCCAATGCGCAGGGACCGGCGGCCGCACAGGGGCAGGCTGGCCAGGATGCGACCGCACAGGGCCGCGCGTCGGAAGGAGCGGCATGACATGATGAAGGTGAAAAAAAATCTGTTGCCGGTGCCGCAGGACGGTGGGCCGGCGGAAGAAGAGGACCCGATGGACGGGCTGAACGACAAGGTTCGGCCGATCTCCCTGGTCGGGCTCGTCATCTTCGCCGGTTTCTTCATCGGACTGGTCGGCTGGGCCGCGCTGGCGCCACTCGCCAGTGCCGCCTTTGCGAACGGCAATGTCGAGATCGAGGGCAACCGCAAGACGGTACAGCACAAGGAGGGCGGAGTCGTGAAGTCCCTCCTGGTGAGGGAAGGCAGCGAGGTGAAGGCAGGCGATCCCCTGATCATCCTCGACGACACGCAGGCTTCATCGGTGCACGACCTGCTGCGCGAACAGTACTACGCCATGCTGGCGCAGATCGCGCGCCTGGAGGCCGAGCAGGCCGATGCACCGCAAATCACGTTCCCGGCGGAGCTGATGGACGAAGCAGCGGAGCGTGACGATGTCCGTCGCATCGTTGAAGGCCAGGAACAGGCCTTCGAGGCACGGCGGACCCTGCTTGAGAATCAGGTCAGCACCCTGGAACAGCGGCGCAAGCAGCTGGACGAGCAGATCGGCGGCCTCGAGTCGCAGATCACTTCGCACAAGCGGCAGATGCAGCTGCTGCGCGACGAACTGAAGGGCACAAGGGAGCTGCAGCAGAAAGGTCATGCCCCGATGACCCGGGTGCGCGCCCTGGAACGCTCGCTCGCATCGCTGGAGGGACAGGTCGGCGAGTATCGCGGCAATATTGCCCGAATCCAGGAAAATGATGCCGAGATCCAGATGCAGATCATCAGCCTGAAGCGCAATCGCATCAGCGAGGCCGCCGAGAAGCTGGCGGAGCTTCGCAGCCAGGCATTCTCCCTGAACGAGCGGATCGTGGCGGCCAAGGATATCCTCGACCGCAGCATCATTCGCGCGCCGACCGGCGGCCGCGTGCTGGGACTGGATATCCACACCGAGGGCGGCGTGGTGGCGCCCGGCCAGCCCCTGATGGACATCGTGCCCGGCCAGCGCAACCTTGTGGTCAAGGCCGCGCTGGAGCCCAACGCGATCGATGACGTTCATCTCGGCATGGACGCAGAGGTGCAATTCGCCGCCTTCTCCAGCCGCTTCACCGAGCGCATCATCGGCGAGATCGTCGACATCTCCGCCGATGCCAAGGAGAACAAGAAGGTCGGGTCGCTATACTACGAACTGCGGGTCGTGGTTCCACCTGAGGAACTGGCCAAGCTGGGCGACGATGTCGAATTGGCGCCGGGCATGCCGGTGACGGTGAAGATCGTCACCGGCGACCGGACCGCCCTCAGCTACTTCACGAAGCCGATCACCCGGACCTTCGACAAGGCCTTCACCGAGCAGTAGGCGCCACCATACTGCGCCGGTCCCCCACCGCGCCGGTCACCGTCGGGGCCGGCGCGGGCGCCTGTCAGTCAGCCCGGGCGGTACCGTCGGGCCGGACGGTAATCGGGGTTGCCCCCTCCCCCCGGCACCAGCGCTGCCAGGCGACACGGAAGGCCGCCTCCATCTGCCTGGCCAGATCGCTGCCGTCGCACAGCGGCGATGCCGCCATCCGGTCCCGCAGTCCCGCCCGCAGCCGGGCCAGGCCATCCAGGTCCGCCGCCGCTGCTACGGCCCGCGCCACATAGGCCTCGGTGTCGTCGACCGCCCAGTCCGACAGGCCGGTGGCCCGCAGGATGCTGACGCCGAACCGGCCCACCGACGGCCGGTCCCGCCTCGACAGCACCGGCACTCCCATCCACAGCGCCTCGCAGGTCGTCGTCCCGGCATTGTGCGGCCAGGGGTCCAGGGCGATGTCGATCTCGCGATAGTCGACCGTGCCGCGGAACACCTTCAGCCGCGACGGATCGATGCCCTGCGCCACGAAGCGCTGGACGAACAGGTCGCGCACGGCGGGGTCATGGTAGGGCTTGTTGTTCAGGACCAGCCGCGATCCCGGCACCGCCTTCAGGATCCTGGCCCAGGCCGCGACCACATGATCGTTCAGCCGCATCGTGCGGCTCAGGCTGCCGAAGGTCACATGGCCCTGCTGGAGGGCCGGCAGGCGGTTCGGCTGCGGCATTTCCGGCCGGGCCCGATAGGCCATCGGGAAGCGGTTCAGGCGGATCAGCGCCTGTTCGCCGAACAGATGCGCCGCCTCCGGCGGCGTCATGTCGCCATCGCCGACGAAATAGTCGAAGCCGCTGATCCCGGTGGTATAGCCCAGGCCGACCATCAGCGAGATCAGGATCGGTGCGGGCCGGCGCACCATCGCCAGCAGCCGGTTGCCGGCCGTGTGGCTGGCCAGGTCGATCATGATGTCGATCCGGTCCTCCCGGATCCGCGCGGCCAGCCGGTCATCGTTCAGGTCGTAGGTCTCCCGCCACTGGTCGGCGAGCGCCCGGTACTGCGCGGTCACCTCGTCCGGCGCCGGGGTCTCGGAATACAGCACCAGTTCGACCGCGCCGCGGTCATGTCCCTCCAGCATCGGCAGGAGGAAATTGCGGGCGGCATGACTGCGGAAATCGGGAGAGGCATAGCCGATACGCAGGCGGCGCCCCGGATCGCGGTCGTTGTCGTGGCGGACCTGCGCCGGCACCAGCGGCCGTGCGTGCCGTTCGTCCCAGTTGCGGTATTCCGCAAAGATCTCTTCCGCGCTCATATCCGGCGCGTAGTTCAGCGCGAACAGCAGGTTGCTGTGATGCTGCACGCCGTCGCGCTCGCTGTGCACGGCACGGCGGTAGGCATCGAACGCCTGGTCGAAACGGCATTCGTCCAGGTAGATGTTGGCCAGGTTGTTCCAGGTCAGGGCGTGGTTGGGATCGATGCGGATGCTCTCCAGGCAGAGCCGTTCCGCCTCCTTCAGATTGAACTGCCGGTACTCCGCAACGCCGAGGTTGGTGAGATCCTTCTTCACCCCCGGCCGCAACTGTATCGCCCGCCGGCCCGCCGCGACCGCCCCCTCGAAATCCTCCAGGACAATCCGCATCGGGCAGAGATTGCTCCAGCCCTCATAATCGTCGGGGACCAGCGCCAGGCCGCGTTCATAGGCTGCGATGGCACCCCTTGTGTCCATCTGCATCTGGCGCGCCTGACCCAGGGTGATCCAGCCCCGGCCGTCGTCGGGCCGCTGTTCGAGATAGGTCGCCATCAGCGTCTCGGCCTCGCCGTAGCGCTCCGATCCCATCAGCAGGCTGCACAGGTTCTGCGCCGCTTCCCCCTGCCGCGGGTCCAGCGCAACGGCCTGCCGGAACGCTGCCTCCGCCTCCGCCGTCCGGCCGGCGCGCCGCAGGACGATGGCATGGATGTTGTGGTGGCCGGGATCGCCCAGGGCCTGCCCCACCAGCCGCTCCGCCAGCTGCAGCGCGTCCTCCGGCAGACGGTCCGCATGAATCGCCGCCACGAGGTAGAGCAGCAGTTCCGCGACGGAAGCGCCTCCCGTACTGACGGCTGCCCGCAGCAGGTCGACCGCCTCGGCGGGCCGGCCCGCCGCCATCAGCGCTGAAGCCTTCGCCGCACCATCGGTTGGCACAGCGGCAGGCTGAGCCGATCCGGTATCCGGCGGTGGCAGGGACGAAACCGGGCTACCGGCTGCCGGGCCGGCGCCCGGATCGGGACCGCCGGTGGGTGCACCGCCAAGACGTAGGTAGAGTGCCTCCAGCCGCGCCGCCAAGGCCCCGTGATCGGCCATCGGGCCGCCCTGGACGTGCTCGCGCAGTCCGGCACGCGCGCGCGTCAGCCGGTCCGTGTCACCGGCCAGCTGCAGCGCGATGTCGACATACGCCTCTGGGCTGTCCGCGACCCACGCCTCCAGCCCGCCGGCCTCCAGCAGGCTGGCGCCCAGGCGGCCCACAGGGGTCGCGCCGCGCAGGCTGACCACCGGGACACCCATCCACAGGCTCTCCGCGACGGTCGTGGCGGCGCTGTGCGGGAAGGGGTCCAGGGTGATGTCGACCTTCCCATAATGGCTGAGGCTGGCCGCCTGCGGCGTCACATAGACCAGGTCCAGGCGATCCGCGCCGATCCCGCGGGCATGGAACGCGGCCAGGAAACGCGTACGCACGGCCGCCTCCTGGAAGACCCGGTTGTTCAGCATCAGGCGGCTGCCCGGCAGGGCGGCCAGGATCTCTGCCCAGCAGTCGAGGACCCGGTCGTTCAGCCGGATGACGCGGCTGAAGCAGCCGAAGGTGACATGCCCGTTCGCCGCAGCCGGCAGCGCCCCGACATTGGGGAAAGGGCTTTGCGGACGGAAGGCGACCCATGGCCCGTCCACCCGCAGCGCCGGTTCGGTGAAACCGGTCTCCGCCACCTCGGGCGCCAGCACCCGATCCGCGATCACCCCGTCGAACTGCGCCATGCCTGTGGTGCCGCCGAAGCCGATCGGATAGGTCAGCTGCACCGGTGCCGGCCGACGGGCGAACAGGCCCAGGCGGGCGGCGGATGTATGTCCGGCAAGATCGACGAGCACGTCGATGCCGATCTCGCGGACCAGGGCGGCGAGGTCGTCGTCGCTGCGGCCCGCGGTCTCGTGCCAGCCATCGGCGGCGGCCCGGTACATGGCGCTGGCCGCGTCGGTGCCGGAGAGTTCCGCGAACAGGTGGACCTCCACCTTGCCGCGGTCATGCGCCTGAAGCAGGGGCAGCAGAAAGTTCAGGGTGGCGTGTATCCGGAAGTCCGGCGAGACATAGCCGACCCGCAACCGCCGCCCGGCCGCCGCTGCCCCGGCGCTGCGGGGCAGTTCCTGCCGGCCGCCGGCCGGCGCGAAGCGCGCGGCCCAGGCTTCGGCCGTGCGCCGGATCGTTGCCGCATCCCGGTCGGGATCGTAGTTCTGCGCGAACAGAAGGTTGGCATGGGTGCGCGCGCTGGCCTTGCCGCTGTCGACAAGGCGCTGCAGCATCGGAAGGCCTTCCGCCAGCTGGGCCTGCTCGCACAGGGCCATGGCCAGGTTGCCGACGACCTGTGGCGAGTCCGCCGCGTGCTTCAGCGCCCGACGGGCGAACCCCTCGGCCGCGGCCGCACGTCCGCCCTCCAGGCAGATCGCCGCCATGTTGTTGGCCGCCGCGGCATCGTCCGGCACCAGGGCCAGCAACTGCTTGTAGCCGGCTTCCGCTGCATCCAGGCGTCCTTCCGCATGCGCCTTCTCCGCCGCCCTCCGCAGCGTACCGGCATCGCCAGGATCCACGGGCAGGTCGACCGGCACCAGGTCCGGCGGCTGCGGCCGGTCCGGTGCCGGCGCAGCCTGCGCAACGGCAAGCGCGGCCGCCTGGGCCCGGACCGACGCCGCATCGGCTGGCCGGTCGGCGGCGTCGAGGCACCGGGAAACCAGGTGCAGCAAGTCGATATCGTCCGGCCGCTCTGCCGACAGGCGGGCGGCCATGCGGAACGCCTCCGCCCCGCGGCTCGCCGCCAGCAGGGTTTCGACGGTTGTCGCGTCGGCCGCCTGAGGCCCCCCGGACGGATCGACGGAGGCATCGGCGGACACAGATGTGTGGGAGGACGCCGGTACGGGGGCGGTCGCGGAGCCACGGTAGAGCAGGAAATCGGGGGTCGGCCAGGACGGCGCCGGCTCGGTCCGGCCGGTGCACCAGCCGCGCCACAGGCGGCGGTAGTGCGCCTCCATCTCGGCGGCCAGGCCACGCGGATCCATCAGGGGCGATTGCCGCATCGCCGATCGCAGGCCGGCGCGGGTCCGCGCCAATGCCGGCAGGTCTGCGGCGAGCGCCACGGCACGGCGGACATAGTCGGCATCGTCGCGCGCCACCCAGCCGGGTTGGCCCAGGCTGTTCATGATGCTGGCGCCGAAGCGGCCGACCGAGGGCCGGTCCATCCGCGACACCACCGGCACCCCCATCCACAGCGCCTCGAAGGTCGTCGTCCCGGCATTGTGCGGGAACGGGTCCAGGGCGATGTCGACCCGGTTGTAGGTTTCCCAGGTCACCGATTGCGGCTGCGTGAACAGAAGCTGCAGCCGGTCCGGGTCCACGCCGCGCCGGGCGAACATCTGACGATAGGCATTGCGCGCCGCCTCTTCGGCGAAGCTCTTGGTGTTGAGCATCAGCCGCGCCGTCGGTACCGCCTTCAGGATCTCCGCCCAGCAATCGACAACCCGGGCATTGATGCGCACCGTCCGGCTGAACGATGCGAATGTGACATGCCCGGCTTTCTCCGCCGGCAGCGGGCCGACCTCCGGCATCTCCGCAGGCGGACGGTAGGTCATCGGGAAGCGGCCGAGGCGCAGGACGGGTTCGCTGAACAGATGCCCGGCATCCGGCGGTGCCATGGCATCGTCGGCGAAGAAGCCGTCGAACACCGACATGCCCGTCGTGTAGCCGAGGCCGACGAGATAGGCGATCTGCACAGGGGCAGGCCGGCGGGCAAACACCTTCAGCCGGTTGCGCGCGGTATGGCCGGCGAAATCCACCAGGATGTCGATGCGGTCCTGACGGATCTGCTCCACCATCTCCTCGTCGCTGATGCCGGTGACATTGCGCCAGGCATGGGCGAGTTCGCGGTAGCGGTCGGTATAGCGGTCCGGGGCCGGGACCATACCGTAGAGGAACAGCTCGAACCGGTCCCGGTCGTGCGCCTCCAGCAGCGGCTCCAGGAAATAGTTCGCGGCGTGGCGCCGGAAATCGGGGGAGACGAAGCCCAGGCGGATGCGGCGGTCGGGATCGCGGTCGTTCTCATAGTGCGGATCCGACGGGACCAACGGGCGGCATTGCAGTTCGTCGAACCGCCGGTAGTCGGCGAAGACATCTTCCGCCGAGGCGTCCGGATCGTAGTTGCGGCAGAACAGCAGGTTGCTGTGCGCGATGGCGAAGTCGGGGTCCAGTTCCACCGCCTTCCGGAAATAGGTCGCTGCCTCCACCATCCGGTCCTGGCCCATGACCGAACTGCCCATGCTGTTCTGCAGGACGGCACTGTCCGGATCGATCTTCAGGCCGCGCCGGGCGAAGACCTCGCCTTCGCTGTTCCGCCCCAGCAGGAACAGGGTGTAGGCAAGATTGCCGTAGGCCTTGGGAGCCGCTGGATCGGCGGCAATCGAACGACGGAACGCTTCCTCCGCCTCGAACGCCCGGTGCATGTCGTTCAGCAGACCGCCGTAGCTGTTCAGCAGCTCGGCATTGTCGGGCCAGATCGCCAGCGATTTCAGCGCGACCTTCTCCGCCGCCTCCAGGTCACCCATGCCTTTGAGCGCCGCGGCAAGATGACCCATCACCTGCGGGTCGTCGGGTCGCAGCTGCAGAGAGCGCTGCAGGGCCTCGGCCGCCGAACGGTAGCGGCCGATGTTATGGAACATCGCGCCGAGGACACCCCAACCGCCAGCGTCCGCGGGATTCGCCTTCAAATGCTGCTGGCAGAGGGCGAGGGCCTCGTCCGTTCGACCGCTGGTGAACAAGGCGGTGGCGACGTCAACCGACATGGAGCATTCCGGAAGGGGAGTGGCGACCAGGCCGCCGGGACAATGGACTTCGCCGGCTGCCATAGCATAGAGTCTCCGCACCCGCGAGACGCTACCGGGCAATGTCGCGGCTTGCCGGCTGCCAGATCATCGCCAACCGATGAGGCAAGGCAGGATCGCCTGCGCTGGCCTGCGGTCCCACGGGCCTCCGGCAGGGACGCCGGCCCTGCGGTCCGCCGCCCGAACTCCTTCGTATTCGACCTCGAATGGCAACGACATGCCGATCTATGCTGAGTCCGACAGTAACGCCCCTCTTCCTGGCGCCTTCCCGGTGGCCGGCCAAGGCGGCCATGCCAGCGCCGTGGCGCAAGAGCGGTGGTCGGAAGCCGACATAACCGTGGCACCCGCGGACTACGAGGCCGCCGCGGCCTGCCTCACCAAGGCAGGCGTCGTCCTGTTGCGCGGCGCCATCGGCCGCGGGGTCGTCGAGCAGGTTCAGCAGGCGACCGCCCGGGCGTTCGAGCGTCTCCCGCAGGTTGCACCTGCCGGCGACGATGCGGCCCGGGAGTTGATGCGCCTGTCCATGATCGGACCGGGTCTGACAGCTGGCTTCCCGGAACTGCTCGCCTTGGCGCGCCGCGCGGTGGAAGGCGGGGTCGGCCGGCCGATCCTGGAACACTATCTTGGCGGGCCGTTGATTCCCGACACATCGACCCTGCGGTTTCGTTGCCACCGCCCGTCCCAGAACCTGAGCTTCGTGCCGCTGCACCAGGATGTGGCGTTTACGACCCACGACAGGAGCTGGGTCAATTTCTGGGTGCCGCTTACACCCTGCGGCCATCTCGCCCCTGGGCTGCAAGTCTTTCCTCTGTCTCGGGCTATGGCCTTTCCCCACAACGCAGACGCCACGCCGGGTGGCTATCCGATGGGCCATATCAGTGAAGAGACAATGGCTTCCTGGCCGATTCCATTGTCCGCAATCGAGCCGGTGTTCGAACCTGGCGACCTGCTGATGTTCGATGGCTTTTGTCCGCACCGCACGGTGGAGCGGCCTGGCATGACCCAGGTACGGATGAGTTTCGAATTCCGCTACACCTCGCACGTCTCCCGTGGACCCATTGCCGACGGTCCGCGCCAGGAACGCCGCAGGACCTAGGCCCTGCCGATACCCACGACGGACGAAGCCTGAGCATGATGCCTATCGACACCGGCCCGCAGAAGACCGATCCCGGAGCGACGGAATCCGCCGGCATCGGCGCCGATACCCCGTTCGAGATCCCACTGAAGTATTTCCCGCCGGCCTTCGTCGACGACAGTGCCAAGCAGCGGTTCGAGTCGCGCCTCGGCCAGTTCCTCAATGTCTGCGCCCCGTTGAACAAGGCGGGATCTGTCGCCGTCTTTGCCGATAACCTGCTGACGATCGGGCGTGCTTTCTCCTTCCTGGAAGACCGCCGTTTCACGGATACCCTGCAGGCCTGTGCGCGCGAAGAGCGCGACCTGGTGATCGCCTGGCGCACCCATGTCCTGACCTGGGCAGCGAAGAGCTGCCTGGCCCTGGAAGGCGATTTCGTGGAATGCGGCACCTACCGCGCCTACAGCGCGGAGGTGATCTGCGGCTATGTCGAGCCGCACCGCCACGGCAAGCGGTTCGTGGTCTATGACCTGTTCGACCCGGACGAGGCCGCCGGCGTCGGTCATCGCCTGCCGAGCCACGGCGACACCCTGTTTGCCGAGGTTGCCGACCGCCTGGCGCCCTATCCGGGAACCCTGGTGGTTCGCGGCAAGGTGCCCGACGCCCTGCCCGAGACGGCGCCGGAAAAGATCTGCTTCATGCATCTGGACATGAACAATGCCGAGGCGGAGGCCGGGGCCCTGGCCTTCCTGTTCGACAGGATCGTCGACGGCGGCATGGTCGTGCTGGACGACTATGGCTGGGCCTACTATTCAGAGCAGCGGGTCCGTGCCGACCGCTTCGCGGCTGAACATGGGCAGTTCATCGTGGAACTCCCGACCGGTCAGGGCCTGTTCATCAAGCGCGCCGCAGCGGCCCGCTGACCGGCCCTGCCCCGTCCCGAACATTGAGCCCGGCAGGGCTGCGGGGCATGTTGCGTGCCGGAGCGGCCGGCCCCGGGGCATCGCCCTGGCCTCATTCTTTGGCGGAGCCTGAGACGGAATGAACATTCTCGCCCTGAATTTCGGGCATGACGCCGCCGTGGCGGTGCTGCGCGACCAGGAGGTCGTCAACTGCCTGCTGCGCGAGCGCCACACCCGGGTGAAGCACCATATCGGGCTGACCTCCGACCTGGTTGACCTTGCGCTCGCCGATGCCGGCCTGAAGGTGCAGGACATCGACGTCTGCGCGATCGTCTCGTCGCAGCGGGTGGAGATGATCCTGCCCGCCGGCGACCCGCTGGAGATCCGTTTCGAACTTCATGCCGGCCATGCCGAGAGCCGCGACGACGCCTGCCGGGCGCAATATGCCGAACGGGCGGCCGCGGCGGCCGAGGTGTCGCTGCCGCTTCATGCCCATCTCTCCGATCCGGAGACGATGGATCCCGGCTTCCTCAGGGAGATCTTCCCCGAAGGCATGCCCTACGACCGCGCGGCCTGGCGGCACGTGCCCTCCCCCGACATCTATGCCAACCCGCCCGAATGGCGGCAGACCCGCACCCTGGCGGAGATCGCGGCGCAGCGGGTCGACCCGGCACGGCTGCGGGAGCGGCGGCGGCAGTTCGACCTGCCGGTGACGGTGCGCCTGCACGGCCACGACCTGCCCGGCTATTGCGTGCAGCACCATATGGCGCACGCCGCCTCAAACTATTTCCAGTCCGGCTTCTCCGAGGCCGCGATCCTGTCGAACGACGGCGGCGTGGCGGCGTCCTACCTGTCCGGCTTCCTGCTCTATGCGCAGGACAACGCGATCTACCCGCTGTTCCCGCACTACAACAATGTCGGCGCTCTCTACATCCTGCTGTCGCAATACCTGCAGCTGGGCGAATGGGATGCCTCCGGCAAGCTGATGGGCCTGGCATCCTATGGCGAGCCGGCCTTCTTCCGACCGGAATTCGTGGGCAACCGCTTCGAGAAGGGGGAAGGCACGTCCAACGGCAGCCGCGAGTGGATCAGCCACTGCCACAAGCTGGCCGCGGAGATGGGCTACGAGCTGTCCGTCACCGCGCGGCGCGAATTCGCGACCGCGCCGGTCAATGCCGATATCGCCGCCAGCAGCGAGATGCTGCTGGAGCAGACCCTGCTGCACAGCGCCCGCGCGCTGCGGCAGCTGCTGGACAATTCCGGGCTGCCGGTCCGCAACCTGGGCCATACCGGCGGCACCGCGCTGAGCTGTCCGACCAACTCCCTGCTGGCCAATGCCGGCCTGTTCGACCGGGTGTTCGTCGAGCCGGGCTGCAATGACAGCGGGCTGGCGATCGGTGCCGGCCTCTACGTCAACCACCAGATCCTGGACCGGCCGCTGCGCCCACGCGGGGCGGGCTACTGGCCCAGCCCCTATCTGGGGCCCCGCATCCTTCCCGCTGCAGTCGACGCCGCCATCGCCGCGGCCGGCGACGATATCGTCGAGGTCGACGTCGACGACGCCGCCGAGGATGCGGCCGCGGCGCTCGCCCGCAACGAGATCATCGGCTGGTTCGAAGGACGCAGCGAGATCGGCCCGCGTGCGCTGGGCCATCGCTCGATCCTTGCCGATCCGCGCGACGGCGGAAACCTGCTGCGGGTCAACGGGGTCAAGGGGCGGGAGAGCTGGCGCCCCTTCGCCCCTGCGGTGCTGGAGGAGGAGGCCGCCGCATGGTTCGAAGGCACGCCCCTGCCCTCGCCCTACATGCTGTTCACGGCGGATGTCCGGCAGCCCGACAGGGTGCCGGCGATCACCCATGTCGACGGCACCGCGCGGGTGCAGACGGTGAATGAAGGCTGCGGCGCCTACTACCGGCTGATCAAGGCCTTCCATCGCCTGACCGGCGTGCCGGTGATCATCAACACCTCGTTCAACGGACCCGGCGAGCCGGTGATCGAGACCCCCGACCATGCCATCGCCTTCCTCCGCGGCACCCGGCTGGACCGGCTGTACCTGGACGGCCGGGTTCTGGTGCGCGCGGCGGATGCCGGCGCTCCGCGAACCGGACCGGATGCGCGGAGGGAGAAGGTGCTGGCCGAGGCCTGACCGGCGCTGCCGCCGGCCTCCCGGCGGGGCGTGCGCAGCGGTCGCGGACGCTGGCGGTCAGGCCGCCCGGAAGGCGCTGCCCGCGCCGCGGCTGTCGATACCGCGACTGTCGGCGCCGCGACTGTCGGCGCGTGCGGGCGCGGCACCCATGTCCACGGCCACTTCCTGCAGCGCGGCCAGTGCCAGGAAGGATTCCGGCCGCAGGGAGGGGACCAGCGGCGCCACGCCGCTCCCGCCGAGCCGCGCTCTGGTGAGGATCGAGTTGCCCTCCATGCCGTCGCGTCCGGCCATCGCATAGCCGCCACGGTCCAGGGCCACCGGCCCCGCCTGTGCCGCGTCGATCTGGCCGAAGCGGCCGGCAATGGCCTGCCCGCCGCCATCCGGTCCCACCAGGTCGTCGAACTTGGCTGCGAAGCGGTCGTAGACCTGTTCCAGGCTGCGGGGCTGGCCGCCGGCATCGTAGAACACGCCGCGATTGGCCCGCGCCGCGCGCGGGAAAAGGTCGGCCGCGGCACGCCCCGGATCGGCGTCGCGTGCCTGCAGGAAGTCCTTCGCCCCTTCGACTCCCAGAAAATGCGCCATGTAGAGGTCGGTCGCATTGGCCGGGCGGTTCAGCGCCTGCTCCAGCGCCAGGCCGTTCTCCCGCGCATGCTCGGCCGCCATCAGCGAGGCGATCTCCGGATCCTTGCGCAGGTCGAGCACGGCCTGCCGGTCCGCCGGATCGGCGATGGAATGGCGCCCGCTGGCGTCGGTACGGATCAGGCCGGCATAGGCGCCCAGGCCATGCTTGGCACCATGCGCCTTCACTGTGCCGAGCCATGTCTGGTCGATGAACTGGTAGAGCCCGGTCGCGGAAGAGGTTGCCGCCTCGACCGCGGGCCGGAAGCTGCTTTCCTGCCGGGCCTGGGCGACCAGATAGGCAAAATCGACCCCCGTGCGACGGCTGGCATTGCCGATCGCCTGCGCGATGTCGCGCGGCGCACCGGCGGCCTGCGCGCGCATCAGATCCACTGTCGGCGCAAAAGAGGTTGCTGACATACTGTTTCCTGCCTCGACCGCCGGCAACCGGGCCGGCGGGATACACCACATGTTGCCGATCAGGTAGCAAGGGCCGTGCCAACGGCTGGCAACCGGGAGGGCAATTTCAGAGCGGCAGCGCGTGGGACTCTGGGCTCAGCCGGCATCGCCGTCGTGCGGCGCCTGCCGGCGCCGCCACAGCCAGTCCGCAAGGCCGTAGGCCGCGCCGACAGCCGCGCCGGCCAGCAGATAGAAGCCGATCTGCGGCAGGGTCGGCGGCGGCGTGCCGATAATGCCGACGTAGTGCAGCACCACCAGGGCCAGGCAGGCCGAGCCGGCCACCCGTGTCGCGCGCAGCAGGCGGCTGGTCAGGTAGGGTCGCGGCAGGGTCATCGGCCTGCCCGGCCGGTCGCCGGCACCGCTATTCGGCCAGTCCGGCGCGGAAGCGCGACAAGGCAAGCCGTGCCGCCGGACAGACCGCCTCCGTGACGGCGGCCCTTGTCTCTGGATGGTCGAGCCCCAGACCGGCCGGCACCTTTCCATCGCGGCTGGCCTGTGCGCCGCCGCTGCGTCGGCCTTCGCCGCGGGCGGTGCAGACGAACTGGTAGCTGGCATCCGATGCCGCACCGCCATTGCCCGGCTGTGTCGCCGCCGCGGTGGCGCAGCTGATGTCATAGACCTCCCCGGTGCGGTTGTGCTGCAGCCGCGCCAGCAGGACCAGGCCCTGGGCCTGCATGTCGCGGTTCAGGGTCAGGCCGCCGACCGCATAGAGCGGCGCGTCGGGACAGTCGATGCGGAGCGGATAGCCCTGCGCTGCCGCCGCGGCCCAGCTGCCGGCCCATGCCGGCAGGGCCAAGGCGCAGGCCAGCAGCCCCGCACGCCATCGATGCCGGCTTGTCCGGACTGCCGTCCGGCGACACGGCCAGTCGCCTGCCATGGAACATCCTCTCGCTGCCACAGGGCTGCAAAGGCGCCCGCTCGGCCGCCCAATGTCAACCCTGAAAGACCAGGTCGCCCCCGAATGACGGACGGCCAGCGCAAGGGTGCCGCACCGGCCGACCCGGTCCCGGAAAAAATCGTATATGCGGATCATTCGCATTTGCATTTCAAGGCGGGATCCCTATAGTGGATCTCGCTCGCGGGCAGGTTCTCGCGACATCTCCTAAGATCCGAACTGGGCCGCCGGTGCAAACCGGCGGCCCTTTTTTCGACGACGGTCCTTCGCGACCCGCGCCCTGTCTCGTCCGGCCGGCGGTCGGGTACGGAACCCGCCGCTGCGCTTCGCGTTTTGCGATCCTGGGCATTTCTGGCATTGCTGCCTGGAGCGGGCCCATTCCGCACGCCGCGGGGCGCCGCGGCCACCTCCATCGCGCAACCGACACGGTGACGCAACCCGATGACGACTGAACAGATCGCCATCTGCCTGCTGCTGGCCGCCACCCTGGCCCTGTTCGCCTGGGGCCGCTGGCGCTACGACGTGGTCGCCCTGACCGCCCTGCTGGCAGCGGTCCTGCTGGGGCTGGTACCGACCGACAGCGCCTTCTCCGGCTTTGCGCATCCCGCCGTCATCACGGTCGCCGCCGTCCTGGTGCTGGGACGCGCCCTGATGCAGTCCGGGGTGATCGACTGGCTGGCCGAACGGCTGGTTCCCTCCGCCGGTCCGGCCTGGATCCAGGTCGGCGGCCTCTGCCTGATCGTCAGCGTGCTGTCGGCCTTCATGAACAATGTCGGCGCCCTCGCCCTGCTGATGCCGGTGGCGATCGCCGCGGCCGGCCGCTCGGAGCGCTCGCCGGCCATCGTCCTCATGCCGATGGCCTTCACCAGCATGCTGGGCGGCCTGATCACCCTGATCGGCACGCCGCCGAACATCATCATCTCCAACTACCGGGCGGATGCCCTGGGTGCGCCGTTCGAGATGTTCTCCTTCGCCCCCGTGGGCGGCGGGCTGGCGATCCTGGGCCTGGTCTTCGTCGCGCTGGTCGGCTGGCGGCTGCTGCCGCGGCGCCACCATGCGGGCCGCACCGAGCTCTACGGCATCCAGGAATACATCACCGAGGCCAAGGTGCCGGCGGAGAGCCGTTTCGTCGGCAAGTCGGTGGCGGAGCTGGAGAAGGAAGTGGAGAGCCAGGAGGCCCGGGTCCTCAGCCTGATCCGCGGCGAGCGGCAGATCCCCGCCTTCGCGCCCTGGGAGCGCATCCAGGGCGACGACATCCTGATCCTGCAGGCGGCACCGGACGCCATCGAGGGGATCCTGAAGACCCTGGACCTGGCCCTGATCGACCAGGACAAGGCAGCGCTGGACGAGGCGCTCGAAGGGCACGGCATGGGCCTGACGGAGGCGGTGGTCATGCCGCGCTCCCTGATCGCCGGCAATACCGCGCTGGAGATCCGCCTGCGCTCCCGCTACGGCATCAACCTGCTGGCGGTGGCGCGGGAAGGGCATCCGCATCGCGGGCGGCTGCGCAGCTTCCGTTTCCAGGCCGGCGACGTGCTGCTGCTGCAGGGGCCAGAGGACCAGATCAACGGCGCCCTCTCCACCCTGGGCTGCCTGCCGCTGGCGCAGCGGGAGCTGCGGATCGGCGTGCCGCGCCGCGCGGCCACCATCCTGGCGGTGGCGCTGGGCGCCATCGCCATCGCGGCGGTCGACCTGCTGCCGGTCGCGATCGCGCTGACCGCGGCGGTGGTGATCCTGATGCTGCTGCGGGTGATGCCGCTCAGCCAGGCCTATGACGCCATCGACTGGTCGGTGATCGTGCTGCTGGGCGCCCTGCTGCCGGTGGGCGAGGCGCTGCAATCCACCGGCACCACGGACCTGATCGCCGGGCAGCTGCTGTCGCTGTCGGGCGAACTGCCGCCCTGGGTGCTGCTGGCCCTGGTGATGATCGTGACGATGACGATCTCCGACATCGTCAACAATGCCGCCACCGCGGTGATGATGGCACCGATCGCGGTCGGCATCGCCACCGGGCTGGACGCCAATCCCGACGCCTTCCTGATGGCGGCGGCGGTCGGCGCCTCCTGCGCTTTCCTGACCCCGATCGGCCACCAGAACAACACCCTGGTGATGGGGCCCGGTGGCTATCGCTTCTGGGACTATTGGCGGATGGGGCTGCCGGTGGAAATCATCGTGGTCGCCGCCGGCGTGCCCCTGATCCTGCTGTTCTGGCCGCTATAGGGCCGGCCCGGCAGGACGCGCCCCCGCAGGCCAAAGGCAAAGCGCGCGCCGAAGCGCGGAGGCAGATGGCCGCGCCCGCCCGATCGATCGCGACGCCCCGGATTCGCCGCGCAGCAGATGCCTTGACGAAAGAAATTACATTCGACACACTTTTTACATTCGACTGTAAGTTTCAGGCCGGGAAAAATGGACAGGGCCGACATGCCTCCGAGCGGCGGTCGACGCGCGCGCAAAAAGCAGATGCAGCGTGCCGAGATCTTGCGAGCGGCGGTCGTCCTGCTGCGCGAGGACAGCTTCGAGCGGACCAGAATGGAAGACGTTGCCGAGAAAGCCGACGTCTCCCTCAAGACTGTCTACAACTACTTCCCTTCGAAGAACGCCATCCTGCTGGAGATTCTTTCCGCTGATCGCGCGCGCCTTTCGCAGGCCTATGAGGCCGTCGCAGAGAATCCGCCAGATGATCTTGCCGAGGCACTTGCGCAGCTCATGCACGCGGACATTGGCGACGTGACAACGCCGCAGGAGAAGACGCTGTGGCTGGATATGCTCGCCGCGGAGTTCCGAGCGAACAGCGAAGCGCCGGACGAAGTCGACCGAAACAGAGAAATCTTCAGATCGTTCACGCGTCGGATTCTGAGGCAGTTCCGCGCACGCGGAATCTTGAGCGGGGACGTGGACGAGGCGGTAGCGGCAGACATGGTCTACGCGCTCCTGATGTACGACTTCCGCAACTACTGCGCTCGCCCAGATCTGACCCCCGATGATTTTCTCCAGCGCGCGCGCCAGCAAACCCGATTGCTCGTCGCGGGATGGACCGTCTGCTGAGCTGCAGGGAGGGCACCCCGCCTGCACTTGGGGCGGGGCGAAACAGGAAGGCCGGGTCTAGCAAGATGATCAAGATGGCTGTCGAGGTCGGCGGGACGTTCACCGACCTGATCTGGATCGAGGACGGACAGGTGAGGAGCCGGAAGGTCCCCTCAACGCCCGAGGACCCCTCGGAGGGCGTGATTTCCGGCCTGCAGGCGGCACTGGGCCAGGATCTCTCGAGGATGTCCGAGCTCTGCCACGGTTCGACGGTGGCCACGAACGCGATCATCGAACGGCGCGGGTGCCGGGCGGCTCTGGTGACGACGCGCGGCTTCAGGGACGTGCTGGAACTGCAGCGTCAGCTTCGTGCCAATGTCTATGCGATCGCCTGCGGGAAGCCGGAGCCACTGGTCCCCCTGCGCCGCTCGATCGAGGCGCCGGAGCGTCTGGATGCGCATGGCGCGGTCATCGAGCCGCTGGACGAAACGTCCCTGATCGCGGCGGTCGACGACCTTGTGGCGCGCGAGGCGCCCGAGGCCCTCGCCGTCTGCCTGCTCCACTCCTATCTCGATCCGCAGCACGAACTCAGGATCCGTGCGCTTCTGGCCGAGCGCCACCCGGACCTCCCGGTCATCCTGTCATCGGACGTGCTGCCAACTTTCCGGGAATATGAGCGCGCCTCCACGACAGCGATGGCCGCCTATCTGGCACCGCTGGTTGGCCGGTATATCGGCCGCCTGGAGCGCCACATGGCGGAGCACGCCCCGCAGAGCGATCTCTTCGTCATGCAGTCCTCCGGCGGTGTCCTGCCGGGAGGGGGCGCCCTCGACCGTGGCGTCCACATGCTCAACTCCGGTCCTGCGGCGGGCGTGATCGGCGCCGTTCGGGTGGCGGCGATCGTCGGCGATGCCGATGTGATCACGCTCGACATCGGCGGAACCAGTTCGGACATCGCGCTGATCCGCAGCGGTACGGCTGGCGTCACGGCCGAAACCGAGGTCAATGGCCTGCCGGTGGGCCTGCCGAGTACCGATATCGCCAATATCGGCGCCGGCGGCGGAAGCCTCGGCCATATCGATCGCGGTGGCATGTTGCGGGTCGGGCCGCGCTCGGCCGGTGCCCGGCCCGGGCCCGCCTGCTACGGCCATGGCGGAACCGATCCGGCGATCACCGACGCGCTCGTGCAACTCGGCTGGATCCGGCCGGACCGGTTCCTTGGCGGCAAGATGGCGCTGCATCCCGACCGGGCCGCCGAGGCCCTGGGGAAGCTCGGGGCGTCCGCTTCGGACGCGGCGCAGGCCATGGTCGACATCGCGATTGCCCATATCGGGCAGGGCATCCGGCTCGTTTCAGTCCAGCGCGGCCACGATGCGAAAAGCTTCGCGCTCTACGGCTATGGCGGCATGGGACCGATGATGAGCGCGCTCGCCGCAGAAGATCTCAAGATCAAGCGCGTGGTCATTCCGCCGCATCCCGGGCTGTTCTCCGCGCTCGGCCTGCTCGTGTCGGACCTGAAGCGCATCTACCGCGAAACCAACCTCATGAAGGTGGACGCGGATGCGCCCGCGCGCGTGGCGGCGTCCTTCGAGCGGATGCGGGAACGTGCCGTCGAAGAATTCACACGGCTCGGCCGCCATCGTGACGAGCTGGTCTTCGATCATGCCCTTGAGATGCGCTATTCGGGACAAGGATTCGAACTTCTGACCGAGATCGACCTCGACAGGCTTCCTGCGCAGGGTCACGACTATCTTGAGCGTCTTTTCCACGACACGCACATCGCGCGCTACGGCTCGGCGTCACGCGAGCCCGTGGAGATCGTCACATTGCGACTCGTCGCGCAGATACCCGCCGATGGCCACACCTTGCGAGAGCTGACCCGCGGCCCCCTGGGCGTTGCCGCGCCAGAGCTCGAGGAGGCGGCGGTGACCTTCCGCGGCACCCGAATGCAGTGCCGCTTCGCCTGGCGCGATTCGTTGCCGAAGGGCCATGTTCTGCGCGGGCCGGCGATTGTCGAGGAACCCACCGCCACCACGCTGGTCCCGCCGGGATGGCAGGCGGCCGTACACGAGACAGGATCCCTGATCCTCGAGAAGGAGGTCCGGGCATGAGCACGCCGAGCACAAGCGAGCAGGCCCTGTTCAGCATTATCGGCAATGGACTGCACGGCATAGCGCAGGAGATGGGGGAGAAGCTTGTCCGCTCGGCCTACTCCACCATCATCCGGGAAGCCAGGGACTGCTCGACCTCGCTTCTGGACCGCAACGGACGGATTCTGGCGCAGGCGCAGTTCTGCCCGATCCACATGAACTCGTTCGGAAAGGTGTTCGAGGCCTTCGCCAGGCGCTACGACCTGTCGACGATCCGCCCCGGCGAAGGCCTGATCACGAACGATCCCTACAGTGGCGGTCAGCACCTGAACGATTTCGTGCTCTTCACGCCGATCTTCTACAAGGACGGCCTGGTCGCCTTCAGCGCGTCGATCGGGCATCACATCGATGTCGGCGGCGGTGCTGCGGGCCCGAATGCGGGCGCATCCGACGTCTTCTCCGAAGGGTTGCGGATTCCGCTGTCGCGCTTCGAAATCGCGCGCGATCTGGGGGACGGCCTGCTGGAGCAGTTCATCCGCCTCAACGTGCGGGCGCCCGACCAGGTGATGGGCGATGTCTATGCGCAACTGGCCGCCAACCGGACGGGCCAGCAGCGCTTCGCCGAGATGCTCGACCAGTTCGGCGAAGAGATCGTGCTCCGCGCTGGGGCGGAGCTGCAGGACTATTCGGAGCGACTGGCGCGGGATGGCATAGGCGCCATGCCCGATGGCGTCTACGAGGCGGAGGACTTCGTGGACGACAATGGCTTCAGCGACGATCCGCTGCGCGTCGCCGTGCGGATCACGATCAGCGGCGATTCCGTCGAGATCGATTTCGAGGGAAGCTCGCCGCAGTCGAAGGGAATCATCAACTCTCCGCTCGCCTCGACGATCTCGGCGGTCTACGGCGCGTTCGCCGTTCTGCTCGGCGGCGGACAGATTCCGGTGAATGACGGACTGTATCGGCCGATCGCGCGCATCGACGTGCCCCATGGCTCGTTCCTCAACCCGAGCCAGCCGGTTGCGGTGCGCGCCCGCAACACCCCCTGTCACCGCATCTACAATGCCATCATGCGCGCCATGTCGGACATCGCGCCGCATCGGGTGCTTGCCGCGGGCCATGACACGACGAACGCCATCGGTATGGGCCATATGGGCCCGGACCGCTACCGCGTCTACATGGAGGTGGTCGGCGGTGGCTGGGGCGCGTCTTCCGGCGCCGATGGGGCCGATGTCGTCGACGGATTTGTCGGCAACTGCTCGAACGTTCCGGTCGAGAGCCTGGAGATAGACTATCCCTTCATGCGCATCGAGGAATATGCCCTGCGGCGCGGCTCGGCAGGAGCGGGAGCCTATCGGGGCGGTATGGGCGTGCGGCGCGTCTACCAGATTCTCGACGAGGACGTGACCTTCAACTGCTATTCCGACCGCTTCAAGCGCCGCCCCTGGGGCCTGCATGGCGGCGCGCCGGGCGCACCCTCACGGTTCTTCGTGGAGCGTGACGGAACCTGCATCGACCTGCCCTCCAAGGGCAATGTCGCCCTTCGCCGCGGCGACCGACTGGTGATCGAGACCGCCGGCGGCGGCGGCTTCGGCGATCCGGCACGGCGCGATCGGGACCTGCGCTCGAAGGACGAGGCGGAGGGGGTGCTCGCTCCTGCCTGAACGTTCCGGCGACTTCCGTCGCAGGGAGGCCGCAACATGGTTTGCGATACCCGGTTCTCCGGTGCCGTCCGCGCGCCGTTCTGGCTGGACACCGTTCCAGAGACCGACGCCGCACCGCCACTGACCGACGATATCGCCTGCGATCTCGCCATCATCGGTGGCGGGTTCACGGGCCTATGGACGGCACTGAAGGCGCGGGAGCGTTCGCCGGATGCGACGATTGCCGTATTGGAGGCCATGCGTTGCGGTGCGGCCGCCAGCGGCCGGAACGGCGGATTCTGTGCGCCGAGCATTTCCCACGGTGTCTCCAACGCCCTGGCGCGCTGGCCAAGGGAGGCGGAAATTCTGGTTCGCCTCGGGCGAGAGAATCTCGACGGGTTGCAGGAGGATCTCGCCAGGTACGGGATCGACTGCGACTTCGAGCGCGAGGGCAAGCTCAACCTGGCGGCCACGCCCTGGCAGGCTGAAGGGCTCAAAGCAATGCAGGCAGCCTACGCGCGCTTCGGCATCGGGAGCAGTTACCTTGAAGGCGATACTCTGGACGAAAAGCTCAGGAGCCCGAAATATCTCGCGGGACTCTATGAACCCGACTATGCACTGGTGAACCCCGGGAAGCTGGTCGCAGGACTGCGAGAGGCCTGTCTCGGTCGCGGAATCGCCCTCTATGAGGATACGCCCGTCTCGTCACTTGACGGTACCTCGTCGGGCGTGCGGCTGACCACGCCGCAAGCCGTGCTGTCCGCCAGGCAGGCTGTGATGGCGACAAATGCGGCGGTTCCGCTGCTCAAGCGTTTTCGCATGTCGATCATCCCTGTCTTCGACTATACGCTGGTGACCGAACCGCTTTCCGACGAACAGTCTGCGGCCCTGGGCTGGCGCGGCCGCTATGGCATCGCCGACAGCGGCAACCAGTTTCACTATTGCCGCAAGACGGCCGACAACCGCATCCTCTGGGGTGGCTTCGACGCGATCTACCATTACGGCAGCGGTCGGGATCGGGCGTTCCTGCACCGCCCCGAAAGCTATGCGCGGCTAGGGGCGCATTTCGCCGAAGCGTTCCCAGCGCTTTCGGAGATTTCCTTTACGCATGCCTGGGGCGGGATCATCGATACCTCCGCACGGACCACGTTCTTTGCCGGCACCGCGCTCAAGGGGCGCCTCGCCTATGCGCTCGGCTTCACCGGGCAGGGCGTCTCTGCCTCGCGCTTTGCTGCGCTCGCGATGCTGGACATGCTCGAAGGCAGGCGCACCGAACGCACCGGCCTGCGCATGCTGCGGCGCCGGGCGGTGCCTTTTCCGCCCGAGCCCCTGCGCTCCCTGGCGGTCCGACAGGTTCAGCGGGATCTGGCGCAGGAAGACCGCACCGGAGCCCGTTCTCTCCTGCTTCGGACACTCGACCGTCTCGGGATCGGCTTTGCGTCGTGACGGTGGGTCAGGGGGGCTTGCATGACGGATAGCCCCCGCAGTCCTGCCGGTGTCATTACCTTCGAGGCTAGAACGTTCCCGACCTGGGTGGAAGCGATGACGCGACCACGATCGTCATCCCGGCCTTGAGCCGGGATCCATTCCGCCAGTCTTGCGGCTTCTGAGCGGCTGGCGGAATGGGTTCTCGGGTCAAGCCCGAGAACGACGGATTTTCCAGCAAACCCGGGAATGCGCTAACGCCACCGCATCGGCCGGGGTCCCATGGGCCGCAGCCTTCCGGCGAGGCATTCAATTGCCCGCCATCCCGGCATTGAAGGAGAAGCGCCCCAGCACGCGACAGTTGGCGCCGCAGGCTATTCCGCCGCGTCCGGAAACCGCTTCAGGGTCTCCGTCCGGTACCAGTCCACGCACCAGTCGGAGCAGAACTTCTTGCCCTTCACCGCGTCGGTGATGCAGGGCTCGCCGTCATGCAGCAGGATACCGCAATTGTCGCATTTCAGGTACTGCTCGACATAGAGCTTGTTGGCCGAGAACTTCATTCCGCAGCCTCCGAATAGCCGTAGTCGCGGGCCGCGCCCTCGCGGGTGACGAAGCCTTCGCGCAGGTCATGCGCGATCATCGCCGGATCGCGCTCCGTGGGCTCGCCGAAGCCGCCGCCGCCGGGCATCTGCAGGATCACCCGGTCGCCCTTGCGGATCGTGATGTTGGAATATTTGCTGGGCGACACCTTGTTGAAGGCCTGCTGCACGGTGAGCCATTCCGGGGTGCCGGCGCGCTGGATCAGGGTCGCCGCCTTGCCGCCGGGCTTGCCGCCATGCAGGCCCCAGGGCGCCAGCTTGTAGCGGTCCGACATCTGGCTGGCGGTGATCTCCTCGTTCAGGCAGAGCAGCTGCTTGCGATAGCCCAGCCCGCCGCGGAACTTGCCCGCGCCGCCCGAATCGGGGACCAGTTCGAAGCTCTCCATCCGCCAGGGGAAGCGGGTCTCGAACACCTCCACCGGCGTGATCCGGCAATTGCCGTTGATGCTGTCGCAGGAATCGTTGCCGTCGGCGAAGCTGCGCCCGCCCCAGCCGTTCGATTCCAGGTCGTAGCAGGCGAAATACTCCTCCGTCCGCGCATCGACGCCGCCGAAGACGAAGTTGGCGTGGGTGGACCCTTCCGCCGCCATCGCCCGGTGCGGAATCGCCTGGCCCAGCGCGCCCAGCACGGTGCCGGCGATGCGGGGATGGGTCTCGGTATTGCCGCCGACCTCGGGCGCCGGGTAGTCGACATTGACGATGGTGCCCGGCGGCGCCACCACCCGGACGGGGCGGAAGCAGCCGGAATTCTTCGGGATCGTCGGATCGGTCAGATGCAGCAGGGCATTGTAGGTCGCCGACCAGGTCACCCCGAGGGTGGCGTTGATCGGACCGCGGGCCTGCTTCGAGGAGCCGGTATAGTCGACGATGATCTCGTCGCCGCGGACATGCGCGCGCACCACGATGTCGTACTCGCGGTCCTCGATCCCGTCATCCTCGACCTTGTCGGCGAATTCGTAGATGCCGTCGGGGATGTTCTCGATCTCCGCCCGCATCCGGCGCTCGGAATAGTCCATCAGGTCGGAGATCGTCTGCTGGACGTTCTCCTTGCCGTACTTGCCGTAAACCTGCTGGATGCGGGACACGCCCAGGTCGACCGCGCTGATCATGGCGCGCAGGTCGCCATAGTTGTAGCGGGGCGTCCGCACGTTCGCGAGGAGGATCTTCCAGACCTCCTCGTTGTCCTGGCCGCGGCGCTTGATTTTCACCGGCGGCACGCGGAGGCCCTCATGGAAGATCTCCGTCGCCTCGCCGCAGAAGCCGCCCGGGACCATCCCGCCGACCTCCGCAATATGGCCGATCGCCACCGCGAAGCCCTCCAGCCGGCCATCCACGAAGAATGGCTTGAAGAAGGTATGTTCCGGGGTATGCAGGCCGCCGCGATAGGGATCGTTGTGGACGATCACGTCGCCCTCCTCGATCTGGTCGAGGGGGATTTCCCGCACGCAGGTCTTGATCAGCAGCGGCATGCCGCCGATCTGCGCCGGGCAGAATTCCGCCACCGCGATCATGTCGCCGTTGCGGTCCGCCAGCGCACAGGTGAAGTCCAGCGCCTCGTTGAAGATCGTCGAATAGGACGTCTTCATCAGGGTGATGCCCATTTCCCGGCAGATCGACACCATCGTCGATTCCAGGATGTTCATCTGTACATAGTCCATAACGCACTCCCGGATGGGGCTAGCTTTCGCGCGGGGCCCGGCTGGCGGGTATCCGGCGCCTATCCTGGCCGAGCTACTCGGCGATTTCCATGGTGCCGTACGTGCCGACGGTCAGGGTCTGCCCGGGTCGCACCAGGGTGACGGAGGCCGGCTCCTCGACCAGCGCCGGCCCGGCGATGACGTCGCCGGCGCGCAACTTCTCGCGGTCGTAGACGCCGGCCTTTTCGTCGCCGGCTTCGAACGCCACGGTGCGATGGCCGACGGGCGCCACCCTGCCGTCGCCCTTCGCCAGTTCCGGCAGGTCCGGCTTCGGCCCGATCGCGGTCAGCGCCACCTTCATGTTCACCGTCTCGATCCGCTCGCCCTCGATCGCGAAGCCGAAGCGGGCATTGTGCTGCGCGTGGAAGCGCTGCCACAGATCTGCGGTATTCTCCTCGGTGAAGCCGTCGGCGTCGAAGGGCAGCTCCAGCTCGTAGTTCTGTCCCAGATAGCGCATCTCCAGCATGCGCTGGACCTCGATGCCGCTGGTATAGCCCTGTCCCTCCAGCACCGCCCTGGCATCGGCGACCAGTTCCTGCAGCACCGTCGTCGCTCGGTCGCGGTCGAACTTGTCGGAGATCTGCTGCACGGTGCGGTGCCGATCGACACGGGCGTCGGTCATGGTAAAGCCGAAGGCGGAGAACTGGCCGGGATGCGGCGGGATGATCGCGCGCGGGATGTTCGCCACCTCCAGCAGATCGGCCGCATGCAGCGGCCCGGCACCGCCGAACGCCAGCAGGCGGAAGTCGCGTGGATCCAGGCCCTTTTCCAGCAGCACGGTGCGCAGCGCGCCGACCATGTTGTTGTTGGCGATCTGCACGATCGCCAGGGCGGCGTGGCGGCTGCTCAGCCCCATCGGGTCGGCGACGCTCTCCACCGCCTTGTGCGCCGCGTCGCCGTCGAGCTGCATCGCCCCGCCCAGGAAATTCTCGGGACTGATCCGGCCCAGCACGACATTGGCGTCGGTCACCGTGGGTTCCCGGCCGCCGCGGCCGTAGCAGGCGGGCCCCGGATCGGCGCCGGCGCTCTGCGGACCGACCCGCAGCATGCCGCCCTTGTCGATCCAGGCGATGGAGCCGCCGCCGGCGCCGATCGTGCGGATGTCGATCATCGGCACCTGGATCGGCACCCCCCACTCGATCTCGAAATCGGTGGTGAAGCTGGCCTCGGCGCCGACGACGGTGGAGCAGTCGGTGGAGGTCCCGCCCATGTCCAGGGTGACGATATTGTCGATGCCGAGCTGCCGGGCGAGGGTGCGGGCCGCAACGACGCCGCCGGTGGGACCGGACACCGCCAGCTCGATCGGCGTTTCGGCTGCCGATTCCAGGGTCGCCTCGCCGCCGTTCGACTTGATCACCACCACCCGGTCGCCGATGCCGGTGCCGGCGAAGGCCTCCCGCATCGCCTTGAAGCTGCGCCGCACCACCGGCTTCAGGAAGGCGTCGGCGATGGTGGAGGTGGAGCGCTCATACTCCTTCCATTTCGGCAGCACGTCGTAGGAGATCGAGATCGGCATGTCCGGCAGGGCCTTGGCGATCGTGTCGCGGATCTGCCGCTCATGGTCGGGAGAGACGTAGGAGAACAGGCAGTTGACCGCCACCGCCTCGATCCCGGCGCGCTCCATATCGGCGGCCATGGCCGCGACCTCCGCCGGATCGACCGGCTTCACCACCTCGCCCTGCGCGTCCAGCCGCTCGTCGACTTCGTAGCAGTCCTCCCGCTTCGCCAGCGGCTTCGCCTTGATCCAGGACAGGTCGTAATGCGCACGGCGGTTGCCGCGCTGGATGAAGGGGATGTCCTTGAAGCCCTTGGTCGTGACATAGGCCACCCGCGCGCCCTTGCGCTCCAGCAGCGCGTTGGTGGCGATGGTGGTGCCCAGCCGCAGCACCCGCACCCCGTCCAGGTCGGCGACCTGCTTCAGCCCGGTCAGGACGCCTTCGATCGGATTGCCCGGGGTGGTGGCGTTCTTCCAGACCTTCACGGCATCGCCATTGTCGTCGAACAGCACGAAGTCCGTGAATGTGCCCCCGATATCGACGCCCAAGGTCTGTGGCATGCGCCCGTCTCCTACCATTCGATGTACTTCGGGAGCCGGGATGATCCGGCCCCGCGGCGGCGCCTACTATAGCAAGCAGGCCCTTTGTGTCAGCCGGGATGCGGACCTCTCCAGGTCGTTGTTCGCCACGCTCCATGCCGCGCGCCGGCCCCCCGGGACCTGCACCGGCGGCTTGCCAAGGCGCGGGGCGCCGTGTCAACTGCCCGCGTACGGCGCCGGGAGCCCGCAGTGAAGCGAAAGAAGCAGAAGGCCGTGATCGGCTGGCGGGAATGGGCCGGCCTGCCCGACCTTGGCGTGATCAGCATCAAGGCGAAGATCGACACCGGCGCCCGCACCTCCGCGCTGCATGCCCACAACCTGGTGGAGGAGGAGACCGAGGACGGGCGATGGGCGCGCTTCGTCGTGCAGCCCCTGCAGCGCCGCCGCTTCCCGGCGATCGCCTGCCGGGCGCGGGTGGTCGAGCGCCGGCGCATCCTGTCGTCCAACGGCCAGGCGGAACGGCGCCCGGTGATCCGCACCCGCCTGCAGCTCGGCCCGTCGCTCTACGAGATCGAGCTGACCCTGACCAACCGCGACGAAATGGGTTTCCGCATGCTGATCGGCCGCAAGGCCCTGAAGCGGCGTTTCCTGGTCGACCCCGGCCTGTCCTACCTGACGACATCCGACAGCGAAGTGGCATGGCCCGCAGCCTGAGGAGAGCGGGAGCCCGTGGCACGGCGTACTGAACCGAAACCGCCTGCCGGCCCGGCGGTGCTGCGCGCCGGCTTCGAGATCGCCGGCGCGCAGCTCGCCCCGGGCGAACGGGCCACCCTGGCGCTGCAGCTGCCCGGGCAGTCGGCGTTCACGCCGCTGGCGATGCCGCTGCACGTCGTGCACGGCCGGAAACCGGGGCCGGTGCTGTTCGTTTCCGCGGCCGTCCATGGCGACGAGATCAACGGGGTGGAGATCATCCGCCGCCTGCGCAACCTGCCGGCGCTGAAGCGGCTGCGCGGCACCCTGATCTGCATCCCCGTGGTCAACATGTATGGGTTCCTCAACCACACCCGCTACCTGCCGGACCGGCGCGACCTGAACCGGTCCTTTCCCGGCTCCGCCCGCGGCTCCCTTGCGGGGCGGATCGCCAACGTCTTCGCCCGCGAGATCGTCGCCCGCGCCAGCCACGGCATCGACCTGCATACCGGCGGCAACCATCGCACCAACCTGCCGCATGTCCGGGTCAGCCTGCAGGACCGTGAGGCGGAGCGGCTGGCGCGCGCCTTCGGCGCCTCCGTGATCGTGAACGCCAATCTGCGCGACGGCTCGCTGCGCCAGCACGCCCTGGAGAAGGGCCTGACCATGCTGCTCTACGAGGCGGGGGAGGCGCTGCGCTTCGACGAGCGCGCGATCGCCACCGGCCTGCGCGGCATCGTCAACGTGATGGTGGCGCTGGAGATGCTGACCGACGGCCATGCCGCGCGCCGCCGCGCGCCGCCGGCACCGGACGTCGCGCTGGCTTCGCAATGGATCCGCGCACCCCAGTCCGGCCTGATGCGGACCGAGATCGACCTGGGCCAGCGGGTCGCCCAGGGCGAGGTGCTGGCCCATCTGGCCGATGTGGCCGGTGAGAACGACCGGCCCGTCATGGCGCCGGTCGACGGCATCGTGATCGGCCGCTGCAACCTGCCCGCCGTGCATGAGGGCGACGCGCTGTTCCACATCGCCAGCTTCGCGGAGGAACTGCCACGCCCGCCCGGGCCGGAGGCGGCCTCCCATATCGAGGGGCTGCAGAGCGGCGACTATCCGGGCCAGCCCGGCCGCTGACCGGCGTCGGGCTGCGCTATCGCGATGCCGGGGATCGGACGGCACGGTGTACTGGCGGTGGTCTGGCGCCACGGGCGGGTCCTGCTGGTCAGGCGGGCGCGCCGGCCGCAGGCCGGCCTCTGGGGCTTCCCCGGCGGGCACCGGCTGCCGGAAGAGTCCGATCGGGACGCCGCCCTGCGCGAACTGGCCGAGGAGACCGGCCTGGCAGCGGCGGTGCTGCCCGGTCCGCCGCTGGCCGCGGTCCGTTTCCGCGACCAGGCGACCGGTCGCCACTACATCCTTCGGCCGGTCCGCCTGGTCGCAGCATCCTTGGCGGCAAGGGCGGCCTCGGATGCGGCCGCCATCGGCTGGTTCCGCCCGGATGCCCTGCCCCGCCGGCTCTGCCCGGACGTGCGGCGGGTCGTACGCCTTACCGCGCCGGATCGGCCGCCGCCCGTCCGGCGGATCCCGCGCTGACCCGCGCCACAGGCGCGGCATGCAGGGTTGCGGCAAGGAAGCGGGCCAGTTCCAGGCCGGCCCTGGTCCGCGCGGAGGGGGCCCGGAACAGGCGGATCTCGAAGTCCGGCAGGGCCGGCAGGTCTGCGCCCGTCGGCAGGATCGCCAGGTCGCCGGGCACCGTGAAATCCTTGAACACCGACAGGCACCAGCCCTCCCGCACGGCGGCATGCACCGCGCCGGCGGACAGGCTGACGACGCCGATGCGCCAGCGGCGACCGGCGCGGTCCAGGGCACGGGTCGCCCATTTCCGGAACAGGCAGCCCTGCGGGTAGAGCGCCAGGGGCAGGACCTCCCGCGTGCCGGGATCGAAACCCGGCGCGGCGGCCCAGACGCTGCGGCCGCGGTACAGCAGTTCGCCGCCTTCCGCGCCGGCAGGCAGCATCGCAACGACAAGGTCGTATCGCACGCCGAGATCGTCGACCATGTCCGCCGTCAGGCCGGTATGCAGTTCCACCTGCACGGCCGGATGGTCGGCCAGGAAGCGACCCAGCAGCGGCGCCAGCGGACCGGCGGCATAGTCCTCCATGATCGCCAGCCGGACCTGGCCGGCGATCCGCTCGCTGCGGATCGCCTCGAGCGCGGCATCGTTGATGGCCAGCATCTCCCGTGCCGCGGCAACCAGCCCTTCCCCGGCGGCGGTCAGCTGCAGGGGACGCATCGTCCGGTCGAACAGGGTCGCGCCGACCAGTTCCTCCAGCCGCTTGATCTGCATGCTCAGCGCGGACTGGGTCCGGCTCAGCCGCCGCGCCGCCCGGTTGAAGCTGCCGGCATCGACGATGGCGATGAAGGCGCGCAAGAGGCTGGTGTCGATGTCCCGCATGGCGTGATTCAATATCCCTGAAGAAACAGGGCAACTGTATCAACTGCGGTGAAGACGGTCGAAAGGCACCGGGGGGTGCCCGCCCGCCGTGTCGCCGGTCAGTCGCCGGCCAGGACCGGTTCCGCCCCGCCCTTGAAGCGCTTGACCAGTTCGTCGACGAAGACCCGGACCTTGGCGGACAGGTGCCGGTTGTGCGGATAGACGGCATTGATCGCCAGCGGCGGCCGCTCATAGTCGGTCAGCACCGGCTGCAGCCGGCGATCGGCCAGTTCGGCCCCCGCCAGGAAGACCGGCAGCTGGGCAATGCCCAGGCCGCGCAGCGCGGCCATCTTCAGGGCGTCGCCATTGTTGACGCGGAGGTTGCCCCGGGGCAGCACGGCGATGTCGCGGCCGTTGTCGCGGAACTGCCAGTTGTCGTGCCGGCCTTCGCGGGCATAGATCAGGCAGTTGTGCTGTGCCAGGTCCGCCGGGCTCTGCGGCGTGCCGGCGCGCGCGAAATAGGCCGGGCTGGCACAGAGGACCAGCCGGGTATCGGCGATCCGGCGCCCGATCAGGTTGGAGTCCGGCAGGTCGCCGATCCGGATCGCCAGGTCGAAGCCTTCGTCAAGAAGGCTGACGAAGCGGTCCGTCATGGTGACGTCGAGCTCAAGCTCCGGATAGGCGGTGGCAATGTCGCAGAGCACCTGGGACAGGTGCAGCAGGCCGAAGGAGAACGGCGTCGTGACCCGCAGCCGACCGCCGGGCCGCGTCTGCAGCTCGGTCGCCTGTGCCTCGGCTTCCGTCACGTCCTCCAGGATCCGGCGGGAGCGCTCCAGGAAGCCCTGGCCGACCTCGGTGATGCTGGACCGGCGGGTGGTCCGGTTCAGCAGCCGGACCCCGAGATTCTCCTCCAGCCAGGCGACCTGCTTGCTGACGGCGGATTTCGGCACGCCCATGGCCTGGGCCGCCGCCGTAAAGGACCCCGTCTCGCAGACCTTCACGAAGGCCCGCATCGCACTCAGTTTGTCCATAATGACGGATCAGGCGGCACGAATGCCGGATAGGAAGGTCTCGACGCTCTCCCGCAGGCGCTGCGACTGTCCCGACAGGTCACCGACCGCCAACACGATCTGCTCCGCCGCGTCGCCGGTCTCCCGTGCGGCATGGCTGACGCCGCCGATGTTCTGGGTGACCTCCCGCGTGCCGCTCGCCGCCTCGGCAACGTTGCGGGCGATTTCCTGGGTGGCAGCCTCCTGCTCCTCGATGGCGGCGGCGATCGCCGAGGTGGTCTGGCTCATCTCGCGGATCTGGCCGACGATCTCCTCGATCGCCAGGACCGCGGCCTTGGTCTCCGACTGGACGTCGCCGACCTGCCGGGTGATGTCGTCGGTGGCCTTCGCGGTCTGGGTGGCCAGCGACTTCACCTCCTGCGCGACGACCGCGAAGCCCTTGCCCGCATCACCGGCGCGTGCCGCCTCGATGGTTGCGTTCAGCGCCAGCAGGTTGGTCTGGCCAGCGATCTCGCGGATCAGCTCCACGACACGGCCGATCTGGTCCGCCGCTGCCGCCAGGCTGCCGATCTGGGTGTTGGCGCGTTCGGCCGTCTCGTCGGCGCGGCTGGCGAGGGCCGCATTGGCCTGCACCCGGCCGGCGATCTCCCGTCCCGCGGCGGTCAGTTCCTCCGACGCGGCGGCCACCGTCTCGACATTGGTCGTCGCCTCTTCCGCCGCGGCCGCCACGCCCTGCGCACGTTCATTGGTGTTCTGCGCGATGCCGCGCATGCGCTCCGCATTCTCTCCCAGGATGCCGGTCGCGCCGTCCACCCCGGCCACGATGCTGCCGATCCCGGAAGTGAAGCTGTCGGCAAGCCGGTCCAGCGTTTCGCGCTTCTCCGCCTTGCCGGCCTCGAGATAGGTGCTGATGGCGAGGTCCATGTCCAGCAGTGCGGCGCGGACCAGCGCCCCCTGGACGGCCTGCAGCCTGGCGCGGTCGCCGGCGCTCATCTTCGGCAGGGCCGACCGTGCCACGATATCCAGCAGGCCGGCCAGCAGATGGGCATAGCCGCCAACATACCAGCGCGGCTCCAGCCCGATCCTGTTGTGCACATTGCCGATACGGTCGACCGCCGCCGCATAGCTGTCGCTGAAGCGGGCGTTGGCGATCTCCTTCCAGTGCCGGGCCTGTGCAGTGCGGGCGCGCTCCAGCCCGGTATCGCCGCCGAACAGCGCCGTCAGGTCCGGCCACCTTGCCACCTGTTCGTAGAAGGTGCCGAGAACGGCAGGAAGACCCTTTTCGATCGCCTGGGCATGGCTGGAGAGCGCCTTCCGCTCCGGCTCCCCCAGTCCGATGAAACGCAGGCGTTCGGAAAGGTCGGTCGTACCGGCCATGGTGCTTGCCCCCGAATGAAATCGAATACAAGGGCATGGCCTGGCTCACTGCAGCGCCAATTACCCCATACGGAAGCAAGACTGGCCTCAATTCATGGAAATATCGTTAATGAACGCTTGTTAACCCTGGATGCACGCATGCCGAGAAAGTGCGCCAGGCGCCGTCCGAATTTGAGCCCCGGCCATCCGGACCGGGGCTGCGAACGTTTGCAGGATTGCAGAATCTCCCAGGCAATCCGGGCGGAGCGGAAGGCCGAACCGCGCAGATGCCAAGCGACACGGCCGGGCGCGGGCCTCAACATCGACGCCCGGGCAGGTCGCCCGGGCAGGCTGCGCCCGCCGCGACATGACAGGTCGCAGCGGGCGCCACAATTGCCGATTGTCGGAAAGACCCGACCGGCACGGTCAGTGTACGTAGACCGGCGCCAGATCGTGCTGTCGCGCGGCTGCGAATGCCTGGTCGGCGCTCTCCGCCAAGCCGACATGCTGGCCGTTCGCGGCGAAGATGCCGAAGGCCGGCCCGGCCTGGGTCTCGACCGGGCGGACATAGGCCAGGTCGGGCGCACCGAGCATGGCGAAAGCTTCCGGCGAGAACTGCGACTGCTGCTGCGGCGCTGCGCCGCCGGCATTACCGTGATTGTTCTGGTCCATGACGACCTCCTCTACCTCGGCTCCCGGGTCATCCGGCGGCGCATCGCGGTCCGGTCGGATCCACCCGCCCCGGCCTTGCATGCCAACCCTCCGAAGTGAAAAACCCCCGGGTCCTTACGCGTTCCAAAACTGTCCTATTCCCTGGCCCCGACCGGAACGGAGCCGGTGCCGTCGCCGCCCTTCCTGTCGCGGGTGCGGATCGCGATTCGCTTGACCTGCTGGGCCGGTTCCGGCCGCTGCAGATCGATGTTCAAGAGCCCGTTGTGCAGATCGGCGGCCACCACCTCGATCCCCTCGGCCAGCACGAAGCTGCGCTGGAACTGGCGCGCGGCGATGCCGCGATGCAGGAAAAGCCTGGGGCTCTCCTCGTCGTCGGACTGCCGGCCGCGGATCACCAGCTGGTTGTCCTCCAGGGTGATCGCCAGATCGGCCTCCGAGAAGCCCGCCACCGCAAGAGTGATCCGCAGGGCGTTGTCGCCGCGCTGCTCGATATTGTATGGCGGATAGCCGTCGCTGGAGGTCTTGGCCGCGCGATCGAGAACGCGCTCGATCTGCTCGAAGCCCAGAAGCAGCGGGCTGTTGAATACCGACATGCGGGACATGGTCATCTCCTCCAACAGAAGCGAGTGACGTGGATCGACCCGGCCCCGCACGGGAAGCCTGACGGCCTTCCCGCGGAACCTGCAACCGTCGGCCCAACCGGCGCCGACATGCCAGAGATGTAGGGATGGCAGGCTGCCATTCAAGATCCGCGCCGGCCAGCGCCGGCGCCCGATGCGGCCCAGCGCCGCGCAACCAGACAAGGGCGGAGGGACTGAGGAATGACGGGGTCGAAGGGAGGGGCGCAGATGCGGGATTATGAATCCGGATCGGTGACGGTCGGGGTGGTCGGTGTCGGCGCCATGGGGCGGGGAATCGCGCAGGTCTCCGCCACCGGCGGCATGCAGGTGCGGCTGTTCGACCAGATGGACGGCGCCGCAGAGAAGGGTCGCGCCCTGATCGTGCAGCAGCTGGACCGCCTGGTGGAGAAGGGCCGCATGACCGCCGAGGACGCCGCCGCGGCGGGGGGGCGGCTGCAGGTGGTCGCCTCCCTGGCCGAGATGGCCGATGCCGACCTCGTCGTGGAGGCGGTGATCGAGGATCTGGCGGTGAAGCGCCGGGTCTTCGCCGAACTGGAGAAGGCGGTGCGCCCCGACGCGCTGCTGGCGAGCAACACCTCCTCGATCCGCATCGCCACGATCGCCGCCGACTGCGCCCGCAAGGACCGGGTGGCAGGGCTGCACTTCTTCAACCCCGTGCCGCTGATGAAGCTGGTGGAGGTGATCGCCGCGCCCGACACCAGCGCAGAGGCGCTGCAGGCTTTGTCGGTGCTGGGCAAGCGCATGGGCCGGGTGCCGGTCGTGGTGCAGGACGGCCCCGGCTTCCTGGTCAATCTGGGCGGCCGCGCCTTCACCACCGAGGCGCTGCGCCTGGCCAGCGAAGGCGTGGCCGATCCCGCAGACATCGACACCGTCATGCGCAGCGCCTGCGGCTTCCGCATGGGGCCGTTCGAGCTGATGGACCTGACCGGGATCGACGTGAACTATCCGGTCAGCCAGATCATCTATGGCGGCTTCTACCATGACCGGCGGCTGGCGACCTCGCCGCTGCACCAGGCGATGATGGAAGCCGGGCGTCTGGGCCGGAAGACCGGCCAGGGCTTCTACGACTATGGCGGCGAGGCGCCGGTGCCGGCCATGCGGACGGGCCGCTGCATGGCGCCCGACATGTCGGCCGCCCCGGCCCCCCGCATCGCCCTGGCGGAGCCGGATCGCACCCTGGGCGAACTGCTGGTGGCCGCCGGCGCGGAAGTTGCAGCCGACGACGGGCAGATGCCGATCGCGGCCGCCCCGTTCGGCGAGGACTGCACCGCAATGGCCGCCCGCCTCGGCCTGGACCATCGGCGCCTGGTCGCGATCGACCTGACCGGCGCCGGTCGCGGCTGCCTGACCGTGATGCAGGCCCCGGGCGGCGATATCGCCTGCCGCGACGCGCTGGTCGCGCGGCTGCGCGGGCATGCGGAGCATGTGGTCGCGATCAACGACAGTCCCGGCTTCATCGCCCAGCGGATCCTGCTGATGATCGCCAATCTGGGATGCGAGATGGCGCAGCTCGGGATCGCCACGCCGGAGGATATCGACCGCGCCATGACCCTGGGCCTGAACTACCCGCAGGGCCCGCTGCAGATCGCCGACGCGATCGGCGGCCGCCGCGCGCTGGACGGACTTGCGGTGATCCAGGCGATCACCGGCGACGACCGCTACCGGCCGAGCCTCTGGCTGCGGCGGCGGGGACTACTCGACCTGCCGATGGCGACCCCCGATTCCGGCCCGGCGGCCGGCTGAGGGCGCCGCCGATCCTAGCGGCGACCGGCGGGCGGGCGGCGCAGCGCCTGCCCGCCGCCCTCGATCTCGGCGGAAACCGTGATCCGTTCGCGTTCGGCGCGGCGCGGCGGGCGCCCACCGACATCGCCGGGCGGCGCCGCCGGCGGCCGCGCCGCTTCCGTCCGTGTCCCCCGGAAGCCGGGCGGCGGTGCCTCCTGGGCATCGAACCGGCCGGTGCGGACGCGCACCTCCTCGACATAGACCTTGGGACTGCCGCCCCCGGTGCGGGCCTCCGGCGCGTAGGGTTCCGGCGGCACGCCGCGCCCGGCCGGTGACGCAGAATCGGCGCGGCTTCCCGGAGCGGCGCGCTCGCCCGCCCGGCCGCCTTTGCGACCCAGCACCTCAAGCAGGCGCGGTATCCGCATCCGATCCTCCCGTGCCGCCTATTGCAGCGGAGCGCAGCGAGCGTCGAATGGCACCACCGCGCAGCGTGCGAAGGCGGTGCCATCGCTGCCGCTGAGGGTCAGCTGCCAATCCGCGCCTACAGGTTCCAGCAGCCCGAAGCCGAAGCGGTCCATGGTGATGAAATTTCGTGCCGCCATCCCCCAGGCATCGAAATCCGCCGGCAGGCTTGCCGCTGCACCGCGGGCCAGCATCGTGCCGCCATTCCCCAGGATCAGCTGGTTCGGCCGTCTGGCGATGGTGGCGGCACCCGCCGCCGCGTCCGCCTTCCTGGTTTCGAAACTGAGCGCCTGGAACAGGTGGAAATGGCCGGACAGGATGCCGGTGACCTCCGGCGCCAGCGGGACCGCCGCTTCGGCCGCCTGCAGGACCGCGTTGTAGCCGTCGGCATGGGGATGCGGCCCCTTTGCGCCCTTGATGCGGCCGATCGACCAGAACGGCTTGTGGCTGAGCAGCCAGGTCGGCCGCCCCTCCGCGGCATCCGCATCTGCCGTCGCCAGGCCATTCACCGCATGCAGCAGCGCCTGGTAGTGCGTCACCTGATGCGGCTTCGCCTCGCGGTCGTCGGCATGGGTGCTGTCCAGCACGACCAGGCGCCGCGTTCCGATATCGATCGCGTAGGGGGCTTCGTAGTCACGGCATTCCGGCGTCCAGTCGCGCTCCGCCAGGAACCGGTACCAGCCGCGCCAGGCGCGCCCGCAGGTTTCATGATTGCCGCGCAGCAGCAGCAATGGCGCGGTGGCCAGCATCGGCCCGGCGGGCGCGAAGTAGTCCGCCTGCCAGGTCCCCCAGTTGTAGCCCCATTCGCTGCCGGCACAGCCGCGATCGCCCTCCGGACAGGGGGATTCGCGGTAAAGGTAGTCGCCCACATGCACGATCAGGTCGGGTCGCGCGGCCGCCACGGCCGCCGCCATCGCGGGAAACGGCCAGGCCGCCGGATCGTCGCAGGCCTGCGCGCGACCGCCCTTGATGCGACAGCCGGTATCGCCGATCACGGCGATCCGCTGCGGCGCGGCCTTGGATGTCGGCAGCTCCAGGCTGCCGACCCGCAGCGCGGACGCCCCGGCCGGCAGGTCTGCCTGGCAGCTGGTCACGGCAAAGCCGTTGGCGCGGTCTGCCGGCGCACGGACGCGCATCGGCACCGCCCGCCCGTCGGCGATCAGGTCGGGACAGGCCGTGCCTGCCGGCACCAGGGCCCGGGCCTGCCCGATGCCCGGCGGTACCATCTGCACCCAGGCATAGAGCGGCTCGGTCGCGGCCTGCAGCGGGGCAGGCCCGCCCTGCGGCAGGCCCGATATGGCTAAGGCGGCGATCGCCGCGGCGCCCAGCACATGTCGCAATGAAACCATCGCCCCCTCCCGGATGCCGGCCGGCCGGACCCGCCGACCGGCCCTGCTTATCGCGGCGGGGACGCGGGTGGCAAGACGGTTCGCGTGGGCTGCCGGGTCCGCGACGGGCGGCTATTCGGCGGCAACACCCTGCATCATCGACAGCCCGGGCGGCCGCTCCCGCCCCACCCGGTCCGCCGGGATCAGCAGGGTCACGGTCGTACCGCTGCCGGCTACGCTTTCCAGGCGGACGCTGCCGCCATGGGCCATCATGATGCTGCGGACGATGGTCAGGCCCAGCCCCATGCCCGGCGCGCCGGTCCCGGCCGGCTGCTGGCCGCGCTGGAAGGGCTGAAAAACGCGTTCGAAATCGGCCTCCGGGATGCCACGCCCCCGGTCGCTCACCGCGATGCTCAGATCGCCGGCGGCGAGGCCGGCCTCGATGCGAATCTCGGCCTGGCCTTCGGAATAGCGGATCGCATTGGTCACCAGGTTGATCAGGACCTGGCGCAGCCGCCGGCGGTCGGCACGCAGGATCAGCGCGACGACCCGGGTCTCGATCCGCGGCGGCAGGTAGCGGCCGGCGCAGTTGGCCCGCACAATGCGCAGGGTCTCCGCCAGGAAGCTGCGCAGCTCGATCTCCTCATCCTGCAGCGAGATCTGCCCCTGCACGACCAGCTGCGCATCCGTGACATCGTCGAGCAGGCCCCGCAGATGGGCGGTGGAGGCGACGATGTCCTGCGCGTATTCCAGGTACTTCTCGTTGCCGACCGGGCCGTAGGGCTGTCGTTCGATCAGTTCCGCGAAGCCGCTGATCGCATTGAGCGGCGTCCGGATCTCGTGCGAGACGGTGGCCAGGAAGACGCTCTTCGCCGCGCTCTCGTGCTGGGCCAGCTCCAGGGACTGACGGGCCATGCGGGCGAGCCGCCGGTTACGCCGGATCTCGTCGCCCAGCGACAGGATGAAGACCAGGCCCAGCACCAGCATCACCGCCAGGTAAAGCTCGATCCGCTCGGACTGCGCCTGCAGATCCGCCCGCATCGCCTTGGGCTCGCGGTGCAGCAAGTCCTGCGCGTAGCGCCCGACCGCGTCCTCCTCGGCGGCGAGCAGCGCGCGCGCCTCCTCGATGGCGGCCGGTTCGCCGCGCCCGATCGCCGGCAGAAGATGCTCCAGCCGGTCCAGCGACCGCCGCAACGCGGCCTGCACCTCAAGGGTCTCCGGCATCGCCGCGAGCGGGGCGACCTCCGGCCCGCTGGTCAGCAGGTCGATCCGGCTCCAAAGCAGGTCCGCCTGGATCGCCACTGCCGCCGCAGGATCCGTGCCCGTGCCAGACCCCGGGACTGCTGTCCCGCCGGCACCCGGCTGTGCCAGGGCCAGGACGCGCTGCAGCTTGTGGAACTGGATTGCGAGCTGGTGGACCACCCAGGCCTCGGTCGTTGCGGCATGGCCGAAGCTCTGCTGCTGCCGGTCTAGGTCGCGCGATGACAGTATGAACAGGGCCAGGAAGAGAAGGCTGCCGGCCCCCGCCAGCAGCAGGGAGCCGAGACGCAGGGTCCGCCCGAGGAACGCGTCGCGCCTGACGGCCGGCCCGTTCATCCGCGCCGCTCCGTGCCTGCGGCACTGGCAAGGACTGCCGGCCGGTCGCGGTTCACCCCGGCGGGCAGGCCACGCCGCTGCACTGCCGCCACGACCGGCAGTGCCAGGTCAGCTTCGCTCCCACGGCGTGGTGAGGCTCCCAGCACGTTTTCCGCTTTGTTCTTTGTGGTTGTTGTTGCCGCGCGGCATTGGACAACCGCGCGGGACGCAGCCCGTTTTCACAATCTTTATACGGGATTCCAGGCGGAAAAGCGAGGCCGCGCGCCGGATGCGAGGCAGCCGCCGGTGCGCGGATGCCCTTGCACGGGGCCTTCCGCAATGGGGGGTGGCCTCACCCGGCTGGGGCCCCTGGGACGCCGCCAGCGTCCCAGGGGGGCTAGAGAGATGGGGGGGGTGAAAAGGGGTAAAGGGAAGTGGGACCGGCCGCAGCCTCAGCCCAGCACCCCGGCATTGCGCATCGCGGCGACCTGGTCGTCGGCGAAGCCCCAGTCCTTCAGTGTGGCATCGGCGCCTTCTCCCGGTTTCGGGGCGCGATGGCGGATGCCGCCCGGCGTCCGGGAGAAGCGCGGCGCAGGCCCGGGCTGGGTGATCCCGTCCACTTCCACGAAGGTGCCGCGGGCCTTCATGTGGCCATGCTCCGGCGCCTCCTCCATGCTGAGGACGGGTGCGAAACAGATATCGGACCCCTCCATGATGGCGCACCATTCGTCGCGGGTCTTTTCCTTGAAGGCGGCCGCGAAGTGCTTGCGCAGCGCCGGCCACTGCTCCATGTCGAACTGCGCCGGCAGGTTGGCATCGCCCAGGCCGAGCTTCTCGATCAGTTCCGCGTAGAACTTCTTCTCAATCGACCCGATGGAGATGAACTTGCCGTCCTTCGTCTCATAGACGTCGTACCAGGGCGCGCCGCCGTCCAGGATGTTCACGCCGCGCTCGTCGGCCCAACGCCCGGCCGCCTTCAGGCCGTAGATCGGCGTCATCAGGCTGGCCGCGCCGTCGACCATCGCCGCGTCGACGACCTGGCCCTTGCCGGAGGCACGCGCCTCGATCAGGGCGGCGCAGACGCCGAATGCCAGATAGAGGGCGCCACCGCCGAAATCGCCGACCAGGTTCAGCGGCGGGTAGGGACGGTCCTTGGGCCCGACGGCATGCAGCGCGCCGGTCAGCGAGATATAGTTGATGTCATGGCCGGCGGCATGGGCCATCGGCCCCTCCTGTCCCCAGCCCGTCATCCGGCCGAAGACCAGCTTCGGATTGCGCTCCAGGCAGATCTCCGGGCCCAGGCCCAGCCGCTCCATCACGCCGGGGCGGAAGCCCTCGATCACCGCGTCTGCCTTCGCGATCAGCTGCAGCGCCGTCTCGATCGCCTCGGGCTTCTTCAGGTCCAGCGCCACCGAGCGGCGGCCACGCCCCAGCACGTCGAAGCGCGGATCGACCGGCACGCCCAGATCCGCCGCCGCCGTGCGGTCGATGCGCAGGACGTCCGCGCCCTGGTCCGCCAGCAACATGCCGCAGAACGGCCCGGGGCCGATCCCGGCGAATTCGACAACCTTGACACCCGACAAGGGTCCCATCTCACTTCCTCCCGAGAATCTGATCGATAAGCCGATCCGTTGTATCAGCGCTTGAGCTTGCGTTCGAACAGGGCGAACGCCTTCGTCCAGGCCCGCTCCGCCGCGTCGTGCCGGTAGACCTCGCGTTCGTAGAACGAGAACCCGTGGTCGGTATCGGGAAAGGTCTCGATCTCGAAGGTCGCGCCGGCCTCCTCCAGCGCCTTGCGGAGGGTCGGTTCGACATTGTCCGGCACGTGGCGGTCGCGCTCGGCGAAGGCGAAATACCCCTCGCCGCGCATCCGCCCGGCCAGCAGGTGCGGCGAATCTTCCTCAGCCGTGACGATACCGACGCCGTACATCGACACCCCGGCCACGATCTCCTCCGGAAAGGTCCCCAGCGCGGTCATCACGGTCTTGCCCGTCATGCAGAAGCCGATGCAGCCCCGGGCGCCGGCGGCGGCATGGGGATGGCGGTCCAGCCAGTTCAGCACCGCCCTGGTATCCTCCATGGACAGGGCGTTGGTGAAGCCCTCCATGGCCGCGAAGATCACCTTGTACTGCGCCTCCGACCGGGGCGGCGGCGCGAACCGCAGGGTGCCGACCCGGTAGTAGAGGTCCGGCAGCACCACCAGATAGCCGTGGCTGGCGATCCGCCGCGCCATGTCGCGCAGTTCCTCGCGGATGCCGGGCGCGTCCATGTAGAAGATGATCGCCGGATGTCTGCCGTCGCCGTCGGGTCGGGCAACGAACGCCGGCAGCGGCCGGTGGCCGGTGAGAATCTCGACTTCGCCCTCGATCATGCCGGGCATCCTCCCCCATTGATGTTCTTCGGCCGGCCCCCTCCTGCCGGCAGCACCCAGAGTAAGGATGTCGCCACGGCAGACAAGCGGCCACCGGCGCTCGGCAGCCTCCGACAGGGGCGTCCGGCGCCCCCGGGACGACAGGTCGCCGCAGGCGATGCCATACTCCCGCACGCATGCAGCCGCAGGAGGAATGGAGATGGCCGAAATCGTCGTCAGGCGCCGGGTGGAGCGGAGCGCCGATGCGCTGTGGAAGCTGCTCGGCGACTTTTCCTGCCTCGACAGGATCGCGCCGCCGGTCGCGGCATGCGCCTGCGAGGCGAACGAAGCCGGCGCCCTTCGCACACTGACCCTGCGCGACGGCGGCAAGATCGTGGAACGCCTAGACCTGCAGGACGACGCCGCGCGACGGCAGCGCTATTCGATGCTCGAAGGCCCGCTGCCGCTGCAGAACTATGTCGGCGAGCTTCAGGTGACGCCGGACGGCGAGGCCGCCTGCACCGTCGCCTGGACGGCCAGCTATGCCCCCGATGCCGGCGCCGAGGCCGAGCTGGAGCAGATCATCCGCGCCCTGTTCGAGGGCACGATCGACAACGCCGTCCGGCAGGCTTAGCCCCCGGGCGGCGATCTGCCGACCGGGGGACACCGTTCAGACCCGCTGCATGTCAGGTGGCCTGGTCGGCCCCAGCAGCAGCCAGAGGATGAAGCCCAGCAGCGGGAAGATCAGGATCAGCAGGATCCAGAGCACCTTCCAGATGGTCGCCGCCTCGCTCTGCACGATGCGCACGCAGGCATAGACGTCGAGGGCGAGCAGGATCAGGCCGAACAGGCCCAATCCGGTGGTATCAAGCATCGACAGGTCTCCGTCTCACTTCGGTCCGGCAATAAGCCAGACGATGAAGCCCAGCACGGGGAAGATGATGATGCCCAGGATCCACAGCACCTTTGCCAGGGTCGAGGCACCGCTCTGCACCACGCGGACGATGGCATAGATGTCGGCAATGAGAACCAGAATGCCAATGAGGGCTTCGAACATTTCCCGCAGCTCCTGTCGTTTCGGATGTCCAGCAGGGAACGCGCCGGCACCGCTTCGGTTCCCGTCCGACGCGGTCCGGGCGAGGTCGGCGGCCTGTTATTCCGCGGGATAGGCCTGCATGCCACCCGGCCGGCCAGGCAACTCGCCAGAGGGCAACTCGGCAGAGGGCGGCTTGCCCGGCGGCAGCCTTCCCGGCGGCGGATTGTCGGCGCCGGGATGCTCCGGAAACGCCATCTCGATGCCCTGCTCATGCAGGCTGCGCCAGATCTCCTGGTGCACACTGTGCCGGATGAAGTGGTAGTCGGTCTTCGCCAGCTCCATCCACCATGTCACCCGGAAACGGTGGAAGGCGCCGAACTCCAGGACCTTGACCCCGTCGTTGTGGACCATGAAGCGGTCGACATCGTCCTGCTGCCCGGTGGCGGCGAGCGCCTCGCGGATGCGTGCCTCGGCGGCGCGGATCGCCTCGAACGCCTGCACCGGATCGTAGCTCGCGGGCACGAAGACCTCGCGCTCGTCCCGGGTGGCGCCGGAAGCGGACAGGTTGATGATTTCCCCCTCCGACATCTTGCCGTTGGGCACGCTGAGCTGGACACCGTCCAGGCCGCAGACCCGGGTCGTCCGCCAGGTGATGTCGGTGACGATGCCGGTGAAATCCTCCACCTGCACCATGTCGCCGACCTTGAAGGGCCGCTCGATGTTCAGGACGATGCCGGAGAAGACATTGGCGATGTTCGCCTGCACCGCCAGGCCGATCACCAGGGTCAGCAGGCCGGAGGTCGCCAGCAGGCTGGTCAGCTGCTGGTCGAAGACGAAGCCGACGATGCCGAAGATTGCGAACAGGTAGATGCAGGCCGCCGCGAACAGGCGGACGACGTTGGGGATCTTTCGCTGCGAGCGGATCTCCAGCGGCACCCAGATGAAGCGCTCCATCGCGCTGGCCGCCAGCCGCGCAGGGACCAGCCACCACAGCGACAGGTAGACCATCAGCAGGATGTCGATCTCCGCCGCGCTCCAGTTGTTGTAGGCATGCTCCAGCGCCAGGGAGCCGACCGAGAACAGCAGCAGCGGCCAGGCGACGATGCGGATGCACAGGGTCTGCACCCGCCAGAACTGGCCGCGGTCGCGACGGTCCATGGCGGCGGCGAAGACCGAGGCGACGAAGCTGAAGATGGCGATGTAGAAGAGCCAGTTCTTCGGCACCAGGGCGCCGACCTCGATCTCGTCGGGCACCAGGATCGCGCCGAAGTCGATGCGGGTGAATTCCGGCTCCGGCTTGCCATAGCCGACATAGGAGGGGTCGCCCTCGCTGGAGACGTCGGCCAGTTCCTGGCTGATCCAGGCCCGGTCCGGGCGCCACTGCGCCAGCGGCGCGAAGACCCGCCGGCCGACCAGGCCCTCCAGCAGGCCGTCGGCGGATCCCGACGGATCCAGCGCCTGCGCGAGCGCGGCAAAGCCGGTGAGGTTCAGGCTGTCGCCGGTCTGCGTGTCCGCCGAACTGTCGCGCTGCAGCACCTCCAGCAGGGTGGAGGAGCCCGCCAGCCCCATCCCCAGCACGTCTGAGACGTACATCAGGTTGTTCTGGCTGAGCAGGCGGTGGTGGAAGGCAAGCCCGATGACCACGGAACCGTAGGGCCGGGAGACGTCGGAGAAGTTCGTCTTGAAGCTGCCCTTCACCCGGTAGGCGGCATAGCGGATGTCGCCGTCGAGCGACTCGCGGATCGGTTCCTCCAGCGCAACCGGCTCCACGGCGTTGATGAAGACCAGGTCCTGCGGCGCGAAATCGCCGCGGTAGCGGAACCAGATGATGAACTCCAGCTCCGCCAGGCCGGTATCCAGGTCCATCTGGCTGACGTTCAGCAGCTGGATGCCGGTATAGACGACGTTGGTCTTGTACATGAACCGGTCGTTCACGTAGAGGACCTTGCCCTCCTTCAGCAGGTCCAGATAGCCGGTGACGCCCTGCTCCAGGATCGGCTGCAGCTGGGTCATCGCCGAGATCAGGCTGATGCCGTTGTAGAGCCCCACCTGAACCGGCGTGGTGTTCTGCCCCGCATCGCCGAAATAGCGGTTGCCGCCGACGCTCTTCACCCCGTCCTCGGGCCGGGTCAGGCCGCCGAGGGCGCGCATCAGGGCCGACCGCGCCGCTGCGCCGTCGGCCTCCGAGGTCAGACCGCCGCGCGCGATCTGGCGCCGCAGCATCGCGGCCACCAGATTGAAATCGTCGAAGGTGAAGGCCGACAGCCAGTCCGGCGAATAGTCATGCGCCTCGATGAAGTCGGTCTGGAAGGCCTGCGCGACCTCGGTCGCCGTGTCGAACAGCAGCGGCGTCGCCGCCAGCACGCCGTCCGTCACCCCGGGCGCCTGGTCGACCTTGGGCATCGACAGGGCGACCGCGCGGGCAAAGGCGGTGGTGGCCATGTCGGCGAGGCCGACGACCGGGTTGCGCACGCCGGAACGGCGCAGGGCGACAAGCAGGGTCGCCGTGTCGTCGGGATCGCCCTGGACGAAGACATGGCCCAGGATCTTCTTTTCCTGGATCTCGGCAGCGATCGCCAGCGCCCGGTCGGTCAGGATCGGGTCCGACGGCGCATAGGACCACATGTTCAGCACCCTTGTGCCGAAGCGCTGGTAGGTCTTGTCGAAGGTCTGCGCCAGGTCGCGCCCTTCGGCGCTGTCGGCATGGATGATGGAGGCGGTCTTCTCCCCCACCACGTTGCGGACATAGTTCGCCATGAAGCGCGTCTGCGCCGTCTTGTCGAAGACGGTCGCGAAGACATTGTCCAGCTCCGCCGCCAGGCCCGCCGGGGCGGAGGCAGGCAGGATCATCGGCAGGCCGGCGGCGGCATAGACGGGTGCTGCCGCGGCGGAGGCCTGCGGCGCCCAATGGCCGATCACCGCGACGATGCTGTCGTCGGCGACGATCTCTTCCGCCCGTTGCCGCGCCAGGTCCGGGTCGTTGCGATCGTCGAACGCGGCCAGGGCAATGCCGCGGCCGGCCACGCCTTCGGCGCGGTTGAGCTGCCGCACGGCCAGGCTGGCGCCGCGGCGCATCGCCAGGCCGGTCTCCGCCGCCGGCCCGGACATCGGACCGACGACCGCGATGCGGTAGGGATTGTCCTGGTCCGCCTCCAGCACCGTGAAGCGGACCGCCAGCGACAACAGGGTGCCCACCAGGACGATCACGCCCAGGATCACCAGGAACATGTCCCGCTTGGTCAGCGGGCCGTCCCCGAAGAGCATCTGCCGCAGGCGCCGGACCATCCCGCTCAGGCCACCGTGAAGGTGACGTCGTGGTAGCTGACGGTGCTGCCGTCGTCGATCGCGACCTGGAAGCTGTCGTCGCTGCCGCCGCCGTCATGGTCGTAGATATATTCGTTCCCGGACATCGTCAGGGTCCCGTGTTCCGGCGCATCGGCGAGATGATAGCTCAAACCCGCCGACACCGCCGAGCCCTGCCCGTCGGCACCGAGCAGCAGGCCCTTGTAGACGGCATTGTTGGCGATCTGCACCGACTTCATGTCGGCGGCCGCGGCGCCGTTCTGCAGGCTGCCGTTATGGCCGTTGCCGCTGCCGTCCACCACCTGTCCGCCGGACACGGTGTCGCCGTCGAACTGCAGCACCAGGTTGGCGGTCGTCTGGTCGACCTTGCGGGTCATGCCATTCTGGATCTCCGCCTCGCTCAGCGCCCTGTCCCAGACCCGGATCTCGCTCATCTGGCCGTCGAAATAGCGGCTGCCGCTCGTCGTGTCGCGGCCAATGAGCAGCGCGGTGTCCGTGACGGCTCCCAACTGCCGCGCTCCGCTCGCCACCTCGCTGCCGTCCTTGTACAGGCGCGCAGTCGTGCCGTCATAGGCGAAGGCCACGTGGGTCCATTCGTCGGCCACAATCGTGCCTGCCCCGGTCTCCAGCAGGGGATCCACATTGCCGTTGTAGAATCCCAGGATGCCGTCGCGGACGTAGAGGCGGTAGTTGGTGTCCGTACCGCTGGAATGGTCGGACTTCTCGAACAGGTTGTATTCGCGACTCATGTCATCCAGGCGGATCCAGGCCTCCAGGGTGATCGGGTCGGTGGCGCCGAAATCCAGGTCGGCATGATCCGCGACCGAGATATGGTCGTCGCTGCCGTCGAAGCCGATGGCATGCATCGCCGCCAGGGTCGGGGCCGTGTTGGTGCCGTCGACGGTCACGTTGACGGTATGGGACAGGTTGGCCGCGCCGTCGGAGATCGTCACGACGAAGCTGTCGTTGCTGCCATCGCCGTTATGGTCGTAGGTGAAGCGGTTGCCGTTCAGGGTGACGCTGCCATGTTCCGGCGCCTGGGCGATACTGTAGGTCAGGCCGTAGGTCAGGGGGTCGATATCGGCATCGCCGCCCAGCAGCAGCCCATAGTGGATGCCGTCGTTTGTCACCGTCACGCCGGCTGTGGAGAGCCGCACCGCGCCGTTCGTCAGGGTGGCGTCCTGGGCGGTGCCGGCATCGTCGCCGACCGTCGCGCCGGATCCGGCGAAGTCCAGATCCAGGACCAGGTCCGCGGCATCGCTCGCGGTGTCCTGGGTCATCAGCTTCTGCACTTCGGTCAGGCTCAGCGCCTTGCTCCAGATCCGGGTTTCCGCGACCTGGCCGTCATAGTAGCGGCCGTCCTGCGCACGGCCGATATAGAGCTCGTGGCTGCTGAGGTCGGCATTCGCCCAGCCGCCGGTGGCCGCCTGGGCACCGTTGATGAAAATGGTGGCCGTGCCGGCGCCGTCATAGCTGGCGACGACATGGTGCCAGCGCCCCGCTGTCACCGTCTGGGTGTCGGCATAGAGGTCGGCCGTGCCGCCGGACGAGTTCCGATTGAACAGCCGGATGCCGCCGTCATCGAGCTCCAGCCGGAAACTGGTGTCGTTGATGCCGCCGCCCCAGCGCTTGTCCATCAGGACGGTGGTGCCGGCGACGTCGTCCGGGTTGATCCACATCTCCAGCGCGAAGGCGTCGCTGCCGGTGAAGTCGAGATCGTCATGGTCGGCGACCACCAGATGATCATCGCTGCCGTCCAGGTTCGCGACCTGGTTCTCCGACAGGGTCGGCGTTGCATTCGTCGTGTTGACCGCGAAGGTCTTCAGGCTGCGGCTGCTGCCGTCAGAAACCCAGATCGAGAAGCTGTCGTCCTGGCCGTCGCCGACATGGTCGTAGGTGAAGCGGTTGCCGTCCAGGGTCAGGCTGCCATGGACGGGCTTGCCCGCGATCTCGTAGCTCAGCGCCGTACTACGCACCGCGCTGTCGCCATCGTCCGCCAGCAGCAGGCCGCGATAGACGGCGTCGTTCTGCACGTCGACCGACAGCAGGCTGGACCGGGTCGGGCCGTTCACCAGGGTGCCGTTCTGGGCGGACTGGCCGGCATCGTCGATGACGGTGGTGGTGCTGCCTTCGAAGCCGAAGCGGGTGCCCAGGGGACGGTCGGTATCGGCGGCGGCACGGGTCATGCCGGCCTGGATCTCCGCCTGGCTGAGCGCCTCGGTCCAGTAGCGGAACTCCGCCATCTGCCCGTCATAGTGCCGGCCGGTGCCGGAACTGTCGCGGCCGATCAGCACCTCGCCGCCGGTTGTCGCGCCATAGTCCCAGCCCGCATGGCTGCCGACCCCGGCGCCGTTCAGGTAGAAATTCACATTGCCGGAGCCGTCGCGGGTCACGGCGACATGCTGCCATTCGCCCGCGGCGACCGTGCTGCTGGTCTGGTCGATATTGCTGCCGCTGCTGCCGCTGGAATGCAGGCGCAGGACGCCGCTGGCCAGCAGTTCTAGCCGGTAGTTGCTGGTGTCCGTCGACAGGTCCACCGGCTTGTCGAACAGGGTCATGTGCGTGCCGATGGCGTCGGTCTTGATCCAAGCCTCCAGGGTGAAGGCGTCGGAGCCGGTCCGGTCCCAGCCGCTGGAATCGGGAACGGAGACATAATCGTCGGTACCGTCGAAGACCAGCGCGTTCAACTGGTCGAAGCGCGGTGCGCGCGCCGAATTGTCGACCGTGACATTGACCACCTGGCTGAGGGTCAGGGAGCCGTCGGAGATCGCCACCGTGAAGCTGTCGCTGGCCGTGTTCGAACCGTCATGGACATAAAGATAGCGGTTGCCGTCGAAGGTCACGGTGCCGTTCGACGGGCCGGAGGAGAGGCTGTAGTTCAGCTGCCCGGCCAGCGGCGTGGTCTCCGCGTCGTTCGCCAGCAGCAGCCCGCCATGGCTGCCGTCGCGCAGCACCGATATCGTCGTGGCCGACAGCCTTTGCGCCCCGCTGATGGTGCCGTTCTGCGCGGCTCCGGCATCGTCGGTCAGGGTCGTGCCGGAACCGCCGAGGTCGAGGTCCAGCACCAGCCCGTTCAGGTCGGTTGTGGCCTCCTGGGTCATCAGGTTCTGGATCTCGGCCTCGCTGACCTGCCGGTTCCAGACCCGGACATCGCCGATCTCGCCACCGAAGAAGCGGCCGTCGAAGGCCTTGCCGAGCCAGAGTTCGCCGCTGCCGGCAATCCGTGGCGTCCAGCTGCCCGAGGCGATCTCCGTGCCGCCCAGAAAGAGGCGGCCGGTGCCGGATCCGTCGTAGGTGAAGGCCAGATGGTTCCAGATGCCGGAGACGATGCCCGCATCGGCGGCATTCAGTTCGCTGGTCGTCGTGCCGTCGCCGCTCCAGATCCGAACGGTGCCCTGGTCGAGTTCCAGCCGGAAGTCGCTCGCATTGATCGAGGTGGAGGCGGACTTGTCGAGCAGCGCCATGTTGGCGGCAATATCGTCGGGCTTCACCCAGAGGTCGAGAGAGAAGGCTTCCGCCGCCGCGAAGGAGAGGTCGGCGTGATGGCCGACGGCAACGAAGTCGTCATTGCCGTCGAAGCGCAGGCTGTTGCTCTCCGCCAGCACCGGCGGGTCGTTGTCGACCAGGGTGACGGTGATCGTGCGCCGGGTCAGCGCGGTGCCGTCGCTGACATAGATGTCGAAACTGTCGTTCTGGCCGTCGCCGGCATGGTCGTAGGTGAACTTGTTGCCGCTGAGGGTCAGTGTGCCGTGGGTCGGCCGCGATGCGATCGAGTAGGTCAGGCCCTGGCTGATTCCATTGGCGTCGGCATCGTCGCCCAGCACGATGCCCTGATAGATTTCGTCATTGGCGATCTGCAGGGCGGTCAGGTCGACCCGGGTCGCACCGTTCTTCAGGGTGCCGTTCTGGGCGACGCTTCCGCCCTGGTCCACGACCGAGGTGCCGCTGCCGTCGAGATTGTAGTGCGCCCAGAGCCGGCTGATGCTCTCGCCGGTCTTGCGCGACATGGCGTCCTGGATCTCCGACTGGGTCAGTACCCGTTCCCAGAGCTGGATCTGCGCCATCTCGCCGTCGAGATGGCGGCCGGCGCCGTCGCGGCCGACATAGAACGGCCCGGAACCCTCGGTATCGAACCGCCAGTTGGAATCGGTGCCGACCAGCCGGCCATCAATGTACATCCGCATGGTGCCGTTGTCGGTGCCGGCAACCGCTACATGGTACCATGTGCCGGCCTGCATCGCCGGCCCGCCGCTCTGGTTGAACTGTCCGTTCTCCCCGTTCCACAGCCGCAGCTGGCCGTTAACCACCTCCAGGCGCCAGTTCGTCGAATTGCTGTTTGCGCTGTGCGGCTTGTCGAAGACCGGCACATGCGACACGTCGTCGAGCTTGATCCATGCCGAGGCCGTCAGATCCACCATGCCGGCGCCACGCTCGAATACGCCATGGTCAGCGAACTGGATATGGTCGTTCACCCCGTCGAAGCGGATCGCGTTCAGCGAAGGGGTGGTGGGTGCCCGATTGCCCGTATCGACGGAGACGTTGACCGTCTGCACGACGCTGGCGGTGCCGTCGGAGATGGTGACCTGGAAGCTGTCGGCGCCGTTGTTCGAACCGTCATGGGCATAGGTGTAGGTATTGCCGGACAGGGACACGGAGCCGCGCGACGGCCCCGACGACACCGAATAGGTCAGGGACGCCGCGGTCGGGTCCAGGTCGATGTCGCTGGACAGCAGCATGCCGCGATAGGCCTCGCCGCGGGAAATGCCGAAGCTGTGCAGCGCATCCCATGCAGGGCCGTTCTCCAGGGTGCCGTTCTGCGCCGCGCCTGCCGCGTCGGTCAGGGTCGTACCGCTGCCGGAGAAGTCGTAGTCGGCGACCAGGCCGGTATGGTCGCGGGCGGTGTCCTGGCGCATCAGGGTCTGCAGTTCGGACTGCGACACCGCGCGGTTCCAGATCCGAAGGTCCGCCATCTCGCCGTCGAAATAGCTGCCGTTGAGGGTGCGGCCGATGCTCAGGTCGCCGTCCACCTCGCCGCCGGGCGACCAGGCCGTGCTGCCGACCGCGGTCCCGTCGCTGTAGAGGGTGAGGTTGGTGCCGTCATAGACCATGGCGACATGCGCCCAGGTGCCGGCCGCCACGCTGGCCGCTCCGGCCTGGAAATCGCCGCTGGGGGTCGAGTAGGCGCCCAGCTTCCCGTTCTCGACATAAAAATGATAGCCGGTTGTGCTGCCGTTGGCGGCGGGCTTGTCGATAATCGCCTGCCGCCCGGCCAGGGCATCGAGGCGGATCCAGGCCTCGATCGAGAAGGCTTCGCCGGCCGCGAAGTCAAGATCGTCATGATCGGCGACCACGACCCCATCGTTCACCCCGTCGAAGCGCAGGGCGCTGCCCTGCGGCGCGGCCGGCGCATCGTTGCTGCCGCTCACGGTCACCGTCAGGGTGCCGCTGCCCGCGGACCCGCTGTCGTCGGTGAAGCCGTAGCTGATGACCACTTGTTCGGTCGTGCCGGCGGCCAGCCGGTCGAAATCGTCGCCCAGGGTGAAGCGCAGCTTGTTGTCGACGATGGCGACACTGCCCTGCCCCGCGGCCACCGAGGCGGAGGTCAGGGTGAAGGTCGCCGGCCCGTCATCGCCGTCGACATCGGTATCATTGGCCAGCACATCGACCGTCAGCGATGCCGCATCCTCGCCCGCGGCGGCGCTGTTGGCCACGCCGACCGGTGCGTCGTTCGCCCCCGTCACGGTCAGGGTCGCGGTGCCGATCGCGGTCGCACCGCTGTCATCGGCCATGACGTAGCTGACTGTCACCGTGGCGGTGTCGCCTGCATCCAGCGACTGATAGCTGCTGCCCGGGTCGTAGCGCAGTTCGCCGTTCACCACCGACACGGAGCCGGTACCGGAACTGACGCTGGCCGACTGCAGAACGAAGTTGGTCGCATTGTCGTCGCCGTCGACGTCGGTGTCGTTGGCCAGCACGTCCAGGGTCAGGGTGCCATCCTCGGACAGGCTGCCGGTATCGGCCACCGCGACGGGGGCGTCGTTGACGCCGCGGATCGTCAGGGTGGCGACCGCCTCCGACTCCAGCCCCTCATCGTCGGCCATGGTGTAGGCGACCGTCACCGTGGCGCTGTCGCCCTCGTCCAGGTCCTGATAGGCGGTGCCGGGATCGTAGGACAACTTGCCGTTGGCGATGCCGGAACTGCCCAAGCCGTCGGTCTGGGCGACCGAGACCAGGGTGAAGTTGCCCGTATGGTCGCTGCCGTCGACATCGGTGTCGTTGGCCAGCAGGTCCAGGGTGAGGGTTTCGTCTTCGCTGATCGTCGCGGTGTCGTCGACCGCGACGGGCGCATCGTTGCGGCCCTCCAGCAGGATGGTCAGCGTGGCAGCGGCAGTGGCGCCGGTGCTGTCCGCCACCACGTAGTTGATCGCCACCTCTGCGGTATCGTCGGAGTCCAGCATCTGGTAGCTGGATGCCGGGGTGAAGTACAGCAGGCCGCCGCCATGGGTCAGGGTGCCGGCGCCGCTGGCGAAACCGTAGGAGACGAGGCTCAGCCCGGCGGCGCCGTCCTCGGCATCGCCATCGTTCGCCGTCACGCCGAAGATCTTCGTCTCGTCCTCATGCGCCCGGGTATAGTCCGCGGTCGCGAAGGGCAGGTCGTTGCTGCCGGTCACGGTGACGGCAAGCTCGGACCTTGACTGCAGGCCGCCGGCATCCGTCGCCGTATAGGAGATCGTCACGACCTCGCTCTCGCCGGCGGCCAGATGGTCGAAGTCGCTGCCCGGGTCGAAGCGGATCGCATTGCCGACGATGGCGACCGTGCCCCGGGTGCCCGCACCGCCGCCGGAGCCGCCGCCGACGATGGCCGCGTCGGTCAGGCTCAGGCTGTCGCCGGTATCGGGGTCGCTGTCGTTGGCCAGGACAGCGTAGGTGAGGACCCCGTTCTCGTCGGTCGAGGCGGCGTCCGCCCCGGCGGTCGGCGCATCGTTGACCCCGGTGATCGTCAGGGTGACGGCGCCGCTGCCGGTGGCGCCGGCACGATCGCTGACCGTGTAGGTCAGGGTGACGGTCTGGCTGGTGCCGCTGGCCAGGTTGCGGAAATCGCTGCCGGCATCGAAAAGGATCCGTCCGTCCTCGATCCGCGCCGTGCCGCGTGCCGGGCTGGAGAGCGCGGTGAGGCTCAGGCTGTCGCCGGCATCGGGGTCGGCATCGTTGGCCAGGACGTCGATGCTGCGGCTGCTGCCGGCGGCCAGGGTGACGGCATCCGCGACCGGCACCGGCGCGGCATTGCTTGGGCCCAGGTCGTCGCCGCCCGCACCGCCGGTCACCGTGTCGCTGCCGCCCGACCCGCCTGTGCTGCCGCCGTCGGCGGCTGCGTCACCGGACCCGCCGCCGGCCGTGCCCGAGCCCTGGTTCGCCGCCGTCGTCGTGGTGCCGGCGGTGGTCGTTGCCGTGGTCGTTGTGGTGGTCGTCGTCGTGGTGGTCGTCGTGGTCTGGCTGCCCGTGTCGGTGCCGGTCGCGGCATTGCCGGTCCCGGCCCTGCCGCCTGCCGACGCAGCCGACTGGCCAACGGCGCTGCCGGATCCGCTGTTGCCGGACCCGCTGTTGCCGGACCCGCTGTTGCCGGTCCCGAGACCACCGGCGCCGTTGCCGGCGAGGGTCACCGTGGGAGTGAAGCCGGCGGGCGCCCGGGCCGGGGCCTGCTGCCCCTGATTGTCCTGTCCGGTGCCATCCGCGCCCTGGCCTTCGGTACCCTGGCCTTCGGTACCCTGGCCTTCCGCGCCCTGGCCACCCTGGTCCTGGACGCCATCGCCGGCCGCACCGCCTGGACCTGCGGCGGCGGCGCCCCCCTGCCCGGTCCCGGCATTACCCGCCACACCGGGCTGTCCGCCGACGCCCTGGCTGCCTGCAGCCTGCCCGCCATCGCCCACCGCCCGCACGGCCTGGGTCACGCCATCGCCGGCAGCACCGTCGCTGCCGCTCGCCCCCTGCCCGGTGGCGGCACCGCCGTCGGAGCCCTGCGCCACCTGCACCGTCCCGGCATCCGCGGCGGATCCGCCGGCGCCCGCGTTCGACTGGCCGCCCGCGGCAGGCGATATCGCCGCCAGCGCCCGGGCGATCACGTCCAGCCCGCCATCACCGCCATCGCCGGCGGAGCTGCCCGCATTGCCAGAGCCGGAACCGCTGCCCTGCGGACCACTACCCTGCGACAGGGCGAGGATCGTCTGGTCGGAAACCGGCACCGCCTGGGCCTGGGCCGTCGCCGCCGCGGCATCGCCGGCAATGCGGGCCTGGTTCACCGAAGCCGCCGCATCGCTGCCGCCGGCGAGCGAGGCGATGAGCTGGCTGGCAAAAGCCTCTCCGCCGCCATTGGACAGGCTGGCCACCGCCAGGCCCGCATCGGCGGCATCGCCGGAGGCCAGCGCCGCGACCAGCTGGTCGGCGGCCGAAACCGCAACCCCCTGGCTGGCCTGGGCACTCTGCGCGGCGGAGGCTGCCTCGCCGCCGCTGCGGATCGCGCCGGCCATGTCGCCGCCCTGCGCCAGGCTGGCCGCCAGGGCCTGGGCGAAGACCTGGCCGCCGGCCTCGCCACCGACCGCCGCCAGCGCCTGGTCGACCTGCTGGCCATTGGCCAGCGCCTGCGCCAGCTGGTCGGCGGCGGACAGCTCCACCGCCTGTTCGGCCGCCGCGCTCTCGGCCTGGTCGGCGGCGGCATCTGCACTGGCCACCGCCTCGCCGACATCGCTGCCCTCCGCCAGGGCACGCTGCAGCGCCTCCGCAAAGGCATCGCCCGATGCCCCCTCCAGGCCGAACTGCCGCAGGATCGCATCGAAGCCCTCGGACCCGGCGCCGGCCGACAGGGCCAGGCGCAGCTGGTCCGCCGGCGACATCGGCACGGCACTTTCGGCAATCGCCGCAGCGGCGGCCTCCGCCTGGCCGGCGGCGGCATCCGCCGCCGCGCCGGTTGCGATGCCGTCGCCGAGGGCCCGCGCCAATGCGCCCTCGAAGACCGCCGCACCGTCACCGTCCAGACCGGCACGCGCCGCGGCCTCGGCGATCGCGGTTCCCGCATCGCTGCCGGAGGCAAGCGCCTCGGCCAGGCTGTCGCCCGGCTCGGCCCCTGCTGCTGCGTCCGCCAGCGCGGCCGTCACCGACGACTGCGCGGCCGCAATCGCTTCTGTCGGGGCAATGCCATCCGCCAGGCTCTGCTGCAGGGTCGCGACGAACTCCGCCTGCGCGGCGGCCAGCGCCTCGCCCTCCAGCCCCTCGGTGCCGGGCAGGGTTTCCAGCAGCCGGGTCACCGCCTGGTCGATACCCTCGCCGCCGGCCAGGGCGGTCAGCAGCTGATCGGCAGGATCAGGGCCCTCCACGGTGCCGAACTGCAGGGCGTCGTTGAACGCCCGCTGCGCCAGCTCATCGCCACCCCCCGGATCCGCCAGACCGCGCACGACGAGGTCGATATAGAGGCCTGCCGCCAGGTCGGCGCTGTCGGCCGTGGCACCCTCCGCGATGGCGAAGTCGCGGACGGCATTGCGCAGCGCCTCGAGCCGGGTATCGACCGCCTCGCCGCCGGCGGCGGTGACCAGCACCGCCTCGTGGATCTCCTGTGGCACCGGCAGGGTGCGGCCGCCGAGGGCGATGCCGGCATTGCCGCCGGAGGCGGCGGAGTCCGGCCGTGCCCCGGCGGCGTCGCTGCCGTCAGGGGCGTTCTCGAAACGGGATGAGACCGGTTCCTCGACAGCCATTCAGCCAACCCAACCCGCCCCGACCGGCAGGCCACACGAAAATCGTCCCCCAACGGGACAGGCACAGCTGACCCGGCGTCGCAAAACGTTTCATTTTGCGATTGATTGTCAGCTTTTCCCGAAATTACGCAAGTTGCATACCGCTGCACGGCAGGACCGAATGCCGGTCAGCGCTCCCGCATCGCGGTGGTGGTGGTGCGCAGCAGCGGGTCCAGGATATAGCCCGCCACGGTCCGTTCGCCGATCAGGATGTTGCAGACCAGGCGCATGCCCGGATAGAGCCGGTAGGCGATCCGGCCGGCACCGAAGCTTTCCGCCTCCGGCCGGATTCGCACCAGGTAGTAGGGCGCCCCCTGTTCGGTCAGCAATGCGTCGGGGGCCACGCCGACCACCTCGCCGGCGATGGTGCCGAACTGCTGGGAATCCGATGCGGTCAGGCTCAGCTGCACCGGCTGGCCGGCATGCACGAAGCCGATATCCTCCACCGGCAGGCGGGCATCGACCACCAGGCTGTCGTCCACCGGCACGATCTCCGCCATCACGTCGCCGGGCTGCACCACGCCGCCCACCGTCTTCACCGCCAGCGACTTCACGATGCCATCGACCGGCGAGCGGATCTCGGACCGTTCCTTGGCATCGGCGAACTTGCGCAGGCGCTGGCTCAACTCCTCGAACTCCCGGCGCCGCTCCCCCAGCTCGCGCCTGGCTTCCTCGGCGAAACGCTCCGCCACCTCCGCCTCGCGGTTGCGGGCCTCCTCCAGCGCCGCCTCGGTCCGCACCAGCAGCGCCTGATCTTCCCGCAGGCCACCCTCCAGCGAGGTCAGGTCCTTCACCAGGTTCAGGTGGGTCATGCGGTTGGTGATGTCGCGGTCGAGCAGCTGCTTGCTGATCCGCACCTGCTCCTGCAGATGCCCGCGCAGGGCGCGGTTCGTCTCGATCCGGGCCTTCACCTCGCGGATCTCCTGCTCGCGCTGGATCACCGCCTGGCTCTGCGCCTCCAGTTCCGCCCCCAGGCGCTTGCGGCGGGTCTCCATCAGCGCCTCGGCCGCTTCCAGCTGCGCCGGCACGGCGGCGACAAGGTCGTCCGGGAAGTCGATCTGCGGCCGCGCCGCGATCTCCGCCTCCAGCCGGGCGATGTCGATGCGCAGGGCGCGCAGCCGGGCCTGCAGCTCGTCGACGTCGGACTCGCTGCGGGTGCTGTCCAGCCGCACCAGCGGCTCGCCCGCCTTCACCACCTGGCGCTCCTGCACCAGGATCTCGCGCACGATGCCGCCCTCCAGGTGCTGCACCGTCTTCACGCTGCTGCCCGGCACCACCTCTCCGATCGCCGTGCTGACGATCTCCAGGGTGCCCAGGGTGGCCCAGGCCGCGGCCAGGACCACCAGGCCGGCGGCGAGCGCCAGGAAGATGGTCGTGCCGCGGCCGACCTTCTCCCCGACATCCACCGTGGCGCCGGGCGTCTCCGCCTGCGGAATCTCCTCCAGGCCGCTCATCGGCCCGCCTCGATCGACGCCGGCTGGCCGGCGGGCCCGCCCTGGCCCGCGCGCCGAAGCTGCGGCCGCGGCTTCTCGTCCAGGTCCAATTCCAGCCCCGCCGCCCTGACGATCCGCGGGTCATGGGAGGACAGGCAGATGGTCCGGCCCTGCCGCGCCAGCTCGATCAGCAGGTCGTACATCGCACGCACCCCTTCCTGGTCCAGCCCCTCCGTCGGCTCGTCCAGCAGCACCAGCCGGCCGTCGGTCGCCAGTGCCCGCGCCAGCGCCAGCTTGCGCCTTATGCCGCGGGCCAGGGTCATGCCGTCGCCGGATATCGGCGTGTCCAGGCCCTTCGGGCTGGCCAGGACATGCGCCGCCGCGCCGGCCTGCTCCAGGCAGCGGTGCCAGCCGGCCTCCGGCAGGTCGGGATTGGCATCGGACAGGTTCTCCCGGATCGTGCCGTTCACGAAGGTCGGCTCCTGCGGCAGATAGATCAGCTGGCGGCGCCACCAGGACGGCGCCAGCTGGCGGATATCGGTGCCGTCGGCCAGGATCTGGCCGCGGTCGGGCTGCACCAGGCCGGCGATCAGCCGCATCATGCTGCTCTTGCCGGCGCCGTTGCGGCCGGTCAGCACCAGCACCGCGCCCGGCTCCAGCGCCAGGGAGACACCTTCGAACAGCGGCGCGGGCGCGCCCGGCGGCGTGTAGGCCAGGTCCCGCAGTTCCAGCCGGCCGGCGAAGCGGCCCAGGGCGCCGCCGCCCTCCGCCTCCTGCGGGAGGGCGGCCAGCGCCTGCGCCCGCCGCCGTGCCTCGCCGGCACGGGTCAGCGCGGCCAGCAGCCCCGCCAGCCGGTTCGTCGGCTGCAGCGCGCGGGTCGCCAGGATGTTGGCGCCGATCAGCGCGCCGACGCTGAGATCGCCGCGCACCGCCTGCACCGCGCCGACCGCGATGATGCCGACGGTGGTCACCGCCTGCAGCGCCATCGCGCCGCTCTGCAGCAGCCCGTCGCGCTGTGCCGCCTGGCGGCGCAGCGCCTGCAGCTGCGCCAGGTTGCCGGTCCAGGCGGCGATCAGCCGCGGCGCGGCGCCGAACAGCCGCACCGCTTCCGCCCCGCCGATCAGGCTGGCGACCAGGCCATGGGCGGTGGCCCGCCGTTCCACCGACGCCCGGGTCACCTGGCGCATCGCCGCCTGATGCGCCAGGCCCATGCCGACCGAAAGCAGCAGCGCGCAGAACAGCACCAGCGCCAGTACCGGGCTGATCAGATAGACCACCAGGCCGTAGAGCAGCACGAAAGGCAGGTCGATCCAGCCGACCAGGCCGGTGGCGGAATAGGCGGCCTCCGCCTGCTCCAGCCCCAGCACCGCCTCCCGCGCCTGGCCCGGCGGCAGGCGCTCCAGCGCCGCGGAGCGGGCCGTCGCCAGCACGCCATAGGCGCCGATGCCGATGTTCAGGTCCGCCCGGCCGCTCAGGGTGGCGGCCAGCCGCAGCCGCACGATGCGGAAGCCTGCCTCGAAGGCGATCGCCAGCAGCACGCCGACGGTCAGGGTCGCCAGTGTGGTGTCGACCCCGTGGCTGACATAGCGGTTCAGCACCTGGATGACATAGAGCGCAGAGATCAGGCCCAGCAGATGCGCCAGCATCGAGGCCAGCAGGATCAGGCCGGTGACCCCCGGACGGCTGCGGAAGCGGCGCAGCAGCTCCGTCACGGCTCCGGCCTGTCGCCAGAGGGGCTGTCAGGACGCGGCCGGCTAGAGCGGGGCATGGTCGAAGGGCAGTTTCGCCATGAAGGCCAGTTCCGCCTCGGAGAAGCCCTTGAACAGAATCACCCAGCCGCGATTGTCGCGGTTGGAGCGCACCGGGTAGTAGGCCGCGATGTCATGGCCGGCCAGCAGGTCGGCGATCACCGCCATGTTGCAGGGCACCCCCTGATACATGTCGAAGCCCCATTTGGGCTGGCCCGGCACCTCGAAATCGTCCACCACGACGATGCATTGCGGCAGGGTCAGAATCGTCGCGATCTCGTCGCGCAGCGGCCAGTATTCGCCCCAATGGGCATCCAGGTAGAAGAACCAGGGATCCCGGTCGTGGATCACGCCTTCGGCCAGCAGCCGCTTCAGCTCCGCCTCGGAACTTCCCTCGACGATCGCGATGTTCGGATTGCTGGCGAACAGCCGGCGCGAACGGTCGGCGTAATGGGCGTTGTTCTCGATCGAGAACAGGGAGAAACGGGTGTTGGGCAGGGCGCGGAATACCGGATAGGGGATATAGGCGTTCCAGGGATTGGCGCCGCCGCGCACCTGATAGTTGTCGTAATGGGTCAGCACGCCGAAGCCGGGATGCAGTTCGGCGAACCAGGCGGAGACCTCGGCCACCGTCTCCCCCATGTAGAGGCCGGTCTCCACGAACCGCCGGATCCCCAGTTCCGCTATCACCGCCTTGCACAGGTGGTCGATCATGCCGTCCTTCCGCCCGTCATGCCCTTCCGCCCGCCACTGCCGGGCCGGGACCACGATAGCCGAAGGCCCGCGGCCCGGAAACCGCGCCGGACTGCGTTCTTCCGGCGCATTGGGCGGCCTGCGGATTGGCGCTACCCTGGCCGCCACCGCAGCAGACAGCGACAACCGCCATGCACAATTCCGACCCGTTCCTGGTCGACCTGATGAGCAGGGTGCAGAACGTCCTCCCCCCCGACCTGCGGGAGGAGATCGCCGCCATGCTGGCCGCCAACCGGGCGCGGCAGACGGCGGCGCTGGCGCCCGCCGGACCGGGCCCCTTCCCCGCCGCGACATTGCGCCAGGACGGCTTCCTGCGGCTGGGCCGGCTGCTGGACGCGGCGGCGGCGACCCGCCTGCGCGAGCACCTGCTGGCGGGCAAGGTCTATGCCGCCCATGTGCCGGTCTACAGCGACGGGGTCGCGCGCAGCGTCGACGAGACCCGGCATCACAGCGATTACGGCTCCTACAAGCTGCAGGACATCCTGGCGGCACCCGGCGTACTGGAGCTTGCGCTGCGCGACGACGTGGTGACGCTGGCCAGCGCCTATCTGGGTGCCCTGCCCTACATCTATTCGGTGCATGCCTGGTGGACCTATCCGGGCGGCCCGGAGCCGGCGCGGACACACCGGATCCATCGCGACCAGGACGATTTCCGCTTCCTGTCGCTGTTCGTCTACCTGACCGACGTGAACGGCGCGGAAGACGGCCCCACGGTCTATTATGCCGGCAGCCACCGGAAGGACCTGCTGGCGGCCGCCACGGTCAACCACCCGGACCCTGTGATCCGGGCCGAGGCGGACCGGATCGGCCGCATCGAGCTGTTCTTCCCGCCGCGCGGCGCCAACGCCACCCGCTATACCGAACCGCTGCGCAAGCTGCTGGCGCCGCATGAAGCGGTGCTGACCGGGCCGGCGGGCACCGGCTTCATCGCCGACACCTTCGGCCTGCATCGCGGCAGCCCGCCGGCGAAATGCGACCGCCTGGCGCTATGGATCCGCTTCGGGCTGTACCGGAACTGGGCCTATATCAACGACAAGACGGCGCCGGCGGTGCTGCCGGCGACGGTGCTCGACCGGCTGACCCCGGCGCAGCGGATGATGCTGGAACTGGTCGCCGTCCCGGAGGGCTGAAAGCCGCCCGCGTCTATTCCTGCCGCGCCCAGTCGATCAGCGGGTTCCGCCGGGCGGCGCCGTCCTGCAGCGGCGCCGGGCCGCCGATGACGCCGGGCCGCGGCCGGGGCAGCGGCACCGGCGGTGTCGCCGGGGCGGTGATGCCGACCTCGCCGCGCGGGCCGCCGCCATCCGGCCCGAGGATCTGCGCGGCGGTTTCGCCGGTGCCGGGCAGGCCTTCGCGCAGGAGCTGCTCCGCGGTCGGCGGGTCCCGCGCCAGCAGGATGGTGCGTTCCGGCCGCTCCCGCGCCACCACATCCTCGACATCCAGCTGGCCGGTGGCGGCCAGCAGCTCCACCGCCGCCAGAACCACCTCCGCCTCGGCGGACACGGCATCGCTCTGGGCGTTGATCAGCGCCGTCTCGCCCGACAGCACGTCGATCAGCGAGCGCTGGCCCAGCGCGCGCTCCTGCACCGCCACGTCCAAAAAGGCGCGGGCGATCTCCGCCTGGTCGAACAGCAGCCGCGAACGCAGCTCCGCCGTGTCCAGCCGCTGCCAGGAATTCCGCACCGCCTCCTCGATGGTGCGGCGCAGGTCGGCAAGGGCGCGGCTGGAGGAAACGATATCCGCCTGGGCGGCGCGCAGGTCGTTCAGGGCGGTCAGGCCCAGGTTGAGGCCGAAATTCATCTCCAGCCGCACCGACTGCTCGCCGCGATAGCCGGCGGTGCCGTTCACGTCCTCCTCCATCTTGCTTTCCCCCTTCAGTTCCAGGGTGGGGAACAGTTCGTCGGCGCGCACCCGGCGGCGGTCCTGCTGCGCCACGGCGACCTGCAGCACCGCCTCCCGCACCTGGGGATTGCCTTCGAAGGCGAGGTCGATCGCGTCCTGCAGAAGCGGCGGCAGGCTGGCCGCCTGGATGCCAAGCCCGGTCAGCGCCTCGGTCTCTGCCGGTGCCTCGCCGTACACGGCGCGGTAGCGGTTGCGCGCCTCCTGCAGGGCGCCGATGGCAGCGACCCGGCGGGCCTCCGCCCCGGCCAGCTGGGTCTTGGCCTGCAGCAGGTCGGTGGTGTAGCCGGCGCCGACCTGGATCCGCACCTCTTCCAGCCCGGTCTGGCGGCGGATGTTCTCCACCGACTGGGTGGCGAAGGCCAGCACGTCAGCGGCACGCACCAGCGCGACATGGGCGCTGAGCGCCTCCGCCAGGACCGACTGGCGGGTACGCTGCAGCGCGGCCTCGGACTGGCCAAGCTGCAGCCGCGCCTTCTCGATATCGGCATTGCTGGCGCCGAAATCCCACAGCAGCTGGCTGATGGTCAGGCTCACCCCCCGGGGATTGAGGGTGGTCGCCGGGCTGGTCGGTTCATCGACCCGGGCCCGGCCGAGCTTCCCGGTGACGTCCAGGGTCGGATACCAGCCCCCCAGGGCGCTGCGGGCAAGCTGCTGTGCCGCCTCCAGGTCCGCCCGCGCGCCCAGTACCCGGTCATGGCTGTCGACCGCTTCCGTGACCTGCTGGCGCAGGGCGAGGGTCGCCGCGCCGTCGGCAGGCTGCGCGAGGGCGGAGGCGCCGCCGGCCGCGGCCAGCAGCGCCGCCGACAACAGCAGGGCATGGCAGAGCGGTGCCGCTGCGCGGAACGGCCGCGATGTTCGCTCCCGTGACGGTGTCATGCGCGCTGGGCTACCCCGGTGGGCGGAGCGGTCGCCGGGTCGGCGGCCGCGATGACCTTCTGCAAACGAATCCAAGGTCCACAACCTAACAAAATTTTCCGTCCTTGCGGCAGCCGAACGGGGTCCGGATGCGCCTGCCGCAACTGGCCCATCGAAACCGTCGACGGGGACTTGACGTAACATTCGATCATTCGCATATTCCGATTTATGAATGTGCAGGACATGAACTTGGTGGCCGGCGAAGTCAGCGAGCTGATGCGCGCCCTGGCCAATCCCCATCGGCTGATGCTGCTTTGCCAGCTTGTGGAGGGCGAGAAGTCGGTCGGCGAGCTGGCCGAAGCCCTCGACCTGCGGCAACCCACGGTCAGCCAGCATCTGGCGCTGATGCGCCGCGACGACCTGGTCCGGTCCCGGCGGGAGGGTCAGGTGATCCGCTACCGCCTCGGCCGTCCGGAAGTCGGGCGGATGATGGGCTTCCTGTACCAGACCTTCTGCGGCCCCGGTGCCGCGGCCGGGCCGCAGGCGGACGAAGCGGCATCCGACAGCAAGAGCGAGTGACAGAAATGACTTCTTCGAACCCCGTCCAGACCGACAGTCAGCGCCCAGGGAGCCAGCGCCCAGAGAGCCAGCGCCCCTCCGGCCAGATCGATCCCCGCACCCTGAAAGGCTGGCTCGACAGCGGCCGCGCCGTGCTGATCGACATCCGGGAAGCCGACGAATATGCCCGCGAGCATATCCCCGGCGCCCGCCATGTCCCGCTGTCTGGCTTCAACGCCAGCGATTTCGACGGCGAGCATGACCGGATCGGCGTCTTCCACTGCGCCAGCGGCAACCGCACCGCCGGCGCCGCCGCGCAGCTGATGCAGACCGCCTTCGGCGAGGTCTACCTGCTGCAGGGCGGCCTGCAGGCCTGGCGCAATGCGGGCCTGCCGGTGAACGTCAACCGGAAGGCGCCGCTGCCGCTGATGCGGCAGGTGCAGATCGCCGCCGGCAGCCTGGTGGTGGCCGGCGTGGCCCTGGGCTTCCTGGTATCGCCCTGGCTCTACCTGCTGGCCGCCTTCGTCGGCGCCGGCCTCGCCTTTGCAGGGATCAGCGGCTTCTGCGGCATGGCCCGCATGCTGGCCGTCATGCCCTGGAACCGGGCGCCGGTCGCGCCCATCCCGTCCCCCGCCACGCACGCAACCCGGGAGGCCGTGTCATGAATGCCACCGCAACCGAGATCGGCGTCAAGCCGGACGTCACCGCCTTCTTCGACGAGGCGACCTTCACCGTCAGCTATATCGTCGCCGACCCGCAGACCCGCGACTGCGCCATCGTGGACGCGGTCCTGGACTACGACCCGGCGTCGGGCCGCACCAGCACCGCATCCGCCGACAGGATCGTCGCCGCGGTGACCGAGCGGAAGCTGAAGGTCGACTGGATCCTGGAGACCCATGTCCATGCCGACCATCTGTCCGCGGCGCAGTACCTGCGCGGAAAGCTGGGCGGGAAGATCGCCATCGGCAACCAGGTCCCGATCGTCCAGCACACCTTCCGCAAGGTCTTCAACCTGCATGACAGTGTGGCCACCGACGGTCGTCAGTTCGACCGCCTGTTCGCCGACGGCGAGCGGTTCGCGATCGGACGGCTGCAGGCGGAGGTGATGCATACGCCGGGCCATACGCCGGCCTGCTCGACCTACCGGATCGGCGATGCGCTGTTCGTGGGCGATACCCTGTTCATGCCCGACTACGGCACCGCGCGCTGCGATTTTCCCGGCGGCGATGCCCGCACCCTGTACAAATCGGTGCAGCGGATCCTGGCGCTGCCGCCGGAGACGCGGATGTTCCTCTGCCACGACTACAAGGCGCCGGACCGGGCCGACTATGCCTGGGAGACCAGTGTCGGCGCGCAGAAGGCGAAGAACGTCCATGTCCATGACGGTATCGACGAGGAGAGCTTCGTGCGCATGCGCACCGAGCGCGACGCCACCCTCGACATGCCGCGCATGATCCTGCCGTCTGTGCAGGTGAACATGCGCGCCGGCGAGATGCCGCCGCCGGAAGACAATGGCGTCTCCTACCTGAAGATGCCCATCAACATGTTCTGACCGACCCGGAAGGGTCCCCCGGCAGGTGCGGGCGCCGCGGTGCGCGCCCGCACCGCCGCCGCAATTACGTCACCCGAAAGGACTGACCATGACCGGGACTTCCGGCACTGGTCCGGACGGCTCCGCCCGGTCGCTGCCCCCGCTCGCCCGCTTCCTGCCCTTCATGGACTGGGCGCGGCACTACGACCGCGGCACCTTCGGCGCCGATTTCCTGGCGGCCGTCATCGTCACCATCATGCTGATCCCGCAAAGCCTGGCCTATGCCATGCTGGCGGGCCTGCCGCCCGCCACCGGCCTCTATGCCAGCATGCTGCCGCTGGTGGCCTATGCGGTCTTCGGCTCCAGCCGCACCCTGGCCGTGGGCCCGGTCGCCGTCCTTTCCCTGATGACCGCCGCCACCCTGTCACGGCTGGACCTGCCGACCGACGAGGCGCGGCTGGGGGCCGCGGCGCTGCTGGCGGCTTTGTCCGGCGGCCTGCTGGTCGCCCTCGGCCTGCTGCGGCTGGGCGCCATCGCCAACCTGTTGAGCCATCCCGTGATCTCCGGCTTCATCACCGCCTCCGGCATCCTGATCGCCGCCGGCCAGCTGAAGCACCTGCTGGGCATCCCGCTGGAGGGCCACAACCTGCCGGAACTGGCCCAGTCGGCCTGGGCGCACTGGCAGTCGATCGACGCAGCAACCGCCATCGTCGGCGCCGCCGTGCTGGCCATGTTATGGGGCGCGCGCCGCTGGCTGGCCGGCGGACTGGCCGCGCTGGGCCTGTCGCGCAGCCTGGCCGGAACCGTCTCCCGCGCCGCGCCGGTGCTGGCCGTCGCCGCCACCATCCTGGCGGTGCATTTCCTGCCCGCCAGCCTGGACAGCGTGCGCATCGTCGGCAGCATCCCGCAGGGCCTGCCGCCGCTGGCCTGGCCGACGATGGATGCCGAGCTGGTGCTGGAACTGCTACCGGATGCGGCGCTGATCGCGCTGGTCGGCTTCGTTGAATCCGTCTCCGTCGCGCAGACCCTGGCCGCCAAGCGGCGGCAGAGCATCCGTCCCGACCAGGAACTGTTCGGCCTGGGCGCCGCCAATGTCGCGGCCGCGGTGACCGGCGGCTATCCGGTCACCGGCGGCTTCGCGCGCTCCACGGTCAATTTCGATGCCGGCGCGGCGACCCCGCTGGCCGGCGCGATGACCGCGATCGGCATCGCTGCCACCGCCCTGCTGCTGACCCCGGCCTTCCACGACCTGCCGCGGGCGACCCTGGCGGCGACCATCGTGGTGGCGGTGTCGAGCCTGATCGACTTCAAGGCCCTGGCCCGGACCTGGCGCTATTCGCTGACTGACTTCGCGGCGATGGCGGCGACCATCCTGATGGTGCTGGCGGTCGGCGTGGAGGCGGGCATCGCCACCGGCGTCGCCCTGTCCGTGGCGCTGCATCTGGGACGCACTCTGCGGCCGCATATCGCCATCGTGGGCCAGGTGCCGGGCACCGAGCATTTCCGCAATGTGAAGCGGCACGAGGTCGTGGTCAGCCCGAAGGTGCTGTCGTTCCGGGTCGACGAGAGCCTCTACTTCGCCAATGCCCGCTTCCTGGAGGACTGGCTGGCCGCACGGATCGCCGAGCGGCCCGAGGTCCGGGACGTGGTGCTGATCTGCAGCGCGGTGAACATGATCGACGCCAGCGCCCTGGAGAGCCTGGAGACGGTGAGCGAGCGGCTCGGCGCCGCCGGCGTGCGGCTGCACCTGTCGGAGGTGAAGGGGCCGGTGATGGACCGCCTGCGGCGCAGCCATTTCCTCGACCATCTGAGCGGCCAGGTATTCCTCAGCCAGCACCAGGCGATGTGCGCCCTGGCGCCGGAGACGGTGCGCCAGGCGATTGGCAGCGCCGCCTGCAGCGAGGCGGAGGCGGAGGCCCTCGCGATGCCGCGCCGCGCGGGCAGCTCCGGCCAGGACTGAGGGACCGCCGGGTCCCACGTCACGAACGCGCCGGGGACCGGCTCAGTCTTCGCCGACCCAGTCCTGCCAGGCCGGCCAGGCGGCCACCAGCGCCGCCAGGGCCGCGTAGCCGCCGCTGTTCGGATGGGCACCGTCGCCGGCAGCGGCTTCCGCCCGCCAAGACCGGCAGTCGGACAGCGGCCCGATCACCGGCAGATAGGCAATGGACAACGACCCGCAGAGTTCCGCCAGCTGCACCGACAGCGCGGCGATGCGCGCATCGGCCTCCTCCGTGCCGACGGGCGGCGGCCCTACCATCAGGGTGGGTGCGGTCGCGACCGCAGCCCCGAGGATCGCCCGCGCATGGCCCAGGCTTGCCGAGGCCGGCAGGCGCCGCTTCCCCTCCCCGTCATCCGCGCAGTCGTTGGCACCGAAGGAAAAGACAAGCCGCCCCTCCACCCCAACCGGCAGCCTGCACCGTGCCTCCGCCGCCCAGCGGGCAGCAATATCTGCGCTGCTATCCCGCCGGATGCCGAGATTGTAGAGGGTCAGGTCGCGGCCGGACGCTCGCGCCTGCGCACAGAGCCGGCCGACCCAGCCGAGGCAGGCGTCGTCGCCGGTCCCGTTCACGAAACTGTCACCGAAGAAGCAGATCCGCATGGACCCTCCCCGTCCTTGCCGCCCGCCGGGGCCTGCTCGGCCGTCGCGACGCCGTCGACGTGCAGCAGCGGCAGCAGCAGACGGAGCGGCGAGAGCCGGTGCATAGCGTTCGCGGCCCGCGGGACCGGCATGCTCTCGCAAGACGGCCCCGTCGACCGCCCTACCCTTCCATGTCACGCGGACCGACAGGCCTGCATGAACCGCTCCACCTCGCCGCGCAGCATCTCGGCCTGCCGCCCCAGGTCTTCCGCCGCCGTCCGGACCTCATGCGCGGCAGTGTCGGTTTCCGCCGCCGAAGCGCTCACCAGGGCGGTGTTCCGCGCGACCTCGCTGGTGCCGGACGACGCCTCCTGGACGTTCTTGGAGATCTCGATCGTCGCCGAGGTCTGCTGTTCGACAGCGCTCGAGACGGCGGTGGACAGGCGGCTCACCTCTTCGATGGAGCCGGCGATCGCGCCGATCGCGGCGACGGCGTCGTCGGTTGCGGCGCGGATGCCGGCGACCTGCTGCTGGATCCGGTCGGTCGCCTGGCCGGTCTGGCTGGCCAGGGACTTCACCTCCGAGGCGACCACGGCGAAGCCCTTGCCCGCCTCGCCCGCGCGTGCCGCCTCGATCGTCGCGTTGAGCGCCAGCAGGTTGGTCTGTTCGGAGATTTCGCGGATCAGGGTAATGACGCTGCCGATCTCCTCCGCCGCCTGGCTGAGGGTCTGCACCAGTGCATTGGCGGCCTGGGCGCGTTGGCTTGCCGTCTCCGTCGTGCGGCTCGCCTCGGCCACCTGGCGCTCGATCTCGCCGATGGAGGCGGAGAGTTCCTCCGCCGCCGCCGCCACCGTCTGGACGCTGACGGAAGCCTCTTCGGTTGCCGCCGCGACCGTGGTGGTCTGGGATTTGGTATTCTCCGCCAGGCCGGTCAGGTTGCCGGCCGTGGTCCGCATTTGTCCGATCGCGGCCGTGAAGGAGTCCACAACCCCGGCCACGTTGCTTTCGAAGCGTTCGGTGATGTCGTGGAACTGCTCCACCTTTTCCCGCATTGCGCCGATCGCGGCATTGATGCGGTTGGCGCTGTGCAGGTAGTGGCCGCGCAGGCCCTCCGGGCGGATGGTGCGGAAATACTTGCCGTGGACCAGGTATTCCATCGCCGCCCCGCTCTCGCGCACGAAGGCGTCGTTGACGTCGATGACCCGGTTCAGCCCGTTCAGCAGGCGGCCGGTCTGCCCGCCCTCGTCTATGCGGACCAGCCGCTGCTCGAAATCGCCGCGCGCCACCGCCTCGCAGACATCGGCGCCGCGGCGGATCCAGCGCGCGGTGCGCTGCAGGAAGACCAGCGATGCCGCCGATGCGATCGCGGCGGCGAGGGCCGCCGCCAGGGCGATCCAGGGCAGGCCGGTCAGGGCGAGGATTGCGGCGGCCAGGGCGGCGAGGATCGCGACCGCGCCCGCGGCGCGCGCCCTAGAGAGAGAACACGAAGGCATCATAGGAAATCCCCTCCCCCGCCAGAAGGCCGAGCAGCATCTTCTCGCCCTCGGCGATCCCCTCCTTGCGGTTGGCCGGCTTGTCCTCGGTCGCCTTCAGGTCGGCGTACAGGCGCTCGATGCGTTCCACGGCGGACCGTTCCGGCACCCTGCGATTGGAGTGGTAGCCGACGATCCGGCCGCTTTCGTCGAGGCTGGCGGTAACATGGGCCAGCACCCAGTAGTGGTCGCCCGATTTCGTCATGTTCTTCACATAGGCGAAGATCTCGTGGCCGGCCTGGATCGCGTCCCACAGCAGCTTGAAGACGCAGCGCGGCATGTCCGGATGACGGATGATGCTGTGCGGTTCGCCCAGCAGTTCGGCTTCCGTATAGCCCGCTATCCGCAGAAAGACGTCATTGCAATAGGTGATCCGGCCTTTCGTATCGGTCTTGGAGACGATGATCTCGTCGCGATCGAAAAAGACCTCGCGCCCGGTCGGCTGGACAATCTTCCTGGCCATCGGCCATCTCCCGCACCTTGCCTGCCCGGCCCCCGGCCATTCCGGCACCCGCGGGCTCCCGTACCGGGAGCCCGCGCGAAATTATCGACCGAGAGTTGAATAAAACCTTAACAAAGATTGATCCGCCGGCCCGTCACGCGGACGTTGCGGCCGGCCCCTGGAGCAGCTGCCCGGCCTCCACCGCTGCGGCACGCAGCCGTTCCAGGCCCGCCGCCATCACCGGATCGGTCAGCCGGAACGCCGGGCCGAACAGGGACAGGCCTGCGACCATGCGTCCCTGCCGGGTCCGCACCGGGACGGCGACGGCGCGGATTCCCTCCTCCCGCTCGCCGTCATTGACGGCATGGCCCTGCCGGCGCACCAGGTCGAGTTCCGCCAGCAGGCGGTCGCGGTCGACGATGGTATGTGGGGCAAGCCGGGCGAGCGGCATCACCTCCAGGTAGCGCCGCAGGGCGGGCTCGCCCAGCTCCGACAGCCAGAGCTTGCCATGGGCGGTGCAATAGGCGTCGAGCTGGGTGCCGACCCGGATGTCCACCGACAGGGAGCGGCCGGAGACGACCCGTGCGATGCAGACCACCATGTCCGCTTCGAAGGCCGTCGCCATGCTGGCCTCCCGCATATCGGCGGTGATCCCCTCGAGCACCGGCAGCAAAGCGCGGCCCAACTCGGCATGGTGGATCACCCGGTCGGCCAGGTCGACCAGGGCGAAGCCCAGCCGGTAGACCCCCTTGGAGACGGCGACCAGCGCGCCGACCTGTTCCAGGGTGCGCAGGAAGCGGTGGGCGGTGACCGCGTTCAGCCCCAGCTCGCGGCTGACCAGCGCGGCGTTGATTTCCGTCCGGCTTTCCGAGAACAGGTCCAGGATCGCGAACGCCTTGACGACGGAATTGTTGACCTGGGTGGCCATGGCCGAGGCGCGGCTAGGACAGCAGCCGGGGCAGGAACAGGGTGATCGCCGGGAAGGCGACCAGCAGCGCCACCCGGATCAGTTCCGCGCCGAAGAACGGCAGCACGCCGCGGAAGGTGGCCGACATCGGCACGTCGCGGGCCAGCGCGTTGATGACGAAGACGTTCATGCCCACCGGCGGGGTGATCAGCCCCAGTTCCACCACGATCAGCGCCAGGATGCCGAACCAGACCTTGGTCTCCTCCGGCCCCAGGCCGAAATCCAGCTCCGCGATCACCGGCCAGAAGAACGGGATCGCCAGCAGGATCATCGACAGGCTGTCCATCAGGCAGCCCAGCAGGATCAGGGCCACCAGCAGGATCACCAGGATCGCGTAGGGCGACAGGCCGCTCTGTACCATCATCTCCGCCGCCGCCTGGGGCACGCCGCCGCGCGACATGAAGATCTTCAAGAGCTCCGCGCCCAGCAGGATCAGATAGATCATGCCGCTGGTCTTCGCCGTCTCCAGCAGGGCGTAGCGCATGTCGGCCAGCTTCACCACACCGCGGGCGATGCCGTAGACGGTGACCAGGAAGACGCCGACGGCCGCCGCCGGGGTGGGGTTGAAGAAGCCGAAATAGATGCCGCCGATCACCAGGCCGAAGATCACCACCACCGGGAGTACGTTGATCGTGGCGTCCCACAGCTCCTGCCGGCGCACCGCGTCGCCCGGCGGTCCGGCATTCGGCACGACCCGCACATAGATGGCGATTGTCAGCAGGAACAGGACCACCGCGATCAGACCGGGCACGAAGGCGGCGATGAACATCGTGACGATGTTCGCCTCCACGATGATGGCGTAGATCACCAGCACCACAGACGGCGGGATCAGGATCCCCAGCACGCCGCCGGCGGCCAGGGTGCCGGTCGCCAGCGAGGGCCCGTAGCGGTAGCGCCGCAGCTCCGGCAGCGCCACCTGGCCCATGGTGGAGGCGGTCGCCAGCGAGGAGCCGCAGACCGCGCCGAAGCCGGCACAGGCGGCGATCGCCGACATCGCCACGCCGCCGCGCATCCAGCCCAGCCAGGCATTGGCGGCCCGGAACAGGTCGCGCGACAGGCCCGCCCGGGTGGCGACATAGCCCATCAGCACGAACATCGGCACGACGCTGAGGTCGTAGATCGAGAACTGGCCATAGGCCAGGGTCTTCAGCTGCGACAGCAGGATCGCCGGCCCCGACAGCACGGCGATTCCGACCCCGCCCACCAGGACCATCGAATAGGCGATCGGCATGCGGATCGCGATCAGGGCGATCAGCGCCGCCAGCCCCGCCAGGCCGATCAGCAGATTGTCTTCCATCAGCGCCGCCCCGGCACGGCCGCCGCCCCCACCGTCATTCGCCGCCGCCCTGCATGGTGCGATGCGGCCGGCCCATGCAGGCATCGACCAGGGTCACCGCAGCGCTGAGCACCAGCAGGGCGAGCGAGACCAGGATTGGCACGAAGGCAATCCAGATCGGGAACTGGTAGACCATGGTCAGTTCCTCGTACTCCCGGTAGTCCTGCATCCCCAGCGCCATGCGCCAGAACAGCAGCGCCGCGAAGCCCAGGGCGACCAGGGAGGCGAGCACCGCGAAGGCGGCGATCCAGCGCGGCCCGGCGCCCTGGGTAAAGATGTCGGCGGAAACGTTCGCCCCGGTCAGCTGGCAGTAGGGCAGGAAGGCGAAGACGGCGACGGCGACGCAGACTTCGACGATCTCGAAATCGCCGGTGACCGGCTGGTCGAACAGGATGTTGCCGGTCATCGACCAGGCGGTGACCAGCACCACCGCCAGCAGCAGCCCGCCGCCGGCCAGGGCCCAGAGCTCCACGACCCGGGCGATGCCGGCCGCGATGCGGCGATAGGGGGATGTGGTGCCTGCTGTTGCCATGACAGTTCCAGGGAATGCGCGGCCGTGCCGATCCCCTGCAGGAGCGGTCGGACGGCCGGATCCGTCCCAGCCTATCACCGGTCGTCATCCCGGCCTTGAGCCGGGATTCATTCCGCAAGCCCCGAAGCGCGTCGCGGCCTGCGGAATGGGTTCTCGGGTCAAGCCCGAGAACGACGTTTCAGGTGTTTGCCTGTCTCTCGCGACAATTGCCTCCGGGGCGGGCAGCCGCGCCCGCCCCGGACGGCCGGCCGTCAGTTCGACTTCGCCATCCCGGAATGCTTCGCGATGGCGGCGCGGGCCTTGTCGACCATGGCCTGGCCGTCGATCCCCTTTTCGGCGACCTCGGCGATCCAGCGCTGCACCACCGGCTCCAGCTTCGCCTTGAAGGCCGCCGTCTGGCCCTCGTCGAGGACGATGTAGGTGTTGCCGGCCTTCTGCGCGAGCTCGATGCCGTGATCGTCGGCCTTGCGCCAGATCTCGCCCACTTCCCGCAGCCAGGCCTCGTCGGACGCGTCCAGGAAGACCTGCTGGATGTCCGGCGGCAGGCTGTCCCACCTGTCCTGGTTCATCGAGACCTGGAAGGTGGTGGTGCCGAAGCGGGTCTTGTCCTTGCCCTCGATCTGGAAGTCGGTCAGGTCCTGCAGCTTCAGCGGCGGAATGATCTCCCACGGGATCAGGGCGCCGTCGACCACCTTCTTCGACAGGGCCTGCGGCAGTTCCGGCACCGGCATGCCGACCGGGTTGGCGCCCAGCGCCTCGATCACCCAGGCGCCGGTGCGGGTCGGGATCCGCATCTTCTTGCCCTCAAGCTCGGCGGGCTTGGTCACCGGCTCGTCGACCATGTGGATCGCCTGCCCGGCATGGACATGCAGGAACAGCGGCTTCACGCCTTTGAAGTCCTGCGCCAGGTCCGCCTCGTACATCTCCCGCATCGCCAGGTTGGTGGCGGCCGGGTCGTTGGTATGGATGAAGGGCAGTTCGAACACCTCCGCCCGCGGGAACAGGCCAGAGGTATAGCCGTTCACGGTCCAGACCATGTCGACCACGCCGTCGCGCACCTGGCGGATCAGCTCCGGCGGCTTGCCGCCCAGCGACATGGCGGGGAAGATCTCGATCTCCACCCGGCCGTTCGACGCCGCCTCGATCCGCTGTGCCCAGGGCTCCAGCATCTGGGTATGGGCCGGCGCCTTGGGGCCGAGGAAATGGTGCAGCTTCAGCTTGTACTCGGCTTCGGCACTGGCCGGGCTATGGGCGGCCGCGAGCAGCAGGCCGGCGCCGATCGCCGCCAGGCCCAGGTTCTTGAGGCCCACGCTCTTGAGGCCGATGCCCCGGCCGCGAGCGTGGCCGCGCTCTCCGATGCGGTTGCGCATCCCTTCCTCCCCGTCGTTTCGACAATGTGTCGTTTCGACACCGTTTCTGTCTGTCCCCGTGGCCGGAGGATCCCGGCACGGTGCGGAAAGGTTGACCTTGCGCAGGGCCATTGTCAATCTACTGTTGAGAACTGAATTTCAAATATAGCAATGATTGCGACCGCCGGGGGAAGGGCCATGGACAGGAGGATCGATGCGTCCGAGGGCGCCACCATGACAGCGGGCGGCGCCCTGCTGGCACGGCTGAAAGCGCTGGGGGTGGACGTGATCTTCGCCAATTCCGGCACCGACTTCCCGCCGATCATCGAGGGCCTGGCGGAGGCTGCCGCCGCCGACGTGCCGCTGCCGCAGGCGCTGGTGATGCCGCACGAACATGCCGCGATGGGTATGGCGCATGGCTACTACCTGGCGACCGGGCGGCCGCAGGCGGTGATGGGCCATACCAATGTCGGCCTGGCCAATTGCGCGATCGGCGCGCTGAACGCGGCGGTGGACCAGGTGCCGGTGCTACTGTTCTCCGGCCGCACGCCGGTGACGGAGCAGGGCCGGCTGGGCGCCCGCACGGTGCCGATCGGCTGGGGACAGGAGATGCGCGACCAGACCGCCCTGGTGCGCGAGGCGGTGAAGTGGGACTACGAACTGCGCTTCCCGGAACAGGTGGCGGAGGTGCTGGACCGGGCGCTGGCCGTCGCGATGACGCAGCCGCGCGGGCCGGTCTATCTCAGCCTGCCGCGGGAGGTGCTGTGCGAGCCCTGCCCCACCGCGGGGCTGGACGCGCCGCCCGCCATCGCGGTGCCGCGGGAGGCGGCGCATCCCGACGACCTGGCAGCAGCGGCAGAGATCCTGGCGGCCGCGAAACGGCCGCTGATCGTGGCGCAGCGCGGTGCCGGCGGCGCGGCGGGCTTCGCCGCGCTGTCGGCGCTCGCCGCCGACTGGGCGATCCCGGTGGTGCAGTACTGGGCGCTGAAGCTGGCGGTCCCCACCACGCACGAGATGGCGGCCGGCGTCGATCCCGGCCCCTGGATGGCGGAGGCCGATGCGATCCTTGTGGTCGACGCGCTGGCGCCCTGGTGGCCGGACCAGCACCGTCCCCGGCCGGACTGCCGGATCGTCCATCTCGGTCCGGACCCGATCTTCGCCCGCACCCCGGTGCGCAACTTCCGCACCGACCTGGCGCTGCGCGGCGAGAGCGGGGAGACCATCGCCGCCCTGGCCGCCGCGATGGCGAAACGGAAGAAGGCCGCGGCGAAGCGGATCGCCGCACGCCGGCGGGATGTCGCCGATCGCTGCGCCGCCGCCCGCGCCGCCGCCGACCGGGCGGCGGCGGCCGCGAACGGCGCCGCCGGCGGCAGGCCGATGGGAAAGCTCTGGGTCAGCCGCTGCCTGTCGGAGGCGCTGGCGGGCAAGCCCGCCACCGTGCTGTCGGAACTCGGCGCGCCGCTGCCCGGCATGAAACTGGAAGCGCATGATTCCTGGTACCAGGAGCCGCATGCCGGCGGGCTGGGCTGGTCCTTCCCCTGCGCCATGGGCATGGCGCTCGCCGACCGCGACGGCAGGACCGACCGCCCCGGCCGCATCGTCGCCGCCACCATGGGCGACGGCTCCTATATCTTCGCCAACCCGGTCGCCTGCCACCAGATCGCCGAGGCGCTCGACCTCTCCCTCCTGGTGGTGATCCTGAACAATGCCGAATGGGGCGCGGTGCGCCGCTCGGTGCTGGACATCTATCCCGACGGTCATGCCGCGAAGGCGAACCGCATGCCGCTGACCGCGCTCGCCCCCACCCCCGACTTCACCCAGGTCGCCCGCGCCAGCCGTGGCTGGGCGGAGCGGGTCGACAATGGCGACGCGCTGCCCGGGGTGCTTGCCGCGGCCATCGCCCATGTCGAGGCGCGCAAGGGCCTGGCGCTGGTGGAGGTGATCGTCGGCGGTTGACCTCGAGGGCGCGACTGCAGGCGAAGCGGTTACGGAAAGGTAACTCCTCCGCCTGCAGAGTGTCGGACCGCACCGGCTGCAGGACGGCCGGCACCCGCCACGAAACGACAAGGAGGTCCGACATGCCTCTCTCGCAGGACCATTACCGCGCCATCGAGGCCGGCATGCTCGAAGTCCTCAAGAAGAACAGCGTCCCGCCCTCCACAGTGCCGGACAATACCAAGCAGCTGTGGCACGTCTTCGGCATCGCCGCGCGGCAGAAGCATTTCTCGATCGGGGAGATGAACAGCCGCTACGAGAATGCCGACATCGAGAGCGCGATCCGGCGGATGGCGGCCGTCTGGCGCGGCGAGCGCCGCAATCCCTTCCCGAACGTCTGAGCGGGGCTTCGCGCTCCGCCCCGGCCGTCATCCCCCTGGCCGTCATCCCTCCGGCGAGAAATCCACGGTGATGATCGTGCCGCGTCCCGCCGAGGCGACATTCAACGTGGCACCGAGCGAGCCGGACAGTGCCGCGACGATGCTGCCGCCGACCCCGGCCTCGCCGCCATGGCCGCCGGTATCGAGGGCGCCGGCATCGTTCTCGGCCCGGTCGCGCTGGGTCTCGATGCTCGGAGAACCTGCGGGCCAATCGCTTCCCCCCGGCAGGCCGATGCCGTCATCCTCGACCGACAGCCGGATGCCGCCGCCGCTCACTCTGTAGAAGCGCACCTCCACATAGCCTGCGTCGCGGCCCTTGAAGGCATGCTGCAGCGCGTTGGTCAGGAACTCCGACAGCAGCAGGCCGAGACGTGCGGCATGGTCGAGTGACAAGGTGATGTCATCGCATTCCACGTTCACACGGATCGCGGGCCGCGTCTCGATGCTGGAGATAACGGATGCGATGCGGCTCAGATAGGCCCCCGCGGCGATATCCTTCGTGCCGCTGTCGCCGGCGCCGATCAGCTCGTCATAGAGCAGCGCCAGCGCCTCGATCCGGCGGCTGATCGCCTTCAGCGAATCCGGCGTGACCTCCCGCCGGGCCTGGACCCGGATCATGCTGACCACCATGGCGAGATGGTTCTTCACCCGGTGCTGCAGTTCGCGCAGCAGCGCCAGTTCCCCCTCGCCGGACGCCGGATCGCCGCCATCCTCCTTTTCGTCCGCGAGGCGCTGCACGCCGAAATACGCGGTCAGGTCGCCCTCCGCCGAATGGACCGGCGCGATCAGCAGCTGGTTGCGGAAGGGCGATCCGTCGGCCCGGTGATTGGTCAGGGTGACCTGGAACGCCCTGCCGGACCGGAGTCCCTCGCGGATGCGTTCGATATCGCCGGGGTCGGTGCCGGGCCCCTGCAGGAAGCGACAGTTCCGGCCCAACGCGAACGCGCGGCTGTACAGGGTCAGGGTCTCGAAGGCCCGGTTCACATAGGTGATCGGGTTGTCCGCCAGACGCGGGTCGGTGACGATCATCGGCAGTGGCGAATGCCTGATCGCCGATTGCATCGACGCCTCGTCCGGCGCCTGTTCCACACTCGTCATCCGCGCATTCCGCCGCACCATGCCGGGCCATGCGATGCAGACCCTTATTGCTGGAACCGTTTCTAGGCCTGCACGCAGGGATTGTCGGTACGGTATCGTACAGAGCGCTGTTTCACGCGGTGTTTCGCGGCGTGGAGCCGCCTCTCGCGGGTAGCAGCTCGTCATAGGCGGTCCGCACCAGGTCGTAGCATTCGCAGCTCACCTGGCGCAGCCCCGCCGGGTCGGAGATCCGCACCTGTCCGCGCCCGTAGGAGATCAGGCCCTGCGCCTGCAGCTCGCGCGCCGCCCCGGTGACGGTCGCCCGCCGCACACCCAGCATTTCCGCCAGGAAGTCATGGGTCAGGGCCATCGTCTCCCAGTCGTTCCGGTCGCGCATGGTCAGCAGCCACCGCGCCAGCCGCTGCCGTGCCGTATGGGCGCCGTTGCAGGCACCGGAGACCATGACCTGGTAGAACAGGGCCTGCACGGTCGAGAACAGAGCCGTCCGGAACGCCGGCAGGGCCTCCTCGACGTCGACCAGGGCCGCCACCGGCATCGCCAGGGCCCGGCCGCCGATCTGCACCTCGTTGGTGTTGAGCTGCCGCGGATGCCCCAGCACCAGCCCGATGCCGGTGCAGGCCTCCCGCCCGATATTGGCCATCTCGATGCTCGACCCGTCGCGGTAGGTGGCGATCGTCGAGATCACCGCGGTCTCCGGGAAATGGACCTCGGCCGGCGTCTCGCCGCTGCGGTCCAGGATCGTGCGGCCTTCCAGTTCCACCCGCTCGCAGGCAGCGAGGACGTCGCGGCGGGCCTCCGCCGGCAGGGCACACAGCACCCGGTTGCTGGTTTCCTGAGCCATGCCCGGGGAAACACCGCGGGGCGACGTCGGGTTCAGTCGGGGTGCGCTGCTCGCCCACCTGGACCTCCGGGCGCCTTGCCGAACGAGGCTCGGCGTTCGCGGGACGAGGCCATGCCAGCCCCGCCATGCAGCCTGCACCGCCATCGCGCGCCGCATCCTATCAGCGATCTCCGAAAACCCGTCTCCTGCCTGGCTTTCCGGAGGCTGACTTTCGGGAGGCAGTTTCAAGAGACGCTGCGGCGCGGAAGATTCCCGGCATGGGCATTAGCGTCGGATCTCCGAAAAATCCTCGCTTCTCGGAAAGCCCGGACACAACCACATCTGCCCCTATTTGCTGAGACAGCAATCACCTGGCACACATAGGGCCACGTCCGCCCCCAAGTGAGCGGGCGTTGCTGTCGGCACGCCCTATTTGATCGAGTGCCTTCCTTATCTCGAGTCGATCTAACCCCGGGGACTCAAGGAACTGAGCCGCCCGGCACGTCAGAAGGCCCGACCCGTGCATCCGCGCAGCGATGCCAAAGCGCAGCCGCACTGCAGAAAAGGGGGCTGCGCGCGGCGCTGAGGACCGTCGCCGAGGCGCACCTGGGCAAGCGGCTCGAGCTGTGCTTCCAAGACGAGGCGCGGGTCGGCAACAAGGGCCGGGTCTGTCATCGCTGGTGGCTCAGGGGGAGCGTGCCCCGGGAATGTGCGACCGCGGCAACCAGTGGGCCTACATCTACTCAGCGGTCCGGCCGGCCACCGGCGACGACTTCACGCTCGTCCCGCCTGGCGTCAACGCCGGGCTCATGGAACTCTTCCTGACCCGCTTCGCCGCGGGCCTGCCGGACGACGTCCATGCCGTCCTGGTGCTCGACATTGCCGGCTGGCGCCACGCCCGCGCCCTGCATCTGCCCGACAACCTCAGCCTCGTGGCCCTGCCGCCGAAAAGCCCTGAGTTCAACCCGGTCGAGCGCGTCTGGCTGCCTCTGCGTAAACGCTTCTTGTCGCTGCGCATCTTCCCCGACACCGAGGCCGTCATCGACGCCTGCTGCCTGGCTTGGATCGCCATGAGCACCGCCGACCCAGGCCGCCTCAAGTCCCTTTGCGACTGCCCCTGGATCGCAAAGGTCGCCTCATAGATCCGGCGATACCAATGTAGCGGGCCTCCCAGGCGCCGGAACAGGTGGGGATGCACCGGACGCTCACCGCCGATGTTTACATGATCGCAATGAATCGTCGGCAGCCTCGACCTGAAACGACTGCCGGGAGCAGCCCAACCGGAAGTGTCCCCCACGACCCGACATGGAGTGGATGTGCGCCTGTCCCACAAAGTTCTTTGCCGGCTGCCGGTCGTTGCCGGCGTTCTGCTTCTCTGCGCAGGTCAACCGTTGCGCGCGGAAAGTGCGTGCAATCTGTCCAAACCTGCAGGTCCGGTGATCCTGACGCTGACCGGCGACATCGCCTGTACCAACGCACCCGGCCGGGCCGACTTCGACAGGTCCATGCTGGAAAGTCTGGGCATGCGCAAGTTGACCACGCGCACCCACTGGCACGACAGGGCCGTAGCATTCGAGGGTCCGTTGGCCCGTGATGTACTGGCGGCCGCTGGGGCCGGGGGCAAAACGGCCAGGGCGGTGGCGTTGAACGACTATTCCGTCGAGATCCCCCTTTCCGACTTCGAAGCATACGGCGTGCTGTTCGCCTTGAAGCAGGACGGGCGCTTCATGCGGGTCCGCGACAAGGGCCCGATATGGATCACCTATCCGCGCGACCAACATCCCGAGCTCGACACAAAGACCATCCGTGACCGTTGGATCTGGCAGCTGCGCACCCTCGAGGTGCGCTGATGCCGTATCGGCGTGCCGCAATTCCAGTTCTGGCGGCGCTCGCCCTGATTCTGGCCGCCAGCGTTGGCTATTCCGCCTACCGGCTGACGATGCTGAATGTCCAGACCGCGCAGGAGGTGTCGGACTCGCGATGGCTGCTCGGCCAGATAGAGGTCGAGTTCCATCGCTTTCGTGGCGCTGCTGCACGGCATGTCCTCGGTGATCCGACGGTCAGCCATAACGACCTCCTGCAGCGCTATGAGATCCTGTGGAGCCGCTTTCCGGCATTGCTCGCTGGAGACGAGTCGGCACCGCTGCGGTCTGTCGCGATGTTCGGCAGGGAGGTCGCCACGATCTTCGCGGCTGTTCGTGCCCTCGAACCGGAGGTGATCGCGATGGCCGGGGCACAGCCGCATGATCTCCAACATCTGTCGGGGCTTCTAAATCCGATCGAACGCGACATCCGTGCGCTGGTTCTCGACCACTTGGCCAGGGATCGCTGGGCCAAGCCCTATCGCACCAGCGTGCTGGGTGATCCCGAGAATGAGCTGATCCTGGCCATTGGCATGTTCGTCGTCGCTGCCGCGTTGCTCCTGTGGCTGCTACAGCGCGAGATCCGTCGTTCGGAAGCGGAAGTGAGGCAGCGGAAGCGAACTGAGGCCAGGCTGCGCGAGGCGCTGATCGCCGAACAGGGTGCCAGCGACAGCAAAAGCCATTTCCTGGCAAATGTGAGTCACGAGCTGAGAACGCCATTGAACGCGATCATCGGATTTTCCGAGGTGCTGATAGGTGGCTTCTTCGCCCCGCTCGACAAAAGGTCGCTGGAATACGTGACCGACATCCACAGTTCAGCCAAGCATCTGCACAAGCTGGTGGACGAGATACTTGACCTCGCTCTTGTCGAAGCGGGCGCCATGATGCTTGACGAGACACTCTTGCGTGTCGATGCCGTTCTGCAGGCATGCAGCGATATGACGCGCGTTCAGGCCGTGCAGCGAAACATGCAGATCGTCATTGAATGTGAGCCCGATCTGCCGCTTCTCTATGGCGACGAAACGAAAATTCGTCAGATTGTTCTCAATCTGCTGAGCAACAGTATCAAGTATTCCCATGCCGGCGATACGATCTCGCTTACTGCGAAACTCTGCGATGCCCGCGGCTTGACCCTGGCGGTTGCGGACCAGGGGCCGGGTCTAAGCGAGAGACAGCTGGAGGACATCTTCGAACCGTTCAACCGGTCCACCTCCGACAGCTACACACGAACCTGCGATCACGGCGGTGCAGGTCTTGGGCTGACCATCGCGCGCACCCTGACCGAGTTGCATGACGGCACGATCGAGATTCATTCCCGCATCGGCGCGGGCACAACAGTCACGATCCACCTGCCGGCCGCTAGACTGGTATCTGTTGCAGGCGTCGCGATGGCGGAAGTGTCGTCGCCCGAAGGAAGCGTGGACGCAACTCCTTCAGGCAGGCCCTGGGCGGTTTCCGCAACGTGGAGCCGTTTGGCGGGCAAAACGGATGGGTGACCGGGATATGGTGGCTCAACCTCCAAGAGCCGATGCACTGCCGACCGGTCCCATCTCAGCCCTGCGCGCGGAAGTGCAGTCGGAAGCGATCAAGGCCTTCGTCTTTGCCTGGGAAACGCTCCTTGAGCGCGCAGCCGGCGAACTTCCGGCGCGCAAAGAGCTGCATCCCAGAATCATTATGCCGTTCATGTCATCATGCTGGTTGTATTCACGAGATATGGATGGAGAGTTCTTCTGCGTTCTGACAGGCGAGACCGTCCGGAATTTCTGGAGAGCACCGACCCGTGGCCGATATCTGCGGGACATCATTCCGGACGGCGGCCATGTCGCTGTGCAAGATCGCCTCTCGCTGGCCATTGACCGCCCATGCATGATCCATTGCATCAACAGGTGTGCCGGGAAGCAGCATGTGTTCGCAGAAAGGATCTACGCGCCTTTGGCGCGAGATCCGGATGGTGCTGATTATGTCTTCGGTTGCTCCAACTACCATGTCAAACGCGATCAGCAGGCCCAGGCCGTCGAACAGAAAGCCGATACGATGCAATTGTTCGACTGCTATTCCCTCAGGTTCATCGAGAAGCGAGTCTGCGCCATTCCCTAGATTGCCAGACGCTCCCGTCCCCCGGGTCAGCGGCAGCGCTCTCGCGATGAGCGGATCCGGCTTGCGCCGGGAGGAAGAGGTTCGCCACAGCCCCGCCGGCGACCCAATGCGATCAACCCAGGGTCCGTAAACATAAGGGGGAGGCCGGAAAGCGACGAACGCTTACTCCCTCTTGCGGGTTTCGGCCCGTGGCGCGCGGCCGTGCTGGACCGGCTCGCGGCAGAAGCCCAGGCGAACGGCATGGGCTACGAAGAGCGGTGAGCCGCTACACGGTCCTGCTCGGCGCCAATATGCTCTGACCTGCCCCAATGCGCGACCTGCTGAAGCGACGACATACACCGGGAATGGATGAATGACTGCTCCGCCAGGAGCCGCACCGCGATCGAGTCCAGTTGGAGCGCACAAGGTCGCTGATGGACCGGAACGTATGGGAGTGCCTGGTCACCCAACACCAGGCTCTGGTGCCTTCCCTTGCCCTACCCGATCCCAACGACCGCGACGTGCTGGCAGCCGCCATCACGGACCGGTGCGACGCCTTTTTCGCGCAGACCCTCAGGGATTTTCCGACCGATGCCATTGCACCATTCGGCATCGAGGCCATTCACCCGGACGAGCTCTTGACCAATCAGCTGAGCCTGGCGTCGGGATTGTTCTGCTCTGCCATCCAGAAGGTCCGTGCGCGGCTGAAGAATCCTCCCTGTAGCCCTGAGGAGTAACTCGACATCCTCACGCGGCAGGGCCCCTGATAACCATGGCGGCCGAACTGGGAAGCTTCTCGCTGCTGATCTGACACGAGGCGAACGACGCGTTCCGAGCAGAAGGTGATGATCCGCCCCGCATGGAAGTATCTCGAAACGAGCTTCTGAGAGTGTCCAGAATCCCGTCGGAGAAGGCGTTCCGGGAGATCCCGTTACCGATTCCCGCAGTATCGCGGTGCTATTTTACCGTCTTGAAAACGTGTAAGGTCCGGGTGGGAACAAACCCCGAATCCGGCGCTGTGCGCTGCTCGCTCGCTGTATCCCTCGTTCATTGGATCCGCTAGTTGCCGATATCGCCGCTCGGGCGCGAGCGTTCGAACCGTCGGAGTCAATCCCCTGTATTGCGCATCTCGCCCCGTTCAGGTCGACGGTTCCTCGTGAAACACCATGGCGCAGAGCAGATGAACGACTGCCCCAGCAGCATCGAAGACAGGCAAGCGTATGTTCTCGTAGCGCAGGGCGTTGAACTCGCTGCCCCAGTAGACCATCCCGGCCGTCGTGACCGGTCGGCGCTGCCTGACGACGTTTGCGTATTCCCGCTTCACCTTGTCGAGGCTGTCGCCGTAGCCGCACTCCTCGAAGGTCAGGCCTGTGCGGTGATGCCCCAGACGCCGGTCGATCTCGCTGCCTCGCAGCCTGAAGCGGAACGTCGCCCCAACCACGTCGAGGACGTAGACATGCGGCAGCACAGAAGTCAGACGCACGGGAAAGACATCGGTGCGCTGCTGCAGCTCTCCGGGCCCCGCGGCATCTCCCCAGTAGCAATACAAAGCGAGCAGGCGCGGATCGGTGGGCACCTGTGGCCAGCCGTCAGGTCGGAAGAGTGGGCGTTCCCAATGGCCCCACATGTCTGAGCCAAGGCGCTCCTTCGGCATCTGGAACCTGCGCAGCATTCTCTTGTCCACCACCACGGAATAGGGATCGAAGTGCGCAAAGGGACCAGGCCGGGATTCGTCCGTCGGCCCGGCCCCTCTCAGCATAAGACTCAGGCCGCCCTGACCGAGGACAGGAAGCTATCGACTTCGTCGCGCAGGACCGTTGCCTGGCGCGCCAGATCGCCTGCCGTCGACAATACCTGCGCTGAGGCGGCACCCGTATCGTTGGCAGCCTGGGAGAGCCCTGCGACGTTGGCACTCACCTCGGATGTCCCGGCCGCCGTCTGCTGCACGTTCTGAGCGATCTCCTGCGTGGCCGCGGCCTGCTCTTCGACCGCGCCGGCGATCGCGGCCGCGATCTCGGACACCTTCGAGATCACGCTGCCGATACCCTCGATCGCATCGACCGCCCCGCCGGTCGCCTGCTGGATGCCGGTGATCTGGGCGGCGATGTCCTCGGTGGCCTTGGCGGTCTGGTTGGCGAGGCTCTTCACCTCCGATGCCACCACGGCGAAGCCCTTGCCGGCCTCGCCCGCCCGTGCCGCCTCGATCGTGGCATTCAGCGCCAGGAGGTTGGTCTGGCTGGCGATGTCGTTGATCAACTGGACGACATCGCCGATCCGCCGCGCTGCTTCCGCAAGGCCCTGCACGGTGCCGTGCGTCTGCTGCACCTGGTCTACCGCCTCGCCGGCAACCCGGTTGGATTCCTCGACCTGGCGGCCGATCTCATGGACGGAGGCCGCGAGTTCCTCCGAGGCGCTGGCAACGGTCTGCACCCCGGCGGACGCCTCTTCCGCCGAGGCAGCCGCAGCATTCGACTGCCGGGCCGTTTCCTCGGCCGTGGCGGACATGCTCTCGGCCGTGTGCTGCATCTCGGTGGATGCCGAGCTCAAGGTACCGAGAATGCCGCTAACCTTCTCCTGGAAAGCCGCGATGCTGGCGTCGATCGCCTGCTGTCGGGTGGCCTTGCGCTCCTCTTCGAGACGCTGCTCCGCCGCCAGGCGCTCCATCTCGATCGCGTTGTCCTTGAAAACCTGGACCGCCTCGGCCATCGCTCCAATCTCGTCGCGACGCTGCTGGGCGGGCACCGCCACCTCCCGATCCCCTTCGGCAAGACGACGCATCACGGCCGTCATGGCGACGATCGGGCGAGCGATCCCGCCGCCGATCGTCCAGGCCAGAACAGCGCCCAGAACAATACCACCCAGTCCCATGAGCAGAGCCAGCAACTCCGCCTGCGCGATGGTGCCGTGCGTCTCTGCCTTGATGGCCCTTTCCTGGGCAATGGCTCCCGCCCGGATCGCTTCGGCCTCTTTGTCGATCTGGTTCCCCTCGACGGTAATGGTCCCGTCGACCAGGTTGCGGATCTCGAGGTCGAGACGGTAGCCCTCAGCGAAGGCCTTCCGATAGGCAGCCGCATCGGCCGCGACCCGATCCAGTTCCGCCGCGAGCTCTCGGTCGCCGCCGGCGCCGGCCCGGAGCTGCCGCAGCACGTCCTCCAACCTCCCGAAAGCGGTGTCGGCGCTCTCAAAGGTGCTGCTCTCCGATCGCACCAGAACCAGGTTGGCATGCAGCCGGGCCCTCAGAGCCAGTGCCAGCGCCGTGTTGGCCAGAAGCAATGCCTGGCCATCGCCCAGCGCTGCCGCCCTTTCGATCAGCCGTTCCGCAGCGGCATCGATGGCGGGTCCGGTCTTCTCCAGCTCTGACTCGGTCAACGTCTGGCGTTGCCTCTCCAGCTCCAGCAGCCGGTGAAAGTCGCCCGCCATTTTGGCGCTGACTTCGCGCAGTCGTGCAAACTCGGCCTTTTCCTCTGCGGTCGCGGCCAGCGCCTCGCCGCGGGCCACATCCTCGCCAAGCTTCTTCTCGACGGCCAGTGCCGCGTCGGCATCCTGCTCGCGGCCGCTCCGCAGATAAGCTTCCATGTTGTGCCGGAACCGCGCCACATCGGTCTCGATGTCAGCCGCATCGGCGGCGATCTCAACTGCGTGTCCGTAGTCGTCGAACTCATGGGCCGTGCGTTCCAGGCCGAGATAGGCCGACACCGCCACGACCGCCAGAATGACGAGGATGACACCGAACCCCGCAAGGATTCTGGTTCGAATGGCCATTGAGGCCGTGAGTCTTGAAATCAACATGATGCTGGGCCTTTCCGCCTCCGCCCTGCCTCCCTCTGCACCGCGAACCCCGCTGCAGAGGGAGGCGACTGGAAGAAAGGGTAGGAGGCGAACCGCCTAATAATGGTTAAAAAATGCAACACCTATACTTTCGGCGGATATTTGAACGACTGCTCGTCATCAGTGATATTTTTGAGAATGAATATCGTTATGTCCGATATGAATACTATAGGCGCTCGTTTTATAAATTCTTGCGACCCCTCGTAGGCTGTCTCGCCGCCTCGGTTCGGATTGGGTCCGGCGTCGTCGGCACCAAAACCGCTTCGTTGTATCTCCAATCAGCGGTCACCGACGACCGCCAGATACCGATCAAGATCCCACCTCCGAAAGTCGCTTCTGAGAGATCCTGCGACCCCGCCGGCAAGCCAATTCCGGGAGATCTCATAGCCGCCTCCCGGCACCTGAAGGTATTCATTTACCGAACCGGAAACGTATGAGTCTCGGGCGAGAGCGGACGCTGAATCCGGTCCGGTTGCTCTAGAGCGTTCCCAGCTCAGGTGGAAGCGGTCACCCGACCACGATGGTCATCCCGGACTTGATCCGGGATCCATTCCGCCAGCCGTGGGGCATCTGAACGGCATGCGGAATGGGTTCTCGGGTCAAGATCCTATGCAGGCGCGACGGGCGAGGCGTTACCGTATCGGTTTCCCACACCCAACAGCT
>NZ_JBHRTR010000037.1:0-24052 GCF_042646425.1 Marinibaculum pumilum
TGCCTCCTATGCAGCTGTTGGGTGTGGGAAACCGATACGGTAACGCCTCGCCCGTCGCGCCTGCATAGGATCTTGACCCGAGGATCGTGGCAGGACGGCGAAGCTACGCAGCGTCCCTGTCCCGTCGCGGCCCTCGGGTCAAGCCCGAGGGCGACGGTGACACGGCGAACACGCGGAAGAGAAGTGTGAGTCCCACGGGGCTTCTTGCCGTGGGGGCCTTCCGCCGCCGACCCCGCCTCAGCCGTAGCTCAGGTCTGCGAACTGCAGAACGCTGTCGGTGAACAGCCCCAGCAGGCGGACATTGCCGCCGCCGATCGTGCCGGTCTGGAAGTCGTTCAGGTAGTAGAGCGCGGAGCTGCTGCCGTCATTGGCGGCGACGACCACCGGGCCGCTGCCGCTGACCGGGCCGAGGGCCGCCAGCAGGTCGGCGAAGCCGGCCGATTGCAGGCCGCCGGACTGCACCGCCTGGGTGAGATAGACGATCTCGTCGCCGGACAGGTCGACCTGGCCGCTGCCGCGCTGGGTCACGGTGAGGCCGGCGCCGCCCTTGTCGATGGCGCTTTCCAGCTGACTGCCGGCCATCACCTGCACCCTGTCGGTGGCGGTCTGGAAGTTCGCGATCCGGTCGCCGCCGGCGGTGTCGCCGAAGGCGCCGCCCTCGAACTGGCTGGCATAGCCGATCCGGTCGCTGCCGGCGCCGGCCTGCATGACGATCTGGTCCGGGCCGGAGCCGGCGATCACCAGGGTGTCGCCGCCGGCCAGCACGATCCGGTCCGTGGTGGTATTGCCCAGCAGGGTCTCGACGCCGGAGACCTGGGTGGTGACGCCGAAATGGCCGCCGAGATGGACATTGTCGGCGCCGCTGCCGCCGGTCAGCGTCTCCACGTTGAAGGCGGAAAGCGTGTTGCTGCCGTCCGCCAGGGTCAGCCGGTCATTGCCGGCCAGCGGGTTCACCATCGCGACGGTCTGCGGCGAGGCGATGAAGATCGCATCGTCTTCCGCGACTCCGGTGCCGACGATGGTCTCGATGGCACTGGCGGTCACGGTGCCGCCGCCGGTCAGCTGCACCCATTCCAGGGAGGGGCTGCCGACGATGGTGTCGACCTGGGCGAACTGGACGCTGTTGTCGGGTGCCGCCGTCAGGGTCACCTGGTCGGCGGTGCTGGCGCCGATCAGGGTCTCCACCCCGGTGACCTGGACGCTGGCGGGGAAATGCCCGCCTAGCTGCACCCGGTCCGCGCCGGCGCCGCCGGTCAGGGTCTCCACATTGTAGGCGGACAGGTCGTTGCCGCCGCCGGCGAGGGTCAGGCTGTCATTGCCGGCCAGCAGGTTCACGACAATGCCGGTCTGTGCCGAGGCCAGCACCACCGCATCGTCGCCGCCGCTGCCGTCGCCCAGGATGGTGTCGATCCGGTCGAGGGTGACGGCGCCGCCGCCGCTCAGCCGCACCAGTTCCGCCGTCGCCGACCCGGCCAGGCTGTCGATGCCGCTGATCGTCAGGCTCTGCGCATCGGTGGCGATCAGGGTGATCCGGTCGCTGGCGGTCGATCCCGCCAGGGTGTCGATGCCGCTGACGCCGAGGGTGGCACCGCCGGACAGGATGATCCGCTCCGCGGTGGAATTGCCGGTCAGGGTCTCGATGCCGGAGACCTGCATCGTCGTCCCGAAATGACCGCCGGCATTGACGATGTCGGTGGAGGCGCCGCCCACCAGGGTCTCGATGTTGAAGGCGGACAGGATGTTGGCGCGGTCCGACAGGGTGACCCGGTCGGCGCCGCCCAGGGTGTTGATGATGCCCCCTTCGGGTTCCAGCACCACCGACCAGTCGTCCGCGCCGGCGGAACCGGTCAGGGTGTCGATGTTGGTGACCGAAAGCACACCCTGGGTGGCGACGGACACCCGCTCCGATGCCAGGGTGCCGGTCAGGCTGTCGATCGACGCGATTGTCAGGCTGTTGAGCCCGCTGAGGGTGATCGCATCGGCACTGGCGGAACCCAGCACGCTCTCCACCCCGCTGACCGTCAGGCTGGTCGCGGCCGACAGGCTGACGCTGTTCAGTTCCGGCGAGCCGACCAGGCTGTCGATCAGCGCCACCTGCACCGCCGACACGCCGGACACCAGCACCCGGTCCGCAGCGGTGGTGCCGATCAGGGTGTCGATGTTGGCCACCGCCATGTCCGTGGTGCCGGTCAGCCGCACCAGTTCGGGGCCGGCGCCGCCCAGCAGGGAGTCGATGCCGCCGATCGTCGTCGTGTTGCCGCTGCCGGCGATGGTGACATGGTCGGTGCAGGCGCCGCCCAGCAGGGTCTCCACCGCGCTGGCGGTGAGGGTGGCGCCGCCGGACAGGCTGACCCGATCCGCGCCGGCGCTGCCGGTCACCGTCTCGAACCCTGCCAGGGTGATGGTCGAGGCCGCACCAAGGCTGACCTGGCCGGGCCCGGCGATGTCGACCAGGGTTTCGATGGCGGAGACCTGGAAGCTCTGGACGTCGTTGCCGTCGACCGAGACATGGTCGGCACCGCTGCCGCCGGTGACGGTCTCGACATTATAGGCGGTGATCCGGTTCGCCCCGCCGGCCAGCGCCAGGCTGTCCGCACCGGCCAGCAGGTTGATGGCGCCTGACCCCTGCGGCTGCAGCAGGATCACCCGGTCGGCCTCCGTCGTGCCGACCAGGGTGTCGATGGCCGCCGCCGCCAGGGTCTGGCCGCCGCCGGTCAGGGTGACCCTGTCCGCGCCGGCGCTGCCGAACAGGCTCTCCAGCCCGCTGGCGGTCATGGTCGCCGCACCCGACAGGGTGACCAGGTCGTCGGCGGTGGAGCCGATCAGGGTATCGATGCCGCCGACCAGCATCGCCGAGCCGCCCGACAGGGTCACCATCTCGATCGACGCGCCGGCGGTCAGGGTCTCGATGGCGGCGACCTGCAGGGTGCGCGAGCCGGCACCGCCGACATGCACCCGGTCGCCGCCGCCGCCGCCGATCAGGCTTTCGATATTGTAGGCGGAGAGGGTGTTGCCGCCATCCGCCAGCACCAGCCGGTCGCCGCCGCCCAGCAGGTTCAGGATGCCGCCGGCCTGCGTCTGGATCAGGGTGACATGGTCCGCCGAGGCGGTGCCGGTCAGGGTCTCGATCGCCGCCGCCGCCATCGTCTGGCCGGCGCCCGACATCGCCACCAGGTCGCCGCCGCCAGAGCCGACCAGGGTGTCCAGGTCGGTGACCGTGACCGACGCGCTGTTGGTCAGGGTGATCATGTCGGAGGCGCTGGAGCCGGCCAGGGTCTCGATGCCGCCCACCAGCATGGCCGTCGGCCCGGACAGGGCGATGCGCTGTATTTCGCCGGTGCCGGTCAGGGTCTCGATGCCGGAAACCTGCATGGTGCTGCCGGCGGCACCGCCGACATGGACCGCATCCTGGCCACTGCCACCGGCCAGGCTCTCGACATTGAAAGCTGACAGGCTGTTGGTGCCATCGGCCAGCGCCAGCCGGTCGGCGCCGGCCAGCAGGTTCACGATGCCGCCGCCCTGGGCCTGCGACAGGCTGACATGGTCGGTGGCGGAGGTGCCGGTCAGGGTGTCGATCGCCGCCGCCGTCAGGGTCTGGCCGCCGCCGGTCATGGTCACCCGCTCCGCGGCGGTGGAGCCGGTCAGGGTATCGATGGCGGAAATCGACAGGGTGGCGGCGCCGGACAGGGCCACCCGGTCGACGACGCCGATCCCGGTCAGGGTCTCCAGGCCTGAGACCTGGATGGTATGGCCGGCGAAGCCGCCCAGCGCCACAGAATCCGCACCGGCGCCGCCGGTCAGGGTCTCCACATTGAAGGCGGAGAAGGCATTGCCGCCATCGGCGAGGGCGAGCCGGTCGCCACCGCCCAGTAGGTTGACGATGCCCCCCTGTTGCGGCTGCAGCAGGGTGACGGTGTCGCCGCTGGACGTGCCGACCAGGGTATCGATGAGGGCTGCGGCGGCGGTCGCTCCGTCGCCTCCCAGGTTGACGCGATCCGCGCTGGCGGTACCCAGGATGGTGTCAATGCCGGCAACCGCCACGGTGCCACCGTCCGATAGGGTCACCTGCGAGCCGTTGTAGCAGCCCAGGACGGTGTCGATGCTGGAAACCGTTATGGTCTGCGCACATTCGACCTCCAGGAAATCGGCTGTGGCGGAGCCGACCAGGGTCTCGATCTCTGCCACTACCATGGTGCTGGGCCCGCTGACGGTGACCAGGTCCTCGCCCTCGGACCCGATCAGCCAGGCGATGCCGCTCGCGGTCACGGTCCCCGGCGTCAATAGGCCCAGATTGGAGGCGTCGCCCGGGTCGCCGATGATCGTGTCGATGTCGGCGACCAGCACCTCGCCGGAGCGGCCCAGGGTGATCCGGTCGGGCGCGCTGCTGCCGAGCAGGATGTCGAAACCGGAGACCGTCGTCGTCGCGCCGCCGGAGAAGGTGACGGTGCCGAACTCGTCCACCGCGTTCACCAGGGTCTCCAAGTTGGCCACGACAAGGCCCCCTTCGCAGCCGCAGCCGGGGTCGTTGGTCGTCACCCGATCGGCGCCGGCACCGCCCAGGATGCTCTCGACATTGAAGGCGGAGAGGCTGTTGCCGCCATCGGCCAGGATCAGCCTATCCTCGCCGCCGGCCAGGTCCAGCATGATGCCGGTCTCCGGCGCGGTCAGGGTGACCCAGTCCGCACTTTCCGAACCGGCCATGGTGGCGATGCCGGAGACGGAGATTGTCGCCGGGGTCGCCAGGATGACGATCTCGTCGGCACTGGTGCCGGTCAGGGTCTCCACATTGCTGACATAGAGCTGGTCGCCGACCTGGCCGCCGACGGTGATGCTGTCCAGGCCCGTCCCGCCGGCCAGGCTGTCGATGTTGTAGGCGGTCAGGATGTTGCGGCCGTCGGCCAGCCGCAGCTCGTCATAGCCGCCCAGCAGGTTGATCAGGCCGCCGGTCTGCGCGGCTGCCATGGTGACGGCATCGTCCTGGTCGCTGCCGACCAGGGTGTCCAGGGCGCTGACCGTCAGGGTCTGGGCGCCGCCGGACAGGGTCACCCGCTCCGCGGCGGTGGAGCCGGTGAGGGTGTCGATGCCGGCCACGGTCATGGTGGCGCCGGACTGGCCGGATGCCGGCAGCAGGAAGACCCGCTCCGGGCTGCCGGACCCGGCCAGGGTCTCGATCCCGTCGATGGTCAGGGTGTTGCCGCCGCCCAGCAGGACATGCTGGCCGTCCGGTGCGCCATGCAGGACGGCGACGCCGCTGACGGTCCAGCTGCCGGGGGTGGACAGGGTCCAGTCCGCGGCACCGTTGCCCACCAGGGTCTCGATATCGGCGAAGGCGCCATAGACAGTGGCGCTGCCGCTGGCCGCCACCAGGTCCGCGCCGGCACCGCCGACATAGAGATTGCCCTGGCCGGCGCCGCGGAACTGCAGCTCGGTATCGTTCGGTCCGAACAGGATCCGGTCGCCGCCGGCCTCGGTGGTCAGGATCACCTGGGTCTGCGCGGCGGTCAGCTGAAGCGTCTCGCCGCCCGTCGCGGTCAGGGATACGGTCGTCATGATCTGCGGCTGCCCCTTGCCTGCCCGTGCGCCACGCCATTCCTGACACAAACCGACATGGTCCGGTCACGGTGCGTGACGCCTGATATGGTCAGGTTCGACGGAGAATCTGGCGGTCGGAAGGCAGGCATATGGCCCTCGCATGGCGGGTACCGGGGGGACCTGTCCAGGGCGCAGCCCACCGGCTGGACATGTGGCACGACCTTTCGGACGGGAAGTGCGGCAGGGTCTTACCAGCGACGTGATGCAGCGGATAAGGTGTCCCCGCGCGGCATGCTGCATGCCGCGTCAGCGACAGATCATATGGAAGGGGGAGGGCGCATGACCAGGACCGCCATCGTGACCGGCGCCAGCCGCGGCATCGGCCGCGGCATCGCGCTGCGGCTGGCCGCAGAGGGCTATGACGTGGCGCTGGTGGCCCGCAGCGCCGACACCCTGCAGGACGTGGCGAAGGAGGTCGGCGCGGCCGGCCGCCGTGCCGTGCCGCTGGCGCTGGATCTGCGGCAGGCGGATGCCGGGGACCGCGCGGTGGCCGGCGCGGTCGAGGCGCTGGGCGGCGTCGACCTGCTGGTGAACAATGCCGGCGCCACCAAGCGCGGCGACTTCTTCAGCCTGACGGAAGAGGATTTCCAGGACGGCTTCGCGCTGAAGTTCCACGGCGCGGTGCGGATGACCCGGGCGGCCTGGCCGCACCTGAAGGCGGCCGGTGGCGCGATGGTCAACATCATCGGCGTCGGCGCGCGCAACCCCTCGCCCGATTTCACCATCGGCGGCTCGGTGAACGCGGCCTGCGCCAATTTCGCCAAGGCGATGGCGCAGATCGGCACCCGCGACGGGGTCCGGGTGAATGCCGTCCATCCCGGCCTGGTGCGTACCGACCGGCTGATGGTCTGGGTGCGGCAGGCGATGGAGAAGGACGGGCTGGACGAGGCGAGCGTGCTGGCCCGCATGGCTGCCGATTCGGAGACCACGCGGATCGGCGAGGTGGAGGATATCGCCGCGCTGGTCGCCTTCCTGGCTTCGCCGGAGGCATCGTTCATCCACGGCTCGATCGTCGATATCGACGGCGGCCGAACGCGCGGCATGTAGGAGAGGGACAGCAGATGCGTTCGATCGACAAGGCCATCCGTGCCGCCGCCGTGGCGGCGCTCGTGGCGGGATTCGCGATCGCAGCCAGGGCCGAACCGGTGCTGCCGATCGACATCCGCAACGCCACCGATTGCGACATCGGCTTCTCCGTCTCGCCCCACAAGGGACAGGTGGCGGCGCCGGCGGGTCAGGTGGCGCGGCTGCTGGTGGAGACGCCGCCGGAGGCCGACGGCTCCAACAGCGTCTATCGCCTGGGCAGCAAGGCGATCGCCGACGGCTGCAGCGCGGCCCTGGCGAAGGTGGAGCAGGACTGGGTCCTGGTGCGCGACCCGGAGGGCGATTTCTACGTCAATCCGGCGGACCCGGCGAAGCCGGACAAGAAAAGCGCGGTGGGCGACGGGACCCCGACCTTCGTCTTCGCGACGGAGGACAAGAACAAGGGACCGATCCGCCTCACCCTGACCACGGAATAGCACGGCCCGCCGCCGGTGCGGCCCGTCCGACCGAAAGGAAGCCCATGCCCGACGTGAAGGCCAACGGCATCACCATCGCCTACGAGGATACCGGCCCGGCGGATGCGCCGCCGGTGCTGCTGATCATGGGGCTGGCGGCGCAGCTGACCCTCTGGCCGCAGGATTTCGTCGACCGGATCGCGGCCGCCGGCTACCGCGTGATCCGCCACGACAACCGCGATGTCGGGCTGTCGACCCATTTCCGCGACGCCGGGGTACCGGACCTGAACGCGATGATGGACGAGATCCGCGCCGGGCGCATGCCGGCGGTGCCCTATACCCTGGAGGACATGGCCGCGGATGCGGTCGGCCTGCTGGACGCGCTGCAGGTGCCGAAGGCGCATATCGTCGGCGGCTCGCTGGGCGGCATGATCGCGCAGCTGGTGGCGGCGCATCACCCGGACCGGGTGGCGAGCCTGGTGCCGCTCTTCACCACGTCCGGCAATCGCAGCCTGCCGCCGGGCGACCCGGATGCGATGGCGGCGCTGCGCACCCTGCCGGAAGACATGAGCTCGGTGGACTCCATCGTCAGCCATTCGGTCTGGCTGCGCCGCAAGATCGGCACGCCGGGCTTCCCCTATGACGAGGAAAAGCTGCGCGCCTTCCTGCGCATGCAGGTGGAACGCGACTACGACCCGACCGGCCCGGCCCGCCAGTTCGCCGCCGCCGTGGTGGCGCAGCCGCGCGATCCGCTGGTGGAGAAGCTGGACGTGCCGACCCTGGTGGTGCATGGCGACCGCGACCCGCTGTTTCCGATCGAGCATGCACGGCACCTGGCGCAGATAATCCCGGGCGCGCAGCTGAAGGTGATGGACGGCATGGGCCACGACCTGCCGCCCGGCCACGTGCCGGAGATGGCGGCGGCCATGGTCGCGCATTTCCAGGCGGCGCAGGTTTGAGCGCGCACGGCGCCGTCACCTGAGAGCGTCACTCGCGTACTTGATACGCGAGTCCATGCTGCCGCTTCTCAATAGATGCCGGCTCTTATTCAGCCTCGCGGAACCATGGATCGCGACGAGCGCGGTGGTGACGCCTTCCGGAAAACGCAGCGGCATCCGTGTCCGGGATGTGGGCGCAACGCCGGGAACCCTGCCAAATTGTAGCTGCGCGATAAATCCGGGCGGCGTGCGGCACCGGAGCGCGGCTCAGACCTCCATCGGCGGCCGGGCGGCCGTCGGTTCCTCCTGCGCCAGGCGCGGCAGGCTGGCCGCCAGGACGGCCAGGCCCAGGGCGACCGCGATCTCGTAGATCAGGGTGGCGCGCAGGGCGCCGGCAAAGGCGGGGCCCTGCAGCTGCTGTGCGGCAAGGCCGGCGGCGAGCGCCGGAAAGAAGATCTGCCCCTGGATCGCCACGCCGACCGCACTGCCGACCTGCTGGAAGGATTGCAGGGCGCCGGAGCCGGCACCGGCCTGCCGCGGGTCGACCCGCGACAGGATGGTGCGGAACAGCGGCGCAATGGCGATGCCGATGCCGATGCCGCAGGGCAGCAGCGGCGCGGCAAACAGCCAATGGTCGACCGCCTGGTCCAGGCCGAGGGCGATGACGAAAAGGGCGACCATTCCGGCGCCGAAGACCAGCGCGCCGATGGCGATGCGGGCCCGCGGCCAGCGCACGGACAGCCGGCCGGAGGCGATGGAGGCCAGCAGGATGCCGAGCGCGAAGGGAAAGGTGGTCAGCGCCGATTGCAGCGGCGTGAAGCCGAAGCCGGTCTGCAGGAAGATCGCGACGATGAAGAAGAAGCCGGACATGCCGGAGAACAGCAGCACCGTCATCGCGATGCCGGTCAGGAAGGATCGGTTGCGCAGCAGCGCCAGGGGCAGAAGCTCCGCCCGCGCCGCACGCCGGCGCTGCCGCTGCCAGGCCACGAACAGGGCGGCCAGCGGCAGGCTCGCCAGCATGATGCCGATCTCCCAGAGGGGCCAGCCGCGGTCGCGCCCCTCGATCAGCGGATAGAGGATCGCCAGCAGGGTCAGGCCGCCCAGCGCCACGCCGACCAGGTCCAGCCCGCCGCGGTCGCGCTGCCCCGATTCCGGGATCAGCAGGCGGCCGGCGACGATCGCCAGCAGGCCGATCGGGATGTTGACCAGGAAGATCGGCCGCCAGTCGAGCCCCCAGAGGTCGAGGGCGATCAGCGCACCGCCCGCCAGCGGGCCGCTGACGGAGGCCAGACCCGCGGTCACGCCGAACAGGGAGAAGGCGACCGCACGTTCGTGCGGCGCGAACATCACCTGCGCGATCGCCAGGACCTGCGGCATCATCATCGCCGCCGTGATGCCCTGCAGGATGCGCGCTCCGATCAATGCCTCGACATTGGGTGCCAGGCCGCAGAGCGCGGAGCCGAAGGTGAAGCCGGCGACGCCGAACAGGAACAGCCGGCGCCGGCCCAGCAGGTCGCCGAGACGCCCGAACGGCAGCAGACCGAGGGCGAAGACCAGGACATAGCCGGCGACGACCCACTGGATGTCGCTGTCGGAGGCGCCGAAGGAGGCCTGCAGGCGGGGGATCGCGACGTTGATGATGGTCACGTCCACCAGGTTGATGAAGCTGGCCAGCAGCAGGATGCCGAAGGCGGCCCAGCGGCGCCTGTTGTCGCCGGCCGTGCCGGCCGGCGGGGGGGCCGGCGGGGCGGCGGGCGCGGCCCCGGCAGTGGATTGGGACATCTTTCAGGTCTTTCGGTTTGCAGGCGCCAGGCCGCGCAGCAGTTCGCGGGCCATGGCGTCGAAGGAAGCCGGCCCGGCATCCGGCAGGCGGCGGAATCCCATCAGGGCGGCGACGATCATCTGCGCACAGGCCCTGGGATCGGCATCGGCGCGGAAACTGCCGTCCGCCGTGCCGTCCGCCAGGATCGCCTGGATGTGGCACAGCCAGCCTTCCAGCATCGGCTGCAGGACGGCACGGACATTCTCGTCATGGCGGGCGCGCTGGACGAGCTCCGCCATCACCACCAGGCGCTCCGGGTCCTCGGTGAAGGCCTCGCGGAAATCCAGCAGCTCGCGTTCCAGCCGCGCCGTCGGCGCCATGCCGGCGCGCGGATGGCGGGCCTGCTGGAGGTCGAAATCGTCGCGCAGCGATTCCGCGACCAGCTCGATCAGCCGGGCCTTGCCGGGCACGTGGTAGTGCAGGGTGGCGATGTTGATGCCGACCCGGTCGGCGATGTCGCGGGTGCGCAGGCCCTCGAAGCCGCGCTCCACGATCAGCGCGCGGGTGGCCGCAGCGATCGCGGCGGGGCGGTCGTCGGCCTGCGGCGGGCTGGCGGGCTTTGAGCGAGTGGGGGACATGCTTTCAATCAAGTGATTGATTGAAAGCATGGTGTCAATCGGAAAGACGCGGGAAGCCGGTATCCCTCCGGCTTCCCGCGCCGCCACCGCCGGCCGGTCAGGCCGGCTGCAGGTCGTAGTGGAAAACCTTCGAGATGATCTGCCAGCGGCCCTCCAGGCGGACCAGGGTCAGGATGTCGGTGAACAGCTTCTCGCCGATGGCGCAGCGGACCCGCGCCACGGCCGTCACCGGCCCGGCGAAGGCGATGGAGACGATTTCGTCGACCCGCGCCTCGCCGCGGGCAGCGGGGGCGGGCCGGTCGTCGACGACCGGGAAATAGGCATCCATCGTCCTGTGCACCAGGCTGCCGTCGGTGGCGCAGACGTAATGCGCCAGCGGGTGGAACACCTCTTTCAGGATGCCCGTGTCGCTGTGGTAGAGGCCGTCGAAATAGCGCGACAGGACCTCTGCCACCTCGCGGTAGGGCCCCCCGTGGCCGGCAGCCGCGGGAAGCCCTTCCGCTGCGGTCGCGCTCAGGCCAGGCCCTCCGCCTTCAGGGCTTCCTGCACCGCCGGTCGTCCGGCCACCCGGGACACGAAGGCGGCGAGGTTGGGCCAGCGGTCCAGGCCGATGCCGGTCGGCCGGGTCCAGTTGGCGACCGTGAACAGATAGGCGTCCGCGGCGGAAAAGCTGTCGCCCAGCAGGTAGGACCGCCCGTCCGACAGGAGCTGCTCGACCATGTCCAGGCGGTTGAACAGGCGGGTCTTCGCCAGCTCCTTCGCCGCCTCCGGCGCGTCCTTCTGGAACAGCGGGCTGAACGACTTGTGCAGCTCGGTGCCGATGAAGGTCAGATGCTCCTGCAGCCGGGTCCGCGGCAGGGTGCCGGCGGCCGGCGCCAGGTCGGTGCGGCCGTTGGCATCGGCCAGGTACTGCACGATGGCCGGGCCCTCGGTGATCACGTCGCCATCGTCCAGGCGCAGCGCCGGGACATAGCCCTTCGGGTTGATCTGGCGGTAATCCTCGCCGCCCTCGGTCTTCTTCTCCGCCAGGTTCACCTTCTCCAGGTCGAAAGGCAGGCCGATCTCCCGCAGCACGATGTGCGGGGACAGGGAACAGGCGCCGGGGGAATAGTAGAGCTTCATCGCGCATCCTCCTTGGTCGGGCGCCGTGCGGCCGCCGCTCCCGGCAGGCCCACGCCACGGCGCTGGTCGGAAGGTGGGACGGCTGGTTACCAGACGAAACCCCCTAACTTGCGGTTACCGCTATTCTCGGGTATCCCGCCGGTTACCTCGTCACGACCGCCGCAGGAGGCCGAGATGGCCCTGAAGGTCCGCCGCAGCAAGGCGCCACCGCCGCCGTCCGAATGCCCGCTGGGCACCTGCATGGCGCTCATCGGCGGTGCCTGGACGCCAAACATCATCTGGTACCTGTCCGGCGGTCCGCGCCGCTTCAACGAGCTGCGCAGCGACCTGCCGAAGATCTCCGCCAAGATGCTGAGCACCCGCCTGCGCGACCTGGAGGCGCGCGGCATCGCCACCCGCACGGTGATGCCGACCTCGCCCCCTTCGGTCGAATACGCCCTGACCGAGCTGGGCCAGGAACTGCTGCCGGCGATCCGCGCGATCGCGGAGGTCGGGTACAAGCTGAAGCAGGTACAGCGACAGGACGCCGTGTCGCGGACCGAAGCGGCCGCCTGACGGTCACAAGGGGGGAGCGGTCAGGACCGGCCGGCGCCCAGCAACCCGGCGATCTCCGCCGCCGGCCGCACATCCGCATAGGCGCGTGCCAGGAGGCGCAGGCAGTGGCGATGCGACACGGGGTCGTTGGCGGCGCAGCCATCGGCGCAGAGGATGACCCGGAAGCCGCTTTCGAAGGCGTCGCGGGCCGAGGCCTCCACACAGGTATCGGTCAGGAAGCCGGCCAGGATCACGGTGTCGATGCCGGCCTTGGCAAGGTCGGGGCCAAGCGGGCCGGCGCCGGGGAAGAAGGCGCTGTAGCCCCGCTTCCCGGCATGCCGGTCGGCCGGCGCGACGGTCAGCGACGGATCGATCCGCGCGCCGGGGCCGCCGGCCGCCATCTCCCGGGCATGGCGGTCGACCTGCGCGCTGCCCAGCAGGGCGGTCGCGGCGGCAGCGGCCGGCCAGGTCGCGGGCGGTGTCGGATGGATCCAGTGGACGATCGTTCGTGCCGATCGGGCCGCGCCGGTCAGGCGGTCGATCGCCGTACAGGCCGCGGCACCGTCGGGCAGGCCGCGGACGAAGCTTTCCGTGGCGTCGATCACCACGACGGCGCTGCGTTCGGGCACCAGGTCGGGAAAGGCGTGCAGCCGGCCGCGCCGCGCGACCAGCTTGCGCCGCAGCCGGTCGCCCAGGACGTCGGTCATTGGCGGCGCCCGCTTCAGGCCTACAGGAACTCTTCCGCCGCGTCGGCCAGCCAGTCCCAGGCATAGGCGGCCAGCGCCGCACGGACATGGATGTCGTAGACCTGCCCCGCCTCGATCACCAGCAGCAGCATGTCCAGCCGACCCAGCAGGGTCTGCACCGCGGTGCCGCTGTCCAGGACGTCCAGGTCCAGGGGGCAGCCCTTGGCCAGCACCTCGGCGCTGCGCGGGCCGTTCAGCCGGATCGTGGCGGCGCCGTCGCTGACATCGGTGACGGCGACCGGCGAGCGGCCCATCACCGCATGGATCTGGACGTCCGCGGCGGCGATCTCCGCGTCGCTGCCCAGCAGCAGCATCTCGTCCGGCCCCAGCCAGACCAGCTGGCGGCTGGGCCCCAGCGCGGTCCAGCGATTGGCCGGCAGCGGCCAGACGAGCTTCGGCCCCTCGCGCCCGGCCATTTCCTGCAGGACCGTGGTCATCGAAGCGGAGGACAGCGGCGCGCGGACGTTCAGCCGCCCCAGGAAGGGGCGCGGCGCCAGCGCCACCCCTTCGCCGAACAGGGCGGAGCGGTCGGCGAGCGGCCCGGCAGCGCGCAGCACCGGCAGCGTTTCCGGCGGATCGGCCGGGAGCGGGTCGGCCGGCAGCGGGGCGGTCTCGTTCTGCGGCGTCTCAGGCACGGGCGGCCGCTCCCTTGTCGTCGTGGAAGACCGGTTCGCAGATCCGCGCGGCAATGGGCTGCCCCCCCATCACGGGCACCTTCACCGCCTCGCCGATCCGCGACCGGCCGCCCTTCACCAGGGCCATCGCGATGGAACGGCCCAGGGTGGGGCTGAAATAGCTGGAGGTGACATGGCCGAGCATCGGCACCTGCTGCCCCGGCTTTGGTTCCGGAGCGTCGGGGGCGACGATCTGCGCGCCCTCCCGCATCACGGTGGCGGGGGTGTCGGTCAGCAGGCCGACCAGCTGCTTGCGGTCGGCGCGCAGCATGTCCGGTCGTGCCAGGGAGCGGCGGCCGACGAAATCGCCCTTGTCCGCCTTGATCATCGCGTCCAGCCCCAGATCGGCCGGGATCGTGGTGCCGTCGCTCTCATGTCCGACGATGATGAAGCCCTTCTCGGCGCGCAGCAGGTGCATCGCCTCGGTGCCGAAGGGCACCAGGCCGCGGTCGCGACCGGCATCCAGCAGCGCCTGCCACAGCGCGCGGCCATAGCGCGCCGGCACGTTGATCTCGTAGCTGAGCTCGCCGGTGAAGCTGACCCGGAACAGCCGCGCCGGCGCGCCGCAGACCTGGCCCTCCCGCACCGTCATGAAGGGGAAAGCGGCACTGTCCAGGTCGATGTCGGTAAGCGGTGCCAGGATATCCCGCGCCAGCGGGCCGCTCAGGGTTGCCACCGCCCAATGGTCGGTCATCGAGGTGCACCAGACCTGCAGCTCCGGCCACTCGGTCTGCAGCCATTCCTCCATATGGTCCAGCACATGGGCGGCATTGCCGGTGGTGGTGGTGACATGGAAGCGGCGCTCGTCCAGCCGCGCCACCACGCCGTCGTCCAGCACCGTGCCGTTCTCCGTCAGCATCAGGCCGTAGCGGCAGCGGCCCGGCTTCAGGCTGTCGAAACGGTTGATGTAGATCCGGTTCAGGAAGGTCGCGGCATCCGGCCCCTCGACCATGATCTTGCCCAGGGTGGAGGCGTCCAGCAGGCCGGCCGCCTGGCGCACGGCCAGCGCCTCGCGCTTCGTCGCCTGGTGGCGGTCCTCCAGCCCGCTATCGCCTTCCTTCGGCGATGGCGGCAGGGGCTGCGGGAAGCAGAGCGGGCGCTTCCACTGGCCGACATCCTCGAACATGGCGCCATTGGCCTCGTGCCAGTCCTGCATCGGCGTGCGGCGGACGGGGTCGAACAGGGTACCGCTGCGGCGCCCGGCCATGGCGCCGAAGGTGACCGGAACATAGGGCGGGCGGAAGGTGGTATGGCCGACCCGGTCGATGCTGTCGCCGCGCATCTCCGCCAGGATGCCCAGCGCGTTCATGCCGCCGACCTTGCCCTGGTCGGTCGCCATGCCGGTGGTGGTGTAGCGTTTCATATGCTCCACCGCGGCATAGCCTTCGCGCTCCGCCAGCTGGAGGTCGGCCGCGGTGACGTCGTTCTGGTAGTCGACGAACTGCTTCGGGCCGCGCCCCACCGGATGCTCGCCGGGGACGATCCAGACGGCGCGGACCCGGCCGCCGCCTTCGGTTCCGGTCAGGTCGGGCTCCGCCGCGCGCAGCGGCGGCAGGGCCGCGGGCTCGAAGCCGCATTCGCCGGCCGCCGCCAGGCCCGCCGCGGTGCCGCCGTCCAGTGCGGCCTGCAGGTCGGCGCTGCCGTCCGCGCCGCCGGCGACGCGCAACCCGTCGGGCCCGGTGGCGGGGCGGAAGGCGGTGAGGGCGGGGTCGTAGCGCAGGCGTCCGCGGGCCTGGCTGAACAGGGCGAGATTGGGGCCCCAGCCGCCCGACATGGCGACCAGGTCGGCGCCCTCCTTGCGAAGGCCGCCGATCATCGCGCCGCCGGATTCGCTCATCCGGCGCAGGCGGACCTGCTGCACCCGCGGCCCGCCCTGTGCCGCGGTCAGGGCATGGCCGGCCAGCACCTCGACCCCCGCCGCCCGCGCCGCATCGGCCAGCGGCGTGCCCTCGCCGCGCAGGTCGGCCAGCAGGCAATGCGCACCCGCCCGCTGCATCTGCACCGCGGTACGATAGGCGCTGTCGTTGTTGGTCAGCAGGCAGACCCGCTTTCCCGCCAGCACGGCATAGCGGTTCAGGTAGCCGCGCACCGCCCCGGCCAGCATCACGCCGGGCAGGTCGTTGCCGCCGAAGACCAGCGGCCGTTCCAGCGCGCCGGTCGCCAGCACCACCTGGCGGGCGCGGATCCGCCAGAACCGCTGCCGCGGCACACCGGCGGCGCGTCCTTCCGGTCCCGCCCGTCCGACCACCTGTTCGCACGCCGTCAGGTAGAGCCCGTCATAGAAGCCGGCGACCGTGGTGCGGGAGAGGCGGCGCAGGTTGGGCAGGTCGTCCAGCTCCGCGGTGATCCGCTCCACCCAGGCCAGCGCCGGGCCGCCGTCGATCTGCGGCCCGTCGCCCTTTAGCCCGTCGCTCTCCGCCAGCAGGTGGCCGCCCGGCTGCCGGTCGATATCGGCCAGGATCACCCGCGCGCCGGCACGGGCCGCGGCCAGCGCGGCGGCGAGGCCGGCCGGCCCGGCGCCGACCACCAGCAGGTCGCAATGGGCGAAGCGCTGCTCGTAGCGGTCCGGGTCGGCTCCTTCCGGCGCGCGGCCCAGGCCCGCCATCCGGCGGATCGCCCATTCATAGGCGCTCCACGCCTTGTTCCCCGGCCCCATGAAGGTCTTGTAGTAGAAGCCCGACGGCAGGAAGGGCGCGAACCAGCCGGCGGCGGCGCCCAGGTCGCTGGTCAGGCTGGGCCAGCGGTTCTGGCTGGTCGCGGTCAGGCCCTGGAACAGCTCCACCCCGGTGGCGCGGGTATTGGGCTCCGCCGCCGCGCCGCTGCCCAGCCGCACCAGGGCGTTGGGCTCCTCCTCCCCCAGGGCGAGGATGCCGCGCGGCCGGTGGTACTTGAAGCTGCGGCCGACCAGGTGACGGCCATTGGCCAGCAGGGCGGAGGCCAGGGTATCGCCGGCGAAGCCCGACATCTGCTCGCCGTCGAAGGTGAAGCCCAGGGGGGTGGCGCGGTCGATCCGCCCGCCCTGCGCCAGGCGCGCCGTCTGGCTCACGGTTCCTCCCGCCTGCTGTCGGTGATGTCCGCCGCCGGCTCCTGGCCCAGAGGCGGGGCAGGGGCAGGTGGCGGCGCTCCGGCGTGGGCCGGCAGCTCCGGCGGCGGCGCATCGGCCGGATAGCTGGCGAAGATGGCGTCGGTGGCGGTGTCGCGGGCGATGTTGAACCAGCGCCGGCAGCCATGGTCGTGGCGCCAGCGTTCCAGCACCGGACCCTTCGGGTTCTCCCGCTCGAACAGATAGCTGGCCCATTCCGCGTCGCTGGCCGCTTCCGGATCGGCTGGGCGGCGGATATGGGCCTCGCCATGGGCGGAGAACTCGCTCTGCGGGCGGGCACCGCACCAGGGGCAGTCGATGACGAACATGGCCCGCCTCCGGTTCAGTGCGCCACGGCCGCGGCGGCGGCCTCGTCGACCAGCGCGCCGCTGCGGAAGCGGTCCAGGCCGAACGGCGCCGCCATCGGATGCGGCTCGTCGCGGGCGATGGTGGCGGCGAAGACATGGCCGGAACCGGGCGTCGCCTTGAAGCCGCCGGTGCCCCAGCCGCAGTTCAGGTAGAGGCCGGCCACCGGGCTGTGGCCGATGATCGGGCTGCGGTCGGCGGTGACATCCACGATGCCGCCCCATTGCCGCAGCATCCGCAGGCGGGAAAAGGCGGGGAACATTTCCAGCAGCGGGCCGGCCATCTCCTCGATCATGTCGAAGGAGCCGCGCTGGCTGTAGGAGGCATGGCTGTCGGTGCCGCCGCCGATCACCAGCTCGCCCTTGTCGGACTGGCTGACATAGACATGCACGCTGCCCGACATCACCACCACGTCCAGAACCGGCTTGATCGGTTCCGACACCATCGCCTGCAGCGGCACGGAGGCGAGCGGCAGGCGGAAGCCCGCCATCTCCGCCAGGACCGAGGAATGGCCGGCGGCGACCAGGCCGACCTTGCCCGCGCCGATGCGGCCGCGGCTGGTCTGCAGCCCTTTCACGCGGCCGCCTTCCACCTCGATTCCGGTGACCTCGCAGTTCTCGATGATGTCGACACCAAGCCGGTCGGCGGCGCGGGCATAGCCCCAGGCCACGGCGTCGTGGCGGGCGGTGCCGCCGCGGCGCTGCAGCAGCGCGCCCAGCACCGGATAGCGGCCGTCGATGCGGATCGGCGGCACCCACTGCTTGACCTCGGCGGGGCTCAGGAACTCCGCATCGATGCCGTTCAGCCAGTTGGCATGGCCGCGGCGCGAGATCTCCCGCAGGTCGTGCTCGTTATGGGCCAGGTGGAGCAGGCCGCGCGGGCTGTACATGACGTTGTAGTTCAGCTCCCGGCTCAGCCCGGCCCAGAGCTGGACCGCATGGTCGTAGAGCGCCGCGCTCTCGTCCTGCAGGTAGTTGGAGCGGACGATGGTGGTGTTGCGGCCGGTATTGCCGCCGCCCAGCCAGCCCTTCTCCAGCACGGCGACCTTCTTCTCGCCGTACTCGCGCGCCAGGTAATAGGCCGTTGCCAGGCCATGGCCGCCGCCGCCGACGATGACGATGTCGTACGCCGCCTGCGGCTCCGCCTTGCGCCAGGCGGGGGACCAGTCCTCGTGATTGCTGAACGCGTTGCGCGCCAGGGTGACCAGCGAATAGCGCTGCATGCGGCCTCGAAGATTCCTCGCCCCGCCCGACCCCTCGCCCCGCGCTGGCTTGGCCGGCCGGACGGGCCGGTGGCTGCGGGTCGATACCGGCGCAGTCTATGCGCGTGGCGCAGCCCTTCCAAGAGCCTGCGACGCTTGCCGCCTGCGGCGCCGCCGCGCATGCTGCGCCGCCGCCGGCACCCCGGGGAGGAAAGGACAAGCGTTGAACGCCACCCGCTGGATCATGCTCATCGCGCTGACATCCGCGCGTTTCGCCGTGGGCTTCCAGATCGTCTCCGTCGCCAGCGTCACGGTCCATCTGCAGGGGGCGTTCGGCATCGACCATGCCGGGGTCGGCACCCTGGCCAGCCTCTACCTGCTGCCGGGTCTGCTGCTGGCGATCCCGGCTGGCTGGCTCGGCTTCCGCTTCGGCGACCGGACGATGGTGCTGGTCAGCCTGGTGCTGATGGTGGTCGGTGGCTGCATTGCGACAATCGCCGTCGACCCGGTGATGCTCGGCGCCGGCCGGATCGTCGCCGGCAGCGGCGGGGTGATGATGATCGTGCTGAACAACAAGATGATCGCCGACTGGTTCGACAGCCGTACCATCGTCACCGCGATGGCGGTGATGATGTCCGGTTTCGCCCTGGGAATCGGGCTGGGCATGGTGGCGCATGTCTTCTTTGCCGACCTGGCCGGCTGGCCGGCCGCGCAATGGTCGACCGCGGCCATGGCGGCGATCGCCTTCCTGCTGACCCTGACGATCTATCGCGACCCGCCACTGGCGCATGTCTACCGCAACAGCGGCGGCGTGCCGGACGGCCCGCCACGCTTCCGCATCGAGCGGCCGGAGGTTCTGCTGATCTGCCTCGCCGGGCTGATCTGGGCGCTCTACAACGCCAGCTATCTGAGCTTCCTGACCTACGGCCCCGGGGTGCTGGGCGGCCGCAACGTGGATGCCCAGACCGCCGGCTGGATCATGGCGTTGGGCAACTGGCTGGCGATTGGCGCGATGCCGATCGGCGGCTGGCTGGCAGACCGCTTCCGCTCGCCCGGCATGATGGTCCTGGTCGGCGGCGTGGTGCTGGGTGTGGCCGAGATCGGGCTCGCCATCTCATCCGTACCGCTGCTGTCGGCGCTGGCTTTCGGCGTGTTCGGCGCCATGCCGGCGGCGATCATCGCCGCCCTGCCGGGGCAGGTGCTGAAGCCGGCCTCGCGTTCCGCCGGGGTCGGCATCTTCTACATCTGGTTCTTCGCCGGCGGGGCGGTGCTGCCGCCCCTGGGCGGGCTGGCCCGCGACATGACCGGCCTGCTCGTGGCGCCGATGGCGGTGGCCGTCTGCTTCATCGTCCTGGCCCTGATCGTCTATGCCATCTTCCGCGCCGTGCAGTCCGCCGGGCGGGCGGTGGCGGTGCCTGCCTGATTTTACATAGAAGTTTGTGGTGATTATTTTTCATACATAGAAATTGTTGATTTATGGCTTTTGCCAGCGCACTTTCCCGGCAATGGCAATCGGGGAGCTGTGCGCATGGACAATGCCGCGCGCCCTGAGGGCCGGAGAAGGAACCGGATCTTCGGAGGAGCCGCGATGCGGCATTTGCCGATCAGCATGACCCTGGCGGACCGCCCGGTGCTCGTCGTCGGCGGCGGCGAGGAAGCCGCCCGCAAGGTGCGCCTGGTGCGGCGCGCCGGCGGCCTGGTGCGCCTGGTGGCCGATGCGCCCGTGGCGGAACTGACCGAGCTGGCCCGCGACGGCGGCCTCGAGATCCGTGCCCGCGCCTTCCGCCCCGCCGACCTGTCCGGCACCGCCCTGGCCTATGCCACCAGCGGCGACGATGCCACCGACCGCCTGGTCTCCCGCGCCGCGCAGGCGGCCGGGGTGCCGGTGAACGTGGTCGACCGGCCTGAGCTCTGCACCTTCATCACCCCGGCGATCGTCGACCGCTCGCCGATCACCGTCGCGATTTCCTCCGGCGGCGCGGCGCCGGTCCTGGCGCGCCGCATCCGCGGCTGGATCGAGGCGCTACTGCCGGCCCGCATCGGCCGCCTGGCCACCCTGGCCGAGGGCCTGCGCGAGGCGGTGGCCGACGGGCTTCCCGCCGGGCGCCGCCGCACCTTCTGGGAGCGACTGTTCGACAGCCCGGCCGCGGCCCAGGCCCTGGCCGGCGACGAGGCCGGCGCCCTGGCCGGCTTCCGCGAGCAGCTGGACCAGGCCGCCGCGCAGGCGGCGCCGGTGCTGGGGATGGTGCATATCGTCGGCGGCGGGCCGGGCGACCCGGACCTGCTGACCGTGCGCGCGCAGCGGCTGCTGCAGGACGCCGACGTCATCGTCTACGACAAGCTGGTGGGTGACGAGGTGCTGGACCGGGCGCGGCGCGACGCGGTGCGGATCTTTGTCGGCAAGCAGAAGTGCAACCATGCCCGCAGCCAGGACGAGATCAACGCGATCCTGCACGAGCAGGCGCTGGCCGGCCGCAAGGTGGTGCGGCTGAAGGGCGGCGATCCCTTCGTCTTCGGCCGGGGCGGCGAGGAGGTCGCGTATCTCCGCGACCGCGGCATCGCCGTGGAGGTGGTGCCAGGCATCACGGCGGCGATGGGCTGCGCGGCCGCCGCGCAGCTGCCGCTCACCCACCGCGACCATGCGATGTCGGCGGTTTTCATCACCGGCCATGCGAAAAATGGGGAACCGGACCATGACTGGGCGACCCTCGCCCAGGCCCGGCAGACCATCGTCGTCTATATGGGCGTCAGCACCGCCGGCATGATCGCTGATCGGCTGATCGGCCATGGCATGGCGCCGGACATGCCCGTGGCGGTGATCGAGAACGGCACCCGGGCCGACCAGAAGGTGGTGCCGGCGCGGCTGGACGGGCTGGAGGCGGCCATGCGCGCCGCGGATGTGACGGGTCCGGCGGTGATCGTGATCGGCACGGTGGCCGCCCTGGCCAGGGTCCAGGGCCTGCCGGAAGAGCTCGCCGCGGCGGCCGAACAGCATTATGCGATCGCCGCCGAATAGGCCGGCGCGACCAAGCAACGGACGGAAGTAAGCGATGCAGAAGGGTGCCAAGGGCAAGAGCCGCGCGATGACCGCGAACCGCCTGCGCGACGGGTTGACGGTGTTCCTCGCCGATGGCGGCGAATGGGTGACCGAGATCGACCGGGCGGCGGTCGCCACCGATGCCGACGGCATGGCGGCGCTGGAGAAGCAGGGTGCGGACGCCGAGGCGGCGCAGCATGTCGTGGGCGCCTACCTGATCGATGTCGAGGCGGCGGACGGCCATGTGCGCCCGCTGCGCAACCGCGAACAGATCCGCGCCGCGGGCGGGCCCACGGTGCCGGGCGCCGTGGCCGATCCCGGTGCCGGCTACGCGCAATCCGCCTGAACGGATTCTAGGAGGCGCCCCGATCCGGGGTGCGGGAGCGAAAGATGTACCAGTACGACACCTTCGACCATGCGCTGGTGCGCGACCGGGTGGCGCAGTTCCGCGGCCAGGTGGCGCGCCGCCTGAGCGGCGAGCTGTCGGAGGAGGAGTTCCGGCCGCTGCGGCTGATGAACGGCCTCTACCTGCAGCTGCACGCCTACATGCTGCGGGTCGCGGTGCCCTACGGCACCCTGTCGGCGGCGCAGATGCGCAAGCTGGCGCATATCGCGCGGCGCTACGACCGCGGCTTCGGCCATTTCACCACCCGCCAGAACATCCAGTACAACTGGCCGAAGCTGGAGGATGTCCCCGACATCCTGAACGAGCTGGCGGAAGTGGAGATGCATGCCATCCAGACCTCCGGCAACTGCATCCGCAACACCACGTCGGACCCGTTCGGCGGCCGTGCCGCGGACGAGGTCGACGACGCCCGGATCTGGTGCGAGATGATCCGGCAATGGTCGACCCTGCACCCGGAATTCTCCTTCCTGCCGCGCAAGTTCAAGATCGCCGTCTCGGCGGCGGAGACCGACCGTGCGGCGATCCGGGTGCATGACATCGGCCTGCGGCTGTACCGCAACGAGGCGGGCGCGCTGGGCTTCGAGGTGATGGTCGGCGGCGGCCTGGGGCGCACCCCGATGGTGGCCAAGACGATCCGCGAGTTCCTGCCGGCGGAGCAGCTGCTGTCCTACCTGGAGGCGATCCTGCGGGTCTATAACCAGGAGGGCCGCCGGGACAACAAGTACAAGGCGCGCATCAAGATCCTGGTGCACGAGTCGAGCCCCGAGGTGATCCGCGAGAAGGTGGAGGCCGAGTGGCAGGCGATCCGCGACGAGGCGCTGGACCTGCCGGCGGAGGAAATCGCCCGCATCCGCGCCTTCTTCGCCCCGCCCGACTATCCGCAGCGCAGCGACAAGCCCGCGGCACTGGCCGAGGCGCGCGGCAAGAACCCCGCCTTCGACCGCTGGGTCGCGGCGAACGTCTCGCCGCACAAGGTGCCGGGCTATGCGATCGTCACCATCTCCCTGAAGCCGGTCGGCGGGCCCCCGGGCGATGCCACCGACGCGCAGATGGAGGCGGTGGCCGACCTGTCGGAGCGATACGGTTTCGGCGAGATCCGGGTCACCCACGAACAGAACCTGGTGCTGCCCGACGTTGCGCAGGAGGACCTGCATGCCCTGTGGCAGGCGCTGGGGAAGCACGGCCTGGCGACCGCCAACGTGAACCAGGTCAGCGACATCATCGCCTGCCCGGGCCTGGACTATTGCGCGCTCGCCAATGCCCGCTCGATCCCGGTGGCGCAGGAGATCACCCGCCGCTTCGCCGACGAGAGCCGGTCGGCGGAGATCGGCGAGCTGAAGATCAAGATCTCCGGCTGCATCAATGCCTGCGGCCATCACCATGTCGGCGATATCGGCATCCTGGGGGTGGAGAAGTCGGGCGAGGAATTCTACCAGATCACCCTGGGCGGCCGCCCCGACGCGCAGGCGGCGATCGGCACCATTACCGGCCGCGCCTTCGCCTATGACGAGGTGGTCGGCGCCGTCGAGCGCATCGTCGACACCTACATGAGCCTGCGGAACGAGGGCGAGATCTTCCGCGACACCCTGACCCGGCTGGGTCACGACCCGTTCAAGGAGGCGCTCTATGCCGCTGATCAGTGACGGCCAGGCCCGCGAGGATTCCTGGCGCCACCTGGAGGATGACGAGGCCCTGCCGGCGGACGGCGCCGCCGTCACCGTGAGCCTGACCCGCTGGGAGCGCAACGAGACCGAGCTGCGCGACTGGAACGGCCGGCTCGGCCTGCGCCTGGCCGCCGGCGAGCTGGCGGAGCAGGTGGGCGAGGATGCCGGCCGCTTCGACCTGATCTGCGTCGCCTTCCCCGCATTCACCGACGGACGCGGTTTCTCCACCGGCCGGCTGCTGCGCGGCCGCTACGGCTTCAAGGGCGAGCTGCGCGCCACCGGCCGGGTGATCCGCGACCAGTTCTTCTTCCTGCACCGGGTCGGCTTCGACAGTATCGAGGTCGCCGACCCGAAGCTGGCGGAACAATGGGCGGACGCCCTGGGCGAGATCTCCGTCGTCTACCAGCCCTCCCACGACCGCCGGGTGTCCATCCCCCAGGCCCGCTGGCAGAGCCGCGCCGCGGCGGAATAGGCGTTGCCAGATCGGGTTCGCCCCGGCGCCCTTGTGCCGCAGCGACCCACCAGATCGTCATTCCATGGCATGACCATGGAATCCATTCCGCAGGCATCGCGGTGCCACACGGCTGGCGGAATGGATCCTCGCCTCAAGGGCGAGGATGACGGACAGGGCGCGGAGCCAGGTGAATTCTGCGCCATCATCAGTGCATGGCGACGATGTTATGTGGCCGCTGTAATCCCGCCATTACCGGCGTAAGGTCCATGGCAGGTCTCCCCTATGCGGCACGCACGGTGCCCCGGGCGCCGCGCGACTGAGCCATGTCGCGCGGCGC
>NZ_JBHRTR010000037.1:24154-98492 GCF_042646425.1 Marinibaculum pumilum
CATGCCGCCACGAAGTCCTTCACGAATTTCGCTTCATTGTCGTCCTGGGCATAGACTTCCGCATAGGCGCGCAGGATCGCGTTGGAGCCGAACACCAGGTCCACGCGGGTCGCGGTCCATCTGACCGCGCCGCTGGCACGGTCGCGGATCTCGTAGACGCCTTCCCCCCCGTAGACACCTTCCTTGGCAGGCAGCCACTCGTAGCGCATGTCGGTGAGGTTCACGAAGAAGTCGTTCGTGAGCGCGCCGACCCGGTCGGTGAAGACGCCATGCGCGCTGCCGCCGTGGTTGGTGCCCAGCACGCGCATGCCCCCGACCAGAACGGTCATCTCCGGCGCCGTCAGACCCAGGAGCTGCGTGCGGTCGAGCATCATCTCCTCGGGCGAGACGGCGTACTGCCGCTTCAGCCAGTTGCGGTAGCCGTCGGCCAACGGCTCCAGCGCATCGAACGAGGCGGCGTCGGTCATCTCCGCCGTCGCATCGCCGCGGCCGGGGGTGAAGGGTACTGAAACCGCGTGGCCGGCCGCCCTGGCCGCCTGCTCGATCCCGACATTGCCGGCCAGGACGATCACGTCGGCCAGGGAGGCCCCGGCCTGCCTGGCAATGGGCTCCAGAACGGACAGCACCTTCGCCAGGCGCTGCGGCTCGTTGCCCTCCCAGTCCTTCTGCGGTGCCAGGCGGATGCGGGCGCCGTTCGCGCCGCCCCGCATGTCGGAGCCGCGCCAGGTCCGGGCGCTGTCCCAGGCGGTGGCGACCATCTCGGCGACGGACAGGCCGGCGGCGGCGATCTGCGACTTCACCCCGCCGATGTCATAGTTGATCGGGCCGGTCGGGACCGGGTCCTGCCAGACCAGGTCCTCCGCGGGCACCTCCGGCCCGAAATAGCGCGCCTTCGGCCCCATGTCGCGATGGGTCAGCTTGAACCAGGCGCGGGCGAAGGTGTCCTGGAAATAGGCCGGGTCGGCGCGGAACTTCTCCATGTACTGGCGGTAGACCGGATCCATCTTCATCGCCATGTCGGCGTCGGTCATGATCGGGTTGTGGCGGATCGACGGGTCGCTGGCATCCAGCGGCTTGTCCTCTTCCGCGATTGACACCGGCTCCCACTGCGAAGCACCCGCGGGGCTCTTGCGCAGCTCCCACTCATGGTCCAGCAGCATGGAGAAATAGCCCTGGTCGAACTTCGTCGGGTGGCTCGTCCAGGCGCCCTCGATGCCGCTGGTCACCGCGTTGCTGGCCTTGCCGCCCATGTTCGGATTCATCCAGCCGAAGCCCTGGTGCTCCACGCCTGCCGCTTCCGGCTCCGGGCCCAGCGCGTCGGCATCGCCATTGCCGTGGCATTTGCCCACGGTGTGGCCGCCGGCGGTCAGGGCCGCCGTCTCTTCGTCGTCCATCGCCATGCGGGCGAAGGTCTCGCGGACCTGCGCGGCGGTCTTCAGCGGGTCTGACTTGCCGTTGACCCCTTCGGGATTGACGTAGATCAGCCCCATCTGCACCGCCGCGAGCGGGTTCTGCATCGTGCCGGGGTCGTCGACACTGTCGTAGCGCTCGTCGGAGGGGGCGAGCCATTCCTTCTCCGCGCCCCAGTAGGTGTCCTTCTCCGGATGCCAGATATCCTCGCGGCCGAAGGCGAAGCCGAAGGTCTTCAGGCCCATCGACTCGTAGGCGACATTGCCCGCCAGGATGATCAGGTCGGCCCAGCTGACCCGGTTGCCGTACTTCTTCTTGATCGGCCAGAGCAGGCGGCGCGCCTTGTCCAGGCTGACATTGTCCGGCCAGGAATTGAGCGGTGCGAAGCGCTGGTTGCCGGTGCCGCCGCCGCCGCGGCCGTCGGCCAGGCGGTAGGAGCCTGCCGCATGCCATGCCATGCGGATCATCAGGCCGCCATAATGGCCCCAGTCGGCCGGCCACCAGGGCTGGCTGTCGGTCATCAGGTGATGCAGGTCCGCCTTCAGCGCCGCGACGTCGAGCTTTTTCAGCTCCGCGCGATAGTCGAAATCCGCGCCCAGCGGGTTCGTCTTGGCATCATGCTGGTGCAGGATGTCGAAGTTCAGCGCGTTCGGCCACCAGGACATCACCGAGCTGTCCTGATGGGTGTTCCCGCCATGCATCACCGGGCATTTGCCCGCATTCGAACTGCCGTTTCCGTCCATGTTTCAACCCTCCTTCGCTCCCGCGGGTCCGCGATGCAATCTCGTCGCCCCTGCCAGGTTGCCCCGGCCGGGCGACCGCCGGACCGCCGGGACGACGACCCGCAATCGCCCCTCTACCGGTACGTAATATCAATTTGGAATGATTCAAATCTGTGGCAGCCATTTGCCGCCGGGCAGGATGGTACAGGAATGCGAAGGGGGCCTGTCGACGCCGGACCTGCGGCTTGGTCAGGGCACAGGCCATGGCGCAGGCGGGGCGGCCTTTGCCGGCTGCCCCGCCTTCGGCGCCTTCAGCTGCCGGTATCGGCAGCTTCGCGGAACCGGCGCAGCACTTCGGCTGCCGGCTTGCCGCGTTCCTCCAGGCTGCGGACCCAGTCCTCCGCCACCGGCGCATAGAGGCGCTGCATCTGCGCCTGCTGCTCCGAGGTCAGGCGAACCAGGGTGGTGCCCTGCGCTTCGAGCCGCTGCAGCGCCTCCTCGTTGTCGCGGTCGATCTTCTCGCAGGCGCTGCGGGTGACCTTTTCGCCCGCCTGCAGCATCGCCTGCTGCACTTCCGGCGAGAGCTGGTCCCAGACCCTGCGAGAGATTCCGTAGAACGTGACGCTGCTGCCGAAGGCGCCGCCGACCGTGGCGTATTCCGACAGCTTCTGCAGGTCGTAGGAGAAGATGCTGGCCGCCGGGAAGGAGGTGCCGTCGACGGTGCCGCGGGCGAAACTCTCGGTCAGTTCCGGCGCCCCCATGCGGATGGGCACGATGCCCAGGCTGCGCAGGCCGGCATCCATCGTACCTCCGCTGGAGCGGATCTTCAGGCCCTTCAGGCTGTCCAGGTCCGACATCGGCTTCGAGGTGAACAGCTCGTATTGCGGCAGGCCGACGACGTACAGCAGCTTGATGCCGGCGGGGGCCAGTTCCTCCCGGTCGATCGGCCCGCCGTCCTTCGCCAGGGTTTCATAGGCCAGGGCGGCTGCGCAGGCGCTGGGCACCAGCCCCGGCAGCTCACCGATGGTGGACAGGGCGAGCTTGTCGCCCAGATAGCCGGGGAAGAACTCGCCCATATCGGCCACGCCGGCCTCCACCAGGGTCAGCATGTCCTTTGCCTTGCCCAGGCTCTGGCTGGGATAGCGTTTGATGGTGACGGCGCCGCCCGTCGCTTCCTCGACCTCCGCGATCCAGGGCTTGATGGCGTAGCGGGCGATGTAGTGATCGGCCGGCAGCCGGTCCGCATGCTTCAGTTCGATGGGGTCCTGGGCCGCGGCAGCCGCGGTGCCGGCAGTTGCAGGGCCCAGGGCCAGGATCAGGCCCAGGGCCAGGCCGATGGCGCCGCTTTTCGGGTTTGGCCGGATGCTCATGGCATTTCCTCCTCAGGTTTTCTTTTTGCGCGGAGGAGGCTAGCGCGCGGCGGGCATCGGCTGCAAAGAAAATGACTAATGAGTCATTAATCAGATTTTTCGATGACCTGCTTCGATCGCGGGTCCGCAGCGACGGCGACAGCGTGACGTTGACCTGCACGGCAGCCGGCCGGATGCTGCCCGACGGGGGCCGGACCAGGGGAAGGGGGATTTGGGCGTGGTGGACGGGGTGCGGCACCGCTTTTACCTGCACCTCTTTCCGTCGGCGCGGACGAAGCCCGGCCTGTCGGTCGTCAACAGGATCATCTGCGGGCTGATCGTCTATTCCGTCGTCATCGCGATCCTGGAGAGCGAGCCCGCTGTCCTGCGCGAGGGACGCGGCTTCTTCCTGGTCTCCGAATACCTCCTGACCTTCCTGTTCGCGGCGGAATACCTGGCGCGGCTGTGGTGCGCACCGGAGGATCCGCGCTTCCGCCAGCCGGTCTGGGGCCGGCTGCGCTATGCCGTCACCCCGGCGGCGCTGATGGACCTGCTGGCGATCTCGCCGCTGCTCTTCACCCTGCTGGGCAGCGAGGCCTTCCTGTTCCGGCTGTTCCGCCTGTTCCGGATCCTCCGCCTTGCCAAGCTGGGACGCTATTCGGAGGCGATCGCGGAGATCTTCACGGCGGTGCGGTCCCGTCGCTACGAGCTCTTGGGCAGCATGGCCTGCGCGCTGTTCCTGCTGCTGATCTCCTCCACCTTCCTCTACCTGGTGGAGAGCGAGGCGCAGCCGGAGGCCTTCGGCAGCATTCCCCGCGCGATGTGGTGGTCGGTGGCGACCCTGACTACGGTCGGCTATGGCGACGTCGTGCCGGTGACCACCTTGGGGCGCTTCTTCGGCGGGATCACGGCGATCATCGGCATCGGCCTGATCGCGATGCCGACGGGCATCCTGGCTGCCGCCTTCAGCGATGCGCTGGCGCGGCGGCGGGAAGGGAAAGGCGGCGCGGCGGAGGAATGACGCGGCCGGACCATTGACCTGTGCCCCGCACGCCGGAATGCTGCCGCACGCAACGATCAATAAAGGGAGGGCGTGGGCATGGGCAGTCCGACGGGCGGCGTGCTGGAAGGCGTTCGGGTGCTGGACTTCGGCCGCTACATCGCGGGGCCCTATTGCGCCGCGGTCCTGGGCGAGCTGGGCGCCGACGTGATCCGCTTCGACAAGCGCGAGGGGTCGGAGGACCGCTATGTGCAGCCGGTCGCCCCCACCGGCGACGGCGCGATGTTCCTGCAGATGAACCGCAACAAGCGCTCGATCACCCTGGACCCGATGCATCCGGAGGGCCGCGCGGTGGTGGAGCGGCTGGTGGCGACGGCGGACGTGGTGGTCGCCAACCTGCCGCCGCCGACCCTGAAGCGGATGGGCCTGGACCATGCCAGCCTGAAGGCGATCAAGCCCGACATCATCCTGACCCGTGTCTCCGCCTTCGGCGATGGCGGGCCGATGAGCGACCGGGTCGGCTTCGACGGCGTTGCCTCCGCCATGTCGGGGGCGATGTGGTTCTCCGGCGAGCCGGGCACCCCGACCCGGCTGCAGGCGCCCTATGTCGACATCACCACCGCGATCTCCTGCGCGATGGGGACCCTGGCGGCGCTGATGCACCGGCAGAAGACCGGCGAGGGGCAGGAGGTCGAGGGCGCGCTGCTGATCAGCGCGATGAACTGCTTCGCGCCGATCCTGGTGGAGCAGGCGGCCCTGGGCCTGGACCGGCAGCCGACCGGCACCCGCGGCCAGACCGCGGCGCCCGCCGACATCGTCGCCACCAAGGACGGCTGGATCATGATGCAGGGCATCGGCCCGTCGCAGTTCCGCCGCTGGGCGCAGCTGATGGGGGAGGAGGAGAAATGGTGCTCCGACCCGAAGTACAAGGACGACCTGTCGCGCGGCGACAACGGCGCCGCGATCAGCGCGCGCACCCGCGAATGGGCGGCACAGTACACGACGGCGGAGGCGCTGGACCTGCTGTCGCAGGCGAAGCTGCCAGGCGGCCCGGTCTATACCCCGCGACAGGCGGTGGAAGATCCCCATGTCGCGGCGATGGGCTACCTGCACCCGATGCCCTATGACGGGCTGAACGACCCGGTTTCCCTGGTGGAGATGCCGGTGCGCCTGACCGGCAGCCCGGGCAGCATCCGCAAGGCCGCGCCGCTGCTGGGCGCGGATACCGACACCGTGCTGGCGGAGATCGGCCTGGCCGCGGCGGAGATCGGCGCCCTGCGCGAGAAGGGCGTGATATGACGGAGGCGGCGCTGGACCTCGACCTGTTCTGGTCGTTCCGCAGCCCCTATTCCTACCTGGCGATGCCGCGGCTGGTGGAACTGGCCCGCGACTATGCGATGGAGGTCCATGTCCGGCCGGTCTATCCGATCGCGGTGCGCATCCCCGGCTTCTTCAAGTCGGTGAACCCGCTCTGGCCGCCCTATGTCATGCGCGACACCCAGCGCCTGGCGGCGTTCCTGGACATCCCCTACCAGTGGCCGCAGCCGGACCCGATCGTCATGGACATGGCCAGCGGCGAGGTGCCGAAGGCGCAGCCCTATATCCACCGGCTGACCCGGCTCGGTACCCTGGCGGCGGAGCGCGGCCGCGGCCTGCCCTTCATCGCGGAGGTCGGCCATCTGCTGTTCGGCAGCGGCATCGCCGGCTGGCATGAGGGGGACCACCTGGCGGCGGCGGTCGGCCGCGCCGGCCTGGACCTGGCGGAGATGGACACGGTTATCGTCGCCGAGGAGGCGCGGCTGGAAGAGGCCATCGCCGCCAATGAGACGGCGCAGAAGAAGGCCGGCCATTGGGGCGTGCCCCTGATGGTCTTCCGGGGGGAGCCGTTCTTCGGCCAGGACCGGATCGAACTGCTGCTCTGGCGCATGCGCCAGGCGGGCCTGCAGCCGCGGGAGGCGGCGCCCGTGACGTGACCGGGCCCCCGGCATGACCCTTGAGGTCGACCTGTACTGGTCGTTCCGCAGCCCCTACTGCTACCTGGCGGGCGACCGGCTGGCGGCGCTGGAGCGCGAGCATGACCTGCGCCTTTCCGTCCGGCCCGTCCTGCCCATCGCGGTGCGCATCCCGGGCTTCTTCAAGACGGTGAACCCGCTGCGGGTGCCCTACAACAGGATGGACGCCGAGCGCGTAGCCGCCTCGCTGCAGGTCCCCTTCCACTGGCCGCGGCCGGACCCGATCGTGATGGACGTGGCGACCGGCGAGGTGCCGGCCGATCAGCCCTACATCCACCGTCTGACACGGCTGGGCGCACTGGCGGCCGAGCAGGGCCGCGGCCTGCCCTTCGTGCGGGCCGTGGCTGCGCTCCTGTTCGGCGCCGGCATCGACGGCTGGGACCGCGGCGCCCATCTGGCACGGGCGGTCGCGGGTGCCGGCCTGGACCTGGCGGAGATGGAGGCGGCGGTGGCGGACGATGCCGGCCGCCTGGACGCGGCCATCGCGGCCAACGAGGCGGCGCAGACGGCGGCCGGCCATTGGGGCGTGCCGCTGATGGTGTTCCGGGGCGAGCCCTTCTTCGGCCAGGACCGGATCGACCTGCTGCTCTGGCGGCTGCGGCAGGCCGGCCTTCGCGCCCGATAGTCCCGCTCCCGCAACTTCAGGCTTTCCGGCCGCCGGCATCCGGCTGCGCTTGGAACATGGCTCCGGGCCGCTCTGTTGCCCATGGGTATGCACGCCCGGCCGATCGAGCCGGGCCACTCAAGCGGAAGGAGAGGCTGCCATGAGAGGATACAAGAGCCAGTTGATGACCACCGTCTTCGCCCTGGGCTTCGCCGGGGCCGCGGCTACCGCCAGTGCGGCGGTCGGCGACCCGGTGGACCTGCAAACCTGGGACCGTTCGGGGCTGGCGCAGGGCTGGTCGTCGGAGGAGCTCCTTGACGAGGAGGTCTTCGGCCCGAACGGCGACGATATTGGCGAGGTCGAGGATATCGTGATCGGTGCGGACGGCACGGTGAAGGCCGTGATCGTCGAGACGGAGGCGTTCCTGGATATCGGCGATGTCCATGCCCTGGTCGATTGGAGCAAGGTGTCTGCCGGGCCGGAAGAGGATTCGATCCAGGTTCCGGTGACGCAGGAGACCCTGGAGGAGTTCCGGACCAACTACGACGATGACAATCTCGGCAACCGGAGCTACCGGGTGCGCGAGCTGATCGGCGACGGTGTCCGGCTGACCGACGGCAGCGGCTATGGCCGGATCGACGACATCATCTTTTCCGCCGACGGCAAGGCCAGCGCCGTGATCGTGGCGGCCGACTACGGTTACGACTACGGGGTCGGCCCCTATGCCTATCCCTATCACGGCTATGGCGCCGGCTGGCAGCCGGGCATGGGCTATTACGACCTGCCCTATACCCGGGACCAGGTGGCGGCCAACACGCCGACGGAGCGCGAGTGGGAAGGTCCGTTCGACTGACCGGCACATCTCGTCCCCGCCCGCCAGCCGGCGGGCGGGGGCTGCCGGCCGGTCCGGCGAAAGCGCAATGCGACGGTCGGGCGCGGCTGCTTCCGTTCGCACTAGCAATGGTGGACAGCTGCGCGCCGACCTACCATAAAGGGTGCCATAGACGGCATCTGGACGCCTTCAGCGTTTCAGTCCGTCCAAACGGGGAAGGGAGTGCGACGGTCGGGATGACCTGGATCATGTTTGGCCTGAAGACCTGCGATACCTGCCGCAAGGCGCGGCGGTGGCTGGACAGCCAGGGCGTACCCTACAGGGCGCATGACCTTCGCGAGGCACCGCCCACCCGCAACCTCCTGCAGCAATGGCTCGATGCCGTCGGTCCGGAGAGGCTGGTCAACCGCCGCTCCACCACCTGGCGCGGCCTGTCGGAGGAAGCGCGTGCGGCCGCGGCCCCGGGCGCCGATCCGGAAACGCTGCTGGCCCTTCTGGCGGAGCAGCCGACCCTGATCAAGCGTCCCGTTTTCCAGCGCCGGACAGAGGTCCTGGTCGGTTTCGACCATGCGGTGCGCGGCGCCCTTGCAGGCAGTTCCGCGCCGAACCAGGACAGTCTGCGCCACGCCTGACCGGGCGGCCAGACCGCGACCTGCCGCCCAGTCGGCGACCTGCAGTCACGGGGCGACCGGCCGCCCCCCCCCCAGAGCCTGTCCCCATGCTGCGTTGCGGCAAGGGCTTCTGTCGGCCCGCCCGCCACCGCTATACTCCCGCACCGACGTCGCCGTCCGAACGGCGGTGCTGACGGCCAAGCCGATAGGGGGCTGCACCTTGGGTATCGAAGTCGCACTGAACCACCGCACGGTCTATGAGTACGACCGGCCGGTGCAGCTGGGACCGCAGACCGTCCGGCTGCGCCCGGCGCCGCATTGCCGCACCGGCATCCCGGCCTATTCCCTGAAGGTGGAACCGCGCGAGCATTTCCTGAACTGGCAGCAGGATCCGCACGGCAACTATCTGGCGCGGCTGGTCTTTCCGGAGAAGACCCGGCGGTTCAGCGTGGAGATCGACCTGATCGCCGACATGTCGGTGATCAACCCGTTCGACTTCTTCCTGGAGGAGGAGGCGACGAGCTTCCCCTTCACCTATGGCGAGGAGTTCCTCGACGATCTCGCCCCCTTCCTGCAGAAGGACGATCCAGGGCCGCTGTTCGCCGACTACCTGAAGACCCTGCCGGAAGGGGCGGAGCAGACGATCGACTTCCTGGTGGCGGTGAACCAGCAACTGCAGCGCGACATCGCCTATACCGTCCGCATGGAGCCCGGCGTGCAGACGCCGGAGGAAACGCTGAAGCTGCGCCGCGGCTCCTGCCGCGACACCGGCTGGCTGCTGGTGCAGCTGCTGCGGCATCGTGGCCTGGCGGCGCGCTTCGTGTCCGGCTACCTGATCCAGCTCACCCCCGACCAGAAGCCGCTGGACGGGCCCGAGGGGCCGAGCGCCGATTTCACCGACCTGCATGCCTGGACCGAGGTGTTCCTGCCCGGCGCGGGCTGGGTCGGCCTGGACCCGACCTCCGGCCTGCTGACGGGGGAGGGGCATATCCCGCTGGCCAGCACGCCGGAGCCGTCCAGCGCGGCGCCGATCTCCGGCATGGTGGAGCCGGCCGAGGTCGAGTTCGACTTCGACATGTCGGTGACCCGGATCGTCGAGAAGCCCCGGGTCACCAAGCCGTTCACCGAGGAACAGTGGGCGTCGATCCTGCAGCTGGGCCATGAGGTCGACAGCGACCTGGCGGCCGGCGATGTGCGGCTGACCATGGGCGGCGAGCCCACTTTCGTCTCCATCGACGACATGGACCATCCGCAGTGGAACACCGAGGCGCTGGGCGAGGACAAGCGCCGCCTGGCCGGCGACCTGTTCCGTCGGCTGGCCGACCGTTTCGCGCCCGAGGGGCTGCTGCACTACGGCCAGGGCAAGTGGTACCCGGGCGAGCAGCTGCCGCGCTGGGCGCTGACCGCGATGTGGCGCAAGGATGGCGAGCCGGTCTGGCAGGACCGCAGCCTGCTGGCGCAGCCGGAGAAGCCGGGCATGGCCGATGCAGACCGTGCCGAGGCGCTGGGCCGGGCGATCGCCGAGGAACTCAATGTGCCGGCGAAGTACCTGCAGCCGGCCTTCGAGGATCCCTACTACTACATCTTCAAGGAGCGCCGGCTGCCGATCAACGTCACGGTGGCCGAGAACAAGCTGAAGGAGGAGATGGAGCGCGCGCGCATCGCCCGCGTCTTCGAGCAGGGGCTGGACAAGGTGGTGGGCTATGCCCTGCCGCTGGCCAAAGGACCTGCTGGAAGGGACGGGGGCTGGCAGTCGGGGCCCTGGCACCTGCGCATGGAGCGGCTGTTCCTACTGCCGGGTGACAGCTCCATGGGCTACCGCCTGCCACTGGACAGCCTGCCCTGGGTGACCGAGGGCGACTATCCCTATCACTTCCCGGAGGATCCCTTCGCGCCGCGCGGCGCCTTGCCGGCCTATGCCGAGCTTGCCGGCCCCGGCCGCAGCGAGGGCGGGGCTGCACCGCTGCGCCGGCAGGCCGGCGATCCGCGCCTGGCGCCGGGCCGGGCCGGGGAGGGCGGCGAGGGTCCTGACGCAGCGGGTGACGGCCGCCTGCCGGCGGACGCCAGGGCCGACGGACGGCCGCCGCTGCCAGGCGAATCCGACCCGTCGGTGGTGCGTACCGCGCTCTGCGTCGAGCCGCGCAACGGTCATTGCCACATCTTCCTGCCGCCAATGCCGACAGCCGCCGACTATCTGGCGCTGGTGGCGATCGTGGAGCGCGCCGCGGCACGGCAGAACCAGCAGGTGGTGATCGAGGGCTATCTGCCGCCGGGCGACCCGCGGCTGGAGCATTTCAGCGTCACGCCGGATCCCGGCGTGATCGAGGTCAACATCCATCCCAGCCGCAGCTGGAGCGAGATGGTGGAGCGCACCGAGCTGGTCTACGGGCAGGCGCGGCAGACCCGGCTGGGCACCGAGAAGTTCATGATCGACGGCCGCCATACCGGCACCGGCGGCGGCAACCATGTCGTGCTGGGCGGCCCGGCGCCGGAGGATTCGCCGTTCCTGCGCCGGCCCGACCTGCTGCGCAGCCTGCTGGCCTTCTGGCAGAACCATCCGGGGCTCAGCTACCTGTTCTCCGGCCTGTTCATCGGCCCGACCAGCCAGCACCCCCGGGTCGACGAGGCCCGCGACGACAGCCTCTACGAGCTGGAGCTGGCCTTCGCCCAGGCCGGGATCGGCCAGGACGTGCCGCCGTGGATGACCGACCGGCTGTTCCGCAACCTGCTGGTCGATATCACCGGCAATACCCACCGGGCGGAGTTCTGCATCGACAAGCTCTATTCCCCGGATTCTTCCGGCGGCCGCCGCGGCCTGCTGGAGCTGCGCGCCTTCGAAATGCCGCCGCACCACCAGATGAGCTCGGTGCAGATGCTGATGCTGCGGGCCCTGGTGGCGCAGTTCTGGACGAAGCCCTACGAGCGCCCGCCGGTGCGCTGGGGCAACCGCCTGCACGATGCCTTTCTGCTGCCGCACTTTGTCTGGGCCGACCTGCTGGATGTGATCGACGAGATGAACCGGGCCGGCTACGAGTTCGACCCGGCCTGGCTGGTGCCGCAGATGGAGTTCCGCTTCCCGCGGATCGGCCGGGTCACCCGCCACGATGTCGGCATCGAACTGCGCCACGCCCTGGAGCCCTGGCACGTGATGGGTGAGGAGGGCTTCGCCGGCGGCACCGCGAGGGCGGTGGATTCCACCCTGGAACGGATGCAGGTGCAGGTCGCCAACTTCACCCCGGAGCGCTTCGTGCTGGCCTGCAACGGGGCCGAGGTGCCGCTGCTGCCGACCGAGGTGGAGGGCGAGTATGTCGGCGCCGTGCGCTTCAAGGCCTGGGCGCAGCCGTCCAGCCTGCACCCCACGATCCCGGTTCAGGCGCCGTTAACCTTCGACCTATATGATCGCTGGTCTGGGCGTTCCCTCGGCGGATGCCGCTATCATGTCGCGCATCCCGGCGGCCGCAGCTTCGATACCCTGCCGGTCAACGCGGCAGAGGCGGAGAGCCGCCGGCGCACCCGCTTCTTCCCGTTCGGGCATACCGGCGGGCCGATGGCGGTGCCGCGTTCCTATCGCAGTGCCGAGGCGCCCCTGACCCTGGACCTGCGCCGCGCGGCGGTCGGGCTGGAAACGCCACCCGTCCAGACCGAACGGTGAAGGCCAGCTATCGGAGCCTGGGCCATCGATGATGGGCGATTCGGCGCAGACGGATGCCGAGGAGGTGGATGCGCTGGAGGCGGATCCGGCGCCTGACGGCATGCCCGCGGCCCTGGCATTCGATGACGGGCCGCTGCAGGCCCCCCTCCGTCCCGAAGGCAGCCGGCTGTCCCATGACATGCCCGCCGGAACCCGGCGGCTGCAGGCCGATCAAGCGACGCCGCGAATCCCCGGCTTCGATGAGATGGTCGACGGGCAGGGTCAGGTCCGCCCCTACTGGCGTCCCCTGATCGGCAATCTCTCCGGCCTGGACCGCGCGGCGATGGCGCCGCGGCTGGAACGGATCCGCCAGCAGTTCGACGACAATGGCGTCGCCTATACCGCCTATGGTGATCCGCGCAGCATGGTGCGGCCCTGGGCCTTCGACCCGATTCCCATGATCCTGCAGCCGGCCGAGTGGCGGCAGCTGCGCGACGGCCTGCGCCAGCGCGCGCGCCTGCTGGACACCTTGCTGCGCGATCTCTACGGGGCGCAGACGGTGCTGCAGAGCGGTGCCCTGCCGCCCAGCCTGGTCTATGGCAGCCGCGAATTCCTGCGCCCGGCACATAAGCGGCCGGCGGCCGATGGGTCCGCCGCCCCGCCGGAAGGGGCCGGCACGCCGATGCTATCGGTCTATGCCGCCGACCTGGTGCGCGACAATGATGGCCGCTGGCGGGTGCTGGCCGACCGCACGGAGGTCGCCTCCGGCATCGGCTATGCGCTGGAAAACCGCCGCGCACTGGCCCGCAGCCTGCCGGAGCTGTTCTCCGGCTATGCGGTGGCGCGGATCTCCCCCTTCCTGGCGGTCCTGGAACTGCGCCTGCGGCAGGGCGCCGCCGGCACCGGGCCGGCGCCCCGCACGGTGCTGCTGACCCCGGGGCCCGGCCACCGGGCCTATTTCGAGCATGTCTTCCTGGCCCGCGAACTCGGCGTCCGGCTGGCCGAAGGGGCAGACCTGACGGTGCGCGCCGACGGCGTCTTCCTGAAGACCCTGCGCGGCCTGCTGCGGGTCGACCTGATCCTGCGCCGGGTGGTCAGCCTGATGTGCGACCCGCTGGAACTGCGTGCCGATTCCCGCTTCGGCGTGGTCGGCCTGGCCGGTGCGGTGCGCCGCGGCCAGGTCGCCGTCGCCAACGACCTTGGCAGTGGCCTGCTGGAGACCTCCGGCCTGTTCGCCCATCTGCCGCGGATCGCAAAGGAATGGTGGGGCGAGAGCCTCTCCCTGCCGTCGGCGGAGATGCTCTGGGGCGGCCGGCCGGACGACCTGGAGGAGATGCTGGCGGAGCCCGGCGCGTTCGAGTTCCGCCAGGCGATCGATCCGGTCCTGCCCTCGGCCGAGGATGGCGAGCATGCCAGCGACATCCAGCTCAGTGACCCTGACGCGCTGGCACATATGGCGGTCCGACCGGCGCAGATCACCGGCCTGCGGCGGCCGGAACTGTCGCAGGCGCCCTGCTGGAACGAGAACGGCCTGTCGCCGCAGCCGGTGGTCCTGCGCATGTTCGTGCTGGCCGACGGCACCGGCGATTATGCGGTGATGCCGGGCGGCCTGGCCCGGATGTCGGAGAACGGCGCCGCCTTCCGCACCTCGCTGCATGGCGGCGGGGTGGCGAAGGATGTCTGGGTGCTGACCGACGACGTGCGCAGCGTGCAGCCGCCGATTCCTCTGCGCGGCGACGGCATGACGGTGCTGCCGGGCGGCCAGGCCGCGACCGAACCGGCTGGCGGCCGTGCCGCCGAGGCGCCGCCCCGGCGCCGGCGCCGCGGCGCCCTGGCCGGCGTGAACGCGGAGCTTGAAAGCGCCCTGCCCAGCCGGGTGGCGGAGAACCTGTACTGGATCGGCCGCTATACCGAGCGGCTGGACTATGGCGCCCGCCTGGTCCGCGCCGCGCTCTGGCGGATGACGGTCAGCGAGCTGGGCCCGCGCGAGATGCTCGACCTCGGCGCGCTGGGCCGTGCCATGGCGCGCGGCTTCCTGATCTCGCCCGAGGCCGCCGGCGCGCCGCCCTACAGCAGTCAGTTCGCCCAGGCGGTCACCGCCGCCCTGGGCCCGGGCAGCAGCTACCGGGAGACCTTCGGCAGCCTGACCGGCACCGCCAATGCGGTCTGGGACCGGCTGCCACGGGACCTGTGGGTGATCGTCCAGGACCTGGGGCAGCAGGGGCCGCAGCTGCTGGACCGGGCCGGCAACCATCCCGACGACCTGATCGGCGCCTGCGACCGGCTGGTGCGGATGTCCGCGGCCTTCAGCGGACTGGTGTCGGAGATCATGACCCGTGGCGAGGGCTGGCGCTTCATGGAGCTGGGCCGCCGGCTGGAGCGCGGCCTGCAGGTGGTCTCGAAGGTCGATGCCAGCCTCGGCCTGGCGCCCGGCCATTGGGAGGCGGCGCTGGCGCTGGCGCTGGATCTCTGCGAATCGACGATCACCCATCGCAGCCGCTATCACACCGCGCTGGAGCCGCAGACCGTGCTGCACCTGCTGCTGGTCGATGCCGGCAATCCGCGCGGCCTTGCCTTCCAGCTGCAGGGCCTGCGGACCCATCTCGGCCAGCTGCCGAATTCCGAGGCGCTCGCCTTCCTCAGCGCGCCCCGGTCGCTGGAGGCGGACCTGCGAAAGGCGGTGCTACGCCTGGATCGGCGGCAGGAGGATATCGCCGCGGCGCTGGACGTGGTGCGCGACCTGCTGTCCTATGCCGACCAGCGCCTCGCCGACCTGAACGGGGAGATGTCGCGCAGCTATTTCTCGCTGATCCCGGAGACCCGGCGCCTGGGCTTTGCCCGCTGGACCGCCTGAGAAGACGCCGCCCGGAAACGAACCTCATGCGCTACCGCGTCTCCCATCGCACCGACTACCGCTATGCGGACCCGGTGGACCTGGCCTACCACCTGGTTCATCTGCGCCCGCTGGACGGACCCTGGCAGAAGGTGTTCTGGACCGACCTGCGCTGCGACCCGGAGCCGGCGGAGCGGCATGCCGATGTCGACCATTTCGGCAATGCCCTGGAGCGGGTGCTGCTCGACCGGCCGCACCAGCGCTTCACCGTCCTGGCCGACAGCGAGGTGGAGGTCGTCGCCCAGGAGGTGCCTGAAACACCGGACTGGGAGGCGGTGCGCGACGTGCTGGCAGCGGCGGCGATCGGCCGCGACAGCAGCGTGCCGCACAGCGTCTGCGAACTGCTGGGCGACAGCGCCTTCGCACCCTCGGATCCCGCGCTGGCGGACTATGCCGCACCGTCCTTCCTGGCCGGCCGGCCGATCCTGGAGGCGGCGCTGGACCTGACCCGGCGGATCAACGACGATTTCGCCTACGATCCCACGGCCACCGACATCGCCACGCCGGTGCAGCAGGTGATGCGGGAACGGCGCGGCGTCTGTCAGGACTTTGCCCATGTGCAGATCGGCGCGCTGCGCAGCCTGGGCCTGGCGGCGCGCTATGTCTCCGGCTATCTGCGGACCTACCCGCCGCCGGGGCAGCCGCGGCTGCGGGGCGCCGATGCCAGCCATGCCTGGATCTCCGTCTGGTGCGGGCCGGCGGGCTGGGTCGACATGGACCCGACCAACGCGCTGCTGGTGGCGGAAGACCATATCGTCCTGGCCCATGGCCGCGACTTCGACGATGTCAGCCCGGTGCGCGGCGTCCTGTTCGGCGGCGGTTCGCACGACCTGGCCGTGTCGGTCGACGTGATCCCGGCCGAAGAGGAAGACGGCGCGCCTGTCGCCATGGCAGCCGTGCCGGCGGGCCCGGGCTGACCCCCACGGCATGGCATCGGCAGGCGTAGCGGAGCCGCAGCCCGGTCGCGAGGCCAGGCGTGCGGGGCGCCGCTGGCTGCGGGACCTGGCGCGGCCGGTGCGCGGCCGGGTGGTCGCGACCGTGCTGTGCGGTGCCGCGGGCGGCCTGGCGGTCATCGCCCAGGCGCTGCTGATCGCGCATCTGGTCGCCGCCGTCGCGGTGGACGGGGCGGGCCCGGCGGCGCTGTGGCAGCCGATGCTCCTTCTGGTCCTGGTCTTCCTGTGGCGGGCGCTGTGCGGCTGGGGCAGCGAGCGGCTGGGCATCCGTACCGCCCTTGCGGTGAAGGCCCGGCTGCGGCGCGAGATCCGTGCGCATATGGCCGGTCTGGGGCCGGTGCGCCTGCGCCGGCACCATTCCGGCGGTCTGGCCAGCCTGCTGATCGAGCAGGTGGAGGCGCTGGACGGCTATTTCGCGCGCTACCTGCCGCAGACCGCTTTGGCCGTCCTGGTCCCCCTGGCGATCCTCGCGACCGCGTTCTCGGTGGACTGGGTGGTGGGCCTGCTGTTCCTGGTGACCGGTCCCCTGGTGCCGCTGTTCATGGCCCTGATCGGCATGGGCGCGGAAGTGCTCAACGAGCGCCAGTTCACCGCCCTGTCGCGGATGAGCAGCCACTTCCTGGACCGCCTGCGGGGCCTGTCGACGATCCGCATGTTCGGCCGCGGCGCGGCGGAGGTGGCGGCGATCCACGAGGTCGCCGAAGACTATCGCCGCGGTACGATGCGGCTGCTGCGGATCGCCTTCCTGTCGTCGGGCGTGCTGGAATTCTTCACCGCCGTGTCGATCGGCCTGGTGGCCCTCTATATCGGCCTGAACCTGCTGGGCATGCTCGACTTCGGCGGCACGCAGCAGACACTGTTCACCGGGCTGTTCCTGCTGCTGTTGGCGCCGGAATATTTCGCGCCGCTGCGGCAGCTGGCCAGCCACTACCACGACCGCGCCGCCGCCCTCGGCGCGGCAGAGGGCATCCGCGGCTTCCTGCAGGAGCCGCTGCCGGAGGCGGGCGGCGAAGCCGCGCCGCCCGGCCCGCCTGCGCTCCTGCTGCGGGGGGTGCGGCTGGACTATGCCGGTGCGGACGAGGCGGAGGGGGAGACCCGCACCGCCCTGGCCGGCGCCGACCTGCAGGTCGCCCCGGGCGAGCATGTCGCCCTGGTCGGACCCAGCGGCGGCGGCAAGTCGTCGATCCTGGCGCTGCTGGCCGGCTTCGTCGCCCCGACCGCGGGCGAGTTGCGGCTTGGCGGCTGCCCGGCGGCGGCGCTGGACCTGGCCGACTGGCACGGCCGCATCGCCTGGCTGGGGCAGCAGGCCCATGTCCTCCACGGCAGCCTGGCGGAGAATATCGCGCTCGGCGACGCGCGGCCCGACCCGGAACGACTGCAGGTCGCCGCACGGTCCGCCGGCGTGCTGGACTTCGCCCGCGACCTGCCGCAGGGCCTCGACACCGTGGTGGGGGAGAACGGGCTGGGCCTGTCCGGCGGCCAGGCGCAGCGGGTGGCCCTGGCACGTGCCCTCTATCGTCCGGCGGACCTCTACCTGCTGGACGAGCCGACGGCGCGCCTGGATGCGGCGACAGAGGCGCGGGTCCTGGCCGTGCTTCGCACCGCGGCGGCCGGGCGGACCCTGGTCGTGGCCACCCACAGCCCGGCGGTCGCGGCGATGGCGGACCGGGTGATCCCGGTCGCCGGCGGGCGCTGCGGCGCCGCGATCGCGGCGGACGGGACCCAGGGGGCGGGAGGCTGACCCGATGCGGCCGCTGCTCTTCTTCCTGCGCATGTTCCGGCCGCACTGGGCCTGGCTGGCCGGCGGCGCGGCAATGGCGGTGGTGGTGCTGCTGGGGGTCGTCGGCCTGCTGTCCCTGTCCGGCTGGTTCTTGACGGCGACGGCGCTGGCGGGCCTGTCGATGGCCAATCCCGGGGCCTTCGACATCTACCGCCCGGGGGCCGGCGTGCGTTTCTTCGCGCTGCTGCGCACCGGCGGCCGCTATGGCGAGCGGCTGCTGACCCACGAGGGCACCTTCCGTGTCCTGTCGGACCTCAGGTCCTGGTTCTTCCGCCGCGCGCTGCCCCTGTCGCCGGCGCGGCTGCAGGACCTGCGCGCCGGCGACCTGCTGAACCGGGTGGTGGCCGACATCGATGCGCTCGACACCCTGTACCTGCGGGTCCTGGTACCCTCCGCCGTCGCCTGCGTCGCCTTCCTTCTGCTGGTCCTCGTCCTGCCCTGGCTGATCCCGGAAGCCGCGGTTGCGGCCGCCCTGCTGATGCTGCTGGGCGGGATCGCGCTGCCCTGGATCGCGGCGCGGGCCGGGATGAGGACGGGGCGCGAGCTGGCGGTGCTGCGCGCCGCCCTGCGGACCGAGGCCCTGGATGCCGGGCGCGGCATGGCGGAGCTGCTGGTCTACGACCGGTCGGGCCGCCGTGCGGCCGCCTTCGAGGCGCTGGATGCGACCTTCCTGGCGCAGCAGGCACGGATGAGCGGGCTAACCGGCTGGCTCAATGCAGCGGTGGGCCTGACCGGCCAGGCGGCGGTGCTGCTGGCCTTCGTGTTCGGCGCCGGCATGGTGCAGGCGGCGACCCTGTCCGCGCCCCAGCTGGCCTTCGTCATGCTCGGGCTGATGGGGCTGTTCGAGGCGGTGGCGCCGCTGCCGATGGCCTACCAGTATCTCGGCCAGGTGCGGCAGGCGGCAGAGCGGCTGCTGGCGGTGGCGGAGCGCCGGCCGGCGGTCGTCGACCCGGTGCAGCCGGCGCCGCGGCCGCGCGACCTGCATCTGAGGTTCGAAGCCGTCGGCTTCCGTTATGCGACGGACGGGCCGGCGGTGCTGCAGGACATCGACCTGGACCTGCCGCCCGGCCGGCATGTCGCGGTGACCGGGCCCAGCGGTGCGGGCAAGTCGACGATCCTGAACCTCGCGCTCCGCTTCCACCTGCCGCAGGAGGGGCGCATCACCCTGGGCGGCGTGCCGCTGGAGGCACTGTCGGAGGCCGACCTCTACGACATGGTCGGCAGCCTGTCCCAGAGCAGCGAGATCTTCGCCGCCACGGTACGCGAGAACCTGGCCCTGGGAGACCCGGCGGCCGACGATGCCGCGATGTGGGCGGCGCTGGAGATCGCCGGCCTGGCGGAGTTCGTCGACCGGCTGCCGCATACACTGGACACTTTCGTCGGCGAGCACGGACAGACCCTGTCGGGCGGCGAGGGCCGGCGTCTCGCCCTCGCCCGCGTGGTGCTGCGCGACCCGCCGATCCTGCTGCTGGACGAGCCGCTGGCCGGGCTGGACCGGGAGACTGCCGCGACCGTGCGGGCGGCACTCCGGCAACTGGCCGCGGGCCGCACCATGGTCTGGGTGACCCATGACCTGACGGCGCTGGACGACATGGACGAGGTGGTGCACCTGCAGGCCGGGCGGGTGAAGGAGCGCGGCAGCCATGCCGGTCTGCTGGCCGCGGACGGCGGCTATGCGCGCAGCCACCGCCTGATGGCCGCGGCGGCGACGACGGCGATGGCGGATTGACGGGCTTGGATTCGCTGATCTTCTTCGACCGGCCCTGGTTGTTCCAGTTGCTCGTCTTCCTGCTGGTGGCAGGCCTGGGCCTTGGTGCCGGCAGCCTGCTGCTGGCGCTGTTGCATCGCCGCTGGCACCGCGAGGCGACCCTGCTGCCGGTGGCCTCGTCGTTCGCAGCGATCACCACGATCTTCGCCCTGTTCCTGGGCTTCCTGGCGTCCGACGTCTGGACCGAGAAGCGCCGGGCAACCGATGCGGCGGCAGCGGAGCATGCCGCGCTGCAGCGCTATGCCGTGTTTGCCGCGGCAGCGGGTGCGCCCGGCGCCGCGGCGCGCGCCGCGCAGGAGCGCTGCCTGCGCGCGGTCGTCGACCGAGAATGGGGTGCAGGCTACAACCGCTGGCCCGACCCGGCCGCGCAGGAGGCCCTGGGTACGATGTGGCAAGCGGCGCTCCGCCTGGCCGATGCGGTGGCAATGCCGGATCGCGGCGCCTGCTGTCCGCGGTCGAGGAGATCCAGCACCGGCGGGAGGACAGGCTGACGATCGGACGCAGCCATGGCCAGCTGAACGCCCGGGTGACGGTCCTGGTGCTCGCGCTGTTCAGCTATCTGGCGATCGCCATGGTGCATCTGGACCGGCCGCGCGCCGGGCGCCTTGTGATGACCGTCTTCGCGATCTGCACCACCACCGTCTTCTTCTTCCGGGCGTTGCACGACAGCCCCTATACCGGCGGCGTGCGGCTGGACCGGACCTGATCGCCCTCAGGCCCTGACGGGCCCCGGGTCCCGGCCCCCGGCCCCCGGCCCCATTGGCCTATCCCAGCGGCTGGCCGATCACGTCGGACAGGGCCGCCAGATAGTCGCGGAATGCCCGGCGGCCGGCCTCGGTCAGCCGCAGGGTGGTCAGCGGCTTGCGGCTGACGAAGCTCTTGTCGACGGCGACATAGCCGGCCTCTTCCAGCTTGCGCAGCTGCACCGACAGGTTGCCCTGGGTGACCTCCAGCGCCTCCTTCATCTCGGTGAAGCTGGCCGCCTCGGCATTGGCCAGATAGGCCATGACGCCGAGCCGCAGGCGGCCGTGGATCACCTCGTCGATCCTGCCGATATCCGGCGGTGCCATGAAGATGGCCCCCTCTCCGGTCGCGGTCAGGACCGGCCGCTGCCGGCAGCCCGCAGCAGGGCGAGGCCGGGCAGGGCCATCAGCAGGTAGAGCGCCAGGGCGAAGACCAGGAAGTAGGCGCCCTGCCGGTCGATCAGGGCGCCGGCCGCCAGGGCCGCCGCGAACCAGCCGGCCGCCACGGCACCCATCCAGAAGCGCCGCGCCAGCGCCGCGAACAGGTACCAGACCGCGCCCTGGAAGGCGCTGACCACCACCGGGAAGAGCAGCCAGACCTCCGCATTGCCGGTCCGCATCATGACCAGGGCGAAGGCCGCTGCCGCGGCGGCATTGGCGAAGCCCACGCCGGCGAAACCGGCGGCGATGGCGCGGTTTGCGGTGCCCCGAACCTCCAGCTGGTGCCGGTTCGTCCAGACGGTCGCCGCGATCAGGCCGAAGAACAGGATATTGGCGACCACCGCTGCCCAGCCGTGAACATCGCCCAGCGGCAGGACCCCCGACAGGTCGGCCGCCACCAGAAGCACCTGGGTGCCGTAGATCAGTCCGGCGGCCCCGTAGAGCAGGCCGCCGATGCGCATCCCCGGCCGCCGGTCCTCCAGCACGCCGCGCAGATAGGCGAGATCGTCCCGCCCCGCCTCCGGATTGCCCGCCATCATGGCTGCATCCCCCTCTCATCAAACACCAACTAGTTTATAATATAAACAAGTTGGTGTTTGGTCGCAATAGCGTGGAAGGATTTGCGGCGCTGCCGGAGGGCGGAATGCGGACGCGCGGCGCTGCGGGCCGCCGCGCCGGCCCGGCCTCAGTCGTACTCGATCTCGGCCGTCGCCTTGCCGCGGAAGATCCAGTAGACGAAGCAGGTGTAGATCAGGACGATCGGCAGCAGGATCGCCATGCCGTGCAGCATGAAGGTCTGCGCGGCACTGACCGACGCGGCGTCGTAGATCGTCACCGACGGCGGGATGACATAGGGCCAGAACGAGAAGGCGAGCGCCACGAAGGCCAGGCCGAAGCCGGCCGCCGCGGCCCAGAACGGCATCAGTTCCTGGCGGCGGTCGACGCTGCGCCACAAGAGCCAGGCGGCGACCAGCCCGCCCAGCGGCAGCAGCAGGAATTCCGGGTTGCGCCACCAGCGCTGGCCCATATGCGAATAGTCGATCAGCATCCAGAGCACGCCGACCAGCAGGAACAGCGAGACAACGATCATCAGCGGCCGGATCCGCCGGTAGGACCATTCCTGCAGCCCGCCCTCGGTCTTCAGGACCAGCCAGGTCGCGCCCAGCAGCATGTAGCCGGCCATCAGGCCGAAGCCGCAATAGAGGCTGAAGGCGTTGAACCAGATGAAGGGGCCGCCGGCATACTGCCCGTTCTCGATCGGCAGGCCCTGCATCAGGGTGCCCAGCGCCGCGCCCTGGCAGAACGATGCGACACCGGAACCGAGCACGAAGCCCAGGTCCCAGATCGTCCGATAGCCGCCGGTCGCCTTGTAGCGGAATTCGAAGGCCACGCCGCGCATGATCAGCGCCATCAGCATGATGATCACCGGCAGGTAGAGCGCCGGCAGCAGCGAGGCGTAGACGACGGGAAAGGCCGCGAACAGGCCGGCGCCGCCCAGGATCAGCCAGGTCTCGTTGCCGTCCCAGATCGGCGCGACGGAGTTCATCATCACCCGGCGGTCATGTTCGCTGTCCGCCACCCCGAACAGCATGCCGATGCCCAGGTCGAAGCCGTCCAGGACGACGTAGATCAGGAAGCCAATCGCAAGGATGCAGGCCCAGATCACGGCCAGTGTCGGATCGACGGTCATGACGGCTCTCTCCCAAGCGCCCGGCCCGTGCCGGGATGCAGCGGCCCGCTGCCCATCTGTTCCAGTGCCCGCTGCCGGGCCACGCTATTCGCCGATGCCGAGGCTGGTCTCCCGCGGGACCGCCAGCGGCCGTTTCGAGGAACCCAGCTGTCCGGAATCGTCGATCGGTTCGTCGTCCGGCTGCGGGCCGTAGCGGACCATGCGCAGCATGTACCAGGCGCCGGCCGAGACGATCGCCAGGTAGAGGATGACGAAGCCGGCCAGTGAGACGATCAGGTCGAACAGGGTCAGCGGCGAATGGGCGTCCTCTGTGCGCAGGTGGTTGTAGACCACCCAGGGCTGGCGCCCGACCTCGGCCGTGTACCAGCCCGCGATCACCGCGATCCAGCCGACCGGGAAGCAGGCCACCACGACCCAGAGGAACCAGCGGCTGGTATAGAGCCGCCCGCGCGCCTGCAGCAGCATGCCGTACCAGGCCACTGCCAGCATGATCACCCCCATGCCCACCATGATGCGGAAGGTGAAGAAGGGGATGACCACCGGCGGCCGGTCCTCCGGCGGGAAGCTCTTCAGGCCCGGTTCCTCGGCACTGCAGTCGCCGGCGTCGATGCAGGACCCCAGCACCGGGATGTCGATCGCCAGGATGTTGCGCTCCTGCGACGGCAGCGGGATGCCGATGATGGTCAGGGAGGCGGGCTGCTGCGTTTCCCAGCGGGCCTCGATCGCGGCCAGCTTGGCGGGCTGCGTTTCGTTGATCTCCGTCCCGTTCAGATGGCCGAAGACCATCTGCACCGGCACCAGCACCGCGGCCAGGCCCAGCGCCATCGTCACCATGATCTTCGCCTGCCGCGGCGACCGGTTCTGCAGCAGGAACCAGGCCCCGGTCGCGGCCGCGACGAAGCAGGTGGTCAGGTAGGCGCCGAACAGCATGTGCGGGAAGCGCATCCACACGGCGTAGGAGAAGATGATGTCGTACCAGCTGGTCGGCAGGAAATAGCCGTTGGCGTCCAGTTCGAAGCCGACCGGGGTCTGCATCCAGGTGTTGTTCACCATGATCCAGAAGGCCGACAGGGTGGTGCCGATCGCGACCATGCAGCAGCACAGGAAATAGGCCCAGGGCGGCAGCCGGTCGCGGCCGAACAGCACCACCCCCAGGAAGGTCGCCTCCAGCAGGAAGGCGGTCACCACCTCATAGGCCAGTAGTGGTCCCTGGATATTGCCGGTCTTGCCCGACAGCACCGACCAGTTGGTGCCGAACTGGAACGCCATGACGATGCCGAACACGACGCCCATGCCGAAGGACACGGCGAACAGCTTGATCCAGAAGTTGAATACCCGGCGATAGTCGGCATTGCCGGTGAACAGATGCAGGCCTTCCAGGGTCGCCAGCCAGGCGGCCAGGCCGATCGTCAGGGACGGGAAGATGATGTGGAAGGTGACGGTGAACGCGAACTGAAGCCGCGACAGGAGTACCAGTTCGGTTTCCATGCTTCCCCCGTGCCCGCACGGACCTGCCGGTCCATGCCAGGTTCCCCCAAGATCCCGCCGCCGGCCCGGTCCGCCGGTCACCGCGGCGCCTTGTCGTCGCCGTCGCCGTCGGTCCGTCTGTTTGGCCTTGCCCCGCCGGACGTTCGCTGGGAAGTTTCGCAAAAGCGGTGCAGCGCAGCAAGCAGCGCAGGCCCGGTGCGGCATCTGGGCCGGCCGGTGCCGCAAATTCGGACAAGCCGGCGCAACGGTGGCGAAGGGGCAGGCGATGACGGAAGCGGTACAGCAGGCGCCGGGGACACATCCGGTCGACATGGAGCGGCCCTGGCCGTTCGTCCCCTTCGGCGCCAACCTGACTGTCGACCGCGCCGAGGGGCCCTATCTCTACACGCCGGAAGGGCAGCGCATCCTCGACGCTGCCGGCGGCGCGGTGGTCGGCAATATCGGCTATGGCCGCGCCGACGTAACGGAGGCGATGGCCGCCGCGGTGCGCCGCTTCGGTTATGTCGTGCCGCCGTTCCAGACCGACAGCCGGCTGCGGCTGGTGGAGCGCCTGCGCGACCGCTGGCTGCCGCCCGGCCTGGACCGGGTGCACCTGAACAGCGGCGGCACCGAGGCGATGGAGGTGGCACTGAAGCTGGCGCGCCAGGTCCATGTCGCGCGCGGCGAGCCGCAGCGCCGGGTGGTGATCGGCCGCGACCTGTCCTATCACGGCGCCAGCATCATGACCCTGGCGGTCGGCGGCCATGCCGAACGCCGCGCCGGCTTCGAGGACTGGCTGCCGGACTGGCCGAAGGCACCGCCGCATTACTGCCTGCGCTGCCCGCTGGGCCTCAGCCGGCCGACCTGCGGCACCGCCTGCGTCGATGCGATCGACCGACTGATCGGGGAGACGGGGCCGCAGAATGTCGCCGCGGTGATCGCCGAGCCGGTGGTCGGATCCTCCGGCGGCTCCTTCGTCCCGCCCGACGACTACTGGCCCCGCCTGCGCGAGATCTGCAGCCGGCACGGCGTGCTGCTGATCGCCGACGAGGTGATGTCCGGCTTCGGCCGCACCGGCGCGAAGTTCGCCGTCGACCACTGGAACGTGGTGCCGGACATCCTTGTCGGCGGCAAGGGGATGAGCGGCGGCTATGCGCCGATCGCCGGCGTCTATGCGGGCGAGGAACTGGCCCGCCCGCTGGCGGAGACCGGGCAGCAGCTGATGTACTACACCTATGGCGGCCATCCTGCCGCCTGCGCTGCCGCGGATGCCGTGCTGGAGATCATGGAGCGCGAGGACATGGTGGCGCGGGTGGCGGCGCTGGAGCCGCGGATGGAGGCCGCCCTGGCGCCGCTGCGGCAACATCCGAACGTTGCGGAGGTGCGGGGCAAAGGCCTGCTCTGGTCGATCGAGATGGTGCGCGACCGCGACACGCTGGAGCGCTTCCCGGTGGAGGCGGGGCTGAGCTTCAAGGTGGTGTCGGAAGGCCTGTCGCGCGGCGTGTTCTTCTATCCTGGCGGCACGAAGGTGCATCGGGACATCGTCACTCTGGGCCCGCCCTTCGTGGTGACGGAAGCGGATATCGACCTGATCGGCGCGGTGCTGCGCGAGTCGATCGATGCCGCGGTGGCGGCCTGCGGTTGAGACCGGACCGGGGGATGGCATGACGGCCGACGGGCTTCTGCAGGATATCGCCGCTGGCGAACGGCTCGACCTTGCCGACACCGCCCCCGACGGCGCCGGCAGCGCCTGGCTGGGCGCCCTGCTGGGCGAGATGGTGGCGCGGCGCCTGCCGGGCCGGCAGGTCCGCTGGACGTCGGAGGGCCTGTCCTTCGTGACCGCGCCGGATCCCGGCAGCCGGGTCGAGGCGATGGCCGAGGTCGCAGCCAGCGATCCGGTCCCTGGCCCGGCGGCCGCCCGGCGGGTCACCCTGGACTGCCATTGCAGGGATGCCGGCGGCCGGGTGCTGATGCAGGGACGGATCGTCGTCGAGGCGGCACCGCCAACGGTCGCGGGCGACGGTCCGGCACGGCCGCATTTCCTGCACGACCTGGTGCAGCGGGCCGCCGGTTTCGGGCCGATGCGGCTGGGCGTCGTGCATCCCGTCGATGCCGCCGCGCTGCAGGGCATGGCCGATGCCGCCGCCGCCGGGCTGATCGACCCGGTGATCTATGCGCCCCGCCACAAGCTGGACGCGGCGGCGGAGGCAGCGGGCCTGGATCTCGGCGGCTTCGACCGCAAGGACGTGCCGCACAGCCATGCCGCGGCGGAGGCGGCAGTAGCGGCGGTGCGGGACGGCGGCCTGGCCGGATTGATGAAGGGCAGCCTGCATACCGACGAACTGATGGCGGCGGTGGTCGACCGCCGGGACGGGCTGTGCACCGACCGGCGGATTAGCCATGCTTTCTGCCTGGACGTGCCGCTTTATCCGCGGCCGCTGTTCGTCGCCGACGCGGCCATCAACATCGCCCCCGACCTGATGCAGAAGCGCGACATCGCCCGCAACACCATCGACCTGGCCCATGCCGTCGGCATCGCCGAACCGAAGGTCGCGATCCTGGCGGCGGTGGAGACGGTCAACCCGCGCATGCCGGCCACCCTGGACGCCGCCGCGCTGTGCAAGATGGCCGATCGCGGCCAGATCGCCGGCGCGCTGCTGGACGGACCACTGGCGTTCGACAATGCGGTTTCCGTCGCGGCGGCGGAGACCAAGCATATCCGGTCGCCGGTGGCGGGGCAGGCCGACATCCTGCTGGTGCCTGATATCGAGGCCGGGAACATGGTCGCCAAGCAGCTGGAATATCTGGCCGGGGCCGAGGCGGCGGGGCTGGTGCTGGGGGCCTCCGTTCCCGTTGTCCTGACCAGCCGCGCCGACGGGCCGGCGGCGCGGCTTGCCTCCTGCGCGCTGGCGGTGATGCTGGCCCATGCCCGCAGCCAGGGCATGCTGGTGAAGCCGGCGGATTGACGACCGGCGACGGGGGGAGGGCCGTGACCCGGGCGATCCTGACCATCAATGCCGGCTCCTCCAGCGTGAAATTCTCCGCCTATGCGCTGCCAGAGGATGTGCCGGAGGCCGAACCGGCGGAGATCGGCCATGGCCAGGTTTCCGGCCTCGGCGGCGGCGGGGTGCCGGCCCGCTTCGAGGCCTTCGAACCCGGCCCGGACGGGCCGGTGGGGGTGGCGGACGACAGCCTGCCGGCAGGGGCCGGCAACCATCGCGCGGCGCTCTCGGCGATCCTGGACTGGCTGCCGGGGCATGTGCATGGCGCGCAGGTCGTCGCGATCGGCCACCGGGTGGTGCATGGCGGCCGCGATTTCGCCGCGCCGCTGCTGCTGGATCCTGCCGCGATCGACCGGCTGCGCGCGCTGGTGCCGCTGGCGCCGCTGCATCAGCCGCACAACCTGGCGGCGGTCGACGCGGTCGCCGCCCTCTATCCCGCTCTGCCGCAGGTCGCCTGCTTCGACACCGCCTTCCATCGCAGCCAGCCGGAGCGGTCGCGGCTGTTCGCGCTGCCCTATGCCTGGTTCGAGGCGGGCATCGAGCGCTACGGCTTTCACGGCCTGTCCTACGAATTTGTCGCCGGCCGCCTGCCGGAGCTTCTGGGCCGGGAGAAAACCGGTCGGGTGGTGGTGGCGCATCTGGGCAACGGTGCCAGCCTCTGCGGCATGGTGGACGGCGTCTCCCAGGCCACCAGCATGGGCTTCACCGCCCTGGACGGGCTGCCGATGGGCAGCCGCTGCGGCCAGATCGATCCCGGCGTCCTGCTCTACCTGATGGACGCGGAGGGCTTCGACAGCCGGCGGCTGAGCGACCTCTTGTACCGGGAGTCGGGCCTGAAGGGCCTGTCCGGCGGGATCTCCGACATGCGGGCACTGCTGGCCGATGGCGGCACGGGCGCGCGCCGCGCGGTCGGCTATTACGTGGAGCGCGTGGCCCGCGGCGTGGCCGAGATGGCCGCCGCGATCGGCGGCATCGACGCCCTGGTCTTCACCGCCGGCATCGGCGCCCATGCCGCGCCGGTGCGGGCGGCGGTGCTGCAGCGGCTGGCCTTCCTGGGCTTCCGCCTGGATCCGGCCACCAATGACGGCCATGGGCCGCGGCTGACCCTTCCGGGCGACGGCCCTTCGGCCTGGGCGATCGATACCGACGAAGAATGCATGATCGCCCGGCACACCCGCGACGTGGTCGCGGGCAATGCCGGGCGGGGGAACTGACGCCGCCTCAGCCCCGGGGCTTGTGGCGGTAGGCGTCCGCCGGCACCGGCACCAGGTTGTCGGTGCCGGGCGGCTGCCAGTACAGGCTGAGCGCCGCGGTGCCCTTGCGCTGGAAGTACTGGATGTCGAGCGGATACCAGCCCGGTTCGCTGACCGTCATCGTGCCGGGCTCGGAGAAGCGGTCCCGGTGCACGTCGGGATCCTCCAGGATCTGCTTGCCGTCGATGAAAACCCGCACGCCGTCGTTGGACTTCGCCACGAAGGCATAGTCGCCGGGCTGGGCCAGGTGGATGAAGCCGGTGATGAACATCACCACCTTCTCCTCGACGCCGGAGGCGAAGACGTCCTGGTTGCGGAAGGTATGGTCCAGAAAGGGAATCGGCTCCGCCTTCCAGCCGGAGGTCGTGATGTCGTCCCAGGGCACCTCGTCCAGGTGGCGCACGCCGCCATAGGTATAGTCGTAGGTCGCGATCAGGCCGGGCTGCAGCCCTGCGCCGTCGCTGCCGGCGGCGAGGGCGGCCGACCCGCCGGCCAGGGCGAGCCCCAGCAGGGCGGCGCCGGCGATGGCGGCACGGGCACTGCCGATCGGTACGGCGAGGGCGGGCAGGAAGGCGTTGGAACGGGCCATGATCCTCTCTCCGGTTTCGGGACACTGCGCACAGGTACAAGCAAGAAATCCGCCAGGAGACTAGCGGAGCCCGCCCGGCTTTGCACGGCGCTGCCGGCACCGGGCCCGCCGGCCGGCTTGACGGACGGGCGGGCGGGCGCACACTCCGCTCCCGAAAAGACACAAGCGGCAACGACAGCGACAAGGCATTTAAAGGGGGATACGCATGCTGCATCTCAGACAGGTCTGCCTCGTGGCGCGCGACCTCGCGCCGGTGGAGGAGGACATCGCGGCGATCCTCGGCCTCTCGCCGGCCTATCGCGATCCCGCGGTGGCGAAGTGGGGGCTGGAGAATGCGGTCTTTCCCGTCGGGACACAGTTCCTGGAGGTGGTGGCGCCGACCGCGGCGGACACACCGGCCGGGCGTTTCATGGATCGTCGCGGCGGCGATGCGGGCTACATGGTGATCCTGCAGACCGACGATCAGGCCGCCTACCGCGCCCGTGCCGCAGCGGCACAGGTGCGCACCGCCTTCGAGTTCACCGACGAGGGCGATGGCTATTCCTGCTGGCAGCTGCATCCGCGGGACACCGGTGCGGCCTTCCTGGAGATCGACCAGCAGCGCGGCAACGATCCGACCGGCGGCTGGCATCCGGCCGGCCCGGACTGGGAGGCGCACAAGCGGACCGACCGGGTCACCGGCGTCAGTGCGGTCACCCTGACCGCGGCCGACCCCGAAGCGCTGGCCGCGCGCTGGCAGGCCGTTTTGGACCGCCCGCTGGTGCGCCGCGACGATGTGCTCGTGATGGCCCTGGACAATGCCGAGCTGCATTTCGCGCCCGCGCCGACCGACGGCAGCGGGGAGGAGATGACCGGCATCACCTTCCGGGCCGCCGATGCCGGCAGCGTGCGGGCGACCGCGGCGGGCCGCGACCGTGCCGGGCCGGACGGCGCGGTCTATCTGTGCGGCGTGCGGCTGGAATTCGAACAGTGAGTGGCGCCGGTGGCGGGGTGCTCACCGCCTATGTCGACGTCAAGAGCCCCTATGCCTATCTGGCCCTGGACCCGACCCGGAAGCTGGCCCGGGATTGCGGCGTGACGTTGGACTGGCTGCCGCTGACCCTGAACATCCCGGACTATCTGGGCAGCGCCCGGCTGGATGCTGACGGTCGGGTGATCGAGCAGGACCGGACCGCCCATCAATGGCGCAAAGTGAAGTATTCCTACATGGATGTGCGCCGCTACGCCAACCTGCGCGGCCTGACGATCCGCGGCACGCAGAAGATCTGGGATTCCTCGATCGCCTCGATCGCCATGCTCTATGCGCGCGGGCAGGACCGGGCGATCGTGGACCGCTTCCTGGACCTGGCCTTCCCGCCGTTCTGGCGGCGGGAACTGGATATCGAGGATGCCTCGGTGATCGCTGGCCTGCTGGCGGAAGCCGGGGCCGACACGGCCGGTTTCGCGGCCTGGCTGGCCGGGCCAGGGCGGGCCATGCACGACAGCCTGCGGGCGGAGGCGGAGGAAGCCGGCGTCTTCGGCGTGCCGTTCTACCGCTGGCAGGACGAGGGCTTCTGGGGGCGGGAGCAGCTTCCGCTGGTCCGCTACCGCATCACCGGGGAACTGCCGGCCAATGCCGCCGATCTGGGCATGTCGCCGGTTGACAGCGGCGAAGGGGCTGGCTAGAAACCGCGGCTCGGAACGGCGTGCGCCGGTGCGGACGGGGGCGACCCCATCCCCGGCGCGCGTTTTTTTGTCCGGTTTTCGGTTGTTTCTGGTTTCGGTTGGGTCCGGTCATGAAAGTCATCAATTCGCTGAAGTCGGCGAAGAAGCGCGAGCGTAACTGCCGCGTCATTCGCCGCCGCGGTCGCGTCTACGTCATCAACAAGAAGAACCCGCGCTTCAAGGCCCGCCAGGGCTGAACCCCCTGGGGCTGAGGCATTCAGGGTTGACGATCCGGTCCTGTCCCATCGTTGCGGGACTGTGCGGGTCTTGCGCGCGCTGACGCGCCACGGGACAGGTCTGTCCCGGCGGGAGCAGGATTCGCCGCAGCCCGATCCCACATTCTGATCCCACATTCTGATCCAGGTATCCGGCCGCCGGCATTCCCGGCGGCCTTGTCATGCGGGGCGCCGCCGCCCCATCATCCTCCGAAGACAGAGAAATCGGGCGAAGCCGGAATCCGGTCCTGTCGCCCCCGGGTCAAGCCGCGAAGCGGCGGGAGGTGATCGTGCAGATGCCGGAACCGGACCAGGCGGCAATCGCCGCCCGGCCGCGGCTGCTGGAAGGCTTGCGCCGCATCGTGCCGGCGGACAGCGTGATCGCCGACGATGCCTCCCTCGGCGCCTTCGAGAGCGACGGCCTGACCGCCTATCGCCAGCGCCCGCTGGCCACCGTCCTGCCGGAGACAGTCGACCAGGTCGCGGCGATCCTGAAGCTGTGCCAGGACCTGGGCATCAAGGTGGTGCCGCGCGGTGCCGGGACGTCGCTGTCCGGCGGCGCGCTGCCGCTGGCGGACGGGCTGCTGCTGGGCATGGCGAAGTTCAACCGGGTGCTGGACATTGACCTGGAGAATCGCTGCGCGGTGGTGCAGCCCGGCGTCACCAACCTTGGTGTGACCCAGGCGGTGCAGGATCTGGGCTACTACTACGCCCCCGACCCGTCCAGCCAGATCGCCTGCACCATCGGCGGCAATGTCGCGGAGAATTCGGGCGGCGTTCACTGCCTGAAATACGGCCTGACCACCAACAACATCCTGGGTGTCGAGCTGGTCCTGATGACCGGCGAGGTGCTGCGCCTGGGCGGCCGCCACCTGGATGCCGGCGGGCTGGACCTGATGGGCCTGGTCTGCGGCTCTGAAGGGCTGCTGGGCGTGATCACCGAGGTGACCGTGCGCATCCTGCCGAAGCCGCAGAGTCAGGCAGCGCTGCTGCTGGCCTTCGACGCGGTGGAAGCGGCCGGCGCTTGTGTGGCGCGGGTGATCGGTGCCGGCATCGTGCCCGCCGGGATGGAGATGATGGACCGGCCGGCGATCCACGCCGCCGAGGATTTCGTTCATGCCGGCTATCCGCGCGACGCGGAGGCATTGCTGATCGTCGAGCTGGACGGCCCGGAGGAGGAGGTGGCCGAGAGCATCGCCGAGGTGGAGGCGATCGCCCGGACCTGCGGCGCCACCTCCGCCCGGGTGTCCGGCAGCGAGGAGGAGCGTCTGGCCTTCTGGGCCGGGCGCAAGGCGGCCTTCCCGGCGGTCGGCCGGATCTCGCCCGACTATTACTGCATGGACGGCACGATCCCGCGCGCCCGGCTGTCCGAAGTGCTGACGCGGATGAACGAGATGTCGGCCCGCTACGGCCTGCGGGTCGCCAACGTGTTCCATGCCGGCGACGGCAATCTGCACCCGCTGATCCTGTACGATGCCAACGCGCCCGGCGAGCTGGAGCGGGCGGAGGCGTTCGGCGCCGAGATCCTGACCCTCTGCGTCGAGGTCGGCGGGGTGCTGACCGGCGAGCATGGCGTCGGCGTGGAAAAGCGCGACCTGATGGGCACCATGTTCGATGCCGGCGACCTGGCGCACCAGGAGCGCATGAAATGCGCCTTCGACCCGGACCATCGGCTGAACCCGGGGAAGATGTTCCCGGAGCTGCATCGCTGCGCGGAACTGGGCCGCATGCATATCCATCGCGGCCAGATGCCGTTTCCCGATATCCCGCGCTTCTGATGTCGGCGGCTTCCCCGGCGCATTTCGGCCCGCAGCATGAAAACCAGGTCCGCGAGGCCGTGGCCTGGGCGGCGGCGGAAGGCGTGCCGCTGGCTGTCCGCGGCCGCGGCAGCAAGGAGGGGATCGGGCGGCCGGTGCAGGCCGGCGCGACCCTGGATCTCTCGAGCCTCAGCGGCATTCTGCTCTACGAGCCGGAGGAACTGGTGCTGAGCGCCGCCGCCGGCACCTCGCTGGCGGAGGTGCAGGCCGCCCTGGACGATCGCGCGCAGCAGCTGGCCTTCGAACCCTTCCGGCCCCAGGCGCTGCTGGGTGCTGCCGATGCCGGCAGCCTGGGCGGCTGCCTGGCGGTCAACCTTGCAGGCCCCCGGCGGCCGCAGGCGGGGGCGGCGCGCGACCATTTCCTGGGCGCCCGCGCCGTGTCCGGCCGTGGCGAGGCCTTCAAGACCGGCGGGCGGGTGGTCAAGAACGTCACCGGCTACGACCTCTGCAAGCTGCTGGCGGGCTCCTTCGGCACCCTGGCGGTGATGACCACGGTCACGGTGAAGGTGCTGCCCCGGCCGAAGAAGACCCGCACCCTGCTGCTGTTCGGCCAACCGGTGGAGGCGGCCGGAGCCGCGATGCGCCGGGCGATGGGCGCGCCGCTGGATGTCAGCGCGGCGGCATGGCTGCCGGCCGGGCTGGCGGCCGGCTGCGGCGTGGACCGCGCCGCCGCTCCCGGCACGGCCGTCACCGCCCTGCGCCTGGAGGGCACCGCCATCTCGGTCGCCGAGCGTTGCGCGGCGCTGCGGCGCCTGCTGGGCGGCGGGGCGGAGATGGAGGAACTGCACAGCCACAACTCGGCCGCGTTCTGGGCCGCGGTCCGCGATGCCGCGCCGCTGGCGGCACCGGCCGAGCGGCCGGTCTGGCGCATCGCCCTGCCGCCGACCGGCGGTCCGTCCTTCCTGGCGGCGGCGGAGGCGGAGGGCCTGCTGGGCGACGGCGCCGCCTTCCTGGACTGGGCCGGCGGGCTGGTCTGGCTCGCCGCCGCGGCTTCTGCCGCGGACGGCCATGCCGCGGCCCTGCGCCGGCTGCTGCAGGCCCATGGCGGCGGCCATGCGACCCTGCTGCGCGGGCCGGAGGCGCTGCGCCTGGCGGTGCCCGTCTTCCAGCCCCAGGCGCCCGGCCTGGCGGCGCTGGCGGAGCGGATCCGGGCGGGGATGGATCCGCAGGGGGTGCTCAATCCCGGCCGGCTTGCGGCCGATCCGCCCGGCGCCGGCGGCTAGGGGCGAGGGAGAGGCGATGCAGACCCATTTCAGCCTGGCGCAGCTGGCGGATCCGGCGACCCGGGAATCGGAACAGATCCTGCGCAACTGCGTGCATTGCGGCTTCTGCACGGCGACCTGCCCGACCTATGTCCTGCTGGGCGACGAACGCGACAGCCCGCGCGGCCGCATCTACCTGATCAAGGAGATGCTGGAGGGCGGGGGAACGCCCGACCCGGCCACCGTCACCCATATCGACCGCTGCCTGTCCTGCCTCAGCTGCATGACGACCTGCCCTTCCGGCGTGCACTACATGCATCTGGTCGACCATGGTCGCGCCTATGTGCAGGAACATTACCGGCGGCCGGTTGCGGAACGTGCGCTGCGCGCGCTCCTCGCCGCGGTACTGCCGCGCCCCGGGCTGTTCCGGCTGGCGATGCGGGGCGCGTCCCTCGCGCGGCTGGGCCGGGGATTGCTGCCGCGCGGGGGTGCGCTGGCGGCACGTCTGCGGGCCATGCTGGAGCTGGCGCCGGAGGCGCTGCCGCCGGCGCAAGCGCTGCCCGGCGGCAGCGTCTTTCCGGCGGAGGGGCCGCGGCGGCGGCGGGTCGCCCTGCTGGCCGGCTGCGTGCAGCAGACGCTGGCGCCGCAGATCAACGCGGCGACGATCCGCCTGCTCACCCGTCATGGCTGCGAGGTGGTGGTGCCCGACGGCCTGGGATGCTGCGGCGCCCTGGTCCACCATCTGGGGCGCGAGGCGGATGCGCATGCCGCGGCGCGGGCCAATGTCCGGGCGCTGCGGCGGGCGGAAGCTGCGGGCGCCTTCGATGCCCTGCTGGTCAATGCCTCCGGCTGCGGCACCATGCTGAAGGATTACGGCTTCCTGCTGCGCGAGGATCCGGAGCTGGCCGGCGCGGCCGCGGATCTGGCTGCGCGGACGCGGGACATCAGCGAATTCTGCGCCGCCGGCGCGGCAGAGGGGCTGGACCTGTCGGCGGCCCGCGCGCCGCGGCCGCTGCGGGTGGCCTATCACGCGGCCTGCTCGCTGCAGCACGGCCAGAAGGTGGTTGCCGCGCCGCGGCGGCTGCTGGCGGATGCCGGCTTCGAGCTGCGGGAGATCGCCGAGGGGCATCTGTGCTGCGGTTCGGCCGGGACCTACAACATCCTGCAGCCGGAACTGGCGGGCCGGCTGCGCGACCGCAAGGCCGGCCATGTCGGGCGTACCGGCGCCGATGTCCTGGCCACGGGCAATATCGGCTGCCTGACCCAGCTGGCGCCGGTCCTGGAGATGCCGGCGGTTCATACGGTGGAGCTGCTGGACTGGGCGACCGGCGGGCCGGCGCCCGCAGGCCTCGACCTGGTGGCCGGCCCGCTTGCCGCGGCGGGGTAGTGGCAGGGGGGATAGCGGTAGCGGAATAGCGTCATCTTGCCGGCCGCAGGGCGGCACCCTACCATCAGGGCATGACCCAGAAACCTGCTGCTGCCATGACGGCTGTCATGGGTCTGGCGGTGCTGCTGCCGGCCCTGGCTTTCACACCCGCCGCCGCGGACGAGACCGCCGCGGCGACGCCTGCACCCGACGCCGCAGAGGCGGAGACACCGAGCCGCGCGGAGCGGCTCAACAGGCTGTACGAAACCCTCCGCGAAAGCGGCAACCGCGCCACTGCGGAACAGGTGGAGCAGCGAATCCTCACCCTTTGGGCGGAATCCGGCAGCCCCACTGCCGACCTGCTGCTGGGCGCCGGTACCCGGCTGATGAACGATGGCGACCTGGCCCACGCCATGGACCTGTTCTATGCCGTGATCGAGCTGAAGCCCGACTTCGCGGAGGCCTGGAACAAGCGCGCGACCCTCTACTACCTGCTGGAGGAGTACGAGCTGTCGCTGGCGGATATCGAGAGGGTGCTCGAGCTGGAGCCCCGCCATTTCGGCGCGCTGTCCGGCCGCGGCCTGATCATGGACGAACTGGACCGCAAGGCGGAAGCCTATGAGGCCTTCCGCCGGGCGCTGGCGGTCAACCCGTTCATGCCTGGCCTGAAGTCGCGGGTCGAGGCGCTGCAGCCCGTTGTCCGCGGCCGCAAGATCTAGGCAAGATCTAGACGCGCCTGAACGTTCCCTTGTTCATCGCGCCGCGGGGCTGTCCCGCGGACATTGCGGTCACCCGGCAGCGCCGCGAGTCGGTGCTGCGGGCGGCGCCTTCGGAACGGCGGCGGGCAGCAGGACGGTCGCGATCGTGCCCCGACCGGGGCTGCTGTCGATCCTTAGCCGACCGCCGAGCAGCTTCGCGACATGGTCGCAGAACGGCAGACCGAGGCCCGTGCCGCCCTTGCGATGCACCTGCCCGAACGGTTCGAGGGCGACCGCGATGCCGGCGGCATCCATCCCCGGCCCCCGATCCTCGACCGAGAACCAGCGGAAGCCCTCGGCCTCGCCGGTGGCCATTCGGACCGTGGCCCCTTCGGGGCTGAAGCGGATCGCGTTGGACAGCAGGTTGATGGCGACCTGGCAGAGCCGTCGCTGGTCGCCGATCACCATCCGGGCCGCGCGCTCCGAAGCGACGGACAGGTCGACCCGGACGCCGTGCTGCGCGGCGAGCGGCGACAGCGCGGTCAGCGCCTCCTGCAGCACCGCGGCAAGGTCGACCGGCAGCCGGTCGAGCTGCATCTCGCCGGCTTCCGCCTTTGCATAATCGAGGATGTCGTTGACCAGGCCGAGCATATGCTCGGCGCTCTGCCGCAAGGCCGCATGATACCGGGGATGCTCCTCCGCCTCGCCGGCAGGCGACATCTCCAGCAGTTGCAGATAGCCGAGCATGCCGTTCAACGGCTGCCGCAGTTCGTGGCTCAGGGTGGCGAAGAAGCGCGAGCGGGCCTGTTGCGCCGCTTCCGCCTTGCGCCGCGCCGTGTCGAGGGCGGCGAGGGTTTCCGCCCTCTGGATCGCGTGCAGGATGGTCTGGGCGGCCTGCCTGCCGTTGGTTTCGCCCTTTTCCAGATAGGCCTGGGCGCCGATCTCGATCGCGCGCAGCCCCACGGATTCCTCGTCCAGGCCGGTCAGGACGACCAGCGGCAGGTCCCGGCAGAGGCTGCGCACGGCCTCCAGGGTTTCCAGGCCCTGATAGGGTCCCAGGCCAAGGTCGGTGACCACGGTGTCGAAGCGGTCCTGCCGCAGCGCCGCGGCGGCAGCTTCCATGCCATTGGCGACGGTGATCTCGAAGCGGTGCAGGCGCCAGTCGCCGATCATGTCGGCGAAGATCTCCGCGTCTTCGGGATCGTCCTCGATCAGCAGGACGCGGATCCCATCGCCCACCGGCTTCATGGCGATGCGTCAGCCGCGCGGCGCGGCACAGGTGACGAAGGTCTGCTGTTCGCCGTCGCTGTTCGGCCGGCGCTCGATCGTCACCAGGCCGCCGGGTGCGAAGGTGCATTCCCCGACCGGCACCCAGGTCGACCGGACGGTGACCGTCAGCGTGTCGGTGCTGGGGATGCCGCGCATGCAGAAGCGGCCGAAGGTCTGCTCCGCGATCCGCATCTGCTGCGGCGGCCCGTCGCCGATCTGCAGGCGGATCGGCCAGGAAAAGTCGGTGGTGTTGTTGATGTCCGCGCAGGGCGTTCCCGACTGCGCGGCCGCGGGCTGCTGGGCGGCGAGGGCAAGCAGCATTGCGCCCAGGCCGGCACACAATGTCAGCGCGGGCCGTCTGGCGGCTGCGGCGTGTCGCTTCATTTCATCGCCTCCCTGCATCTGAGGATCTGGGCGTTCAGGATCCCGGGTCCGCAGAGCCGCAGCCGGCGCTACTGGCCGGGCGCCCGCATGTCCAGGGCATCCAGGTAGAGGTCCAGCAGCGCCTCCTGTTCGGCGCGGTCGGCCTTGTCCATCTTACGGATGCGGATCACCTGGCGCAGGATCTTGGTGTCGAAGCCATGCGCCTTGGCTTCGGCATAGACCTGCTTCACATCCTCCGCCAGGGCCTGCTTCTCCTCCTCCAGGCGCTCGATCCGGGCCACGATCTGGCGCAGATGCTCGCCTCCGAAATTGTCGCCGCCCGATTTCGGCGCGTCCGAATGCTCTGCCATCAACCACTCCATCCTGCGGGACACAGGTTCCCCATTGACTAACCTGGCCGGCGATCAATCTGCCCGGGACCGTTCTCCGGCGGTGCGGCCATGGGATCGTCACAGGGTCCCTGACGGCGCAGCGCCGCCCGCGTCCGGAAGCGCGGGCTTTTAGCCCGCGCCCGGCATGGCCGCAAGCACCGGAGGCGAGTCGACCGGAACGGCCCGCCGGTATCTGCAGGTCTGCCGGCGCAGCTCAGTGGCCGCCCTGGGCGTTCATCTTCGCGACCTGTTCCGGGCTGGCCTCGCTCTGATGCTTCGCCTTCCATTCGGCATAGGGCATGCCGTAGATGATCTCGCGCGCCTCTTCCTTGCCCATCTCCTGACCGCGGGCCTGGGCGGCCTCCTGGTACCAGTTCGACAGACAGTTGCGGCAGAAGCCGGCCAGCCCCATCAGGTCGATGTTCTGGACCTCCGGCCGCTCGCGCAGATGCTCCACCAGGCGGCGGAAAGCCGCGGCCTCCAGTTCGGTGCGTGTGCTGTCGTCCATCCTTGCATCCTCCTGCCGATCGCCGGGCCGTCGGCCGGCCCATCGTTGCACATAGGTGGGGGTTGCACATAAGTGGGGCCTGCGCGCCGCCGGGTCAAAACCTTCAGGCCGCGCCCGCATCTTCCGCCGCGACGGTGCCGGCCGCGGTCTCCGCGATCAGCCAGTCGACCACCGCGCACAGCGCCTCCGCCGGCGTGGCGCCCTGTGCCAGCGCATCCTCGCGCACCTGCCGCTGGCGGTCGGCCGAGGTTCCCCGTGCCACGATCGTGCGTGCATGCCGTACCTCCTCCAGGCAGCCGAGCCGGCGGGCATCGGGCTCCACCAGCATGATCAGTTCCTCCACCAGGGCGGACAGCGGCAGCCGCTCGCCCTTGCCGAAATCGACCAGCTGCCCTTCCACCCCGTAGCGCTGCGCCAGCCAGCGATTCTCCGCGATCAGGCTGCTCGGATAGATCCGCCAGCGCTGGTTCAGCTGCCGCAGCCGCCACAGCATCGACAGCAGGCAGGCATAGAGGGCGGCCACGCAGACCGCGTCCTCCAGGGTCGTGCACATGTCGCAGACCCGCAGCTCCAGGGTGGGATATTTGGAGGACGGCCGCACATCCCACCAGATCTTGCTCTCCTCCTCGATCAGCCCGGCATCGATCATAAGCCGGACCATGCGCTGGTAGGCGGCATGGGTCTCCATGCGGTCCGGCAGGCCGGTGCGCGGCAGCGAGTGGAACACTGACAGCCGGTAGGACTTCACCCCCATATCCTCGCCCTGCCAGAACGGCGACGAACCGGTCAGCGCCAGCAGGTGCGGCAGGAAGTAGCTGACCTGGTTCATCAGGTCGATCCGCAGTTCCGGGTCGTCCAGCCCGACATGGACATGCTGGCCGCAGATCAGCAGCCGGCGGACCACCCCGCCCAGGTCGCGGGCGATCAGGTCGTAGCGCGGCCCCGGCGTGTGGCGCTGGTCCGACCAGCGGGCGAAGGGGTGGGTGGAGGCGGCGATCGGCGCCATGCCGAAACGCGCGGCGGTGCGGGCGATGGTGCCGCGCAGGGTGGCTAGTTCGTCGCGCGCCTGGGCGACGGAGGTGCAGACCGGCGTATCGACCTCGATCTGGCTCAGCAGGAACTCGTTGTGCACATGGTTCCCCAGCGCGTCGCGGCAGGCGGCCATGAAGTCCGGCGGCGGGTCGGTGACCGCGTTCCGCGTGGTGCGGTCGACGAGGATATATTCTTCCTCGATCCCGATCGTCTCGCCCGGCCCGGTCATACCGGTTCGTCCCCGGATGCCAGCCGGGAGAAGGGCGGCGGATAGAGCTCCAGGCTGCGGCGCAGGACCAGGGCCAGCCGGTGGGCCCAGGCGGTGGCGCCGTCGCGCGTGTCGATCAGGTCCTGGCGCAGCTCGAACAGGACATGCGGCAGGCCCGGCATCTCCGCATGCCGGCGCATGGTCAGGCCCTCGGGCTGCCTGGCGCTGTAGGGCTGGTTGTCGCCGACGCAGAGGCCGTCATCGGCCCGCAGCAGGTCCATCACCGGGTTTGCCAGGCGGCCGTCGACCTCGTTCCACAGGATGCCGACATGCCAGGGGCGTTCCCGGCCCTGGAACACCGGCGTGAAGGAATGCACCGAGACGATCGCCGGCGGATGGCCCAGCCGCGCCTCGGCACGGGCGATCATGCCGGCCACCGCGTCGTGATAGGGCGCGGCATAGAGCCGGTTGCGGCGGGCCTTCTCCGCCGCGGAGAGGCCTGCATTGCCCGGTACCGCGGTGCCGTCGCTTTGTTCCGGGAAGCGGGACGGATCGTCCTCCGCGCGGTTGCAGTCGACCAGCAGGCGCGAATAGCCGGACAGCACGGCCGGCGCGTCCAGTTCCGCGCTGAGCGCCCGGGTGACGTCGGCCGCGCCGATGTCCCAGGCGATGTGCCGGTGCAGTTCGGCAGGATCCAGGCCGAGGCTGCCCGCCTCCGGCGGCAGCGCCCGGGAGGCATGGTCGCAGACCAGGACGAAGCGGGCGCCGCCGTCCGGCGCCAGGCAGGTGAAGGGGCTGTCCTGCGCGGCGGCCGGACGCCCGGTATCCGGTATCCTCTCCATGCCCCCGGTGATAGCGGAAAGCCGCGCGGGCCGGAAGCTGGCGCCGCGGGGGCGGCTGTTCGCAACGGCGGTCAAATCAGCTACACAGGGTCCTGCAGCCGGGGGGCAAAGCAGTTCGGGGGAGTCTCTTGATGGTGCCGGAAGTGCGGAATGTCGCGCAGGCACTTTGCCGTCCGCGGAAGGTCGCGCGCCGCCCGGCGCCGCGCTGGGCCTGCCTCGCGGCAACCCTTGCTCTGGTGGCGGCACTGGCCGGAATGGCGCCGCAGGCCGCCGCGCAGCGTGCGCAGGCGCCCGACCCGGTGGCGCAGGCCGATCCGGCGGACCGCGCCCGCTACGACAGTGCCTTCAAGGCGATGATCGCGGACCCGGCGAACCTGGATAAGACCTTCGCCTATGCCAAGGCGGCGATCGAGGTGGCCGATTACGAGGGCGCCATCGCGGCGCTGGAGCGGATGCTGTTCATCAATCCCGACCTGCCGCGGGTGCGGCTGGAACTGGGGGCGCTGTATTTCCGCCTGGGCTCCTACGAGGCCGCGCGCTCCTACCTGACCACGGCCCTGCAGGCACCGGACGTGCCGGCCGACGTGCGCAGCCGTGTCGATGCCTTCCTGGCGGAGATCGACGAACGCCTCTCGCAGCACCGCTTCTCCGGCAGCGTCTATGCCGGCCTGCGCTTCCAGAGCAACGCGACCAGCGCCCCTGGCGGCACCGGGGTCCGGGCGCTGGGCTTCGACGCGACCCTGGACCAGGAATACACCTCGAAGGCCGACACCAACCTGTTCGTGGTCGGCAATGCGAAGCACAACTACCTGCTGCAGTCCCTGGCCGGGGCCAGTATCGAGAGCACGGCGCTCTTGTACTATGCCCGCCAGCACAAGGAGCGGCGGGTCGACCTCAACGTCCTGGAGCTCACTTCCGGCCCGCGGCTGCCGCTGGACGTGCCGGGCCTGTTCGACGACGGCTCGCTGTACGGCTATGCGATCGGCACCTATGTGGAGCTGGGCGGCGACCGCTATTACAGCGGCCTGGGCGGCGGGATGGAGCTGCGCGCCCTGCCGGCGGAATGGACGAACATCCGCCTCACCGCGGAAAGCCGGGCCAAGCAGTACCATTCCAACAGCGTCCGCCCCCGCAACGACCAGCAGACGGGCTTCACCAGCAGCGTGTCGCTGCGCCTGCGTCAGGGCCTGACGGAGAACCTGGTGGTCAACGGGCTGCTGGCCGCCGCCCGGAACGAGACGGACTTCGACTACAACGACTATACCGAATATGCGGTGGGAATCGGCCTGGACTACCTGTTCCAGCCCGGCTTCATCACCGACCTGGTGGCGGGGGAACTGCCAAAGGACCTGCCATGGGCCACCAGCGTCAGCGTCAGCCGGGTGCTGACCGGCTATGGCGGCCCGGACCCGACTGTTGACCCCGGCACCACGCGGCAGGACCATGACTGGCGGCTGAGCGCGATCACGGCGGTGCCGATCAGCCAGTCCTGGACGGGGATCCTGTCGCTGGGGCGGACGCAGCGGACATCCTCGCTGCCGAACTACCAGTACACCAACACCTCGGTCAGCCTCGGCGCCTCCTGGCGGTTCTGACCGCGGGACCGGCCCGCGCCGGATTGTGACCGCCGCTACGGCACGAAAAAGACATAAGGTCCATATATGTGAGGCTGGCGCCACCGCCGCCGCACGGGCGTGGCTGTCGATCGCCGACAAGGGTTTGCCGATGAGGACAGGAAAGCTGCAGCTTGGACATGGCTTGCGGGCCGCCTCCCTGATCGCCGCGGGGGTCGGGCTCCTGGCGGCGCAGGCGGTGCCATCGCTTGCCGCCAGCAAGATCGGCGTCACGGCCGCGGTCAATCCGGACGCCGAAGGGACGCCGCCCGACGCCGCGACCCGGGTGCTCTATGTCGGCATCGACATGCAGGCCGATGAACGGGTGACGACCTCCGCGGACGGCCGTGCGCAGCTGCTGTTCCTTGACGGTTCCGCAATGAGCGTCGGCCCGAACAGCGACCTGGTGCTGGACCGCTTCGTCTATGACCCCGCCACCGACACCGGCGACCTGGCGGTCACCGTCGGCCGCGGCGTCTTCCGATTCGTGGGCGGCAGGATCAGCAAGCGCGAGGCGGTGAAGATCGAGACCGGATCCGCCACCATCGGCATCCGCGGCGGCATCGCGATGATCAATGTGGGCGATGGCGGCGACGTCCAGTCGAGCTTCCTGTTCGGCGACGAGATGACGGTGACAAGCGCGGGCCAGACGCAGCGCACGAACATGCCCGGCACGGCGATCGAGGCCGGCGCGGGGCAGCCGCCGCAGCCGCCGCGGATCCTGAGCCGCGGCGAGATCACCTCGTCGCTCGCCGCCTTCAACGGCCGCCCGCCGGGCAGCGGGGGCCGGGACGGGGCCGGCGCTGCCGGCGGCCAGGGCGGCAATCGGGGCGCTGCCGGGAATGGCAGGAGCGGGAATGCCCAGGCCGGGACCTCCACCGGCGCCGCGGCGCGGAGCGGAACCCGGCAGGCAGAAGCTGCGCGGAACCTGGACGGCGATTCCTCGAACGACCGGATCGGGGCCGGTGACCCGACGCAGGGGCAGTCCGGCGATGCCGATGTGGATCCGGACCGCGCGTTGGTGAGTTCCGGCGTGTCGGGCAGCGCGTCCTCCGAACAGCCGTCCGGCGTCGATCCGGTCACGCCGGAAGGGCGCCAGGCCGGCAGCACGGCGGGCAGCCGGCCGCCGCCGACGGAGAGCGGCAGCACCGCGGAGGGGGCCGGCGGCCGCTCGGTGGCCGATGCCGGTGCGGAGCGCCGCAGCAGCGAGGACGCGATCGCCGACTTCGGGCGCCTGGAGCAGCAGACCGACCAGACAGTGGCCGAGGGCAGCACCGAGGAGGAGCAGGACGGCCTGCCGGCCCCATCGCCGACCGTCGCCGGCCGCCTGCTGCGCGACCCGGTCTTCGACGGCATCGACACGCAGACCCTGGCGGTTCAGTTCCTGGGCGACAATACGCCGTTCCTCGCCACGGCCGAGGTCGCGGGCGGCCGCATCCGGCCGGTCACAGTCACCGGCGCGGCCTTCGATTTCCCCTACCAGGCGACCGGCAGCGAGTATGCCGTCTCGGCGGCGACGGCCACCGGTCCCTTCGACAGCTTCAGCGGCCGGATGTACGTGGCCGCCGACGGCAGTTTCTGGCGGGTCGCGGGGACAGGGCATGCCGCCGGTGCGGATGGCGGGGCGCATGAGTTCATCCTGTTCGGCGGCACCCAGACGACACTGGCACAGCTGCCCACATCGGGCACCACGGCCCTGGCGATCGGCGGCCTGCTGGCGCCGCTGCCGTTCCTGGGCGGCGACCTGCCGATCGACAGCCAGTCCGCCGGGATCGCCGTGTCGCCGTTCTACCTGCGGCACGGGCCGGGGATCGCCTTTTCGCAGCGCCAGGCGGGTGCGGCACCGCCCCTGGGCTACCAGGCCTCCCTGATGATCAGCGGCACCGGCGCGGCGCAGACCTCGTTCATGGCGGGCGCCGTGGCGACGATCGTGGAGGAGGGCAGCCCCGGCAGCGGCCTGCCGGCGCTGTCGGGCCGCCTGCGCGGCAGCTACAAGGAGGCCGGCCACGACGCGCCGGTGGCGCTGCGGTCCTCCCTGTCCAGCGTCGGTCTGGCCCGGGGCTCCGCGGTCTTCGGCGATGCCGGCCAGTACCTTGTGCTGAATCCGTCCGCCCTGACGATGAACCCGCAGACCGGGCAGGTGACCCGCCAGACCGCGGCCATGCTGGCGCGCCAACCGGACGGCCTGGTCGATACCGACGACGACTATTTCGTGCTGGCCGCCCAGCCCGGCGGCACCACGCCGGACGACTTCCTGCAGTCCCGGACCAGCCGGTCGATGCGGGGCTTCACCGGCGGCACCGGCTTTGTCACCACCGGCGGCGAGACCGGCGGTGCGGTCTTCATCGATACCGGTGCGTTCGGCAGCATGCCGGGCGGCCTGTCGCTGCAGACCGACAGTGCGAACGGCACTGTCACCGCGTCGATGGTGCTGGCCGACGTGCTGGGCGGTTCGGCGCGGGTGCTCTATTTCGGCGGCGACGGCAATGGGACGACGGCGCAGCCGTCCAGCGCATTGATCGACGACGACCGCTACATCGCGCTGGAATCTCCCACCTACAACGCGGTCACCGGCACCGGGCAGACGGCGAAGAGCCAGGACCTGGTCCTGGTCACCGCCGCCTCCGTCGATCCCGCCCAGCTGGGCCTGCAGCCCTGCGAATGCGCCTTCCTGGACTGGGGCTTCTGGTCGGGTGCGGTGTCCCTGCAGGACGACAGCGAGGAGCGCTACCACATGGCCAGCTGGGTGGCCGGCGAACTGCCGTCGCTGGCGCAGATTCCCACAACCGGCACGGCCAGCTATGGCGGCCATATCATCGGCTCGGTCTTCAACGACGGCGCGAACTACATTGCCGCCGGGCAGATGGGGGCGAACTGGAACTTCGCGGAGCGCGCCGGCGGCTTCGAGGTGACCGGCTTCGATGCCGCGAACTATACCGGGCAGCTGGTCTCCCAGGACGGCCGCGCCATCGTCGGTGCCGGGCAGACTGCCGACGCTGCCCGGCAGATGGCGCTGAACGGCGCCTTCTTTGCCGGCGGCGGCAATCCGGTGGCCGCCATGGGCGGGCATTTCATCGTGCAGAACGCCTCGCAGAGCTATGCCGGCGGCGGAACATGGGCCCTGGACCAGGTGCAGTGATCCAGCCGAACCGCCGACCGACCTCATGCCGCAACGCGCCGTCGCCCGCGGCCTCGCTCCTTCTGGCCCTCGGTATCGCCCTGCTGCCGGCCGCGGCGGCCGCGGCGGCCACGGACAGCCGGATCGGCGTCGCCTCCGCCATCAATCCGGAAGCGGAGGGCACGCCGCCGGGCGGCAGCCGCCGGGTGCTGCATGTCGGCATCGACATCCAGGCCGACGAGCGGGTGACGACCACGGCCAACGGGCAGGTCCAGCTCCTGTTCCTGGACGGCTCGGCGATGAGCATCGGCCCCAACAGCGACTTGGTTCTGGATCGCTTCGTCTACGATCCCGGCGACGATTCCGGCGAACTGGCGGTACGGCTCGGGCGCGGCGTCCTGCGCATCGTCGGCGGCCGCATCAGCAAGCGCGAGGCGATCCGGGTGGAGACCACCTCGGCGACGATGGGCATCCGCGGCGGGATCGGCACATTCGCCGTCGGCGAGGATGGCGGGGTCACCGCCGGCTTCCTGTTCGGCGACAGCCTGACGGTCACCAGCGCCGGCGTGACCCGCAGCACCGACCTGCCGGGCACCGTGATCGACATCCTTCCCGGCGCGCCGCCGGAACCGCCGCGGATCATGACCGGCACCGAGGTGACGGCGACCCTGTCGGTGTTCGAGGGTCGCGAACCGCCGCCGGAGCCGGCGGGCGAAGAGGCCGCCCAGGGCAATGGCCGGGACGGTGGCGGACAGCAGGGCGGCGGCAATGCCGATCCGGACGGTGCCCTGCAGCGCTCCGGCCTGTCGGGCGAGAGCAGCGGCGACGGGGAAAACGGCGCGCCGGTCGACGGGGATGCCCGCGTCGCGACCGAGACGCACCTTGATACGGAGAGCAGCCGCGAAGTCCGGCAGCCCGAACTCGTCGTGCTGCGCCGGGACGATGACGATCCCGACGAGCCCGTGGAGGAGGAGCCCGAGGTCGTGGAGGCGGAACCCGATGACGGCGACGCGCCGGAGGATGTGCCGGACGAGGTGGTAGAGGAGGAACCCACCGATTCCGATGCCGTGGAGCGTGCCGGCGATGGCCGCCTGCTGCTGACCCCGCTGGTCACCGCCTACGATCCGGAAACCGGTGCCGCCACCCTCGGCGCGGCCAACAGCGCCTTCATCCGCAGCGCCGCGGAGGTGGGGGCCGACCTCGCCGTTGCCACCGCGACCGGCGGCAGCTACCGCTTCCCGCTGGTCGAGAACGGCGTGGAATATGCCATTTCCGACGCGGATTCCACCGCGCCGCTGGCCGCCTTCTCGGGCCGCATGCTGGCCCTTGCCGACGACAGCTTCTGGCGCGCCGGCGGGCGCGGCACCGCAGGCAGCGCCAGCGCGGGCCAGGACTTCCTGCTGTTCGGCGGCAGCCAGACCAGCCTGTCGCTGATCCCGACGACGGGCAGCACGGCCCTGGCCGTCGGCGGCCTGTTCGATCCTCTGCCCTTCGAGGGCGGCAGCATACCATTCGGCAGCAATGTGACGGGGACCGCCCTGTCGCCGCTCTACCTCCGCTACGGTCCCGGCATCTCCAGCGCCGACCGCACCGCCGGGCTGACCGCGCCGGTGGGCTTCCAGACCTCGCTGATGATCTCCGGCAGCGGCGCGGCGCAGGTCTCGCTGATGACGGGGACGATCCTGACCATCGTTGAGGAGGGGGCGCCTGGCAGCGGCCGTCCGGCCTTTGCCGGCACGCTGGTCGGCAGCCGTCGCGACAGCGCGACCGCAACCCCCACCGCGCTCGCCGCATCGGTGTCGAGCGCCGGCCTGCAGGAAGGCTCGGCGATGTTCGGCGGCAGCGGCCAGTACGCGGTCCTGGATCCCTCCGCACTGAGCCTGGACACGGCCAGCGGGACGGTCAGCCGCAGCACCTCCGCGATGTCCGCCACCGCCCTGGACGGTTCGGCGGCGCAGGGCGAATGGTTCAGCCAGATCGTGCAGCCCGGCGGGGCGACGCCGTCGGGCTATCTGTCCGAACGCAGCAGTCGCTTCATGCGCGGCTTCACCGGCGGGGTCGGCGCGGCACGCAGCGCCGACGGCACGGTGGCCACCTTCACCCTGCGGAACGATCCCGGAGAAATCGCGCCGGGCGGGATCCTGGTCCGCACCGATACGAGCTCCGGCCGGGTGACGGCGGAACTGCGGGTCGAGCGGCAGGATGTCGGCGGCCTGCGCACCCTGCATCTGGGCGGCGACGGCGGCGGCGATCCGGCGACCGCGCCGACCAGCGCCTTCATCGACAATGGCCGCTACATCGCCCGCGACGCCGACACCATGGCAACCTCGGGCAGCACGCAGGCGGTCAGCCAGGCGCTGGTGCTGGTCACCGGCCGGTCGGTCAACCCGGCGGAGCTGTGGCCGGACGCCCAGACCTGCACCTGCGAATATCTGGACTGGGGCTTCTGGTCGGGCGCCACCAGCTGGCCCGACGGGTCGGAAGAGCGCTACCACATGGCGAGCTGGGTGGCCGGCGAACTGCCGGAACTGGTCGAGATCCCGACCTCCGGCAGCGCCAGCTATGCCGGCCAGATGATCGGCGGGGTGATCGACGGCGCGCAGCGCCATATCGCCAGCGGCGACATGAATGTCAACTGGAACTTCGGCACCCGGGCCGGTGCGATGCAGGTCAACGGATTCGATGCTGCCGACTATGCCGGCAGCCTCTCATCGATCGACGGGCGCCAGATCACCGGCGCGGCGGAAAGCGTCGCCGCGGCCAGGACGATGTCGGTCGACGGCTCCTTCTTCAGCGGCGGCGGCGATCCGGTGGCGGCGATGGGCGGCAGCTTCGCGGTGCAGGGGCAGGCGGGCTATTCCGCCGCCGGCACCTGGATGCTCGACCGGACGAACTAGAGCGTTCCCATCTTTGATAGAAGCATTGTCGTTCTCGGGCTTGACCCGAGAACCCATTCCGCAAGCCGATCAGCAGCCGGAAGGCTGGCGGAATGGATCCCCGATCAAGTCGGGGATGACGATTGCGAATGTTGCGCCGCTTCCATCTTTCCCGGGCGCGCTCTAGTGTGTTCCCAGGCTCGGTCGACAACCTGTCGTTCTCGGGCTTGACCCGTCCACGGGCTTCGCCCGTGAACCCCATTCCGCCAGCCGCTCAGAAGCCGCAAAGCTGGCGGAATGGATCCCGGATCAAGTCCGGGATGACGATCGTGGTCACGTCACTGCTTCCACCCGAGCGGGGACCTTTCTGAGCGCTGCGGATAGCGGGCAGGCGGCGATCACTCCGCCGCCCGGGCGGCAGCCTGCGGGTTGCGGAAGGCGTCCAGCAGCTTCTCCCGCTTCGGCTCCGCCGCCTTCATGTTGCGCTCGCGGACATGGCCGAAGCCGCGGATCTCTTCCGGCAGGGAGGCCAGAGCCACCGCGGCGGAATGGTTCTCCGGGGTCAGCTGCGCGGCCACCTCCGCCATCTGCGCCAGATAGGCGTCGCGCAGGGCCCGCTCCGCCCGGCGTTCCTCGGTGCGGCCGAAGATGTCCCAGAAGCCGCCGCGCAGGCCCTTCAGCCGCGCCAGCAGCTTGAAGGCCGGCAGCATCCAGGGGCCGAATTCCCGCTTCTGCAGCTCGCCGGTCGTGGGGTCGCGCTGCGCGATCAACGGCGGCGCCATGTGGAACCTCAGCTTGAATCCGCCGGCGAACTGCGCGTTCAGCTTCTTCTGGAAGCTGCCGTCGGTGTAGAGCCGCGCCACCTCGTACTCGTCCTTGATCGCCATCAGCTTGAAGGCATAGCGGGCGACGGCCTCCGCCAGGGCGGTCTGGCCGGGCACGGCGCGCGCCTCCGCGGCGGCGACCTTGTCGACGATCTCCCGATAGCGGGCGGCATAGGCCGCGTCCTGGTAGTGGGCCAGGAAGGCCTCCCGCCGGGCGCGGATCTCCGGCAGGGTCGCGGCGATGTCCGGCTCGGCCGCCATGCGCTCCGCCTTCGGGCCGATCGCGCCTTCCACCGCCTCGGCATCGATGGCATGCAGCCGGCCCCAGGCGAAGGAGCGCTTGTTCGCCTCCACCGCCGCGCCGTTCAGCTCGATCGCCCGCAGCAGCGCGGACGAGGGCAGCGGGATCAGGCCGCGCTGGAAGGCATGGCCCAGCAGGAACATGTTGGCGGCGATGCTGTCGCCCATCAGCGCGGTGGCGATGCGGGTCGCTTCCAGGAACTCGGTCAGGTTGTCGCCGGCGGCCTCCCGGATCCGCTTCATCACCTTCGCGGTCTGGAAGTCCATGTTGTTGTTCAGGGTGAAGGCCGCGGTCGGCGTCATATGGCTGTTGATCACCGCATGGGTGACGCCGGACTGGATCTTGCCGATCGCCTCCGCGGAGGCGGCGACCACCGGGTCGCAGCCCAGGATCACGTTGGCGCCGCCGGCGGCGATCTTCACCGCATGCAGGTCCTCGTCGCGGGTGGCGATGCGGACATGGCTCAGCACCGCGCCGTTCTTCTGCGCCAGGCCGGTGAAGTCCAGGACCGAGACGGCGCGCTCCTCGATATGGGCGGCCATGCCGACCACCTGGCCGACGGTCACCACCCCGGTGCCGCCGATGCCGGTGATCAGGATGCCGTACGGCTTGTCGACGGCCGGGATCTCCGGCTCCGGCAGATGCGCCATGCGCTCCACCAGGGCCTCGCGCTCCGCCTTTGCCGCCGCATCGACGCCGCCTTCGCTGGCGACCCGTACATGGCCGCCATGGACGGTGACGAAGCTGGGGCAGAAGCCCTTCACGCAGGAATAGTCCTTGTTGCAGGACGACTGGTTGATCCGGCGCTTGCGGCCGAACTCCGTCTCCAGCGGCTCCACGGAGACGCAGTTGGACTTCACCGAGCAGTCGCCGCAGCCCTCGCAGACCAGGTCGTTGATGAACACCCGCTTCGGCGGGTCCGGGAACTTGCCGCGCTTGCGCCGGCGCCGCTTCTCCGCCGCGCAGGTCTGGTCGTAGATCAGCACGGACACGCCTTGCGTGTCGCGCAGCTCGCGCTGCACCGCGTCCAGGTCGTCGCGGTGGTGGAAGGTCACCCCGGCGGCGAAGTCGGTGCCCAGCGGATACTTGTCCGGTTCGTCGGAGACGACGGCGATCCGGCGCACCCCCTCGCCATAGACCAGGTGGGTGATCTGCGGCACCGACAGCGAGCCTTCGACCGGCTGGCCGCCGGTCATCGCGACCGCGTCGTTGAACAGGATCTTGTAGGTGACGTTCACCCCGGCGGCGACCGAGGCGCGGATCGCCAGATGGCCGGAATGGTAGTAGGTGCCGTCGCCCAGGTTCACGAAGACATGTTTTTCGTCCGTGAACGGCGCCTGGCCGATCCAGGGCGTGCCCTCGCCGCCCATCTGGGTGAAGGTCTGGGTCGAGCGGTCCATCCACAGCGCCATGAAGTGGCAGCCGATGCCGGCGACCGCGCGGCTGCCCTCCGGCACCTTGGTGGAGGTGTTGTGCGGGCAGCCGGAGCAGAAATAGGGCTTGCGCTCCACCGGCGCCGCCTCGGACTGCAGCATGCGCTCCTTCGCCTCGACGAAGGCCAGCCGCTCCTCCATCTTCGGCGAGTCGTAGAACCGCTTGATGCGCTGCGCGATCACCCGGGCGATCTGGGCGGGGCTCAGCTCCGCGCTGGCGGGCAGCAGCCACTTGCCGCCCTCGTCGAACTTGCCGACCAGGCGCGGGCGCACATCCTCCCGCCAGTTGTAGAGCTGCTCCTTCAGCTGGTTCTCGATGACGGCGCGCTTTTCCTCGACGACCAGGACCTCTTCCAGGCCATGGGCGAATTCGCGCGCGCCGTCGCGCTCCAGCGGCCAGACCATGCCGACTTTGTAGACCCGCAGGCCGATCTCGGCGGCCTTGGCATCGTCGATGCCCAGATCCTCCAGCGCCTGGCGGACGTCCAGATAGGACTTGCCGGTGGTGATGATGCCGAAGCGCGGCTTCGGGCTGTCGATCACCACCCGGTCGATGCGGTTGGCGCGGGCGAAGGCCAGGGCGGCATAGACCTTGTGGCGCTGCAGCCTGTCTTCCTGCCCCAGGATGTCGTCGGGCCAGCGGATGTTCAGCCCGCCGGGCGGCATCTCGAAATCCTCCGGCAGGCGGATCTGCAGCGCCTCGGCGTCGAGGTTCACGGAGGCCGCGCTCTCCACCGTCTGGGTCACCGCCTTGAAGCCGACCCAGCAGCCGGAATAGCGCGACATCGCCCAGCCCAGCAGGCCGAAATCCAGGTATTCCTGCACGTTCGCCGGATGCAGCACCGGGATCATGCAGGCCATCAGGTCGTGCTCGGACTGGTGCGGCAGGGTGGAGGAGGCCGCGGCATGATCGTCGCCCACCAGGGTCAGCACGCCGCCATGGGCGGAGGTGCCGGCGGCGTTGGCATGCTTGAACACGTCCAGGCAGCGGTCGACGCCGGGGCCCTTGCCGTACCAGATGGAAAAGACGCCGTCGTAGCGGGCGCCCTTGTAGAGATTGGTCTGCTGGCTGCCCCAGACGGAGGTGGCGGCCAGATCCTCGTTCACCCCGGGATTGAAGTGGATGTGGTTGTCCTGCAGGAACTTTCGCGCGCGCCACAGCGCCTGGTCGTAGTTCCCCAGCGGCGAGCCCCGATAGCCGGAGATGAAGCAGGCCGTGTTCAGGCCCGCTGCCAGGTCGCGCTGGCGCTGCAGCATCGGCAGGCGGACCAGCGCCTGGGTGCCGGTGAGGAAGACCCGGCCTTTCTCGAGCGTGTAGCGGTCATCCAGCGAAGCGACGGGCAGGCTCATGGTCGTGCACCTTTCCTCCAGCGGGCTGGCCCTGTCCCGGCGCGGAATTCCCGGCTCGGGATGGCCCTTATTCCGGCGGGCCTGCCGCGGGATCCGCTCCGGATCGCCGCTGCCGGCCCTGGCCCTTCTGCGTGCAGCCATATTGTGCGCGCTGCCGCCATGTACAGGCCGGCCGCATCCATCGGTTAATAGGTAAGCTATGCTGACCTATTTGCCAAGCGGGCCGCGGGCCGAGCCCGGGCCGGATGGTGCGGCAGCGACAGTTTAGGCTGCCTGCGCGGCGCTGGCGAACGGGCGCGGGCCGCCCGCTCGCCTCCCCGCGAACCTCTCCGGGCGGGTCAGACGCCTTCCAGCCCTTCCAGGCTGCGCACCTTGCGGTACAGGGTGGAACGGCCGATGCCCAGCCGCCGCGCCACCTCCGACATCTGGCCGTCATACTTGCGCAGCGCCAGCCGGATCAGGTCCGCCTCCACATCTTCCAGCGACCGGACCTCTCCCTGCCGGTCCAGCGCAGAGATGCTGCCCGTGCCGGCAGCGGCGGCGTCCGCATCTGCCGCCTGCTGCGCGGCGGCGAAGTGATGCACCCCGCCGGGCACCGCGGCCGCGGCGTTCCCGGCCCAGGAGTCCGGTCCGTTGGCGGCTGCCGCGGACGGCACCGGTTGCGGGGCCGCCTGCGGCGCGATCTGCTCGGGCAGGCCGGCGTCCTGCCGTGCCGGGTCCTGGTGAACGGGGGCCTGCGGTGCCGGGGATGCCGGCGCCGCCGCGGCTGCCGGCATCGTCCCGGCGGACTGGACGATCTGGGGGAAGTCCGCCGCCTGCAGGACCGGGCCGTCGCACAGCACCACGGCGCGGAAGATCGTGTTCTCCAGCTGGCGGACATTGCCCGGCCAGTCGAAGGCGGCCAGCAGGCGCATCGCCTCGTCCGCGATGCCGGTGACGGTCTTGCGCTCCGCCACCGCGAAGCTGGCGGTGAAATGTTCCACCAGCGGCGGGATGTCCTCCCGCCGCTCCCGCAGCGGCGGCACATGGATCGGGAAGACGTTCAGGCGGTAGAACAGGTCCTCGCGGAAATTGCCCTGCGCGACCTGCTCCATCAGGTTCCGGTTGGTGGCGCTGATCAGGCGGATGTCGACCTTCACCGGGCGGCTGGCGCCGATCGGGTCGATCTCCCCCTCCTGCAGCGCGCGCAGCAGCTTCACCTGGATGTCGGGCTTCAGCTCGCCGATCTCGTCCAGGAACAGGGTGCCGCCATTGGCCTCCTGGAACTTGCCGACATGCCTGTCGACCGCGCCGGTGAAGGCGCCCTTCTCGTGGCCGAACAGGATGCTCTCGACCAGGTTGTCGGGGATCGCGCCGCAATTGACGGTGACGAAGGACTTGCCGGCCCGCTCGCCGGTGCCCTGGATGGCGCGGGCGATCAGTTCCTTGCCGACCCCGGATTCGCCCTCGATCAGGATCGGGATGGAGGAGGCGCCGCCGCGGCGCGCCAGGTCCATCACCTTCAGCATCGCCGGGCTGACCGCGATCAGGTCGGTAAAGCCCAGCTCGCCCGTCATCTTGCGGCTCAGCCGGTCCAGCTGGCCGGTCAGGGCGCCGACCTTCAGCGCATTGCCGATGGAAACCCGCAGCCGCTCCGGGTTCGGCGGCTTGATGACGAAGTCGTTGGCCCCGGCGCGCATCGCCTTCACGGCGGTATCGACGCCGCCCTGCGCGGTCAGCACGATCACCGGCAGATCCGGCAGGTTGGGCCGCATCTGTTCCAGCACCGCGATGCCGTCCATGTCCGGCATCACCAGGTCCAGCAGCACCAGCCCGATTTCCGCCTGCGCCGGCCCGTTCAGCTCCGCCAGGGCTTCCTGTCCCGAACCGGCCGTGCGGGTCTTGAAGCCTTGCCGTTCGATCAGGGCCGACAGCAGCCGGCGCTGCGTCGGATCGTCGTCAACGATCAGGATCTGTTTCGCCACGTTCTCTGTCTTCCCGCTCCAGGGATATAACCCGACTGGGCGCCCCTTCCGGTCGAATGCCGGGGAACGCACGGCCGTGCGTCGCGGCCGAGCCGCAGCCTGAGAACTGCTATTAACACGTCAGTTACCTCTGTCTCAATATGGGACGTTGGCAGCGGCACTATTTTTCTTCTGCAGGGGCATCCTGTCGCTGCCGCCGGCCCGCCCGGCGCCACCGCTTCGGCCTTTGACCCGTCGCGCGGCGCCTGTATGGTCCGGCCGCGGCGGCCGGCCGCTGGGCCGGTCCTTGTCAGTGCGTGGATCCCATGACCGTCCTGGTAACCGGCGTCGCCGGCTTCATCGGCTATCACCTGAGCGAATCGCTGCTGGCGGCCGGCCGACCGGTCCTCGGCATCGACAACCTGAACAACTATTACGACGTCAGCCTCAAGGAGGCCCGGCTGGAACGGCTGCAGCGGCATCCCGGCTTCCGCTTCCAGCGCCTGGACATCGCCGCGCCGGACGCCTTTGCCGGACTGGACGCCGCGCCGGGCGGCCCGGTCACGGACATCGTGCATCTGGCGGCGCAGGCGGGGGTGCGCTACTCGATCGAGAACCCGATGGCCTATATCCAGGCCAACCTGGTCGGCCATACGGCGGTGCTGGAATTTGCGCGGCACCTGCCGGGGCTGCGGCACATGGTCTATGCCTCCTCCTCCTCGGTCTATGGCGGCAACCGCAAGATGCCGTTTTCGGAAACGGACCCGGTCGACCGCCCGATCTCGCTCTATGCCGCCACCAAGAAGGCGGACGAACTGATCAGCCACGCCTATGCCCATCTCTACGACATCCCGCTGACAGGCCTGCGCTTCTTCACCGTCTACGGGCCCTGGGGGCGGCCGGACATGGCGCTGTTCCTGTTCACCCGCGCGATCCTGCAGGGCGAGCCGATCAAGGTGTTCAACCATGGCCGAATGGAGCGCGACTTCACCTATGTCGACGATATCGTGCGCGGCATCGTCGGCGTGCTGGAGCGGCCGCCGGTGCGCGGTGCCGGCAGCACCGACGCCGAGCAGGAGGATGCCGCGCCGCACCGGGTCTACAATATCGGCAACAGCCGGCCGGAGCCGCTGATGCGGATGATCGGCCTTCTGGAGGCGGAACTGGGGCAGGAAGCACGCAAGGAGTTCCTGCCCATGCAGCCCGGCGACGTGCCGGCCACCGCGGCCGATACATCGGCGATCGAGCGCGACATCGGCTTCCGCCAGACCACGCCGATCGAGGTGGGCATTCCGCGCTTCGTGGCCTGGTACCGCGATTTCTACGGCGTCTAGCCGGGGAGTGAGAGAAAGATGGCGGAGGATCCGCTGAAGGCGGCCGGCCTGGACCTGCCGACGATGGAGAAGATGGTGCGCCTGGGGATTCCCCATTGCGGCGCCCTCGGTGTCACGGTGGAAGAGGTGCGCCGCGACCGGGTCACCTTCGGCCTGCCCTACGACCGCCGCTTCGTCGGCGACCCGGAGCGCGGCATCCTGCACGGCGGTGTGGTCACCACCCTGATCGACACCGTCTGCGGCATGGCGGTGATGGCGAAGCTGATGCGGATCCTGACCATCGCCACCCTGGACCTGCGGATCGACTATCTGGCGCCGGCCCGGGCGGAGGAGACACTCTACGCCACCGCGGAGTGCTACCACACCACCCGCTCGGTCGCCTTCTGCCGGGCCTGGGCCTGGCACAAGGCGGCGAAGGATGGCGACGGCGAGGAGCAGGTGGCGACCTGTGCCGCCACCTTCATGCTGAACTCCGTCGGCAAGCCGCCGATCCGGCGCGACATCGAGGATCAGGTCGCCGCGGCAAAGGCAGGGGATGCCCCGGCATGAGCGCTTTCGTCGAATCGATCCGGCAGGCCAAGGCCAGCGGCGATCCGCGCCAGGTGCTGGCGGCGATCCCCTACCTGGCCTTTCTCGGTATCCAGCTGCGCCACGAAGCCGGGACCGACAGCCTGCTCAGCGTGCTGCCGCCGGCCGATCGGCTGATCGGCAATCCGCGCCTGCCGGCGCTGCATGGCGGTGTGGTCGGCGCGTTCCTGGAATCGGCCGCCCTGGTGCAGTTGATCTGGGCCTCCGAGAATGTCGTGCGCCTGCCCAAGGTGATCACCGTGACGATCGACTATCTGCGGCCCGCCGGCCCGGTGGAGACCGTGGCGCGCGCCGACATCACCCGGCAGGGGCGGCGGATCGCGACGTTGCGGACCGTCGCCTGGCAGCAGGATCCCGATCGCCCTGTGGCTTCCGCGAACGCGCATTTCCTGCTGCCGCCGCCGCCGGAGGAGCGCGACGAACCGGACGCCGGCTGACCGGGAGCCGCCATCGCCTGCGCCCGCATCTCGACCCGCCCGCCATGCCGCCCATATAACCGGGGAGTTCGGTTCCGACAGAGACGGGTTCTTCGATGAGCGGCATAAGGGCAGTGCGGCAGACCGCCGGGGCGGCAGGGCAGGACGGGCAGCAGGAGGGGCAGGCCGCGCTCGGCCGGATGCCGGAATGGGACCTCGGCGATCTCTATCCCGCGCCCGACAGCGCGGAGCTCGAGCGCGACTTCGCGCTCTGCGAGAGCGAGGCGAAGGCCCTTGCCGCGGACTGCGCCGGCAGGATCGGCAGCCTCGACGGGGCCGCCCTGGCGCAGGCCATCCGCCGCTACGAGGTGCTGGACGAGCGGCTCTCACGCCTCGTCTCCTATGCCTCCCTGGTTTATGCCCGCGACGTCTCGGACCCGAAGAGCGGCCAGTTCATGCAGCAGGCGCAGGAGCGCGCCAACGAGATCGTCTCCGGCCTCTTGTTCTTCACCCTGGAACTGAACCTGATCCCGGACGGGGAGCTGGCGGAAAAGCTGAAGGATCCGGGCCTGGCCGCCTACGAGCCCTGGCTGCGCGACCAGCGGGTGTTCCGCCCCTACCAGCTGGACCAGTCGCTGGAGACCCTGTTGCACGAACGGTCGTTGACGGCACGGCAGGCCTGGTCGCGGCTGTTCGACGAGACCACGGCGGCGATGCGCTTCCCGGTGCCGGCCTCCGACGAGGATGGCGCCGCGGTCGAGGAGCTGAGCCTGGAGGTCGCGCTGCACCGGCTGTCGGACCGCGACCCGGCGGTGCGCCGGCGCACCGGCCGGGCGCTGGGCCGCACCTTCCAGAAGGACATCCGGCTGTTCGCGCTGATCACCAACACCCTGGCCAAGGACAAGGAGATCGAGGACCGCTGGCGCAAGCTGCCCGCGCCTGAGACGGCGCGCCACCTGGCCAATTTGGTGGAACCGGAGGTGGTGCAGGCGCTGCAGGACGCGGTGACGGCCGCCCATCCGCGGCTGTCGCACCGGTACTACGCGCTGAAGGCGAAATGGTTCGGCACCGACCAACTGGACTGGTGGGACCGCAACGCGCCGCTGCCGGAGGCGGAGGACCGCACCATTCCCTGGGCGGAGGCGCGCGACATCGTGCTCGACGCCTACCGGCGCTTCTCGCCGCAGCTGGCGGAGATCGGGCAGCGCTTCTTCGACCATCCCTGGATCGACGCGCCGGCCCGGCCGGGCAAGGCAGCGGGCGCCTTCGCCCATCCGGTGGTGCCCAGCGTGCATCCCTACCTGCTGGTAAACTACCAGGGGAAGACCCGCGACGTGATGACCCTGGCACACGAGCTGGGCCATGGCGTGCACCAGGTGCTGGCCGGCGGCCAGGGGCACTTCCTCAGCCAGACCCCGCTGACCCTGGCGGAGACGGCGAGCGTGTTCGGCGAGCAGCTGACCTTCCGCGCGATGCTGGAGGCGGCGGGCCCGCAGAAGCGGAAGATGATGCTGGCCGCCAAGGTGGAGGACATGCTGAACACCGTGGTGCGCCAGATGGCGTTCTACGATTTCGAGCGGCGGATCCACGGCGAGCGGCGGCAGGGCGAGCTGTCGGCGGACCGCATCTCGGAGATCTGGCTGACGGTGCAGCGGGAAAGCCTGGGTCCGGCTCTGCGCTTCGACGCCGATTACGGCAGCTTCTGGTGCTACATCCCGCACTTCGTCCATTCGCCGTTCTACGTCTATGCCTATGCCTTCGGCGACTGCCTGGTGAACGCGCTCTACGGCCTGTACCAGCAGGCGGAGGAGGGCTTTGCCGAACGCTACCTGGACATGCTGCGCGCCGGCGGCGCGAAGCGGCACAAGGAGCTGCTGGCGCCGTTCGGCCTGGATGCCGCCGACCCGGCCTTCTGGGCGCGCGGCCTGGATGTGATCGCCGGCTTCATCGACGAACTGGAAGAGCTGTCCTGAGGGCGGGCGCGGCAGGAAGATCCCGATGACAGACCAGTCCTATCGCGACGACCCGTCGATCGGCGGGCGGGTGCGCCGCTATGCCCGGGTCGGCACTTCGATGGGCGGGCTGGCGGCCCGGCTGGCGGGGGAGCGCTATCTGGGCATGAAGCTCGACCGGTCGGCCCATGCCGCCGATCTGCGCGCCGCGCTGGGGGGGCTGAAGGGCCCGCTGATGAAGGTGGCGCAGATCCTGTCGACGATTCCCGACGCCCTGCCGAAGGAATATGCACAGGAGCTGGCGCAGTTGCAGGCCGATGCGCCGGCGATGGGCTGGCCCTTCGTGAAGCGGCGGATGGCGACGGAGCTGGGGCCCGGCTGGCAGAAGGCATTCGCCAGCTTCGAGCGCGAGGCCGCGGCCGCCGCCTCCCTGGGGCAGGTGCACCGGGCGACCGCGCATGACGGGCGCCTGCTGGCGGCGAAGCTGCAATACCCGGACATGGCCTCCGCGGTGGAGGCGGACTTAAGGCAGCTGAAGCTGATCTTCTCGATCTATGCCCGCTACGATCCCTCCATCGACACCCGCCACATCCATGCCGAGATCGCGGAGCGCCTCCACGAGGAGCTGGACTACGAGCTGGAGGCACGCCACGCCCGGCTCTACGCCGACATGCTGTCGGGCGAGGCCGGCGTGCATGTGCCGGAGGTTCTGACGGAGCTGTCCACCGACCGGCTGCTGACCATGACCTGGCTGGACGGCGCCCGCATGCTGGACCAGGTGGACCGGCCGCAGGCCGACCGCGACCGCATCGCGATGAACATGTTCCGCGCCTGGTACTGGCCGTTCTACGGCTATGGCGTGATCCACGGCGACCCGCATCTGGGCAACTACACCGTGCGCGACGACCTGTCGCTGAACCTGCTGGACTTCGGCTGCATCCGGGTCTTCCCGCCGCGCTTCGTGCGCGGGGTGATCGACCTCTACCATGCGATCGAGCGCGGCGACCGGGACCTGGCCGTGCATGCCTATGAGAGCTGGGGCTTCCGCGACCTGACGACGGAGCTTGTGGACACCCTCAATCTCTGGGCGGCCTTCGTCTATGCGCCGCTGCTGGACGACCGCACCCGGCGGATCCAGGAATTCGCGGCGAAGGTCGGCACCTCCAGCGCGGCGGCGGGCGCCGAGCAGGCGGTCTATGGCCGCGACGTGGCGGAAAAGGTGCACAAGCAGCTGCGCGAATTCGGCGGCGTCACCCCGCCGCGCGAGTTCGTCTTCATGGACCGCGCCGCGATCGGGCTGGGCGGCGTCTTCCTGCGCCTGCAGGCGGAGATCAACTGGCACCGCCTGTTCAAGGAGCTGATCGCCGATTTCGACGAGAAGACCCTGGCGAAGCGGCAGAAGGCGGCGCTGAAGAAGGCGGGGCTGACGGCGCCGGCGGCCTGACGCCCGGTGCCGGCCGCGCCGGGACCGCATCGCCCGTTTCCAGCGCCAGCGCGCGTTGCTATATTGCGGACGAAAGACCTCCCGGCCGGCACGACGCCCGCCGGGCAGGGCAGCGTTTCGCCCGTGGCGCAGGGTGGCCGGCGGGTGCGGATTTTCTTGAGGGGGAGTTGCCTGATGGCCGGTACCGGCGAATACCAGCGCGGGACGATGGATATCACCGCGCAGCGGAAGACCTATGCCGGGGTCATGAAAGCCAGCATGTGGGGGGTGTTCTGGATCGTCGTGCTGCTGATCCTGATGGCCCTCTTCCTGCTGTAGCCGCAGCCGCCCGCAGCACCAGATGAGGATCGCAGTCCTTCGCGAGCGCCGCTCCGGGGAGCGGCGGGTCGCCATCTCGCCGGAAATGGTCAAGAAGTACCGTGCGCTCAATGTAGAGGTCGCGGTGGAGCAGGGCGCCGGGCTGGGCGCCAGCATCCCGGATTCCGAGTTCGAGGCCGCGGGCGCACGCATCGCCGGTTCCGCGGCCGAAGCGCTGGAGGGCGCCACCGTGCTGCTGAAGGTGCAGCGGCCGATCGCGGGCGGCGACGACGAGGCGCAGGCGGGCGGCGACGAGATGGCGCTGCTGCACAGCGGCCTGACCCTGCTGGGCGTGCTGAATCCGATGCAGCATCGCGACCAGGTGCAGGCCTATGCCCAGGCCGGCGTCAATGCCTTCGCCATGGAGTTCATGCCGCGGATCACCCGCGCGCAGTCGATGGACGTGCTGTCCTCGCAGTCCAACCTCGCCGGCTACAAGGCGGTGCTGGACGCCTCCGCCGAGTTCGGCCGCGCCTTCCCGATGATGATGACCGCCGCCGGCACCGTGGCGCCGGCGAAGGTGTTCGTGATGGGCGCCGGCGTGGCCGGCCTGCAGGCGATCGCCACCGCGCGCCGGCTGGGCGCCATCGTTTCCGCCACCGACGTGCGCCCGGCCACCAAGGAGCAGGTGGAGAGCCTGGGCGCCAAGTTCGTCATGGTGGAGGACGAGGAGAGCGCCGCCGCCGAGACCGCCGCCGGCTACGCCAAGGAGATGTCGGAGGCCTATCGCCAGAAGCAGGCGGCCCTGGTCGCCGAGCATATCCGCAAGATGGACATCGTCATCACCACCGCCCTGATCCCCGGCCGGCCGGCGCCGCGCCTGGTCAGCCAGGAGATGGTGGAAAGCATGAAGCCGGGCTCCGTGCTGGTCGACCTGGCGGTGGAATCCGGCGGCAATGTCGCGCTGTCGCGGCCGGGCGAGGTGGTGGAACATAACGGCGTCCGCATCGTCGGCCACCGCAACGTGCCCAGCCGGGTCGCGGTAGACGCCTCCCAGCTCTATGCGCGCAATCTCTACAACTTCCTGTCGCCGCATATCGACAAGGAAAGCGGGGCAATCAGGCTGGATCCCGCCGACGAGACGGTGAGCGGCACGCAGCTGACCCGCGACGGCGCCGTGGTGCATCCGTCGCTTGCCGACGCGCCGGCGACCGGCGGCCAATAGGGGGCAGAAACCAATGAACGGGGGAGCAGCATGAGCGACGCAGCCACCCGCGCGGTCGAAGCCGCCGAGCGTGCGGCCGCGATCGCGCAGGCCGCGGCCAGCCGCGCGGCGGAAGCCGCGGGCGAGGCGATGCAGGCGGCGGAGGCCGCCGGCGCGGTCGCGACCGGGGCGGCCCATGCCGTCGGCGTGGATCCCTTCGTGTTCCGCCTGGCGATCTTCGTGCTGGCGATCTTCGTCGGCTATTACGTGGTCTGGAGCGTCACCCCGGCGCTGCACACGCCGCTGATGGCGGTGACCAACGCGATCTCCTCGGTGATCATCGTCGGCGCGCTGATCGCCGCCGGCCCGGCCGACTACTCGATCTCCAAGATCTTCGGCATCATCGCCATCGCGCTCGCCGCGGTGAACATCTTCGGCGGCTTCGCCGTCACCCAGCGCATGCTGGCGATGTACAAGAAGAAAAAGAAGTAGCGCGATGACAGAGGGCCTGATCTCAGCCGACTGGGCGGCGCTGCTCTACCTGATCGCGTCGATCTGCTTCATCCTCGCCCTGCGCGGCCTGTCCAACCCGGAATCGGCGCGGCCGGGCAACTGGTTCGGCATGGCCGGCATGGCGATCGCCATCGTCACCACCCTGCTGAACGTCGAGGCCTGGTCGCTGATCGACATCTTCGTGGCGCTGCTGATCGGCGGCACGATCGGCGCGGTGATCGCCCGCCGCATCGCGATGACCGCGATGCCGCAGCTGGTCGCCGCCTTCCATTCCCTGGTCGGCCTGGCCGCGGTGATGGTGGCGGCGGCAGCGTTCTACAACCCGGACGCCTATGGCATCGCCGCCGCCGGCGGCGGGCTGAAGGTGTCGTCGGCGATCGAGATGGGGATCGGCGTGGTGATCGGCGCGATCACCTTCACCGGCTCCATCATCGCCTTCACCAAGCTGCAGGGCCTGGTCTCCGGCAATCCGGTGGTGTTCCCGGGCCAGCACTGGCTGAACCTGGCGCTGGGCATCCTGCAGGTCGTCCTGGTGGTGATCTTCGTCGTCGCCGAGGATCCGGGCATCTTCTGGCTGATGACCCTGCTGGCGCTGATCCTGGGCGTGCTGATCATCATCCCGATCGGCGGCGCCGACATGCCGGTCGTCGTCTCCATGCTGAACAGCTATTCCGGCTGGGCCGCCGCCGGCATCGGCTTCACCCTGGAAAACACCGCCCTGATCATCACCGGCGCGCTGGTCGGCTCTTCCGGCGCGATCCTCTCCTACATCATGTGCAAGGGGATGAACCGGTCGTTCTTCAACGTCATCCTGGGCGGCTTCGGCGGCGAAGGGCAGAGTGCGGCCGCGGGCGGACAGGGCGACCGGCCGGTCAAGGCCGGCTCCGCCGACGATGCCGCCTTCATCATGCGCAACGCCGGCAAGGTGATCATCGTGCCGGGCTACGGCATGGCGGTGGCCCAGGCGCAGCACGCCCTGCGCGAGATGGCCGACCTGCTGAAGGCGGAAGGGGTGGATGTCGCCTACGCGATCCACCCGGTGGCGGGCCGCATGCCGGGCCATATGAACGTGCTGCTGGCCGAGGCCAACGTGCCCTATGACGAGGTCTTTGAGCTGGAGGAGATCAACTCCTCCTTCCAGGCCGCCGACGTCGCCTTCGTCATCGGCGCCAACGACGTCACCAACCCCGCCGCCCGCGACGATCCGCAGAGCCCGATCTACGGCATGCCGATCCTGGATGTCGACAAGGCGAAGACGGTGCTGTTCCTGAAGCGCTCGCTGGCCTCCGGCTATGCCGGCATCGACAACGAGCTGTTCTTCCGGGACAACACGATGATGCTGTTCGGCGACGCCAAGAAGATGGTGGAGGATATCGTCAAGGCGCTGGACTGATGCCGGTGCAGGTGGACGGGCCGGCCGGCGAACCCGCGGTTCCGGCCGCCGCTCCTCCTGTTGCGGCCGCTTCCGACTGGAGCAATACCGGCCACGACGACGGACTGGTCTTCGCCCTGGCGCTGGATGGCAGCGGCGGGGCCCGTCCGGTCGACTGGACGGCGGTCCGCAACTGGCCGGCGGAAGGCAGTGGCAGCCGGCAGCTCTGGGTCCATCTGGACCGGATGGCCCCCGGCGCGCAGGACTGGCTGCGCAACGCCTCCGGTCTGCACCCCGTCGCCGTCGCCGCCCTGCTGGAGGAGGAGACCCGGCCGCGCTGCACTGCGATCGGCGGCGGTCTGCTGCTGATCCTGCGCGGCGTGAACCTCAATCCCGGCGCCGACCTGGACGAGATGATCTCGGTGCGGCTGTGGACCGACGGCCGGCGGGTGGTCAGCGTCCGGCGCTACGTCATGTTCGCGATCCGGGACGTGATGGAGCTGCTGCGGGACGGCATCGGTCCCGCCACCTGCCACGGCGTCGCGGTGCAGGTCGCCGCCCATCTGGGCCTGCGCATGGCGCAGACGATCCAGGACCTGACTGAAGGCGTGGACGCGCTGGAGGAGGAGGTGATCGACAATGCGCAGGACCAGGACCTGCGCCGCCGGCTGGGCGAGACCCGCCGGCAGGCGATCGCCTACAAGCGCTACCTGGCGCCGCAGCGGGAGGCGCTGAACGGCCTGTCCACCCTGGCCGGCGGCGAGCTGGACGAGGAGATGCAACTGCGCCTGCGGGAGACGCAGGACCGCTTCCAGCGCTATGTCGAGGAACTCGACGAAGTGCGGGAGCATGCCGCGGTGGTTCAGGACGAACTGGCCAATCTGCGCGGCGAGCGCATGAACCGCAACATGTACGTGCTGACGATCGTCGCGGCGATCATGCTGCCGCTGGGCTTCGTGACCGGGCTGCTGGGGATCAATGTCGGCGGCATACCCGGCGCCGAGGACGAGAGCGGCTTTCTCTGGGTGCTGGGGATCATGGCCGTCCTGGTCGTCGGCCAGGTGATCGCGTTCCGCTTCTGGCGCCTTTTCTGAGGCAGGCAGCGCCGGCTCCCGCCAGGCGCCGGCCATCGCGCGGGCACACATCTCCCGTTCCCGGCAGCCCATGGATCGGGCGGGCCGGGTCGGGAGGGTCTGACTTGCGGAGGACCGGCCCCGGCAACTGCCGCGGCCGGCCGGAAGACAGGCCTTAGAGCAGGCCTTCGCGCTGCAGCCGCTTGCGGGCCAGCTTGCGGGCGCGGCGGATCGCCTCGGCCTTCTCGCGCGCCTTCTTCTCGGAGGGCTTCTCGTAGTGACCGCGAAGCTTCATCTCGCGGAAGATGCCCTCACGCTGCATCTTCTTCTTCAGCGCCTTCAGCGCCTGGTCGACATTGTTGTCGCGTACCAGTACCTGCACGTTGGCTCGACCTCCTTGAGCACTCGTTTTGCCAAGCATCGACGCAGCGGCGGGTCGCGATCCGATCTCGTGATCCGACCCGACGGTGCGGGTGGCGCCGACCAGGCCGGCCGCCCATTGCTTAACGGATTGGGGACGGGTCTGTAGCACAACCGCACCGACATGTGAAGCCGCCGACGATGGCATTCCCGTGACACGACCGGGCATGTCGCGGCGGTGGCGCCGATTGCCGGAAGCCGGCCGGGCCGCCATATTCCCAGGCATGAGCGTGCTGACCCTCCTCCCTGACGATGCGCCGTTGCTGCGGCAGGTGGCGGCCCCGGTGGCCGATCCCGCCGCGCCGGAAATCGCCAGGCTTGCCCGCGACCTGGCGGAGACGATGCAGGCCGCGCAGGGACGCGGCATCGCCGCGCCGCAGGTCGGGATCGGCCTGCGGATGATCCATTTCGCGGCTTTGGGTGGCTTCACGACCCTGTGCAACCCGGGCTATGTGCCGCTGGACGCGGTGCTGGAAGGCGGCTTCGAGGGCTGCCTGTCGCTGCCCGGCTGTCGCGGTACGGTGCCGCGCTGGTCGCGCATCGCCTATTGGGGGGTGACGCCGCAGGGACAGCGGGTGGAGCGCGAGGCCGACGGCATGCATGCCCGGGTCGTCCAGCACGAGGTCGACCATCTGCTCGGCATCCTCTATCCGGACCGGATGGCGCCGGGCACGCCGCTGCTGGATGCGGCGGTCCTGAACGCAACGGTGGCGAACACCACGATGGAAGCGGCGGCGCCGCGCGCGGCCCCCGGACGGAAGGAGACGGCCTGACCATGCCGGAAGCCAACGGACCCGAATCGCCGACAGCGGCCACGCCCCTGCCCCCGCTCGGCCCCGCGCCCGACCTGGAGGAGCGCGACCGTCGCCGCCGCGAGGTGCTGGCGGCGGTACTGCCCCATATCCCCTTCGACGGCTGGACCGAGGCGGCGCTGGGCGCCGCCGCCCGCGACCTGGACTGCAGCCCGGCCGAGCTGCGCCGGGTCTTCCCCGGCGGCGTGCCGGACGTGATCGCCTTCTGGGTGGCGGAGGCGGACCGCCGGATGCTGCAGGAACTGGAGGCGCTGGACCTGCCGTCGATGCGGATCCGGGAGCGGATCGCCACCGCGGTGCGGGTGCGGCTGGAAGCCCACACCGCAGACAAGGAGGCGGTGCGCCGGGCGCTGGGCCGGCAGGCTGCGCCCGACCAGGCGCTGCAATCGGTGCTGGGCCTGTACCGCACCGTCGACGCCATGTGGTATGCCGCAGGCGATACTGCGACCGACTGGAACTTCTACACCAAGCGGGCGCTGCTGGCCGGTGTCTACGGCTCCACCCTGCTGTACTGGCTGCAGGACCAGTCGGAGGGCGCCGCCGCGACCTGGACCTTCCTGGATCGCCGGATCGACGACGTGATGCGGATCCAGAAGCTGCGCGGGCGGCTGGACAAGGTCGCCGACCGTCTGCCGAACCCGTTCCGCCTGCTGCGGCCGTTCCAGGCCGGCGGCACGGGGATGTACCCCTCTGCCGGTGCCTATCCCCAGTCCGGTGCCTATCCCCCGTCCGATTCCTATCCCCAGTCCGGTTCCTATTCGGCGGAACCCACCGGCCGGCGATAGGCCGGTCCCGCGGCGGCGTCAGGCCGGGACGGGCGGCCGGGCGAACGGATAGAGCTTGGTCAGGTGGCCCATCTTGCGGCCGGGCCGTGCCTCCGCCTTGCCGTAGACATGGACATGCCAGCCGGGCCGGGCGGCATAGCGCTCCCAGAGGCCGATCTGGTCGCCGATCAGGTTGAACATCACCGCGTTCGACCGCCGGCGGGTCGGCGCCAGCGGCAGGCCGCAAGCGGCGCGGACGGCCTGCTCGAACTGGCTGGTCTCCGCCGCCTCGATCGTCCAGTGGCCGGAATTGTGGACCCGTGGCGCCATCTCGTTGACCGCCAGGTTGCCGCGCCGGGTGACGAAGAACTCGACGGCCAGGACGCCGACGATGCCCAGCGCGCCGGCCAGGCGCACCGCCATTGCCGTCGCCGCCTGCCCGATCGGCGTGGGCACGCGCGCCGGCACGACCGTTCGGACCAGAATCCCGTCCTGGTGCAGGTTCTCCACCGGGACATAGGCCACCAGGCGGCCGTCCACCCCCCGTGCCACGATCACCGAGATCTCGGTGCGTAGCTGTACCCTTGCCTCCAGGATGCAGCCGCTGCCGCCGAACGCGGCCAGGGCCTCGCGCGCGTCGCGCTCGCTCTCCACCAGCGCCTGTCCCTTGCCGTCATAGCCCATGCGGCGGGTCTTCAGGATGGCGGGCAGGCCGGTCTCCTGCAGGGCGGCCTTCAGGTCCGCCTCGCTGTCGACGGCGGCATAGCGGGCGGTCGGGATGCCCTGCGCGCGCACGAAGTCCTTTTCCCGCAGCCGGTCCTGGGTGATGCCCAGGACGGCGGCGCCCGGCCGCACCGGCAGCTTGCCGGCGAGGTAGTCCAGGCTGGCCTGCGGCACATTCTCGAATTCCAGGGTGACGACATCGACCTCCCGGGCGAAATGCGCCAGGGCCCGCTTGTTGTCGAAATCGTTGCAATGGTGCTTGGCGCTGACATGGGCCGCCGGGGCCAGCGGGTCGGGGTCGTAGACATGGCAGCGATAGCCCAGGGTGGCAGCCGACAGCGCCATCATGCGGCCGAGCTGGCCGCCGCCCAGGATGCCGATCGTGCCACCCGGCCGGATCACCCTGTCGCGGACAGCTTCATCCTCCGCCACCGCGGCGGCCGGCGCTGCGGCCTTGCGCGCATTCATCGGTTCAGCCCTCGTCCGGCAGGTCCATCGGCGCATCCGCCACCGCGTCGGTGCGGGCCTGGCGCCATTCGGCGAGGCGGCGCTGCAGTTCGGCATCCTGCAGCGCCAGAACCGACGCGGCCAGCAGCCCGGCATTGACCGCGCCCGCGCGGCCGATGGCCAGGGTGCCGACCGGCACGCCGGCAGGCATCTGGACGATCGACAGCAGGGAATCGAGGCCCGACAGGCTGCGGCTCTGGACCGGCACCCCGAACACCGGCAGCACCGTCATGGCCGCCACCATGCCCGGCAGATGGGCGGCGCCGCCGGCACCCGCGATGATCGCCTGCACGCCCCGGTCCGCGGCGCGCTTCGCGTAGTCGACCATCCGGTCCGGGGTCCGGTGGGCGGAGACGATGCGCGCCTCGTGCGGCACCTCCAGCTCCCGCAGGACTTCCGCGGCGTGGCGCATGGTCGGCCAGTCGGACTGGCTGCCCATGACGATGCCGACCAGGGGATAGTCGGAAGAAGGATAGACTTCGGACACGGTTCCTTTACCGATACATGGCATAAAACGGCTGTGCCGGCTGTTTCCGGCCGGCCAACGAATTATAGTCGAGGACGGTCGGGGCACCATCAGCGAAGATGCTCCGACCGCTTCCCGGGCCCGCATCGGCGGCGGCGGGAAGCGACCAGCGGCTGCGGAGAGACGGATTGGTGGCATGCGCGTAGGCAGGACGAGGCCGATCGGGGGCGTCATTGGCGCCTACCGGGCTGCGCCCGCCGGCCGGCCGGCCAGCGCCACCGCACGCCCGGCCGGCGCCGGTCCGGCGGCCGCCGCGGCGGCGCCGATCGCCGATTCCGCCGAGATCATGGGCATCCCGGCGGCCGAGCTGACCCCGCGGGTGCGCGGCGCGATCATGTCGCTGATGGCAGAGGTCGACCAGCTGCGGCAGGAACTGGCGCGGACCCGGGCGAAGCAGGCGCAGCTGGAACTGCTGGCCGACCAGGACACCCTGGTCCCGGTCCGCAACCGGCGCGCCTTCGTGCGCGACGTGGCGCGGGCGCTGTCGCTTGCGCGGCGCCAGGACAGGCCGATCTCCCTGGTCTTCATCGACCTGACCGAGTTCAAGCAGGTCAACGACGTGCACGGCCATACCGCCGGCGATGCGGCGCTGACCGCCGTGGCGGAGACCCTGGTCGCGCATACCCGGGCCGCGGACGTGGTGGGACGGCTGGGTGGCGACGAGTTCGGCGTGCTGCTGATCGATACCGACGAGGCGCAGGCCCAGGTCAAGGCCCGGGAACTGGTGGATGCGCTGCGCGCCAACCCGCTGTCCTGGAAGGGCCGCCAGATTCCGATCCGCGCCGCCTACGGCGTCTATGAGATCGCGCCGGGTGAGGATGCCGCCACGGCGCTGGCCGCCGCCGACGAGGCAATGTATCGCCACAAGGCCGAGCAGCGCGCCGCCGTGGCTTCGTAGCATCGCGCCGCGGCCGCCCGGGGGCGGACAATATCGTTCAGGCGATAGCACCGGATCGTTCAGGCGATAGCACCGGACGGGCGGTTTCGCGGGTCAGCCAGCGCGTCTTCTGAGCAGAATTGCCTTTACGCAATGATGTCGGGAATCAGCTGCGATTCGAGCCGGATGATCTCGTCCTTCAGCAGAAGCTTCCGCTTCTTCATGCGCTGGATCTGCAGGTGATTGAATGTCGGGCGGTCCAGGAGCGCGTTGATCGCGTCGTCCAGGTCGCGATGCTCGGCACGCAGCTCCTCGAGCTGCCGCAACGCCTCGGCCTGGCCTTCATTCCCCTCGTCGCCGGTCATCCGCTTCACATGCCTGTCGCCGGCCAGCCCCATGCCCCGGCACGCCCTTCGCTTCCCGGCGCCGCATCGGCGGCGGCGCCACATTGTCTCTGCCCGTGCGAGAGGGCATAGCTTGATACCAGGGCATAGCAGGAGCGAGGGCCGGCCGGAAGTCCCGGCGTCAGCGGCCCTGCCGGAAGGGGGCGAAGATGGCTGGCGACGAGGACAAGGCGGCGCAGGGCGACGGGGCGCAGGAGGACGGAAATCCGGCGGGCCCGGCGGCGGGATTCTGGGATTTCACCCTGGATTTCTACGGCGGCGACGGGATCTCGGACTGCCTGGTCCGGCTGCAGGACGAATGCGGCCTCGACGTGAACATGCTGCTGCTGGCGGTCTGGCGTGGCCTGCAGGGACGCCTGCTGGTCGATGCCGCGGCGGCCGAAAGGTCGATCGCCACCTGGCGGGAGGAGGTGACGGAGCCTCTGCGCGACCTGCGGCGGCGGCTGAAGGCGGCCGGGTGGACCGCACTGCCCACCGGCCTGGTGGCTGCCGCGGAGGGGCCGTTCCGCGAGCAGCTGAAGGCATTGGAAATCGACAGCGAACGGCTCACCCAGGCCGCGCTGGAGGTGGCGCCGACCCGCGCGGCGGCGGCCGGGGCCGATGCGGCGGTCGCCGCCAACCTGGCTGCGGTGCGGGGGCTGGCGCAAGAGGCGGCGGCGCGGCAGGCGGAGCCGCTCTGCGCCGTTCTGGAGCGGGCCGCAGCGGCCTACGCCGCCCCGGCTTAGCCTTCCTTGTCGGACGGGTCTGTAGCGTCCCCGGCGGCGCCCGCTGCCGCGCCCGATGGCCGGGGCCGGACATCCGCCGGCCCGGCATCCTCGCCCCAGCGGCGCGCCGGCAGGTCCGGCAGGTCGAACAGGTCCAGCACCCGGGCGCAGGTCTGGGTCACCATCTCGTCGATGCCGGCGGGACGGGCATAGAAGGCCGGGACCGGCGGATAGACGATGGCTCCCATCTCTGTCACGGCGGTCATGCTGCGCAGATGGCCCAGATGCAGCGGCGTCTCCCGCAGCACCAGGACCAGCCGCCGGCGCTCCTTCAGGATGACGTCGGCGGCCCGGGTCAGCAGGCTGCCGGTGGTGCCGCTGGCGATCTCCGACAGGGTGCGCACGGAGCAGGGGGCCACCACCATCCCCAGGGTACGGAACGAGCCGGAGGCGATCGCCGCGCCGACATGCCCGGCGGGATAGGCATAGTCGGCCATCGCCTCCACCTCGGCCCGGCGCAGGCCGGTCTCGTAGCGCAGGGTCAGCTCGCCGGCGCGGCTGACGACCAGGTGGCTCTCCACGCCGCTGCCGCGCAACAACTCCAGCAGGCGCAGGCCGTAGACGCTGCCCGAGGCGCCGCTGATCCCGACCACCATGCGAGACGGATTGGCCATGCGGGGCGGATTGGCGCTGCTGCCTGCCATCACCGGCGCCCTGCTGCCTTCATCGGCCTGTCGCTTCGTGCCTGTGTCATCAAAAATCCACCTCCGGCCGGCGGGCCACCCTTACAGTGCGGTTAATCAGTGATTAAATACCTAGGGTGTAGATGTAGAGGGCAAGCGACGCCCGGCTGTTTCGGGCGTGCCTTCGCGGATCGCGGCGGGCCTGTGCCCGGTTGCGCCGCAGGCTTCGCGAGGGCTCGCTCCGAGACCGACATGCCGGGTCGCCGAGACACGGGAGCGATGCTTATGACGTTGCAGACGCACATCCAGTCCTTGGCTCAGAAGCATGCTGCGATCGAAGAGACGATCGCGGAAGAGCTGAAGCGGCCCCTACCTGACGAGGCGCGCGTCGGCGCCCTGAAAAAGCAGAAACTCCGCCTCAAGGAAGAGCTTTCGCGATATCCACAGCAATCGTGACCCCCTGACATAGCGGCGCCGTCCCTCGCGACGGCACCGGGCAACAGCAGCACCGGTCAACAGCACCGGGCGGGATGGCCGCCTGCGCCCGGCGGCGCGACTTCGGGCATGACACGCGCGGCGTGTCCGGCCCGATGGCGCCCGCCCGACCTGCGGGCGCGGTCGCCTGACCTGCAGGCTGGCCATGTTCCGCCCTGCGCCCGACCCTGATTGGCATCCGCCAGGGCCGGGATCGCCAGGGCCGGGATCGCCAGGGCCGGGATCGCCAGGGCCGGGATCGCCAGGGCCGGGATCGCCAGGGCCGGGATCGGGGCCTGTGTCAGACGGACTGCGCCTGCTCGCGCAGGACGAATTTCTGGATCTTGCCCGTGGAGGTCTTCGGCAGTTCGGAGAAGACCACGTGCTTCGGGCATTTGAACTTCGCCAGCCGGCCGCGGGTGAACTCGATGATTTCTTCCGCGGTGGTTGTCGCGCCGGGCTTCAGGGTGACGAAGGCGCAGGGCGTTTCGCCCCAGTGCGGGTCCGGCTTGGCCACCACCGCTGCCTCCAGGATGTCGGGATGCTGGTACAGCACGCCCTCGACCTCCAGGGTGGAGATGTTCTCGCCGCCTGAGATGATGATGTCCTTCGACCGGTCCTTGATCTGGACATAGCCGTCGGGATGCACCACCCCCAGGTCGCCGGAATGGAACCAGCCGTCGGCCAGCGACTTGTCGGTCGTCGACGGGTTCTTCAGATACCCCTTCATCACCACGTTGCCGCGGAACATGATCTCGCCCATCGTCTCGCCGTCGGAGGGCACCGGCTTCATCGTCTCCGGGTCCATCACCTGCAGGCCCTCCAGCACGGGATAGCGCACCCCCTGCCGCGCCTTCAGCGCCGCCCGCTCCGAAATGTCGAGCTCGTCCCATTCCGCATGCCAGGAACAGACCACGCTCGGGCCGTAGGTCTCCGTCAGGCCGTAGGTATGGGTGATGCTCATGCCCATATCCTCCATCGCCTGGATGATCGCCGCCGGCGGCGCAGCACCGGCCGTCATCGCCTTCACGCCCGACCGCATCCGTGCCTTCGCCTCCGCCGGGGCGTTGATCAGCATGTTCAGGACAGTCGGCGCACCGCAGAAATGGGTGACCTCGTTGTCGGCGATCGACTCGTAGATCGCCACCGGGTCTACCTTCCGCAGGCAGACATGGGTGCCGCCATAGGCGGTGATCGTCCAGGGGAAGCACCAGCCGTTGCAGTGGAACATCGGCAGGGTCCACAGATAGACCGGGTTGTGGCTCAGGCCCCAGGACATCGCATTGCCGATGGCGTTCAGGTAGGCGCCGCGATGGTGGTAGACGACGCCTTTCGGATTGCCGGTGGTGCCGGAGGTGTAGTTCAGGGCGATGGCCTGCCATTCGTCCGCCGGCATCTGCCAGTCGAAATCGGGATCGCCCTCCTGCAGGAAGGCTTCGTACTCGATCGAGCCGATCATCGCCGCGTCGCCGGCCGCCGGGTCGTCGATGTCGATGACGAAGGGCTTCACGCTGGCCTCCGCCAGCGCCTTCTTCATCACCGGGGCCAGTTCCCGGTCGATGATCACGACCTGGGCCTCGCCATGGTCCAGGATGAAGGCCACCGCGGCGGCATCGAGGCGGGTGTTGATGCTGTTCAGCACGCCGCCGGCCATCGCCACGCCGTAATGCGCTTCCAGATGGGCGGGAATGTTCGTCGCCATCACGGCGACCGTCTTGCCCGGCCCGATGCCGCGCTGCGACAGCGCGGAGGCCAGGGCACGGCACCGCTGCTGGAATTCCCGATAGGTCGCCCGGCGCGCGCCATGGATCCATGCGGTATGGCCGGGGTAGACATAGGCGGTCCGCGTAAGGAAGCTGAGCGGCGTGAGCGGCACGTAGTTCGCCGCGTTCTTGTCCAGGTCGGTTTCAAACGGGTTATGCATCGGGCGCTGATCCTCCGCCATGCTCATGCCGGGCCCCCGGGCGGTCGCCTGCCGGATGCGCGCCGCCTGGACGCTGACCTCCGGGGACGGCCGCCGGGCCCGGTTCTCTCCTTGCCGGCTGCCGGGCGGCCCGAAAATCATTGCCTTTCCAGCCGCCTTGGCGTTCAAGCTATCGCCCGGCCCGATGGGGCGCAACAGCGCAGGAGCCCGCACGGGGCGTACCCCATGGCCCGGCGCGGCATCCCCTCGCGGGTCCGCCGCCCGGCCGGCTTTCCGATCCAGCAGGAGCAGCAGACGTGACCACCGACAGATCCGCGGGCAGCGCCTCCAGGCGAAGCGGCGCAGGTGCAGGCCAGGCGGGGCGCCCGCCCGCACCGGGCGACGCCCTGGCGGGATACCTGGCCGCGGTCAGCGTGCGGGAGGACGGGCTGAAGCTGCGCCTGCGCAACGAGACCCGCGCGCTCGGCCCGCAGGGCCAGATGATCCTGGGCGCGGCGCAGGGGGCGCTGCTCGGCTTCCTGGTCGGCCTGACCAACGCCCGGCAGGTGCTCGAGATCGGCACCTTCACCGGCTACAGCACCCTGTGCATGGCTGAGGCCCTGCCGCCCGGCGGGCACATCCTTGCCTGCGATGTCAGCGAGGAATGGACCGCGATGGCCCGCGGCTACTGGCACGAGGCCGGTGTTGCGGACCGGATCGAGCTGCGCCTGGGGCCGGCCGACGCCACCCTGCAGGCCCTGCCGCCCGACATGGCGGGCGGATTCGACATGGCATTCGTCGATGCCGACAAGACCGGCTATCCCGCCTATCTCGCCGCCTGCAAGCGCCTGCTGCGTCCAGGCGGCCTGGCGGTGTTCGACAACATGTTCTGGGGCGGTTCGGTGGCCGACCCCTCCGACACCGGGGCGGAGACGGCGGCGATCCGCCAGACCCTGGCCATGGCAGCCGAGGATGCCGAACTGGATCATTCGATGCTGGCGGTCGGCGACGGCCTGCTGCTTGTGCGAAAGAAGTAGCTGCCACGGCGCTTGCATCCGTCCGATTTCGTGAAACGTCGGACGGAACCAACTCGGCTTCTGTAAGTTACGGATGACATGTTTGAACGGAAACGGAGCATGTCATGCGTAGTGGTGTTGTAATTATAGCCGCAGTTTTTGCCCTGGTCGCCGCGGCGGCAATACTGGTCTACGCCGTCGACATCGATGTCACTGATTCCGGTGAGATGCCGACCGCTGAGGTCAATGTGGACGTCGAGGGCGGCGCGCTGCCGGAAGCCGATGTCGATACGGCGGAAGTGGAAGTCGGCAGCGAGAAGCGCGAGGTCACCGTCCCCGAGGTCGATGTGACCATGGAGGAGCGCAACGTCGAGATGCCGACCGTCGAGCTTGAGCCGGCGGATGCCGACGAGGGCGCGCGGAGCGGCGGCTGATACGACCGGTCGTTGACTGCCGGCCGCGGCGGTCGGCAGGCGAAATACGAAGGGCCCCGGCAGCGATGCTGCCG
>NZ_JBHRTR010000037.1:98583-99734 GCF_042646425.1 Marinibaculum pumilum
GTCAGCCGTTGTGCTGCCGGTTTGCCGTTTCGTCGCCGTCGACAGGCTCCCCGGCGCCCTGTTCTCCGGCATCGTCTTCTCCGGTGCCCTCACCCTCGGTGTCGCTGTCCGTTGCTTCGTCCGCACCCTCTTCCGTGGTCTCGAGGTCGGCAAAGACCGCCTCGGCTGCCTCGCGCCTTTCCTCCGGCGAATCCTCGGCTTCGTCCTCGGCGGCCGGATCCGGCAGGACCGGCTCCGCCAGCGGGTCGCCGGCGGCGGCCTCGCCCAGCAGGTCCTCCGGCTGCGGCAGGGGATGCAGCTCGGCCGCGGTGGTCGGGTCGATGCCCTCCTTGCGCAGCTTCGCCTCGCGGCGTTCGCGCGCGGTGCGGACCACCGTGTCCAGGTCGATCTGGCTGCAGATGCCGAGGCTGACCGGGTCCTGCGGCTTGATGTTCTGGGCGTTCCAGTGGGACCGGTCGCGGATCGCGTTGATCGTCGCCTTGGTGGTGCCCAGCAGCTTCTGGATCTGGCTGTCGGAGATCTCCGGATGGAACTTCAGCATCCAGGCGATTGCGTTCGGCCGGTCGCCGCGCTTGGACACCGGCGTATAGCGGGCGCCGCGGGTGCGGCGCGCGGGCTGCGGGATGTCCGTCTTGATGAGGTTGAGGTGCGCGCTCCGGTCCTTCTCGCAGCGGGCGATTTCCGCCCGGCTCAGCTGGCCGTTCGCGATCGGGTCCAGGCCGACGATCCCGATGGCGACCTCGCCGTCGGCGATGCCCTGTACCTCAAGCACGTGCAGGCCGCAGAATTCGGCAACCTGCTCGAACGTGAGCGCCGTATTGTCGATCAGCCAGACGGCCGTCGCCTTCGGCATAAGCGGTTGCGGCATGGGTCTAGATCCTTCTTGCTGGGCTCCTTCTCTTCGATCGGCGCCGCGCCGAACCGGGCGCTGCGGGCAATCCTATGAGGTATGCGCCGGCTGCCGCCGGCGCGCCAGGGGGGAGCCCTGTTGTCGGAATGCTGCGAAATTAGGGGCAGCACCGGCAAACGGCAAGGGAATTGCTGCGGCAGCTACATATTGGGGGCAGCCGCGAATGGGCAACCGGAAACGGACAGCCGGGAACGGGCGGCGGCTGGGAGGCCGCCGGGGGGGGGGGGGGCCCCCGGGGGCC
>NZ_JBHRTR010000037.1:99848-134716 GCF_042646425.1 Marinibaculum pumilum
GGGCATGCGCCGCCGGCGCCTCCTCGAACGGGAAGCGGGAATCGATGATCGGCCGCACCGTGCCGTCGGCGAAGTGCGGCCAGACATGCCGCCGCAGCGCCTCCGCGATGGCGCCCTTGAAGGCGGTGTCGCGGGGCCGCAGGGTCGACCCGGTCACGGTCAGGCGCTTCACCATCAGGGACAGGAAATCGACCTCCGCCTTGGATCCGCCCAGGAAGGCGATCAGCACCAGCCGTCCCTCCGGTGCCAGGATCGACAGCTCGCGCGGGATATAGTCGCCGCCCACCATGTCCAGCACCAGGTCGACGCCGCGATCGCCGGTAGCCTCCTTGATCGCGGCGACGAAATCCTCGCTGCGGTAGTTGATGCCGCGCTTCGCGCCCAGCTCCTCGCAGAAGCGGCATTTCTCCTCGGTGCCGGCCGTGGCGAAGACCTCCGCGCCGATCAGCCCGGCAAGCTGGATCGCCGCCGTGCCGATGCCACTGGCGCCGCCCTGCACCAGAACCTTCTCGCCGCGCATCATGCGGCCGCGGTCGACCATGTTGGTCCAGACCGTGAACCAGTTCTCGGGCAGGCCCGCGGCATCCTCCAGGTCCACGCCGTCGGGCACCGGCAGGCATTGCGGTGCCGGTGCGGCGCAATACTCGGCATAGCCCCCGCCGGCCACCAGGGCACAGACCCGGTCGCCGATCTGCCAGTCGCCGGCATCCGGCCCGCAGGCGACGATCTCGCCAGAGACCTCCAGGCCCGGGATATCGGGCGCGCCGGGCGGCGGCGGATACTTGCCCAGCCGCTGCATCACGTCGGGCCTGTTCACACCCGCGGCGGCGACCTTGATCAGGACCTCGCCGCGTGCGGGCGGCACCACCGGCCGCTCCGCGACCTTGAGGCCTTCCGGCCCGCCGAAGCTGGCGATCTCGACCACGCGCATGCGCTCCGGCAGGGCGGTTGCCGTCTGGGTCATAGCTGGGATCTCCCTATCTGATGGCGCCGCGGGCCGGCCGCCTTCGTGCAACCGCGGATGCGTTGCGCTACTCTCCATCCATGGCGCGGTCCCGGACCTGTTTGCTGGACGGATCGCGGATATCTTGTCAATGGCCAGGGCCGCCGGCCAGCCACAGCTGCGGTCCTGCCGGTGACGGTGCGGAGGTGATGGTGATCGACGAGGAAGACAAGGGTCCCGTTACGCCGGCGCATCAGAAGACGCTGGACGGCATGTCCGTGGCCGAGCTCGAGGCGCATATCTCCCAGCTCAGGCTCGAGCTGGAGGAGGCCCGCAAGGCCGTGGAGATGAAGAAGCAGTACCGCTCCAGCCTGGACGACCTGTTCAGCAGCTGAGCGCGCGCGCCGGGACGGCCGGCGGCAGCTTCCGCCATCCTGCAGCGGTGCGGCGCCGGCAGATGCCTCGAAATTCGTTAAAATTGGGCGGATCTGCAACCTGCGGCTTGACAGCGCATCCCCGCCGGCAAATGATGGTGCGTCACGAAAGTCTGACAGGTTGAGGCAAAAAATACTGAGGGGCCGGCTCGTAGTCGAGGCGGCCCCTTTTTTATGTGCTCGGGCATGTCGACGGACGAAGCCGAGTAATCGGCTGTACCGGCGCCTGTGAACGGCATTTTGAGATCGCAACACAGGCCAGCGATCCTTTCACGGATGCACTGTCGTCCTGTGCGGCCTTTGGCTATTCTCCCCGCGACAGCGGCGGTCATTGCGGCCGCTCCGCGGGAGGAACTGCAATATGAGCCAAGGCGCACGCGGCACGCCCTTCGACCTGCTGCCCGATACGCTCGCCGTCCATGCCGGCCAGCGGCCCGACCCACAGCACGGTGCGCGGGCGGTGCCGATCTACCAGACCACGTCCTACGTCTTTCCCGATGCCGATCACGCGGCGCAGCTGTTCGACCTGCGCATCGGCGGGCATATCTATTCGCGGATCTCCAACCCGACGGTTGCCGTCCTGGAAGAACGCCTGGCCGCGTTGGAAGGCGGGGTCGGCGGGGTCTGCACAGCCTCCGGCCAGGCGGCGCTGCACCTCGCGATCACCACCCTGATGGGCCAGGGCAGCCATATCGTTGCCTCGCGCTCGCTCTACGGCGGCTCCTACAACCTGCTGCAGCACACCCTGCCGCGCTTCGGCATCACCGCCAGCTTCGTCGATCCGCGGGAACCGCAGGCCTTCGCCCGGGCGATCCGGCCGGAAACCCGCCTGCTGTTCGGCGAGGTGATCGGCAATCCCGGCATGGAGGTCCTGGACGTGGCGGCGGTGGCGGATGTCGCCCATGCGCAGGGACTGCCGCTGATGATCGATTCCACCTTCACCCCGCCGGTGCTGTGCCGGCCGCTGGACCACGGCGCCGACCTGGTGATGCATTCGGTCACCAAGTTCATCGGCGGCCATGGCGTGGCGATCGGCGGCGCGGTGATCGACGGCGGACGCTTCGACTGGGCGGCAAGCGGCCGCTTTCCCACCATCACCGAGGATTGCGCCGCCTATAACGGCCTGAACTTCCTGGGGGAATTCGGGCCGGCCGCCTTCGTGATGCGGGCCCGCGCGGAAGGCCTGCGCGATTTCGGCGCCGCGATGTCGCCGGCCAATGCCTTCTACCTGCTGCAGGGGGTGGAGACCCTGCACCTGCGGATGGCGCGGCATGTCGCCAATGCCGGGGCGGTGGCCGCGTTCCTCCAGGCGCAGGACGGGGTCGACCGGGTCTCCTATCCCGGCCTGGCGGAACATCCCGACCATGACCTGGCGATGCGCCTGATGCCGGACGGCTGCGGCGCGGTGCTGACCTTCGACCTGGCGGGGGGCCGGGCGGCGGGCGCGGCCTTCATCGCCGGCCTGCAGCTCTGCTCCCATTTGGCGAATATCGGCGATGCCAAGACCCTGGTGATCCACCCGGCCTCCACCACCCACCAGCAGATGAGCGCGGCGGAACTGCGTGCCGCCAATGTCGGGCCGGGGCTGATCCGCATCTCGGTCGGGATCGAGGATCCGAAGGACATCATCGCCGACCTGAAACGGGGGCTGGCCGCCGCCCGTCGCGCGGCACCGGCCGCGGCCGCGGAATGAGCGCGCTGGGGCTTTCGGTCGGCGGCGTGCCGGCCTTCGTCTCGCTCGCCGGGCCGCAGCCCGCGTCCGACCGGCCCCCCCTGGTGCTGCTGCATGGCGCCGGCGGTGACCATACCGCCTGGTTCCAGGTCTCCCGCGCGCTGGCGGCGGACGGCACCACGGTGCTGGCCCCCGATCTGCCGGGCAATGGCCGTTCCGCCGGCCGCATGCCCGCCTCGATCCCGGCGCTGGCGGACTGGCTGTGGCAGGCGCTCGACGCGGCCGGGGCAAGCCGGGTGGTGCTGGCCGGGCACAGCCTGGGCAGCCTTCTGGCGCTGGAAGCGGCCGGCCGGGCACCCGACAGGGTCGCCGGACTGGCTCTGCTGGCGACGGCGCTGCCGATGGCGGTGAGCCCGGACCTGCTGGCGACGGCGCAGGCGGACCCACCGGCGGCCGGCGCCCTGATGACCCGCTGGGCGCATGGCGACGGCATCCGCACCGGCGGCAGCCTGGTGCCGGGGCTGTGGACCACGGTGCTGGACTATACGGTGATTGCCGCCACCCGCGACGGCGCCCTGCATGCCGCGCTTCAGGCCTGTGCGGACTATCCGGAAGGCGATGGGCTGGCGGCCGCGGCGCGGATATCGGCGCCGGCCCTGCTGCTGCTGGGGGCGGAGGACAAAATGACCCCGCCGCGCGCCGCCAGGAAGCTTGCCGCGGCCCTGCCGCAGGCCGAAACCGTCACCATCGCCGATTGCGGGCACATGATGATGGTGGAACAGCCGGCGGCAGTGCGTCGGGGGCTGCGCGACCTGCTGGCGCGCGCGGCGGCACCGGCCTGAGGGATCAGCTGCGGGTGCGGCCGATCAGGTCGTGCACGAAGGCGATCTTCTCCTCCGCCGGCGGCGACAGGACGAAGGGATAGAGGTCGGCCTGGCCCATGCTGCGGTTCAGCGAATTGACCGCGAAGGTCAGCGGCAGCCAGGTCTCCTTGATCCGGGCGAAGTCCGCCTCCCGGTAGGGGTCGAAGCTGGCGGCGGCGCTGAGGTCCGGGCTGGCGCCGGCCTTCGGCCGCACCCGCAGGCCGAAGGCATAGGCCGTCTCCAGGGTGTCGACCATGTGCAGGTAATGGGCCCAGGTCTCCGCCCAGTCCTCCCACGGATGGCTGGAGGCGTAGGCGGAGACGAAGCGCGCCGGCCAGTCCGCCGGCGGCCCCTGCTCGTAGTGGCGCTCCAGCGCCGCGCCGTAATCCTCCCGCTCGTCGCCGAACAGGGCGCGGCAGCTTTCCAGGTAGGCGGGGTCGCGGACCACCAGCCGTTCCCAATAGTAGTGCCCGACCTCGTGCCGGAAATGGCCCAGGACGGTGCGATAGGGCTCCGCCATGGACTGCCGGAATTCCTCCCGCTTCGCCGGATCGGCCTCGGCGATGTTGATGGTGATCAGACCCTCGGCATGGCCGGTCATCACCTGCGGCCCCTCGCGGAAGCCGGTCACCGCATCGGCGAGGAAGTCGAACGCCAGGCCCTGCTCGGGCGCATCCGCCTTGCTCTCCACCGGCAGGCCGAAGCGCAGCAGCGAATAGACCAGCCGCCGCTTGCCGCCCTCCAGCACCCGCCAGAGCTGCTGATGATCGGGATTGGAGAGGTCCGGCACGGTGCGGTTCAGGCAGCAGGCAGTGCAGTAATCGCCTTCCGCCTCCGCCGGCACCAGCCAGTTGCAGCCGCCCGGCTCCCGGTTCGCGCAGCTGCGGAACAGGCTGTCATCGTCCAGCGGCTGCAGCCGGCCGTCATCGGCCGGGTCCAGGGCCACCAGGGCACGCCGGTCGCTGCGGAAGCCCAGGGCGCGGCCGCAGACTTCGCAGGTGGTGTTCTCGAAATAGATGGCGTTGCCGCAGCCTTCGCATTCGAAGAGCTTCATGGGACGGACTTTCGGTCTTGCCTCAGGCGGGATTGCCCAGGGAGATCTGGCTGGCTCGGGGCCGCGGCAGTAACGCCGCCCCGGCGTTTCGGTTCCGGACTGCTGCGAGCATGAAAAATAGGGGCATGAAAAAGGGGCAGGCAACGATGTTGCCCGCCCCGATCGATCAGGGGAGGGACCGCCGGCGGCGCCGGCGGTCACGGATTGCTTGCCGCAGCAATCTCCCCGTTCGTCAGGCCCGGCCTCAGGCGGCCTGCGCCTCGACCTGGCGCACGCCCTTCGGCGCGCCGGACGTGATCTCGATGCTGCGCGGCTTCTTTTCTTCCGGAATGACGCGCTGCAGGGAAATCACGAGCAGGCCGTTCTCGAGGCCGGCGCCCTGCACCTTGATCGTGTCGGCCAGTTCGAAGCGGCGCTCGAAGGCGCGCCGGGCGATGCCGCGGTGCAGGTACTGCACCTCTCCGTTCTCACCCTCCTCGGCCTTGGCCTGGCCGGTGATGACGAGGGTGTTTTCCTTCACCGTGACGTCCAGCTCATCCTCGGCAAAGCCGGCGACAGCCATCGTGATGCGATAGGCATCCTCGCCGAGCTTCTCGATATTGTAGGGGGGATAGCCGGGATTGGCGTCGACCTGGGTGGCGAAATCCATCAGCCGGTTCAGCCGGTCGAAACCCACGGTGGAACGCATCAGGGGCGCAAAATCATAGGCACGCATGGTTACATCCTCCATTGAGCAATGTGCGCGTTCGCCGGGCGCCCGGAGGCACCCGCTATGTACCGACCCGCCATCTGGCCGGGCCGTTCCTGGTCGCCGGACCCCGTTGGGGCGTCCGACAGACTGGATGTAGGAAACGCGGTTTGCCGTTCAAGACCCCTGGGCGACGGTTTGCGCAAGGGCTGGAGGCAGGGGCTGGAGGAAGAACCGGAAGCGCCGGGTAGGCGGGCGCCGGTCAGTCCTTCTTGCGCATCCCCAGGCCCTTGAAGCGCTGGTTGAAGCGCGCCACCCGTCCGCCTTCCTTGTTGAGGCGGGTCGGGCCGCCGGTCCAGGCCGGATGCGAACTCGGGTCGATGTCCAGGATCAGCGTCTCCCCCTCCGCGCCCCAGGTGGAGCGGGTCTGGTAGGTCGTGCCGTCGGTCATCTGAACCGTGATGGCGTGATAGTCGGGATGGATGTCTTTCTTCATGGCGGTTCCTGTCCGCAGCCGGCGCGCGGCGCGTCCGCGGCTGCCGAAATGTCCTGAATGCCGGATGAGCCGCGCCTTATACAGAATGCCGCATCGCCGCGCAACGGCGCTGCGACATCACAGACCCCCGGCAAGGCCCTGCGGCGCTTGCCGTGCCTTGTCAAAACCGGATAGTGCAGGTCTTCAGGTCCGGCCGCGCCCGCCCGGGCGGCAACCGGCCCCCCCGTTCCTGCCTTTTCGCCACCCGCCCGATACCGCCACGGATCCCTCTGACCACAGATGACCTCATGAGTCGTTCCAGCGCCAGCACCTCCATCGACGACGGCGCCCGCCGGACGCCGGATACCGCGCCGGATGCCGCGCTTGGGACGATGGCGGAGAAGGGTGCCTTCGCCGACGGCGCGGCCGGTGCCGCGCCGGACAATGACGGCGCGGCGGCGCCCGCCGGCCGGGCGCGGGGGCGCGATCCGCGGGCGCTGGCCGACCTGCTGCCCTATCTGCGCCCCTATCGCGGCCGCGCGCTGGGCGCACTGGCGGCTCTGACGGTCGCCTCCGGCGCGGTGCTGGCGATCGGGCAGGCGATCCGGCGGGTGATCGACTATGGCTTCGACGAAAGCCAGCGCGGCCTGCTGGACTATTATTTCGCGGGCATGTTCGGCGTGATCCTGCTGCTCGCCGCGGCGACCTTCGCCCGCTACTACCTGGTCACCTGGCTGGGCGAGCGGGTCGTCGCCGACCTGCGGCGCGCGGTCTATGGCCATGTCCTGAAGCTCAGCCCGCCCTTCTTCGAGGTGACCCGGCCGGGCGAGGTGCTGTCGCGGCTGACCACCGATACCGAGATCATCCAGACCGTCGTCGGCTCCAGCGCCTCGGTGGCGCTGCGCAACCTGCTGCTGCTGGTCGGCGGCGCGGTGCTGATGGTGGTGACCAGCCCGATGGCGGCGCTGGTCATGGTCGCCATCGTGCCCTTCGTGGTCCTGCCGCTGGTGCTGTTCGGGCGCCGGGTGCGCGGGCTCAGCCGGCAGAGCCAGGACCGCATCGCCGACATCTCCGCCTATGCCGGGGAAAGCTTCCACGCGATCCAGGAGGTGCAGGCCAATGCCCATGAGGGCATCGACCGGGAGCGCTTCGCCGGCCGGGTGGAAGGTGCCTTCGCCACCGGCATGAAGCGGGTGCAGGCGCGCGCCTGGCTGACCGCCCTGGTGATGCTGCTCGCCTTCGGCGCGGTGAACGCGATGATGTGGCTGGGCAGCCGCGCGGTGCTGGACGGCGACGTCTCCGCCGGGCAGCTGACCGCCTTCGTCTTCTACGCGGTCGTCGTCTCCGCCGCGCTGGCGGCGCTGAGCGAGGTCTGGGGCGACCTGCAGCGGGCCGCCGGCGCGGTCGAGCGGCTGATGGAACTGCTGCGCACCGAGCCGGAAATCGCCGCGCCGGCGGATCCCGTCGACCTGCCGGGTGCCGTCGCCGATACCGGCGAGCCGATGGCGCTGGGCGTCACCTTCCAGGACGTGACCTTCCGCTACCCCACCCGGCCCGAGCTGCCGGCGCTGGAGGAAATCGACCTCGACATCCGGCCGGGCGAACGGGTGGCCCTGGTCGGCCCGTCGGGCGCCGGCAAGTCGACCCTGTTCCAGCTGCTGCTGCGGTTCCGCGATCCCGATGCCGGGCGGGTGCTGCTGCACGGCGTGGACATCGCGAAGGCCGACCCGCAGGCGCTGCGGGCGCGGCTGGGCATGGTGGCGCAGGATCCGGCGATTTTTGCCGCCAGCGCGCGGGAGAATATCCGCTACGGCCGCCCGGACGCGACCGACGCGGAGGTGGAGCAGGCGGCGGAGGCCGCGGCGGCAGCGGACTTCATCCGCGACCTGCCGCAGGGCTACGAGACCTTCCTGGGCGAGCGCGGCGTGCGGCTCAGCGGCGGCCAGCGGCAGCGCATCGCGATCGCCCGGGCGATCCTGCGCAACCCCTCGGTGCTGCTGCTGGACGAGGCGACCTCGGCGCTGGATTCCGAAAGCGAGCGCAAGGTGCAGGCGGCGATGCAGGGCCTGATGCAGGGCCGCACCACCCTGATCATCGCGCATCGCCTGGCGACGGTGCTGCGCTGCGACCGCATCGTGGTGCTGGACCGCGGCCGCATCGTCGCGGTCGGGCCGCATCACGAACTGCTGCAGCGCGGCGGCCTCTATGCCCGGCTGGCGGAGCTGCAGTTCGCGGAAGGCGCCGCGGCGCTGCGGTCCGGCACCGGCGGCTGAGGCGCGGACAGGAAAGGCACGGCGGGTGAAGCTCCTCAACACCATCGTCAAGATCGGCATCCCGCTGCTCGTGCTCGTCGGCGCGATCTGGTCGGTCTATGTGCTCTGGTCCGCCGGCGGCTTCGACGACGAGATCGTCAGCCGCATCGACGGCCAGTGCCGCCAGGTCGCCGGCGTGACCGGGCCGGAGGACATCGTCATCGATGCCGCGGGCGGCACGGCCTACCTTTCCGGTCGCGACCTGCGCGCCGCGACGGCGGCGCGGGAGGGCAAGGGCCAGGTCATGCCCGGCGCCATCTATGCCTATGACCTGACGGCAGGTGAGGGTGCAGCACCGGTGAACCTGACGCCGGATGCCGGTGCCGCCTTCCAGCCGCACGGCCTGTCGCTGCTGCGCCAGGACGGGGTGACCTGGCTGTTCGCGGTGAACCATCCGGGCACCGGGCATGAGGTGATCCGCTACCGCCTGGCGGAGGCCGAGGGCGGCGGCCCGCGGCTGGTGGAGAGCGGCCGCTTCGAGAGCCCGCTGCTGATCAGCCCCAACGACCTGCATGCCGTCGATACGGAGCGCTTCTACGTCACCAACGATCGCGGCAGCGGCGCCCGCTTCATGCATGCGGTGGAAAGCTTCCTGCACCTGCCGCGCTCCACTGTCGTCTATCGCGACCCCGACGGCTGGCAGGTGGTGGCCGACGGCATCGTCTTCGCCAACGGCATCAACGCCACCGCCGACAATGGCCGGGTCCTGGTCGGCTCGGTGGTGGAGAAGCTGGTCTACCTGTTCGACCGCGACCCCGGCAGCGGCGCCCTCACGGAAGCCGGCCGGCTGGAGATGCCGATGGGCGTCGACAATATCGACCGCGACCCGCAGGGCCGCTTCTGGATCGCCGGCCATCCGAAGCTCTTCACCTTCGTCGCCCATGCCGGCGACCCGGCGGCGCTCAGCCCCGGCATGGTGGTGCGCACCACCCTGGCTGGCGACGGCGGCCAAACGGTGGAAGTGCTGCGCGAGGACGGCAAGCTGCTCTCCGCGATGAGCGTCGCCGCGCCCTATGCCGACCGGCTGCTGCTGGGCGGCGTGTTCGCGGACCATTTCCTGGACTGCCGCATGTCGCCGGCGGCGATGGGGCGGTAGAGAGCTCTGCATCCTTTCCGTCGCCCACGGCCTCCGAGACTGCGGGCTTCACGCATCTTCTCGCCGCTGCTCCCCGCCGCCGTCGTCCTCGGGCTCGACCCAAGGATCGTGGCAGGACGGTGAGGTTGCGCGGCTTCCCCGTCCCGTCACGATCCCCGGCTCGGGGGCCGGGGATGACGGCAACAGACGTGCAGTTCCGGGCGCCGGAATTGCGGGGAATTGCGGGGACACAATACTTTATTTTGGGGTTCGTTTGGCGCGCTTACGAAGGGTGATTGCTCCTCGACTTAGTGTTAATTTCATATCATGTCCCCGCAATTACGATTGTTAATTTCGTATTATGTCCCCGCAATTATCGTATTATGTCCCCGCAATTACGGTTTCTCCGTCGCCCCAGGCCTTGAGCCTGGGGCCCATTCCGCCAGCCATGCCGTAGCGCAAGAGGAATGGATCCCCGCTCAAGGCGGGGATGACGGTCAATGAACGATGCCCCTACCGTTCCGTCAGCTTGAACTCGATGCGGCGGTTGCGCGGGTCGGCGGAGGTGGCGTTGGTGCCGGGCAGCGGGTGGTATTCGCCGAAGCCGGCGGCGGCGAGGCGGGCCGGCGGCACGCCCTGCTCGATCAGGTAGTCGGTCACCGCCAGCGCGCGGGCGGCCGACAGGTCCCAGTTCGACCGGTAGCGCAGGTTGTTGATCGGCACCGCGTCGGTATGGCCGTCGACCCGCAGGATCCAGTTCAGGTCCGGCGGGATCGTCTTGGCGATGTCCAGCAGGGTCTCCGCCAGGGTGCGCAGCTCCCGCTTGCCCTCCGGGCCGATATCGGCGGAGCCGGAGGCGAACAGGATCTCCGACTGCAGCACGAAGCGGTCGCCCACGACCTGCACGTCGGCGCGGCGGCCCAGCGCCTCGCGCAGGCGGCCGAAGAATTCCGAACGATAGCGCGACAGTTCCTCGACCTTCGCCGCCAGGGCGCGGTTTAGGCGGCGGCCCAGATCGGCGATCTGCGCCTGCGATTCCCGGTCCTTCGCCTCGGCGGCATCCAGCGCGAGGTTGAGGCGCGCCATCTCCTGGCGCAGCACGGCGAGCTGCTGGTTCAGCAGGTCGAGCTGGCTGCGCTGGGCGTCGGTGAGCTTGCGCTCCTTCTCCAGGGCCAGCCGCTCCGACACCAGCAGCCCCTCAAGCTCGGTGGTGCGTTCCTGGGCGGCGGCGATGTCGATCTCCTGGTCGGTCATGCGGATCTCCGCCTCGGAGAGCTCCTCGCGCGCCGCCTCCAGCGCCGCCTCGCTCTGCGCGCCGGCCGCGATGCGCCGCGCCAGCGCCAACTGCAGCGCGTCGGCGCGGTCCTTCTCCGCCGCCAGTTCCGCCTCACGCGCCCGCAGGGCCGCCTCCACCCGGGCCAGCTGCGACAGCCGGGTGCGCAGCCGCGCCTCCACCGCGTCCAGCTCCGCCTGCCGCTGCTCCAGGCTGGCGCGGGCGCGCTCCAGCCGCTCGCTCTCCCGCGCCAGCGCCGCGTCGCGGCTGGCCAGGGTCGCGCCCTGTGCCGTGCTCTCCGCCTCCAGCCGGCGGCGCTCGTCGCGCAGCGAATCGATGGTGTCGCGCAGCTCGACGATCAGGTCGCGGCTCTGCGCCAGGTCCTGCTCGTTCTGCGCCAGCAGGGTCTCCGCGCTGCCCAGGCTGTCCTCCAGCATGCGGATCACGCCCGCCTGCTGGCTGGCGCGCTCTTCCGCGTCGGCCAGCTGGCTGCGCAGGGTCAGGATCGTGTCGCTGGCGCCGCGCAGGTCGGCAGTCAGCCGGTCGCGCTCGCCGATCGCCTCTTCCAGGGCACGGGAAACCTCGTCCAGCGAGGTGCGCAGGCGGCTGTTCTCCTCCCGCTCTAGGGACAGGAGGTCGGTGATCTCCGCGATCTCGCGGTTCAGCCGGTCCAGCGCCTTGTCCTTGCCGGTGATCGCCTGCGCCAGGAAGAACTGCGCCAGGACATAGACCACCAGGACGAAGACGATGACCAGCAGCAGGGTGGACAGGACATCGACGAAGCCGGGCCAGGCGTCGATCTGCCGGCGGCCTGAACGGGAGCGGCTCATGGCCTGTCCGCGCCTCGGGGCGCGGAACGGCCCCGTTGCGGTGGGGCTGGCGGCGGCGGTCGGTGCGGCATGGCGGCCCCGCCGGCGCTAGTGGTCGCGATTGCGGCGCGTCTCCTCCGCCATCGCCGCGAGGGTGCGGGCCAGCAGCTTTATCTCGGCGCGGATATCCTCGACGATCTGGGTGCGGCCGATCGCCATCTCCTCGAGCGCGCGTCCCAGATAGACGTCGATGTTACGCAGGTGGTTGCGGCTGGCCTGGTCCATGCCGCCGCCGCTGCTCTCGCCCATGCCGGCCAGGCGGGTCAGCACCGGCTTCATCTCGATCTGGTGTTCCGCCAGCTTCGCCAGCAGCGACTGCTCCGCCCGCATCTGGTCTGTCAGGGTCGACAGCCGGTCGATCAGCTTGGTGATCTGCTGGTTGGCGCCGCTGCGCCCTTCCTCGGTCCGCGCCAGGGTGCGCTGCAGCGAGTCGAGGCTGTCGGCGGTCTGCTCCAGCAGGGCCTGCACATAGGCCGGCACCGAACCCTCTGCCTCGACGATCGGGCCGCCGCCGGAGAGGCGGGTCATGCCGGACAGCCATTCCTCCAGCTCGTTGTAGAAGCGGTTCTGGGCCTGGCCGGCCTGCAGGTCCAGGAAGCCCAGGATCAGCGATCCCGCGAGGCCGAACAGGGAGGAGGCGAAGGCCGTGCCCATGCCGGACAGCGGTGCCTCCAGCCCCTGCTTCAGGCTGTCGAACAGGCCGAGCGCATCTTCGCCCTCGCCGATCTGCAGGCTGGAGATCGTGTCGCCGACCGAGCCGACGGTCTGCAGCAGGCCGTAGAAGGTGCCCAGCAGGCCGAGGAAGACCAGCAGGCCGATGAAATAGCGCGAGATCTCCCGCCCTTCGTCCAGCCGGCTGGACAGCGAATCAAGGATGCTGCGCAGGGCGAGCGCCGACAGGCTGCCGCGTCCGGCCCGGTTCTGCAGCATCCGCGCGATCGGCGCGATCAGCGGCGGCGGGTCGGGCATCGAGATGCCGCTCTGCTTTTCCGCCCGCTGGAACTGCTCCAGCCAGGTGATCTCGCGGCCCAGCATCAGCACCTGGCGGAACACCAGGACGATGCCGATCAGCAGCACGCCCAGGATCAGCGCGTTCAGCGGCACGTTCGCCTGGAAGGCATCCCACAGGACGGTATAGAGCACCGCCGCCACGGCGGCCGTGGCCACCAGGAACAGCAGCATCCGGATGATGAAGCGGGTGGGGCGGGTCATCGGGCCGCTCCTGCCGGGGCAGGCCGGGCGCCGGGATCGCTGCCGCTTGCGGCGGCCGACCCGGCCGCGCGGCGCACCCCGGAGCCTGCCGCGATCGTCATGACCGTCCGCTGACCGACACGTCGACCCGGTCGAGCGCGCCGCTGCCGGTATCGCCCAGGGCGCGCACGTCGATCCGGGTGGAGCGGATGCCCTGGTCGATCAGGTAGGACCGGACCGACAGCGCCCGCGACAGCGATAGCCGACGCGCGCTGCTGGAGGAGCCGCTGTCCGGCGCATTGGCATAGGCCCGGATCTGCAGCCGGTCGTCGGAGGACTTCATGCTGGAGGCGAGGGCCGCCAGCTTTTCCTCGCCCGACTTGCCCAGCACCGCATCGCCTGCGGGGAAGTCGATCGTCACCGTCTCGGCATCGCCCTGCGGCACCGCGGGCAGGGTGCGATCGGGCGCCGTCGCCCGCGCCGTCTGCTGCGATGCCGCCGGTGGCGCGGCAGGCTGCGGCGCGCTGGTCGCCGCGGTGGCGCTGGAAGGCGGTTCCGGAACCTTGGGCGGCTCCCGCGCAGGCGCGCTGGTGGCGGGCAGGGTCACCGAGCTGCCGGATTGCGTGCCGGAGGCGGCGGCCATGCTGTCGCCGCTCGCCGCAGCCGGCTCGGATGTTGCCGGCGCCGGGGTCGGGGTGGCGGGCGCCGGTGTGGCCGGGGCCGGTGTGGCGGCGGCGGTCCGCGTGCCGCTGTCGGTCCCGGATGCCGCACTTGCCGCTGCAGTAGAGGTGGCGGCCGGCGCGGGCTGGTTGCGGACGGTGCTGCGGAGCGCCGGGCCGGAACTGCCAGAATCGCTGCTGCCAGAATCGCTGCTGTTCGAATCACTGCTGTTCGAATCGCTGCTGCGGGCGGCGGTCTGCGTCGACGCGGCCGGCTTCGGGGCCGGCTGGGATGCAGCCTGCCGGGTTTCCGTCTGCTGGGGTTCGGCCTGCTTCGGCGGGCTCGGCGCTGGCCTGGCCACGGCCGTCGTGGCCGGCGCAGTACGGGCCGTCGTGGTGGTCCGGGTAGCTGTCGCGGTCCGGGCCGTGGCGGCGGTGCGCGGCGGCAGCTCCTGGCGCTCGACCGGCGGGCGCAGCACCGGCCGGCTGGCGGTCTGCATGCTGCCATAGCCGTCCGGCCCGGGCGGCCGCAGCACGATCGGGTCCTCGTCCCGCAGCGGCACCTCGCCGGGCAGCGGCGGACGGTTGTAGTAGTTGCCCGGCGCGCTGCCGACATAGGCCGGGCGCACCTGGACGGCGCCGCCATAGCTGCTGCCATAGGGCGTGGCACCGGCCTGTGGGGCGCCGCCGCCGATCGCGTTCAGGTTCACGATGACATTGCCGCCGGCGCTGACTGTCTGGCCGGCGACCGGCGCCCTGCCGGCGATCGCGCCTGCCGGCGGACGCAGCACCAGCGGACCGTCGCCATAGGCCTGCTGGGCGGCCGACGGCTGGGCAAGGGCGAGGAAGACGAGAAGTGCCGGCGCCGCCACCGCGGCGGCCAAACCGATCCTGTGGCGCCTCCCGGACGCCATCGCCGATTGGCCCCGTTCCGGGGCACCGCCTTGTCCGCAGGCCAGCCTGTCATCGCCCGATCCGGCGGTCATGCGCCGGAGCCGGCGGCGGTTCGTTTCGAACCGGGGATTCGCAAAACGCTTCAACGGTTTGGCGTCCTCGTCCCTGTCCGCCTCGTCCCCCAATGGATGCTGCGGACGATACCCAAGGGACCGCCCCTGCACAACAGGGCTGCCGGAAGAGCTGCCCCGGGGGGAAGCCGTCAAGGCAGTCGGGGGGACTGTCGGGTTTTCGACCTCAGGCCTGGCGCAGGCGCTCCATCAGCGGGCCGTGCAGCGCCATGTTGCTGGCCAGGATCTCGCCGCCATTGAGCATGTTCTCGCCGCCGCGCAGGTCGGTGACCATGCCGCCGGCCTCGCGCACCAGCACGATGCCCGCGGCCACGTCCCAGGGGTTCAGGCCGCGCTCCCAGAAGCCGTCATAGCGACCGGCCGCGGTATAGGCGAGATCCAGCGCGGCGGAGCCGAATCGGCGGATGCCCGCGACCTCGGTCATCAGCGATTCCAGCTCGCGCCCGAAGGCCTGCGCATCGCCATGACCGTGGAAGGGGATCCCGGTGGCCAGCAGGGCGTCGGTCATCCGGCTGCGGGACGAAACCCGCAGCCGGCGGTCGTTGAGATAGGCACCCTTGCCGCGCTCGGCCCAGAACATCTCGTCCGGGGCGGGCGCCAGGATCAGCCCGGCAATCAGCTCGCCGCGCTCCTCCACCGCGATGGAGATCGCGAAATGCGGGATGCCGTGCAGGAAGTTGGTGGTGCCGTCCAGCGGATCGACGATCCAGCGCTGGCCGGCATGATCCTGGCTCGGTACCTCGCCGCCTTCCTCCAGCAGGAAGCCGAACTTGGGGCGGGCCTTGTTCAGTTCGGCGCGCAGGATCTTCTCCGCCCGCAGGTCGGCCATGCTGACGAAATCGGCCGGCCCCTTGCGGGAAACCTGGAGGTTCTCGACCTCGCCGATGTCGCGGATCAGGCCCCGCGCGGCGGCGCGGGCGGCCTTCTCCATGACGTTGATCAGGGGCGGCTTCATCGGCATCGGAAGGGGAACCTTGTTCGAAAGTTCAGGTCGGCAAGTGTCTAAGAATGTTCGGCGAGCGCGGCGGCGATCGCTTCGACCGCAGCCGCCCCACCATCCCACAGCGCGGCATCGGGCAGGATGAAGTCGGCGCCTGCCGCGGCCAGCGCAGCGACTTCCTCCGGCCTGGCCACGCCGGCGGCGATGCAGGGCACCTCCATCAGCGGCGCCCACCAGCCGATCAGCCCGGCCAGGTCCGTGCCACCAAAGGCGACCGCGTCGGCACCGGCCTCCGCCGCCTCCATCGCCGCGTGGCGGGAGGCGCCGCAGAACGCCACCACCATGCCGTCCGGCCCCAGCGCTTCGCGCCAGCCGGCGACCTCGACGGCCGCCAGTGCCGGATCGGTCAGGTAGACCCCGTCGGCGCCGACCCGGTGCGGCGCATCCTCCGCCAGCTCCAGCAGGACCGGGACGCCGTCGGCATGGGCCGCGGCGGCGAGGGCGCGGTCCAGCCGCCCGTCGACAGACCCGGCGATCAGGCAGGACGGCGCCAGGCGCTGCAGCAATGCCGGCAGCCCGCCGCCGAGATCGGCGATCACCGCTGCCGGAAGGTGCAGGATCAGCTGCGCCGGTACCGGGCCCTCGTCCGGGCGGGGCATCGTATCGACCCCTGGCCGACGGGCCGTGCGATCAGTCCTGGCCCTTGTAGATCTTTACCAGCTCGTCGAGCATCGCGCGGGCATCGTCGCGCTGCCGCTGGAAGGTGTTGCGGCCGATGATCGAGCCGTTGCCGCCGCCGTCGCGAATCGCGCGGGCATCGTCGAACACGGCATTCTCGCCCTTCGCCGCGCCGCCGGAGAAGACCACGATGCGGCGACCGCCGAACAGCGACTGCACCACATGGGCCACCCGCGCGGCCTGGGTGGAGATGTCGATCTTTTCCTTCTCGTACACCTTCTTGGCGTCCGGGTTCTCCAGATGCGCGCTGGGCAGCTTCACCTTGATGATGTTGGCGCCCAGCAGCGCCGCCATATGGGCCGCATAGGCCACCACGTCGACCGCGGTCTCGCCGTCCTTCGACAGGTTGCCGCCGCGCGGATAGGACCAGACCACGACGGCCAGGCCGACGGCGCGCGCCTCCTCGGACAGCTCGCGCACCATCTCCATCATGTCGTAGCAGTCGTCGGAGCCGGGATAGATCGTGAAGCCGACGGCGGAGCAGCCCAGACGCAGCGCGTCCTGCACCGAAGCGGTGACCGCCTGGGTCGGGGCCTCCTTCTCGCGTGCCAGGGAATTGGCGCTGTTCATCTTCAGGATCAGCGGCACCTGGCCGGCGAAGGTGTCGGCGCCGGCCTCCAGCATGCCCAGCGGCGCCGCATAGGCGTTCAGCCCGGCATCGATCGCCATCTGGAAATGATAGTGCGGGTGATAGGCCGCCGGGTTGGGGGCGAAGCTGCGCGCAGGGCCGTGCTCGAAACCCTGGTCGACCGGCAGGATCACCATCTTGCCGGTGCCGCCCAGGCGGCCGGCCATCAGCATGCGTGCCAGGTTGGCCTTGGTGCCGGGATTGTCACCCTCGTACCAGGACAGGATCTCGCGGACCTTGCGTGTCGTCTTCATGATGTCTCCCCCTCAGGGCTCGCAATGCAAGGCGGCCGGGCCGGCCGCCGGAATCAGGTGCGCCGGATTCAGCTGTTCCGGGCGCGGGCGGCGGCCAGGGCGGCGATGCCCGGCAGCTCGCGCCCCTCCAGCCATTCCAGGAAGGCGCCGCCGGCGGTCGACAGATAGGTGAAGTCGTCGGCCGCGCCGGCAGCCGCCAGCGCCGCCAGGGTGTCGCCGCCGCCGGCAATGCTCTGCAGGCGTCCGGCCCTGGTCAGGCTTGCGGCTTCAGCCGCCACGGCATTTGTCCCGGTATCGAACGGCGGCACCTCGAAGGCGCCCAGCGGGCCGTTCCAGACCAGGGTCTTCACCTCCGCCAGCTCCGCCTTCAGGGCGGCGACCGACTGCGGGCCGATGTCCAGGATCATCGCATCCGCCGGCACCGCGTCCAGCGCCACCGCGTGGCTTGCGGCACCGGGTGCGAATTCCGTCGCCACAACCGCATCGACCGGCAGCAGGATGCGGCAGCCGGCGGCATCGGCATTGGCCAGGATCTCGCGCGCGGTATCGGCCATGTCGCGCTCGCAGAGGCTGCGGCCGATGTCATGGCCCTGCGCATAGAGGAAGGTGTTCGCCATGCCGCCGCCGATCACCAGCCGGTCGACCTTCCGCACCAGGTGCGACAGGACGGCGAGCTTGGTGGAGACCTTGGCGCCGCCGACCAGCGCCATCAGCGGCCGCTGCGGATGCTCCAGGGCGCCGATCACCGCGCGCAGTTCCGCCTCCATCAGGCGGCCGGCCGCCGCCGGCAGGCGCTCCGCCAGCGCGGCGGTGGAGGCATGGGCACGGTGCGCGGCGGAGAAGGCGTCGTTCACATAGACGTCGCCCAGGCGGGCCAGGGCATCGGCGAAGCCGGGATCGTTGGCCTCTTCCTCGGCATGGAAGCGCAGGTTCTCCAGCAGCAGGATCTCGCCGGGCGGCAGCGCCGCCACCGCCTCTTCCGCCGTCGGGCCGACGGATTCCGGGCAGAAAGCGATCCTGCGGCCCAGGCAATCCTCCATCGCGGAGAGGATGTGGCGCAGCGACATTTCCGGCACGACCTTGCCTTTCGGCCGGTCGAAATGGGACAGCAGGACGACCTTCGCGCCCTGGCCGGCCAGTTCCTCGATGGTGTCGCGGATGCGCTCGATGCGGGCCGTCTCCCGCACATGGGCGCCGTCGCGGGGGACGTTCAGGTCGACCCGGACCAGCACCCGGCGGCCGGCGATATCGAGATCGTCCAGGGTGTCGAATCCCGGGTCGATCCCGTTCCTTCTGTCAGGCGATTTGGCAGCCTGGGACATGGTCAGCGCCTCCTTGCCCTGTCGGACGGTCCGCGCCTCAGATCAGGCTGCCCATATGGGCCGCGGTGTCCAGCATCCGGTTGGAGAAGCCCCACTCGTTGTCGTACCAGCTGAGCACCCGGACCAGGCCGCCGTCGATCACCTGGGTCTCGTTCAGGTCGACGGTGGAGCTGGCCGGCACATGGTTCAGGTCGATGGAGACCAGCGGCTCGCTGGTATAGGCCAGGACACCCTTCAGCGGGCCGTCGGCCGCCTTGGTGAGGGCCGCATTGACCGTCTCCGCATCGGTCGTCCTGCCGGGCACGAAGGCCAGGTCGATCATCGACACGTTGGGCGTGGGCACCCGCACGGCGGTGCCGTCCAGCTTGCCCTTCAGCTCCGGCAGCACCAGGCCGACGGCGCGGGCGGCACCGGTGGAGGTCGGGATCATCGACATGCCGGCGGCGCGGGCGCGCTGCAGGTCCTTGTGCATGGTGTCCAGGATCGCCTGGTCGTTGGTATAGGCATGCACCGTGGTCATGAAGCCGCGCTCGATGCCGACCGCCGCGTTCAGCACCGCCGCCACCGGCGCCAGGCAGTTGGTCGTGCAGGAGGCGTTGGAAACCACCAGATGCTCCGCCGTCAGCTTCTCGTGGTTGACGCCGTAGACCACGGTCAGGTCGGCGCCGCTGGCGGGGGCGGAGACCAGCACCCGCTTGGCACCGGCCTCCAGATGGCCGGCGGCCTGCTCGCGGCTGGTGAAGCGGCCGGTGCATTCCAGCACGATGTCGACGCCCAGATCCTTCCACGGCAGGTCGGTCAGCTTCGGCACCGCGGTGACCTTCACCCAGCCCTTGCCGGTGTCCATCCGGTCGCCGTCGACCTTCACCTCGCCCGGGAAGCGGCCATGCACGCTGTCGTAGCGTAGCAGGTGGGCATTGGTCTCGATCGGGCCCAGGTCGTTCACGGCCACGACCTGCAGGTCGCTGCGGCCGGATTCCATCAGGGCGCGGTAGACCAGGCGGCCGATCCTGCCGAAGCCGTTGATCGCGATGGTGGTGGTCATGGCGGTCTCCGAATGTCCTGCGCCGGTTGCGGCTCCGGCGGTTCTTGTGGCGGTTGATCTGGTCGCGCCGGCGGCGTGCGGCGCAGGCGCCGCCGGGACCCGCGCGGCGGGCCCGTGGCGGATCTGGCGGGGCGGCCGACCGGCAGGAAGTGGCCGCTTCTTAATTGGTAACGCGCGGCCCGACAAGGCGGATCCCCGGCCGGCGCGCGGCAGCCTGCCGGCCGGGATGCCGCAGCGAACGTTCAGCCCTGTGCCGAAAGCCTCTCGCGCACGGCATCCGCCAGGGCGTCGGCGGTAATGCCGAAATGCGGATAGAGTTCCTCGTAGGGCGCCGAGGCGCCGAATCCGGTCATGCCGACGAACGGGCCGTCGCCGATCAGCCGGTCCCAGCCCATCCGGATGGCTGCCTCGACCCCGGCGCGCACGACGCCGCGGTCGCCGCTCGCCAGCACCTCGTCCCGGTAGGCCGCGTCCTGCGCCAGGAACAGCTCGTGCGAGGGGACGGAGACGACCCGGGTCGGCAGATGGTCCGCCTGCAGGATGTCGCGCGCCGCCAGCGCCAGCATCACCTCCGATCCGGAGGCGAGCAGCACCGCCCGGGCCGGACCGCCCTGCGCCTCCGCCAGGACATAGGCGCCGCGGGCGGCGGCATTCTCCTGCAGCCCTTCCGGCCGCTGCAGGGCCGGTACGCCCTGCCGGGTTGTGACCAGGACGCTGGGACCGTTGCTGCGGGTCAGCGCGACCCGCCAGCATTCCGCCGTCTCCAGCGCGTCGGCGGGGCGCAGCACGACCAGGTTCGGGATCGCGCGCAGCGCGGCCAGCTGCTCCACCGGCTGGTGGGTGGGCCCGTCCTCGCCCAGGCCGATGGAATCGTGGCTCATCACGTAGATCACCGGCTGTTCCATCAGGGCGGAGAGCCGGATCGCCGGCCGGCAATAGTCGGTGAAGACCAGGAAGCTGCCGCCAAAGGCGCGCAGGCCGCCATGCAGGCTGATGCCGTTCATGGCGGCGGCCATGCCGTGCTCGCGCACGCCGTAATGCAGATAGGTGCCGGAGAAGTCGTCGGCGGTGATCACCTTGTGGGCACCCGACTTGGTGCCGTTGGAGCCCGACAGGTCGGCGGAACCGCCGATCAGGTTCGGCATCGCCGGCACCAGGGCGTCCAGCACCTTCTTCGCAGCTTGCCGGGTGGCGAGCTTCGGCGCACTGTCGCGGAATTCCGCCGCGACCTCCGCCAGGGCGCGGTCGGCGGCGGCCGGCAGCGCACCGCCCAGGTCGAATTCGAACGCCTCCTGGCGCACCGCCGGCGCGGCCTCCATGCGGGCCTGCCAGTCGGCGCGGGCGGCCGCGCCGCGGCCGCCGATGCGGCGCCAGGCGGCCAGGATGTTCTCCGGCACGTCGAACGGCGGATGGGGCCAGTTCAGCGCCTCGCGCACGGCCCTGATCTCTTCCGCGCCCAGCGGCGCGCCATGGGCATCGGCGGTGCCGCCCTTCTTCGGCGCGCCGAAGCCGATCGTGGTGCGGCAGGCGATCAGGCTCGGCCGGTCGTCGGCGCGCGCGGCGTCCAGCGCGGCGGAGATCTCGGCCTGGTCGTGGCCGTCGACCGCCCGCACGTCCCAGCCCAGGGCGGAAAAGCGGCCCAGCTGGTCGTCGCTGACCGACAGGTCGGTGGCGCCGTCGATGGTGATCCGGTTGTCGTCCCAGAGGACGATCAGCTTGCCCAGCCGCAGATGGCCGGCCAGGGAGGCGGCCTCGTGGCTGATGCCTTCCATCAGGCAGCCGTCGCCCGCGATCACGTAGGTCCGGTGGTCGACCAGCTCGGCGCCGTAGCGGGCCGCCATCATGCGTTCCGCCATCGCCATGCCGACGGCGTTGCCCAGGCCCTGGCCCAGCGGGCCGGTTGTGGTCTCCACCCCCGCCGCGCAGCCGATCTCCGGATGGCCCGGGGTGCGCGAGCCGAGCTGGCGGAAGCGGCGGATCTCGTCGATGCCGATGTCGGGATAGCCGGTCAGGTAGAGCAGGGCGTAGAGCAGCATCGAGCCATGGCCGGCGCTGAGCACGAAACGATCGCGGTCCGGCCAGTCCGGCACCTGCGGGTCGAAGCGCAGATGGTCACGGAACAGGACGGTGGCCACGTCGGCCATGCCCATCGGCATGCCGGGATGGCCGCTCTGCGCCGCCTCCACCGCATCCATCGCCAGGACGCGGATCGCATTCGCCAGCTCGGCTTCGGTGACGGGGCTGCCGTCCGCCTCCACGGTCTCGAGATCGCCGTTTCCGGCCTTGCCGGCCTCGGCGGAAGGGGATGCGGTCCGCTGTGTCATGTTCGGGCTGCCTTGCAGGGATGGGTGTCGGATTGCCGGTCGGTGCCGTTCGGGCCGTGCGGTCGGCGTTCACTGCGCCGCGCCGGAGCATGGCGCCGGGCGGCCTGCTTTATGAACGCTGCGACGCGCAGGTCAACCGCTGCGACGCCGCGGCCTGCGCCGCCAACCGGGGCGAAGCCGGCGCCGGAGCGGGTGCCAGGCATGCCCTGCGACGATTGACCGGGGGTTATCCCTGCCAATACTCTGTGGTAGGGAAGGTGTCGAGCCGCCAGATATAGCGATCAGGGTGGCCGCCGCGGTTTCCGGCCAATGCGGCGCGAGATGCCGCCCGACGTGCGATCTGGGAGCGGCTCCGCCGGAGCGCGCCCGCTGCGGTCGCCACACCGGCCGCCGCATGCCGAGGACGAACAGACAGCCGATGGACCCGGAAACCGCCGACACGCCAGCCGATCAGGAGACAGCCGATCAGGAGACAGCCGATCCCGCTGCCGCCTGGCAGCGGCTGGATGCGGCCCTGACGGTGCTGGAGGATGCGCTGCTGGCGCAGCGCCGGCAGTCGGCAGAGGAACTGCAGGCGGTGCGCCGGGAGCTGGAGCAGGCGCGGGCGGAGAATGCGCGCCTGGCGGAAGCGCTGAAGGCGGAACAGGCCCGGGTGCAGCGGCTGGAGGACCTGACCTCCGCCGTATCGGGCCGTGTGGATTCCGCGATCGGGGAACTGGAGTCGATCCTGGAGCCGTGACGCCGCGGGCGCTGAAGGCGCCCGGCCGGCGGATGCGACAGGCACTGGACCGGCGACAGCTGCGACGGGAGAGAGATGGGCTTGCGGGGGATGGAAGGCTGCAGCGGCACCGGACCGGAAGGTCGGCCGGGCCGGAGGGGCTGCGGACGGTGAGCCAGTTTTTCTAGGAAAGTGACGGCGCGATGCAGCAACGCAGGACTGGGACCGGGCAGGTTCGGATCACGGTCAATGGCCGCAGCTACAAGATCGGCTGCGACGCGGGCGAAGAGGACCGTATCGTCGAACTGGGCCAGTACCTCGACGGCCGGGTGGCGGAACTCGCCGCCCGGGTCGGGCAGGTGGGCGACGAGCGGCTGCTGTTGATGACCGCTCTGGTCCTGGCCGACGACCTGGCGGAGGCCGTGGCCGACCTGGAGGCGGTCCGCCAGACACCGGCCCAGTCGGGATCGTCCCAGCCGGGATCGTCCCAGCCGGGATCGTCCCAGCCGGATCAGGAACGGACGACCGGTGCGACGCCGCACGACGGTGCCGGCGGCGAAGCCGGCCAGGCGAAGGTGCAGGAAGCGGCAGCGGCGGAGAGCGAGCGGGTGAATGCGCTGGCATCTCGTGTCGAAGGCATTGCCGCGCGGCTGGCGAGTGCCTAAGTTCATTGCCGGACGGGCCTACTGCCCGGTACGTGAGGTCGCTTAAATCCCTGGGGCCAATGTTCATTCTCTAGGGAGCTGTCCCTGACCGGATCGTGGTTCGGCTAGTACGGCGCCCACCTGGTTGTCCAGGCCACAGAGGATGTAGCACATACCCACGGCCATGGCGGTGCCCGTCCACTTCATAGACATGCCCGCAAGCGGGCGCGCCGGAAATCCGACCCCCGGAGATCCGACCCCCGGAGATCTGGCCCCCGGAGATCCCCCCCGATGAGCGGCGTTTCCGCCGCGAAGGCGCGGCTGCGGGTCGCGATGCATGGCCTGCGCCGGGCCGCTCATCGCCCCTGGCATGGCATTGCCGCCGCCGGTATCCTGGTCCACGAAGTCCTGGCCGCGGCTGAGATATCGCCGGGCATCGTGGCCGCCTATTGGCCGATGGCGGGCGAGGCCGATCCCCTGCCGGCGCTGCGGCGCCTCACCGACATGGGGTGGCAGACCGCCTTGCCGGATATCGTGCCGCCGGCGGCGGACGGTGCCATGCGCCACGGCCATGTCGTCTTCCGCCCCTGGCCGCTGGCCGACGGCGTGCCGCCGCCCGGCGCCTATCGCATTCCGGCGCCGCCGGCCGCCATCCCGGCGGTGCGGCCGGATCTGGTTCTGGTGCCGTTGCTGGCGGCGGACCGGCGGGGGCGGCGGCTGGGCCAGGGCGCGGGCTTCTACGACCGCTGCCTTGCGGAGCTGCGGCAGGACGGCGAACCGGTGCTGGCGGTGGGCTGGGCGATGGAGGCGCAGCTGCTGCGCCAGGTGCCGGCCGACGACCGCGACGCGCCACTGGACTGGCTGGTGACGGAGCGGCGGGCATTGCGCTGCCCGGCATAGGATTTTGGGACGAACGGTTGCCCCCATGGCGTCTGCGGCGATGGGCAGGGCGGCCGGCAGGGAATGAATCGATGAAGCTTCTGTATCTCGGCGATGTCGTCGGCCGCTCCGGCCGGGAAGGTGTGGTGGCGCGGCTGCCGGGCCTGATCGAACGCCTGGCGCCCGACTTCGTGGTCGTGAATGGCGAGAATGCCGCCGGCGGCTTCGGCATCACCGGCCGGATCTGCCAGGAACTCTACGATGCCGGCGTCGACTGCATCCTGACCGGCAACCATGTCTGGGACCAGAAGGAGACCCTGGGCTATATCGACGGCGACCCGCGCCTGCTGCGGCCGATGAACTTCCCGGCGGGCACGCCGGGACGCGGCGTGGCGGAGTTCCGCACCCGCCGGGGGGAAAAGGTCGCGGTCCTGCAGGTGATGGGACGGCTGTTCATGGAGCCGCTGGACGATCCCTTCACCGCGGTGGAGGAGGCGCTGAACCGCTATCGCCTGGGGCCGAAGGGCGGCGGCTTCGACGCCATCCTGCTGGACGTGCATGCCGAGGCCACGTCGGAAAAGATGGCGCTGGGCCACCTGGCCGACGGGCGCGCCTCGCTGGTCTGCGGCACGCATACCCATGTGCCGACGGCGGACGCGCAGATCCTGCCCGGCGGCACCGCCTACATGACCGATGCCGGCATGTGCGGCGACTACGATTCCGTCATCGGCATGGACAAGGTCGAACCGTTGCGCCGCTTCCGCCGGAAGACCCCGGGCGCCCGCTTCGAGCCGGCCGGCGGCGAGGCGACCGTCTGCGGCGTGTTCGTGGAGACCGAGCCGGGAACCGGCCTGGCCCGCAGGATCGAGCCGGTCCGCGTCGGCGGGCGCCTGTCGCAGGCGCTGCCGGGCGGCGGCGCGGCAGTTGACGCGGGCCGCGCCGCAGCCGAATAGATGCGCCTTTCGCAGGCAGGCGTGCGGGCGCCCCGGCAGATCGCCGGGCGGTTGCCCGCAGAAGGATGAAGAGCAGTCATGGCCGGTCATTCCCAGTTCAAGAACATCATGCACCGCAAGGGCGCGCAGGATGCAAAGCGCGCCAAGGTGTTCACCAAGCTGATCCGCGAGCTGACCACCGCCGCCAAGCTGGGCGGCCCGGACCCGGCGGCGAACCCGCGGCTGCGCGCGGCGGTGATCGCCGCGCGCGGCTCCAACATGCCGAAGGACACGATGGAGCGCGCGATCAACCGCGGCTCCGGCTCCGATGCGGAGAATTACGAGGAGGTGCGATACGAGGGCTATGGCCCCGGCGGCATCGCGGTGATCGTCGAGGCGCTGACCGACAACCGGAACCGCACCGCGTCGGAGGTGCGCTCCGCCTTCTCCAAGCATGGCGGGTCGCTGGGCGAGACCAACTCCGTCGCCTTCATGTTCGACCAGGTGGGCCAGGTGATCTATCCGGCCGACACCGCCGACCAGGAGGCGATGTTCGAGGCGGCGCTGGAAGCCGGCGCGACCGACTGCAGCTTCGATCCGCAGGAAGGCCACGAGGTGATCTGCGCGGCCGACGATTTCAACGAGGTCCGCGACGGGCTGGAACAGGCCTTCGGCCCGGCGAAGACCGCGCGCCTGACCTGGAAGCCGCAGAACACCGTTCCGGTGGATGACGAAAAGGCCGAATCGCTGTTCAAGATGCTGGATGTCCTGGAAGACAGCGACGATGTGCAGCAGGTCTATGCCAATTTCGAGGTCTCCGACGCCATGCTGGAGAAGCTGGCGAGCTGATCGTCGCGCCCCGGCCGGCCGCCGGGGCGTCCGCCTGCGCCTGCCGGCCGCGGAAGGCCGGGCATCTTGAGCCGCGCCGGTCCGGTCCGGATCCTGGGACTGGACCCGGGCCTGCGCCACACCGGCTGGGGGCTGATCGAGGCGGAGGGGACCCGGATCCGCCATCGCGGCCATGGCGTGCTGAACATCGACGCCAGCCAGGGGCTGTCCGACCGCCTGGCCGCGCTGCATGCCGGCCTGTCCGAGGTCGTCGGCGCCTGGACCCCGGACGAGGCTGCGGTGGAAGAGACCTTCGTGAACCGCAATCCGGTATCGACCCTGAAGCTGGGCCAGGCCCGCGGCATCGTGCTGCTGGTGCCGGCGCAGGCCGGCCTGCCGGTCGCGGAATATCCCCCCAACCTGGTGAAGAAGACGGTCGTCGGCACCGGCCATGCGGCGAAGGAGCAGGTCCTTGCCATGGTCAAGGTGCTGCTACCCGGCTGCGGCGTTGTCGCCGGCGATGCCGCCGATGCGCTGGCGGTGGCGATCTGCCATGCGCAGCACCGTCGCCATGCCAGCCTGGCGGCGAGCCTGCGATGAGCGCCATGGCGAATGGCTTTGCAGCGAAGGGGGGCGGGCGGTGATCGGTCGGCTGGTCGGGCAGGTGGTGGACTGGGATGCCGACGGCATCCTGTTCGATGTCGGCGGCGTCGGCTACGAGGTGGCCTGCGCGCCGCCGACGATCGACGCGATGCGGGCCGCCGCCGGGCCGGCGGTGCTGTGGGTGGTGACGGAGGTCCGCGAGGATGCCTTCGACCTGTACGGCTTCCGCAGCCGGGAGGAGAAGGGCTGGTACCGGACCCTGCGCGGCGTGCAGGGGGTGGGCCCGCGGGCGGCCCTGGCGCTGCTGGCGACCCTGCGGCCGGCAGACCTGATGCTGGCCCTGGGCAGCGGCGACAAGGCGGCGCTGACCCGGGCGCCCGGCGTCGGGCCGAAGCTGGCCGCGCGGCTGGTGACGGAGCTGAAGGACAAGGTGGCCGGGATGGGCCTGGCCGCGGCCGGGGCGGCGGCGTCGCCCGGCCCGGCACCGGTGGCGGCGGAGCCGGCGGCCGACGGCCTGCTGGCGGATGCCGTTTCGGCGCTGACGAATCTGGGCTATGGCCGCTCCGACGCGTTCCGCGCGGTGGCGGCCGAACGCGATGCCCAGGGCGAGGGTGCGGCACTGGACGGGCTGATCCGCGGCAGCCTGAAGCGCCTGTCGGCGCAGTGAGCGGCATGGCAAGGGGCGGAGCTTGAGCGACCCGGACGGAGAGAGGCTGGTGGGCGGCGCGGCGCAGGACGCCGACGCGCCGGATGCCGTACTGCGCCCGCAGACCCTGAAGGAGTTCGTCGGCCAGCCGCAGGTCTGCGAAAATCTCGGCGTCTTCGTGGAGGCGGCGCGGCGCCGCCGCGCGGCGCTCGACCATGTCCTGTTCGTCGGGCCGCCGGGCCTGGGCAAGACCACCCTGGCGCAGATCGTGGCGCGGGAACTCGGTGTGAACTTCCGCGTTACCCACGGTCCCGTCATCGCGAAGGCAGGCGACCTGGCCGCCCTGCTGACCAACCTCGAAGAACGCGACGTGCTGTTCATCGACGAGATCCACCGCCTCTCGCCCGCGGTCGAGGAAGTGCTCTATCCGGCGATGGAGGATTTCCAGCTCGACCTGATCATCGGCGAAGGCCCGGCGGCACGATCGGTGCGGATCGACCTGCCGCCCTTCACCCTGGTCGGCGCCACCACCCGGCTGGGGCTGCTGACCACGCCGCTGCGCGACCGCTTCGGCATCCAGCACCGGCTGGACTTCTACAGCGTCGAAGACCTGGTGACGGTGGTGCGCCGGGCGGCGCAGATCGAGGGGCTGAGCCTGACCGACGATGGCGCGCATGAGATCGCGCGCCGGGCCCGCGGCACGCCGCGGGTGGCGGTGCGGCTCTTGATGCGGGTGCGTGACTTCGCCCTGGTCGCCGGCGCGGAGCGGGTCGACCGGGTGAAGGCGGATGCCGCCCTGCAGCGGCTGGATGTCGACCAGCGCGGCCTGGATGCGATGGACCGGCGCTACCTGAAAGTGGTCGCGCAGGATTTCAACGGCGGCCCGGTCGGTATCGAGACCATCGCCGCCGCCCTGTCGGAGCCGCGCGACGCGATCGAGAGCATCATCGAGCCCTACCTGATCCAGCAGGGCATGCTGCAGCGGACGCCGCGCGGACGGGTGGCGCCGCCGGCCGCCTTCGCCCATCTGGGCCTGCCGGCGCCGGCGCGCGATCCGCTGGCGCGGTTGCAGGCGGACCTGCCCCTGGATGCGGGAGGCGAGGATGACCTCTGAGGGCGGGGCGACGGACGGCGAGGGCTGGTTCGCCGGCGACAGCCACCGCTTCCCCCTGCGGGTCTACTGGGAAGACACCGATGCCGGCGGCATCGTCTATCACGCCAACTACCTGCGCTTTTTCGAGCGCGCGCGCAGCGACCTGCTGACCTGCCTGGGCATCCGCCAGCAGGTGCTGCTGCAGGAGGCCGGCCTCGCCTTTGCCGTCACCGGCATGGCCTTGCGCTTCCGCCGCCCGGCGAAGCTGGAGGACCGGCTGCAGGTCGCCACCCGGCTGACCGCGCTGGGCGGTGCCAGCATGACCCTGGAGCAGCTTTGCCTGCGCGGCGCAGAGGGCGATGGCGACAGCGAGGGGGAGCGCCTGGTGGAGGCGGAGGTGCGGGCGGCGCTGATCGACCGCGGCGGCCGCCCGCGGCGGCTGCCGGACCATATTTCCGCCGCATTCGGCCCGGTGGCCGCCACACTTTCACCAAAATCTTCCCGGATTTCTGACACACAGCACACGCTGGGGCGAGGGCATGGAAACTGAAGTCGTCGAGGCCGGTTCGACTGTTGTCGAGAACCTGTCGATCTGGGGCCTGTTCTTCCAGGCCGACATCGTCGTCAAGATCGTGATGATCGGGCTCTTGCTCGCTTCCGTCTGGGTCTGGGCGATCATTTTCGAAAAGCTGTTCCGGTTCCGCCGGGTCAATGCCGATGCCGATGCCTTCGAGCAGGAATTCTGGTCCGGCGGCTCGCTGGAGGACCTGTACGACCGGATCGCGGGCAATCCCGGCCACCCGATGGCCGCGCTGTTCGCCTCCGCCATGCGCGAATGGCGCCGCTCCGCCGAACGCGGCCTGGTGCGCCTGGCCAATGCCGGCTCGCTGAAAGAGCGGATCGAGCAGGTGATGGCGGTCACCCGCGACCGCGAGCTGGCGCGCCTGGAGAAGCAGATGAGCGTGCTGGCGACGATCGGGTCGACGGCCCCCTTCATCGGCCTGTTCGGGACGGTCTGGGGCATCATGAACGCCTTCACCTCGATCGCGGCCAGCCAGAACACCTCCCTGGCGGTGGTGGCGCCCGGCATCGCCGAGGCGCTGTTCGCCACCGCGCTTGGCCTGCTGGCCGCCATCCCGGCCGTCGTCGCCTACAACAAGCTGAACGGTGACCTGGATTCCTATGCCGGCCGGCTGGAAGGCTTCTCCGGGGAGTTCTCCGCGATCCTGTCGCGGCAGCTCGACGAGGAATCGGTGGCCGCCTGATGGGAGCCCAGCTTTCCGGCGGCGGTGGCCGCCGCCATGGCGGCCGGCGTCGCGGTGGCCGCATGAGCGAGATCAACGTGACGCCCTTCGTGGACGTCATGCTGGTGCTGCTGATCGTGTTCATGGTGACCGCGCCGCTGCTGACCGTCGGCGTCCAGGTCGACCTGCCGAAGAGCGAGGCGCCGAACATCCAGGGCTCCGACGAGCCGCTGACCGTCACCATCGATTCGGCCGGCCTGATCTACATCCAGGAGACGGAGGTGCCGGAGAGCGAGCTGGCGGTGCGCCTGAAGGCGATCGCCGGCGAGGCACCGGACCGGCGGATTTTCGTGCGCGGCGACCAGGCGATCAACTACGGCCAGGTCGTCGAGGTGATGGGCGTGATCAACCAGGCCGGTTTCAAGCGGGTCGCGCTGATCGCACAGGCGCCGCGCCGCAACTGACGGGCGCGACGTGACGGCTGCGCGGGACGGCATGAACCCGGGTGGGCTGCGGAACGTTGGGACAGACGGCGCAGGGACGGGACCGATCGTGGCCCCGGCGCCGGTATCGCCTTTGAGGAAGTGCTGACTTGCGCATCCGCGCCTACATCCTGTCGGTCCTGTTGCATGTGGCGGTCCTGGTGCTGACCGTCACCGGGCTCAGCCTCTGGCCGGACGAAACGCCGCCGCCGGAGCAGACCTTCACCGTCGAGTTCGGCCCGGTGGCGGAACTCGAGCAGGTGGCCGAGGTGCAGGCCCCGCTGCCGGAGAAGGACGTGCCGATCCCGAAGGCGAAGCCTTCGCAGGTGGTGGCGGCCGCGCCCTCGGCACCGGTGGTGGACAAGGTGACCGCCTCGCCGGAGACCCGGCAGGCCGACGCCGCGCCCGCGCCCAGCGTGCCGCAGCCCACGGTGGATGCGCAGCGGGTGCCCGAGCCGCCGCGGCCGCAGGCGGTGGAGGCGGCCCGCGCCGCCGCGCGCGAGGTGCCGCAGCCCTCCGCCGTGTCGGAGAAGGTGGAGACGCCGCGCATCTCCACCGCGCCGGACCCGGCGAAGGTCGATGCGCGGCAGGCCGAAACGGCAGAGGCGGAGCCCGCGCAGGGTGGCGCACCGGCGGAGGAGGCCGCGCCGAAGGCCGCAGACGTGCCGGAGGCCGCGGTGGCCAGCGCCAGCCGCGCGGCGCCGGCGCAAAGCAGCAAGGCCGACAAGGCCGACAGCGAACAGGTGGCGGCCCTGCAGCCGGTCGAAAAGCCGGAGGAGCGGGAGGCGGAGCGGCAGGAAGCAGTGCAGGCGCCGGAACCGCCGGCGCCGCAGCCGGTTACCAGCAGGGAAACGAACGAGGCGGTGGCGCCGGAGCCGGACCGCAAGGTGGAGGATGCGAAGGAGACCGCTGAGCCGGTCCGCCAGACCACCCCCGCCAAGCCGCAGACGGTGCAGAAGCCGGAGAAGGTGGAGACGGCGGAACCGGACACCGCACTCTCGGAAGCTGTACCGCGGCCGAAGTCGCGGCCGAAACGCCTGGAGGTGGCGACCGCGCCGCAGGAGACCCGGCCGGAGCCGCCGAAGACGGAGGACAAGGCGCCGCCCAAGGACAAGCTCAATCTCGACCGGCTGTCGGCGCTGCTGGACAAGCGGCTGGACGACAATCCGAACGTCCGCCGCGACGAGGAGAATGCCGCGCCGCGGCGATCCGATACCATTGTGCGGCAGACCCGCGATACGGCGCTGTCCAGCCAGCCGCTGTCGTCCAGCGAGCTGTCGGCGATTCGCGCGCAGTTCGAGCGTTGCTGGAATCCGCCGACCGGCGCGCGCAATGCCCGCAACCTGGTGGTGGTGGTGCGGATCTGGCTGCGGCAGGACGGCAGCCTGCTGCGGGAGCCCGAGGTGACCAACCGGGGGGATCCGGGGGACCAGTTCTGGCGCGTGGCGGCGGAAAGCGCCGTGCGCGCGGTGCGTAAATGCGAGCCTGTTATGGGTTTGGATCCAGGGAAGTATGACCGATGGCGCGAAATCGAACTGACCTTCAATCCGAGAGACATGCTGGGATGACCCGGGCGGCGGCACTGCCGCTGCCGTTCCGCGAATGGCCCGGCCACGTCCTGCTGGCGCTGGCGCTGCTGGCCAGCCTTGCGGCCTTGCTGGCGGCGGGCCCGGTGCGGGCCCAGTCCGACGAATCGCGCGGCGCCGACGGCCTGCTGCGGATCGACATCACCCGCGGCAATGTGGAGCCGCTGCCGATCGCGATCTCCGATTTCGACGGTGCGGACGCCGCCGCGCGGCAGCGCGGCGCCAACATCGCCGCGGTGGTCCGCGCCGACCTGGAACGGTCGGGCCTGTTCGCCCCGGTCGACCCGCGTTCCCACATCCAGCAGCCGCAGGAGATGCGGGGCACGCCGCGTTTCCAGGACTGGCGGGTGCTGAACGCCGTGGCGCTGGTCACCGGCCAGACCGAGCTGCAGTCCGACGGCCGCCTGCGTACGGAGTTCCGGCTCTGGGACCTGCTGGCGGAGAAGCAGCTGACCGGGCTGGCCTTCTTCACCACGCCGGAGAACTGGCGACGGGTGGCGCACCTGATCGCCGATGCCATCTACGAGCGTCTGACGGGCGAGGAGGGCTATTTCGACACGCGGATCGTCTATGTCGCGGAATCGGGCCCCGCCGCGAAGCGGGTGAAGCGCCTGGCGATCATGGACCAGGACGGCGAGAACCACCGCTTCCTGACCGACGGGCAGTTTCTGGTGCTGACCCCGCGCTTCAGCCCGACCCGGCAGGAGATCACCTACCTGTCCTATTTCGGCGACCGGCCGCGGGTCTACCTGTTCAACATCGATACCGGCCGGCAGGAACTGGTGGGCGACTTCCCCGGCATGACCTTCGCGCCGCGCTTTTCGCCCGACGGCAATTCGGTGGTGATGTCGATGGCCTCCGACGGCAATTCGGAGGTCTACACCATGGACCTGCGCACCCGGCAGAAGCGGCGCCTGACCCACGACCCGGGCATTGATACCTCGCCCTCCTTCTCGCCGGACGGGCGGATGATCACCTTCAATTCCGACCGGTCGGGCAGCAAGCAGATCTACACGATGAACATCGACGGCAGCGACCAGCGCCGGATCAGCTTCGGCGACGGGCTCTATTCCACCCCGGTCTGGTCACCGCGCGGCGACCTGATCGCCTTCACCAAGGAGAAGGGCGGCCAGTTCCATATCGGCGTGATGCGGCCCGACGGCAGCGGCGAGCGGATCCTGGCCAGCAACCGCTACGTGCAGGAGGCACCGACCTGGGCCCCGAACGGGCGGGTGCTGATGTTCTACCGCGAGACGCCGTCGGACAGCCGCGGCGGCGGCAAGGATGCCAGCCTCTGGTCGATCGACCTGACCGGCTTCAACGAGCGCCAGGTGATCACCCCCATGGGGGCGTCGGACCCGGCCTGGTCGCCGCCGGCGCCCCTCGATCAGTAGGCGCAAGCGTAGCGGAAAGCGAGGCGGAACCGAAGCGGCGGCCGGCCTGCGGCAGAATGGCAACAGCCGGTCGCGAATGCAGCAAAGATGCGATTGCCAACGCGAACCGGCAGATGCTATCAGGGTTATTACGCGCGCCGGCTCGATGGAACATGGTGGTCACGGGGGACGGACGGCCATGGTACGTTGTGCCGTGGGCGTGGGCCCGGCGTGGTCCGGTTTGCCACGTGGTGCGGCTGCGTGAGGGAGCAGTGAAGGAGATATCAGCCATGCGCGTACTGTCCTTTGGACCCAAGGTCCTGACCGTTCTTGCCGTTCTCGGATTGACCGCGGCGTGCGAAACCGCACCCGAGGCCACCGGCGAGATGGTCCAGGAAGCGGTCGTCGTCGAACAGGGCGTTGTGCCGGGGTCCGAAGAGGATCTGGTGCTGAACGTCGGCGATCGCGTCTACTTCGCATTCGATAGCTATGCCCTTCGGCCGTCGGCCCAGCAGGTGCTGGACCGCCAGGCCGCCTGGATGTCCCAGTATCCGCAGAACAACCTGCTGATCGAGGGGCATTGCGACGATCGCGGCACCCGCGAGTACAACCTCGCACTCGGCGAACGCCGGGCCAATGCCGTCCGTCAGTACCTGATTTCCAAGGGTGTGGCTCCGGCGCGTCTGTCGACCATCTCCTACGGGAAGGAACGCCCGGTGGCGTTCGGCAACAACGAGGCCGCCTGGGCGCAGAACCGGCGCGGCGTCTCGGTCCTGAGCAACTAGCCAGGCCATTGCCACAGGCATCGGACCCGGCCGGCTGATTGCCGGCCGGGTCCTCCTGCCTCTCTTCTGCTGCCAGGGCGTCACGACGCCGCCCGGTCCGGCCGTGAGGCATCCCGATACCGAGATCGGGTCCAGGCATCCCGGCACATGGCAGGGCAGCAGATCGAAACCGTCGCTTCATGGCTGCATTCCCGGCCCGGGGCATGAGGGTTGAACGGCCGCAGAGCCGTCGGCACCTCCCCAAGCGAACCCGGGTTCGTCCTAAGGCGCGGGGCCGGCCGGGTCCCCGCTCTCTTCTCCCGCCGCAGGATCTTTTCAGCTTTTTCCGATGTCCGCCCCGGCATTCGCCCGGAAGCGCGCCCTTGCGTCGCCCAGGGGAAGCTGAACGGCGCGACGGTCTGCGCCACGGCCTGCCGGCATGGCGCGGAAAGCGTCTGCAGGGGGCCGAAAGCACTTGATCCGCATCCCCGGCGAGGTGAACCTTGCCCATCGGGTGGGGTTAGTCAGCCGAGGGCGGGCGCGTCGCCGGCCGCGCCATGCGCCGTCCCGATCGGGGCGGTCATCGGCATGGACAGCCGGCGGCCTCGCGACACAGAAGGCGGTTGAGATGCGGTCCGATTTGCTGTTCCCCCAGTTCCTGCTGCTTCCCGAGGTCCTGCGACGTCCGGCCCGGACGGGCGGACACCTGCCGCGACGCCGCCGGGTCGCCGGCATTGGCCCGGCCGCTCTCCTGGCCGCCGCCCTGGTCGGTGGCGGAGGGACCATCGCGCCGGCCGGGCCTGTGCTCGCACAGTCGGACCCGTCGATGCAGGCGATCGTGGCGAAGCTGAACCGGCTGGAAGCCGACCTGAACAGCCTGCAGCGCAACGTCTATCGCGGGACGGTCCCGGACCGTTCCGACACGGCATCCCCGGCCGCCAGCGGCGATATCGGCAGCCAGCTCTATACCTACGAGGAAAGCCTCCGCCGGCTGACCGCCCAGGTGGAGGAACTGGCCCACCAGCAGCGCCAGATGGACGATCGCCTGACCCGGCTGTCGGAGGATGTCGAGTTCCGGCTGCAGGAGATCGAGGGCAAGCTCGGCCTCAGCGCCGTCGGCGGCACGGGTGGCAGCGGCGGCGGCACATCCGTCGCCGCGGCGCCGGCCGACAGGGACGGCGCGACACCGGCGGGGACGCAGCAGCTGGGGACCCTGAGCGTGGACCGCGACAGCGGCACGCCGCGCGGCGCGCAGGCCGGTACGGGGAGCGATGCGGGCGGCGGCCGTTCGG
>NZ_JBHRTR010000037.1:134855-161960 GCF_042646425.1 Marinibaculum pumilum
TCCCTCCGCCTGATCCGGGTCGGTCAGCTGGCCGACGCGGAAGCGGCCCTGCAATCCTTCCTGAAGGATTATCCGAAGGACGACCTGGCGGGGAACGCGCAATACTGGCTGGGCGAGACCTACTATGCGCGCAACGAGTACGAACAGGCCGCCGCCGCCTTCCTGGCCGGCTACCGGAACCATCCGAAAAGCCAGAAGGCACCCGACAACCTGCTGAAACTGGGCGTCTCCCTGGTGGCGATGGGGCAGAAGGCGGAGGCCTGCCCGGTCTTCAGCAACCTCCTGTCGGAATTTCCCAACGCGCCGCGGCTGATTCTGGACCGGGCCCGGAGCGAGCAGCAGCGCGCGGGCTGCTAGCCGGCCGCGCCGGGCCGGACATGCCCAGCGCCTTCTCCACGACACCGCCGCCTGCCGCCATGCGGGCGCAACCCGAAGCCGGGCTCGCCGCCCGGTTCGCGGCGGCGCTGCGCCGCATCGGCCTGCCCGATGGTCCGCTGCCCGACGGACTGTTGCTGCTTGCCGTCTCCGGCGGCGGCGACAGCATTGCGCTGCTGCACCTGATGCACGGCCGTCCGGAATTGCGGCATCGCCTGGCGGTGGCAACGGTGGACCACGGCCTCCGGCCGGAAGCGGCCGCCGAGGCGGCGCAGGTCGGCCGCTGGGCGGCGGCGCTTGGCCTGTCCCACCAGGTCCTGAAAGGACGGCCGGGCGACCTGCCGGCCGGCGGATTGCAGGCCGCGGCCCGTGCCCTGCGCTACCGGCTGCTGGACGAGGCGGCATCGTCCGCGGGCGCGGCAGCGATTCTGCTTGCGCATAATGCGGACGACCAGGCGGAAACCGTGGAGATGCGCCTGCAGCGCGGCACCGGCCATGACGGCCTGGGCGGCATGGCACCCGTGGTCCGCCGACATGACCTGCCGGGCCGCCCGCTGCTGCTGCGGCCGCTGCTGGGCTTCGGCCGGGCGGAGCTTCGCCACTGGCTTCGCCGGCAGGCCTTGCCCTGGCTGGAGGATCCCAGCAACGGCGACCCTCGGTTCGAGCGCATCCGGGTGCGGCGGACGCTGGACGGTGACGGCCGGCGGGAACGGCTGGTCGCGGCGGCTGAAGCGGCCCGCCGGCGGGCGCGGGAGCGCGGACAGGCGGCCGACGCCCTGCTGCGGCGCGCACTCGTCCTGTCGCCGCACGGGGACGACCGGCTGTCGCTGGCGCCGCTCGCCGCAGCCGGCGACGACATGGCATGCCATCTGCTGCGCGGACTGCTTTCCAGCGGCGGAACGGCCCCCGCACATGACGCCGTCGCCCGCCTCTGGCGTGGCCTGTCCGGCGGCACTCCCGCCGTCACCCTGGCCGGCTGTCTGTTCCACAGGCTCGCTGGCGGGCGCTATCTGCTGCTGCGCGAGCGCCGGCAGCCGCTTCCGGAACTGCCGATCACACCGGGCCTGGCGACCGGCTGGGGCGACCGGTTCCGGCTGCACGTGCCTGACCGCTGGCTGCCGCCGCCGGCGGCGGACGGCGCGGTGCCGGTCTTGCGGGAGTTCGGTGCGATGAGCCCGGCCCGTGCGGCGCGGCTGCTCTGCGGTGCGGGCCCCGCCGCCGCCGCTTTGCGCGACCTGCTGCAGGCGCTCCCGGCGCCGGCCCGTCCCGGTCTGCCGGCCATCTATCGCGGCAGCCGGCTTGCCGGCCTGCCGACCCTGCCGCATGCGGCAGGGTCGGTGGCGGGGCTGTCCGCGGCGGATATCGGGCTGTCGCGCGCGGCGGTGAACCCCTTCCGGCCCTGGCATTGGGAAACCTTGGCGGCGGCCCTGACGCCGGATCAGGGAGTCGCATGCCCTGCGGTCCGCGAAACGGTACATCCACCTTGATAGATGCGGTGCCGCTCTCGCTTGTTCGCGACCCCAGGCAGCCCTATCTAGAATGATGCCAATCGAGGCGGCGGTCGGGTCGGGCGGTCGCGGAGGCCCGGCCTGGGTGTCCGCCTGCCGTCGCGGCACCATGCCGCTTGGCATGGCGCCCCTGCCCGTCGCAGAATGGACCGCAAGCAGATGGTCCCGCCTGGGCGGCAGGCAGGGCAGCGCCGTTCATCGGCGGTATCAGGTTTCGGCTGGGCGGCCCGACCGGGCGCGGGCGCTTGCCGGGACGGGGATCGGTTCCCGGAACAGGGATCAGGTCCCGGAATAGGGATCAGTTCCCAGAATAGGGATAAGTTCATTGGGAAATCTGGGCAAGAACCTCGCGCTTTGGGTGATCATCGGATTGCTCGTCGTTGCGCTGTTCAATCTCTTCAGCAACACCTCCACCCGGACGGCGGGCAAGGAGGTTCCCTATTCCACCTTCGTTTCCAGCGTGGAATCCGGGCAGGTGAAGGATGTGACGATCAGCGGAGAGAACATCTCCGGCGTCTACACCAATGGTGATACCTTCACGACCTACGCCCCCAACGATCCGCAGCTGGTGGAGCGGCTGACCAACAAGGGCGTGACGGTCCGCGCCAAGCCGCAGGAAGAGGCCAGCCCGCTCCTCAACATCTTCATCTCCTGGTTCCCGATCCTGCTGCTGATCGCGGTCTGGATCTTCTTCATGCGCCAGATGCAGGGCGGCGGCGGCAAGGCGATGGGCTTCGGCAAGTCCAAGGCGCGCCTGCTGACCGAGCGCCAGGGCCGCGTCACCTTCGAGGATGTCGCCGGCATCGAGGAGGCGAAGCAGGAGCTGCAGGAGGTGGTGGAGTTCCTGCGCGATCCGCAGAAGTTCCAGCGCCTGGGCGGCAAGATCCCGAAGGGCTGCCTGCTGGTCGGCCCGCCCGGCACCGGTAAGACCCTGCTGGCCCGCGCGATTGCGGGTGAGGCGAACGTGCCGTTCTTCACGATCTCCGGCTCCGACTTCGTCGAGATGTTCGTGGGCGTCGGCGCCAGCCGCGTGCGCGACATGTTCGAGCAGGGCAAGAAGAACGCCCCCTGCATCATCTTCATCGACGAGATCGACGCCGTCGGCCGCCATCGCGGTGCCGGCCTGGGCGGTGGCAATGACGAGCGCGAGCAGACCCTGAACCAGCTTCTGGTGGAGATGGACGGCTTCGAGGCGAACGAGGGCGTGATCCTGATCGCCGCCACCAACCGCCCGGACGTCCTGGACCCGGCGCTGCTGCGGCCCGGCCGCTTCGACCGCCAGGTCGTGGTGCCGAACCCGGACGTGAAGGGTCGCGAGCAGATCATCAAGGTGCATATGCGCAAGGTGCCGACGGCGCCGGACGTGGATGCCAAGGTCCTGGCCCGCGGCACGCCGGGTTTCTCCGGCGCCGACCTGGCCAACCTGGTGAACGAAGCGGCGCTGCTGGCCGCCCGCAACAACAAGCGGGTGGTGACCATGGCGGAGTTCGAGGCCGCCAAGGACAAGGTGCTGATGGGTGCCGAGCGGCGCTCCATGGTGATGTCGGAGGAAGAGCGCGAGCGCACCGCCTATCACGAGGCCGGTCATGCGCTGGTCGGCCTGTTCTCGCCCAAGCACGACCCGCTGCACAAGGTGACGATCATTCCGCGCGGCCGCGCGCTGGGTGTCACCATGTCGCTGCCGGAGCGCGACCAGCTTGGTTTCACCAAGCTGCAGCTGGAGAGCCGGATCGCGATGGCCTATGGCGGCCGGGTGGCGGAGGAACTGATCTTCGGCCTGGACGAGGTCTCCAACGGTGCCGCACAGGACATCTCCATGGCCACCAAGATGGCGCGGAAGATGGTCACCGAGTGGGGCATGTCCGACAAGCTCGGCCCGCTGCAGTACAGCGACAACGAGGAGGAGGTCTTCCTGGGCCATGCCGTGACCCAGCGCAAGAACGTCTCCGATGCCACCGCCCACGTGATCGACGAGGAGATCCGCCGCCTTGTCACCGAGGGCGAGCAGAAGGCGCGTCACATCCTGGACGAGCATCTGGACGGCCTGCACACGGTCGCCAAGGCGCTGCTGGAATACGAGACCCTGTCCGGCGAGGAGGTGAAGGCGCTGCTGCGGGGCGAGAAGATCTACCGGCCGGAAGAGCCGGTGGACATCAATTCCGACACCCAGAGCCGCGGCCAGCGGTCCGCCGTGCCGCCTACCGCGCGCGGCCGCCGCAACGACCCGCCGGCCGAAGGGGCGGGCGGGCCGACGCCGGAACCGCAGCCCGGGACCTGACCGGGTCCGCCCCGGTCGCATCGCTCTTGTCCGGAAGGCCGGACGGTGGACGGGCGGCGGATATCGCCGCCCGTTTGCATTCCCGCACCATCGGGGCACCGCCCCTGGTGATGGGGATCCTGAACGTCACCCCCGACAGTTTCGCCGATGGCGGGCGGCATGATGCGCCGCAGCAGGCCATTGCCCATGGCCTGCGCCTGGCGGCGGAGGGCGCCGACATCGTCGATGTCGGCGGGGAATCGACCCGTCCCGGCGCGGCAGAGGTGCCGCCGGCGGAGGAGGCCGCGCGGGTCGTGCCGGTGATCCGCGCCCTGGCGGCGGAAGGGGTCTGCGTGTCGGTCGACACACGGCGTGCCGCGGTGATGGAACAGGCCGCCGCGGCCGGGGCCGCCATCCTGAACGATGTCAGCGGCCTGTCGTTCGATCCGGCGGCGATGGCGGTGGCGGCCGGCTTCCCGGGGCCGGTCGTCCTGATGCACATGCGCGGCACGCCGGCGGACATGGTGCGGCGCACCGACTATCCGGACGGTGTGGTGCCGGCGGTCTGCGACTGGGCGCGGGAACGGCTCGCGGCCTGCGAGGCGGCCGGCATCGGTCGCGAGCGGATCGTGCTCGACCCGGGCATCGGCTTTGCAAAGACCTGGGCGCAGAGCCTTGAACTGCTGGCGGCCCTGCCGCGTCTCGCGGCGCTGGGCCGGCCGCTGCTGGTCGGCGCGTCGCGCAAGTCCTTCATCGGCCATCTGGCCGATGCCCCGACGCCGGACGCGCGGCTGCCGGGATCGCTGGCGGCCGCACTCTGGGCGGCCACGGCCGGGGCGGATATCCTGCGGGTCCATGACGTGGCGGCGACCCGCCAGGCGCTGGCCGTCTGGCAGGGCATATCGGGGGCTGCGGTGCGGCAGGGCGTGGACGACGGCGACGGCAAGGGCAAGGGAGACTGAACCATGGCGGGCAAACTGTTCGGGACCGACGGCGTCCGCGGCCTGGCCAATGCGGAGCCGATGACCCCGCACACGGCGCTGCGCCTGGGCATGGCGGCGGGCCGGCATTTCCGCCGCGGCGACTATCGGCACCGGGTCCTGATCGGCAAGGACACCCGCCTGTCGGGCTACATGATCGAGCCGGCGCTGACCGCGGGCTTCGTTTCCGTCGGTCTGGACGCGATCCTGCTGGGTCCGATGCCGACGCCGGCGGTGGCGATGCTGACCCGCTCCATGCGCGCGGATCTGGGGGTGATGATCTCCGCCTCCCACAACCCGTTCCACGACAATGGCATCAAGCTGTTCGGCCCCGACGGCTATAAACTGTCGGATGCGGTCGAGGCGCAGATCGCCGCCGACATGGATGAGGTGCTGCAGGTCGGCGAGCGGCCGACCGGCGCCGAGCTCGGCCGCGCGCAGCGGCTGGAGGATGCGCGCGGCCGCTATATCGAGTTCGTGAAGCAGACCCTGCCGCGCGGCTTCCGCCTGGACGGCCTGCGGGTGGTTCTGGACTGCGCCAACGGCGCCGCCTACCGGGTTGCGCCGACGGTGCTCTTCGAGCTGGGGGCGGAGGTGATCCCGCTGGGGGTCGAGCCGAATGGCCTGAACATCAACGACAATTGCGGCTCCACCCGGCCGGAGCGGATGCAGGAGGAGGTGGTCGCCTCCGGCGCCGACCTGGGCATCGCCCTCGACGGCGATGCCGACCGCCTGGTCCTGGCCGACGAGAAGGGGCGGCTGGTCGACGGCGACCAGCTGATCGCCGCAATCACCCGGATCTGGCATGCGCAGGGGCGGCTGGCCGGCCCGGTTGTCGCGACGGTGATGTCCAACCTGGGGCTGGAGCGGTTCGTGCGCGGCCTGGGCCTGGATTTCCAGCGCACCAGTGTCGGCGACCGCTACGTCCTGGAGCGGATGCGCGAGAGCGGCGCCAATCTGGGCGGCGAGCAGTCGGGCCATATCATCCTGTCCGACTATGCCACCACCGGCGATGGGCTGATCGCGGCGCTGCAGGTGATGGCCCTGATCGCGGAGGCCGACCAGCCGGCGAGCGCCGTCTGCCACCAGTTCGATGCACTGCCCCAGATCACCCGCAGCGTGCGGCTGAACGGCGGCAAGCCGCTGGAGCAGGACGCGGTCAAGGCGGAGATCGCCGCCGCGCAGGACCGGCTCGGCCCGGACGGCCAGCTGCTGATCCGCCCCTCCGGCACCGAACCCGTGATCCGCATCATGGCCCAGGGCGAGGATGCGCAGGCGGTCGAAGCCGTCGTCGCCGGCCTGGCCGACGCCATTGCCGCCGCGGCCTGACCGATGAAGGGGCGGGTTCTCATCGCCGCGGGGTCGGATTCCGGCGGCGGCGCCGGCATCCAGGCCGATATCAAGGCGGTGACGGCGCTCGGCGGCTTCGCGATGACCGCGATCACCGCCCTCACGGCGCAGAACACGGAAGGTGTGCACGGCATCCACGAGGTGGATCCCGGTTTCGTCCGCCGGCAGATGCAGGTCGTGCTGCAGGATCTCGGTGCCGATGCCGTGAAGACGGGCATGCTGCACCGGCGTGCCGTCGTCGAAGCGGTGGCGGACGCGCTGGCGGCCGATGCGCCCGGCGTGCCCCTGGTGGTCGACCCGGTGATGGTGGCGAAGGGCGGCGCGCGGCTGCTGGACGAGGATACGGTCGCCGTCCTGCAGGAGCGGCTGCTGCCTCTGGCCAGCCTGCTGACCCCCAACGCGCCGGAGGCGGAGGTGCTGGCCGGGATGAAGGTTGCCGATGCGGAGTCGCAGGCGGTGGCGGCGCGGCGGCTTCTGGCGCTCGGCCCGGCCGCGGTGCTGGTCAAGGGCGGGCATCTGCCCGGCCCGGTCGTCCGCGATTGCCTGGCCGATGCCGGCGGGATCCACTGGTTCGAGGATGTGCGGCTGGATACCCGGTCCACCCATGGCACCGGCTGCACCATGGCCTCGGCGATCGCGACCGGCCTGGGACAGGGGCTGGACCTGGCGGCCGCGGTGCGACGGGCGCGTATCTATGTGCAGCGCGCGATCGCCACCGCACCCGGCTTCGGCCGCGGACATGGCCCGCTGAACCATGGCCATACCGTCCGGCCGATGGACGGGGCGGCCTGACCGCGCCCGCCGGCCGGGCGCCGCTGCTCAGATCACCCTTTCGGCGCTGGGGCGTGCCCGCCGCAGCAGATAGGCCAGCTGCTCCACCGCCGCGACCAGGTCGTTCAGGTCGCTGAGGGCCGTGACGTTCAGGCGGACACCCGGGCGCGCTTCGTCGGGCCGCAGGCGGAAGGCATCCAGGCCGGCCAGGCGGATCCCGGCCTCACGCGTGGCCCGCACGAAATCGGCCTCGCTCCAGCCGGCAGGCAGCATCAGCAGGAGGTGCAGCGCCTCCGGGTCGCCCGCCACCTCCAGTCCCGACAGCGCCGCCCGTGCCAGACGCTGTCGCTGCGCGATGTCCCGGCGGAGGGCCGGCAGGCTGGCTTCCGCAAACTGTTCCGTCCAGATCCGGCCCAGCTCGGCGTTCAGCGGCGAGGTATTCAGGGTCAGGCCGCTCAGCCGGTCCGACAGCCGGTCCGCCAGCCAGGTCGGCGCCACCGCCCAGCCCAGGCGCAGCGCCGGTGCCAGGCATTTCGACAGGCTTCCGGCATAGATCACCCGGTCGGCCGCCAGTGCGGCCAGGGCCGGCGGGCGCTGCAGCGGCAGGTCGCCATAGACATCGTCCTCGATCACCACCAGGTCGTGCTCCTCGGCGCAGGCGGCGATCTCCGCCCGGCGCCGGGCATCCATGCTGACGGTTGTCGGGTTCTGCAGGGTCGGGGTGACGGCCACGACGCGGGCGCCGGTTTCCCGCGCCGCCGCGGCCAGCGCGTCGGCACGCATGCCGTTCTCGTCCATCGCGACCCCGTGCAGGCGCACGTTCGCCAGTGCCGCGACGTCGCGCAGGCCGGCATAGGCCGGATCCTCGCAAAGCAGGATGCCGCCCGGCGGCAGCAGCGACTGGATGGAGAGGCCCAGCGCCTGCTGCGTGCCGGCGGTGAGGATCACCTGGTCCGGAGCGGCGCGGACGCCATGGCGGCCGACCCAGCGGGACACGGCCGCGCGATGGGCGGGAAAGCCGGCGGCTGGCGGGTAGCCGAGGAGATGGGGCAGATCGGGCGATGCGCCGATTTCCGCCATCGCGCGTCCCAGCAGATCTCGGGCGAGATCGACATTCGGCAGGTTGCAGGACAGATCGACCGTGCTGTCCATGTCGGCTGCATGGCGGATCGCGGCGATGCCGGCGCCGCGCCGCAGTTCCGGCCGCGGCGGCGGGCCGTCGGCCGCGGCCGGTGTCGGGGCGCCGCGCCCGTCACGGCGGACGAAGGTGCCGCGGCCGACCTCTCCCGCGATCAGGCCCTGCTGCTCGGCTGCGGCATAGGCACGGCTGACGGTGCCGACGGTGCAGCCCAGGCGGTAGGCAAGGTCCCGGTGGGTTGGCAGGCGGCTGCCCGGGGGCAGCTCGCCGGTCGCGACGGCGTCGGCGATGGCGTGGGCGATGGCGGCATAGCGCGGGCCGTCGCGGTCGCGGAGGTCCGGGGTCCAAATTGTCATGGTGTCAATAAAGTCATTGACCCCTTTTTGTGTCAATGCAATTTTCGCGCGTCCACTCAGCAAGCCGAGATTGTCACATTCTGAAGGAGACAATCATGGGTCATCACGCGCAAGAGCAGAACATCGTCTGGCTTCCGTCCACCGACGGCATCGTCCAGATGGGCAAACGCACTGTAGGCGTGCGCGCGGGTGACATGATGCGCCGTGTGGCGCTCTCGGCCCTCCGCCTGCCATGGACGACCTGGCGGGCGTACCGCACCTGGTACCGGTGCAGGCAGGCCCTGCACGACCTGCGGCAGGCCGACCCGCGCCTGCTGCGGGACATCGGCCTGGACCAGGCGGACCTCTGGCACGCGGTGCGCCATGGCCGGGTCGACCGGCCGGACGCTCCCGGCAACTGGCAGAGACGGCCGTAGGCGCCCCGGCGCCGCGGTCCTGACATAGCAAGACAATCCCGGCCTTTCCGACGCGGAAGTGGACGAAATCGGCGGGCGGGCGCTTCGGCACCCGCCCGCCACCGCGTTGCATTCCACCAAGGTCATCAGGACAGCCTCACGCCCGCGACGGCGGATTCGCGTAGACTGGCATCACCTGGAAGGCCGGCCCGGCACGGATGGCACCGGACGGGGCGGTATCCGGACGGGGCGGTGCGGGGAGACAGGCATGGCGGGTACGGGTGATGCCGGCGGGGCGATGGACACCCGCATCCTGGCGGAGCAGCTGCGCTTCTTCTGCCACCAGACGCAGCAATCGGTCGTCGGGCACGGTTTCGTGGCGATCGCCGCCACGGCGCTGCTCCTGACCCAGCCGGTCGACCGCACCCTGCTGTTCGCCTGGGCGGCGGCGGCGGTGCTGCTGGCCCTCGTCCGCTTTCTCGTCTACCGGCGCTTCCCGACGGCGATCGAGAACCGCAGCCAGGCGCTGGCATGGGGCCGGCGCTTCCGGCTTCTTTCCGGCCTTTCGGGCGGCATGTTCGGCTGCCTTGCGGTGCTGTTCATCGAGCCCGGCAGCTTCGAGATCACCGCCTGGATCCTGCTCGTCCTGTGCGGCGTCTCCGGTGCCGCGATGGGTGCCTACGCGACCTATTCCCCGGCCTATGGGGTCTATCTGGCCGCAGCGCTGGGGCCGCTGGTGGTGGTGCTGCTGACCCTGGCGCGCCTGGACATGGCGGTGGTCGCCGTCCTGGCGGCCGGCTTCGGCATCTACCTGCATATCTTCTCGCGGCGGCTGGAGGCGGCGATCCGCGACCAGTTCGAGAGCCGGCTGGAGAACAGCGACCTCGCCAACCGGCTCGCCCGCCAGGGCGAGGTCCTGCGGTCGGTCGTGGAATCGATCCCCAACGCCATTGCCGTCGTCGACCCGGAGGGGCGGCTGCATGACCATAACGAGCGATTCCGACGCCTGTTCGACCTGCCCGACGACCTGCTGCGGCAGACGCCGCTGACCAGCCGCGCCTTCAACGCCTTCCGTCAGGAACGCGGCGATTTCGAGCATGTGCCGCCGGCGGAACTGCAGAAGCAGCAGGAGCGCTGGAAGCGGCTGGAGGGCAGCGGCGCGGCGTTCGGCTATGAACGGGTCCTGCGCGACGGCCGGGTCCTGCGGGTGGAAAACAACCCGATGCCGGGTGGCGGCTGGGTCCGTTCCTGGATCGACATCTCGGAGGCGCGCCGGATCGAGGCGGAAACCGCGCGCCAGAGCGAATTGCTGCGACTGGTCCTGGACAGCATCGACCAGGGCGTGATCATGCGCGACCGGCAGGACAACATCCTGGTCTACAACGACCGCCTGGCGGAGATCCTGAATGTTCCGGTCGCCCTCTATGCCCGGAATGCCGGCTCCGCGGAACTGGAGGCTATCCACCGCGGCCAGCAGGTGCACCAGCCGGCGGAGGTCCGCGAATGGCTGGCCCGGCGGCTGGCCGGCGAACCGGTGCAGCGGCTGGAATACCAGCGCCGGTCGCCCGACGGCGGCTGGGTTCATGTCGTCTTCCAGCCCCTGCCCGAGGGGCGGGAGATGCGGACCTTCACCGACGTCACGGCAATGAAGGCCGCGGAAGAGGAACTGACCGAGAAGACGCGCTTCCTGGAGACCGTCCTCGCCGCAATGGAGCAGGGTGTCCTGGTCACCGACCGGGAGGGCCGGATCAGGCTGTGGAACGATCGCGCCTGCGAGATCCTGGGCATTCCGGCGGACGTGCTGGCGCGGCGGCCGACGGCGGAAGAGCTGGGCAGGGCGCAGCGCGCACGCGGCGATCTTGATCCCGCCGACACTGCGGTCGCCGACTACGTGGCGCGCTGGCAGGCCTGGCTGGAGGCGCCGGAGGAGCGGGAGATCTTCACCCACGAGCGCCTGCTGCCGGACGGGCGCTGGATGCTGGTCTATGGCCGCAAGCTGCCGGACGGCGGCACCGTGCGGACCTTCACCGACATCACCGCGCGCAAGGGCGACGAGGCGGCGCTGCTGGAGGCGAAGGACGAGGCGGAGCAGGCGCGGGAGAGCCTGCGGGCGGCGATGGACGCGATGCCGGCCGGGATCGTGATCCACGACGCGGAGATGAACTACCAGACCTGGAACGAGGCCTACAAGCAGCTCGCCAATCTCAGCGAGGCGGAGCTGCGCCAGCTGCGCAGTTTCGACAATGTGGCGGAGGCCAAGCGTGGCGAGATCCAGGCCAGCCAGACCATCCCCTACGAGACCTATATCGCCCGCCGCCGCGAACTGCTGGCCAGCCGCAGGCCCGGGGTGACGACCGAATACTGGGCGAGCGCCGGGCGCCATATCGAGCTGCGGGTCAACCCGATCCCCGACGGCGGCTGGGTCAGCGTCTATCTGGACATGACCAGCCGCATCGAGGCGGAGCGCGAAATCGCGGAAAAGGCCCGTGCGGTGGAGGCAGCGCGCGACGCTGCGGAGGCCACGCGGGAGCGCATGCGGGCGATCCTGCAGACCATTCCCGTGGGCGTGCTGGTCTACGACCCGCGGCAGCGGATCGAGTTCTGGAACGACGCCTATCTGGCGATCTGCGGCTTCCCGGTGGCGGTGCTGGAGGAGAAACCCAGCTTCGAGGATTATTCGCGGTACATCTTCGAGGCACATGAGCGCGGCCGCGACATGACGCTGGAGCAGTTCATGGCGTACCGCCACCGGGTCTATGGCTCCGATGCGAAATACCTGGCCGAGTTCCGCTTCGACATGACCGGCCTGGACGTGCAGTACTCGGTCTCCTCCCTGCCGGACGGGGGGCGGGTCAACGTCATCGTCGACATCACCGACCAGAAGCAGGCGGAGCGGACCGCGCTGGAGGCGCGCGACGCGGCGGAGGAGGCGACCCGCGCGAAGTCCGCCTTCCTGGCCGCGATGAGCCACGAGATCCGGACGCCGATGAACGGCGTGATCGGCATGGCGGAAGTGCTGCAGCAGTCCGGACTGAGCGAGGACCAGCGCGCCATCGCCGGCACCATCCGGGAATCCGGCCAGGTGCTGCTGCGGATCATCGACGACATCCTCGACTTCTCGAAGATCGAGGCGGAGCGGATGGAGCTGGAAGCGGAGACGGTGGACATCCGCGCGGTCTCGGAATCGGTCCTCGACACCGTGCTGCCGCTGGCCGATGCGCGGGACCTCGACCTTGCGCTGCAGATCGACGCCACCGCGCCGGAGGTGGTGATCGGCGATCCCGTGCGGCTGCGCCAGATCCTGCTCAACCTGGTCAGCAATGCGGTGAAGTTCACCGAGACCGGCGCCGTGGTGGTGCGGGCCTCCGCCGCGCCTGATCCGGGATTCCCGTCGGGCGTGCGGCTGCGCTTCGAGGTAACGGATACCGGCATCGGCATCGACGAGACGCATATCGCCCAGCTGTTCCAGCCGTTCCGCCAGGCCGAGGCATCGACCACCCGCCGGTTCGGCGGCACCGGCCTGGGCCTGTCGATCTGCGAACGGCTGGTGCGGCTGATGGGCGGCGAGATCGGCGTGCGCAGCCGCCCGGGCGAGGGGGCGACCTTCTGGTTCGAGATCCCGGCTGAGCCCTCGGTCCTGGCGACGGAGCCGGAAGGGCCGCCCGTCGACCTGTCGGGCCTGTCCGTCCTGCTGCACCACCGCCCCGGGCCGCTGGCGAAGCAGATCGCGGCCGTGCTGCGCGGGGCAGGCATGACGGTGACCCTCGCCGAAAACGGCGTCCCGGCGGGGACGGGCGCGGTGCAGGGCGGCGTCTTCGACATCGTCATGGCCGACGGCCGGCTGGGTGTCGAGGCGCTGGCAGCCCTGCAGCCGCCGGTCGCGGTCGGTGCGGACGAGCCGCATCTGCGGGCGCTGTGGGTGCGGAACGGGCGTGAGGTCAGGATGCAGCCGATCCCGGTCACCCATCCGTTCCGGCGCCACGCAGTGCTGCGTGCCGCCGGCGCGGCGGTCGGGCGGATCAGCCCGGAAACGCCCAGCGTCGCCGACCCGGTCGCGGCGCTGCCGGCCCGGACGCCGCCCACGAAGGCGGTCGCCGCGGCGGCGGGCCGCCTGATCCTGGTGGTGGAGGACAATGCCACAAACCGCATGGTGGTCGAGCGCCAGCTGGGCATCCTGGGCTATGCGGTGGAGACGGCGACCGATGGCCGCGAGGCGATGGCCCAATGGCAGCCGGGCCGCTTCGGCCTGGTCCTGACCGACTGCCACATGCCGAACATGGACGGCTACCAGCTGGCCGGCGCCATCCGTACGGCGGAGGCGGAGGCCGGCGGGCATGTTCCGATCGTCGCGCTGACGGCGAACGCCCTGGTCGGCGAGGCGGAGCGCTGCATCGCCGCGGGGATGGACGACTATCTGGCGAAACCGGTCACCCTGAGCGTGATGAGCGCCATGCTGAGCCGCTGGCTCGGTGGTGCGGGGAAGCCGCCGGCCGCCGCCGCCGGCGCCGCGCCGCACCCGGCACGGCCGGAGGATGGCGAGGTGCCGATCGACATGGCGCAGATGGTCGAGATCCTGGGTACAGACGATCCCGAGACCGTGGGGATGCTGCTGTCGATGTTCCGCGACTCCCTGCGCAGCCTGCAGCCGCGCATGGCGGCGGCGATCGACGGCCGCGACGCCGGCGCCCTGCGCGAGGCGGCGCATGCCGCCAAGGGGGCCGCGGCCAATGCCAGCGCGACCGCCCTGCAGGTAGCGCTGGCCGACCTGGAGGCGGCCGCGGCGGAGGAGGACTGGGACGCGGTCGCGGCCGCCTGGCAGGCCGTCGGCCGCCGCGCGGAGCGGGTCGAGGCGCATATCTCGGCGAACGGGCTGTCATCGTGACCGGTGCCGGTCCACAATGGGGGTGCGGGTTCGGGCCCACGAAAAGACCGGAGTGAGACGATCTTGCCGCGTGGACGCGATTTCCACAGGATCCAGGTCCTCGTCGTCGACGACGAACCGACCCAGCGCTTCGCCGTCACGGTGATGTGCCGCGGCCTCGGCCTGCCGGAAGCGATCGCCTGCGAGAACGGGCACCAGGCCCTGGCCAGCGTCGGTGCGCCGGGCAGCCGTGTGGACCTGGTGGTCTGCGACCTCGACATGCCGGAGATGGACGGCATGGAGTTCATCCGGCGGATCGCGGGCTTTGAGGATCCGCCGGCCCTGATGATCCTGTCCGGGCATCCGAGCGCGCTGCTGGACAGTGTCGAGCGGATGGGCCGCGCCTATGGCCTGCATATGGCCGGTAGCGTGCGCAAGCCGCTGACCCGCCACGGCCTGGAGACCTGCCTGCGCGGCCTGGCGCAGCAGCGGACGGAGGCGGAACCGGCCGTCGCTTCCGAGGCGGCGATGGTCGACGAACTGATCGACCGCGGGCGGTTCGAGCCCTATTTCCAGCCACAGCTCAGCCTGGCCAGCGGCCGGGTGCTGGGCGCGGAGGTGCTGGCCCGCCTGGTGGAGCCCGACGGCTCTCTGGTCCTGCCGCATGCCTTCCTCGCCCGCCTGGGCGAACGCGGCATGATGACCGGCTTCACCTTCGACATCATGGACAAGGCCCTGGCCATGCTGACCTCCTGGCGGGAGCGGCCGCCGGAGATCCGGGTCTCGGTCAACCTGTCGCCGACCCTGTTCGACGACCTGGACGTGATGGCGGACCTGATGGCGCGGGTCGACCGGGCCGGCCTGCCGCGCGACCGGATGGTGTTCGAGGTGGTCGAGACGGCCATCGCCAGCGACCAGATGATGCTGGCGGAGAGCGCGGCGCGGCTGCGGCTGCGCGGCTTCGGCCTGGCGATCGACGATTTCGGCCAGGGCCATGCCTCGCTGGACCAGCTTCGGCGCCTGCCTTTCGACGAACTGAAGATCGACCGCGCCTTCGTTGCCGATCTCGATTCCGACAGCGACAACCGCACCATCGTCGGGACCACGATCGCCATGGCGAAGGCGCTGGGCCTGAAGGTGGTGGCGGAAGGCGTGGAGACCGAGGGCGAGGTCCGCGTGCTGCGCGAACTGGGCTGCGAGGTGGCGCAGGGCTATCTGTTCGCGCCGGCGCTGCCCTTCGCGCAGTTCCTGCGCTTCCTGGACGACCGGCGGGTGCTGGCGGTCTGAGCGGTCCGCCGGCCGCTGCGGTCAGAGGCGCGCGATGGCGGCGATGGCCGCATCCACCTCCGCCTCGCTGTTGTAGACATGCAGGCCGGCGCGGGCGAAGCCGTCCACACCGCGGCCGTCCATGTCGAGGCGTGTGCTGCCGGCGCCCGACACGGTCAGCCGGACCCCCTCCCGCCCCAGCTGCGCGACCAGGTCCGTCGCCGCAAGGCGGTCGTGGGTGAAGGTGACGATGCCGCAGCGCTGCCGGCCCTTGTCGCGGACCGTGACGCCGGGCAGCGCGCCGAGGCCGTCCCGGAGCCGGGTGGCCAGGTCGCCGATGCGTGCCGCAATCCGGTCCGGCCCGATGTCCAGCGCATAGTCGATCGCCATCTTCAGGCCGAGGCGTCCCGCGACGTCGAACTCCCAGTTCTCGAAGCGGGTCGCGTCGCCGGCGATCTCGAAGCTGTCGGCGCCCGTCCAGCGCGCGGCATGCAGGTCCAGGAAGGGCGGCTCCAGCCGTTCGATCCAGTCCTCGCGGACATAGAGGAAGCCGGTGCCGCGCGGCCCGCGCAGGAACTTCCGCCCGGTCGCCGACAGCATGGTGCAGCCGATCGCCGCCACGTCCACCGGCATCTGGCCGACCGACTGGCAGGCGTCCAGCAGGAAGGGGATGCCGGCTTCACGCGCAATGGCGCCGACCGCCGCCGCCGGATTGACCAGCCCGCCATTGGTCGGCACGTGGGTGATGGCGATCAGCTTCACCCGGTCGTCGATCATCGCGCGCAGGGCCGCCGGGTCGAGGGCGCCGTCGGCATCGTCGGGGACAATCCGGATCTCCACCCCGCGGCGGCGCTGCATCTGCAGGAAGGCGATGAAGTTGGAGGCGTATTCCGCCACCGCCGTCAGCACCACGTCGCCCGGCCCCAGCGGCAGGGCATAGAAGGCCATGTCCCAGGCGCGGGTCGCATTCTCCACGAAGGCGATCTCGTGCGCCCGGGCGTTCAGCAGCCGGGCGGCGCTGCCATAGGCGGCGGCAAGCTCGTCCGCCACCTCGGCCTGCGCCTCGTAGCCGCCGATGCGCGCCTCCAGGTCCAGATGGGCCTTCACCCGGTCCACCACCGGGTTCGGCATCAGCGCCGCGCCACAGGCGTTCAGGTGGATGGCGCTCTCCGCCCCCGGTGTGTCGGCGCGCCAGGCCGCCGGACCGTCGATGGCCGCCGTCATGGCCGCTGGTCCAGCCCGCAATGCCGGCGCATCGCGGCGCAGAGCCGCTCGATATCCGCGTCGCTGACATGCAGGTGCGGGGTCACCCGGACGGAATCGCCGCGCACGCTGACATGGATGTTCTCCGCCACCAGCCGCTGCGGCAGGTCGTCGGGCAGCCCGCCGGGCAGGCGCACCCCCAGGAAATGGGGCGCCCGCATGCCGGCGCCGGCGACGACGGCGCCGGCGGCGCCGAGTTCCCCGGCGATCCGTGCGGTGGTCGCGCCGAGGCTCGCGGCGATGGCCGGCGGCGTCCATTCCAGAAGCTGTTCCAGTGCGGTCAGCGCCATCGGCATCAGCGCGAAATTCGACCGCTCCCCCATGTCGAAGCGGCGCGCGCCGGCGGCATAGGCGTCCGAATAGGTGGCAAGGCGGCGGAAATCCTCCGACCCTTCCCGTGCGATCCAGTTGTTCTCCAGCGGTTCGCCGTCCTGGCGCTCGGGTGCGACAAAAAGGAAGCCCAGGCTGTAGGGTCCCAGGAGCCATTTGTAGCTGGCGCAGACCATGAAGTCGGGGCGGATTTCCGCCACGTCCAGCGGCAGCGCGCCGAGCGACTGCGTCACGTCCAGCACCAGTGCCGCGCCCTGCCGGCGCAGGGCTGCGCCGATGGCGGCGAGGTCGAGCAGGGCGCCGTCGCTCCAATGGCAATGGGGCAGGGCGGCGATCGCCGTCTGCGGGCCGATCGCCTGCAGCAGCCCGGACGTGAAGCCGCCGTCATTGCCGCGTGCAATCGTCCGCACCGTCGCGCCGTCGCGCTCCGCCAGGACCTGCCAGGGATAGACGTTCGACGGGAACTGCTCGGCAATCACCAGGATCTCCTGGCCGGGGCCGACCGCCAGGTTCCGGGCCGCGGTCTCGATCCCGTAGGAGGCCGAGGGGACGATGGCCACATCCTCCGCCGTGGCGCCGATCAGCCGGGCGAAGGCGCTGCGTGCCTGTTCCGATTCCGTGAAGAAATCCGGCGGCGTCAGCTCCCATGGCCGGGACTTGCGCCCGACGCCGGCTTCTCCCGCCTGCCGGACGGCGGCAAGCGAAGGTGTCATGTAGGCGCAGTTGAAATACGCCACCTCGTCCGGGATCTCGAACAGCGACCTCTGACAGGGAAGAATCCCTGCATTGCCGCGACTTTCCGGCCGATCCGCCGCCATTTTTCCTCCTTCCACAACCGACGCCGCGCGCGCGGCAGAGGTGCCTCATTCTGGTTGTGCGCCGCAACATGGCCGTTGACAGCGCAGGGCCGGACCCTAATATCCGCCGCGGGCCACACCCCCCCAACGGGGTGCTACTTATCTGGAAGGATAAGCGATGATGAAGCCGGACGCGCGCCCTGCGCGCGCGCATTTCTCATCCGGACCGTGCGCCAAGCGCCCCGGATGGAGCCCCGACGTTCTGGCCGACGCGCTGGTCGGCCGCTCCCACCGATCCAAGGAAGGCAAGGCGAAGCTGAAGGCGGTGATCGACCGCCATCGCGCGCTGCTGGGCATTCCCGACGACTATCATGTCGGCATCGTGCCCGCCTCGGACACCGGTGCGGTGGAAATGGCCATGTGGACGATGCTCGGCGCCCGCGGCGTCGACATGCTGGCCTGGGAAAGCTTCGGCAGCGGCTGGGTGACCGACGTCCAGAAGCAGCTGAAGCTCGACGATGTCCGCCTGCTGGAGGCGCCCTACGGCGCCCTTCCCGACCTTTCCCAGGTGGACTGGAGCCGCGACGTGGTCTTCACCTGGAACGGCACCACCTCCGGTGTCCGGGTGCCCGACGGCGGCTGGATCGCCGCAGACCGCCAGGGCCTGTCGATCTGCGACGCGACCTCTGCCGTGTTCGCCATGGACCTGCCCTGGGACAAGCTCGACGTCACCACCTGGTCCTGGCAGAAGGTGCTGGGCGGCGAGGCGGCGCACGGCATGCTGGTGCTCAGCCCGCGCGCCGTCGAACGGCTGGAGAGCTATGTCCCGCCGCGGCCGCTGCCGAAGCTGTTCCGGATGACCAAGTCCGGCAAGCTGAACGACGGCATCTTCGTGGGCGAGACCATCAACACCCCCTCCATGCTCTGCGTCGAGGACGTGCTGGACGCGCTCGCCTGGGTGGAGCGCATCGGCGGCAAGGCGGAATGCATCCGCCGGTCGGAGGCCAACCTGGCCGTCGTCGCCGACTGGGTCGCTGCATCCGACTGGGCGGATTTCCTGGCGGCGGATCCGAAGATCCGCTCCTGCACCTCGATCTGCCTGTCGATCACCGATTCCTGGTTCGCCGGCCTGCCGGAGAAGGAGCAGGCTGCGACGGCCAAGGCGCTGACCGGCCTGCTGGAAAAGGAAGGCGTGGCGCTGGACATCGGTTCCTACCGCGACGCCCCGCCCGGCATCCGCATCTGGGGCGGCGCGACGGTGGAAACGGCAGATCTTTCCGCGCTGATGCCCTGGCTCGACTGGGCCTGGCAGCAGCTGCGCGAAGGCGACCGCGTCGTCGCCTGACGGCGCCGGTCCCGGATTTCCCTTTCGACAACAATCCATTTCCAGGACGGGACCGTCCCCGGGCGCTGCGGCGCCTGGGGATGCGTGCCGGCCATCGACCAGGAGACAGACATGGTCAAGGTCCTTATCGCGGACAAACTGAGCGAGCGCGCGGCGGAGATCTTCCGCGAGCGCGGCATCGAGGTGGACGAGAAGCCGGGCCTGAGCCCGGAGGAGCAGCGCGAGATCATCGGCGAGTATGACGGCCTGGCCGTCCGCTCCGCCACCAAGGTGACCCCGGCGCTGCTGGAGCATGCCGACCGCCTGCGGGTGATCGGCCGCGCCGGCATCGGCGTTGACAATATCGACATCCCCGCCGCCACCAAGCGCGGCATCTGCGTGATGAACACGCCCTACGGCAATTCCATCACCACCGCCGAGCATGCGGTGGCGATGATGATGTCCCTGGCGCGGCAGATCCCGCAGGCCGATGCCTCCACCCAGGCCGGCAAGTGGGAGAAGTCGCGCTTCATGGGCGTGGAGCTGTTCGGCAAGACCCTGGGTGTGATCGGCTGCGGCAATATCGGCTCCATCGTCGCCGACCGGGCGCAGGGCCTGAAGATGCGGGTCGTTGCCTTCGATCCCTACCTCACCGAGGACCGCGCGGTGAACCTGGGGGTCGAGAAGGTGACCCTGGACGAGCTGCTGGCGCGGGCGGACTTCATCTCCCTGCACACGCCGATGACCGACCAGACGAAGGGGATCATCGACGCCGCCGCGATCGCCAAGTGCAAGGAAGGCGTGCGCATCATCAACTGCGCGCGCGGCGGCCTGGTGGTCGAGGAAGACCTGAAGGCGGCGCTGGATTCCGGCCGGGTCGCGGGTGCGGCGATGGACGTGTTCGTGAAGGAGCCGGCGAAGGAGAACATCCTGTTCGGTCATCCGAACCTGGTGGCCACGCCGCATCTGGGCGCCTCCACCTCCGAGGCGCAGGAGAATGTCGCCCTGCAGGTGGCGGAGCAGATGGCCGACTATCTGGTGCTGGGCGCGGTGACCAACGCCATCAACATGCCGTCGGTCACCGCGGAGGAGGCACCGCGGCTGCGCCCCTACATGAAGCTGGCGGAGCAGATCGGCAGCCTGGCGGCGCAGATGGCGAATGGTGGGCTCAGCAGCATCCAGGTGGAGTATGAGGGCCATGCGGCAGAGCTGAACACCCGGCCGCTGACCGCCATCGTGCTGCAGGGCGTGCTGCAGCCGAAGATGGATTCGGTGAACATGGTGAACGCGCCGGTCGTCGCGAAGGAGCGCGACATCGACGTGGCGGAGGTGAAGCACGAGCGGCAGAGCTTCTACCAGTCGCTGATGCGGGTGGTGTTGAAGACGGACAGCGAAACTTATACCGTCACCGGCACCCTGTTCGGCCACAAGCCGCGGATCGTGGAGATCGATTCGATCCAGATCGAGGCCGAGCTGGAAGGCCATATGCTGTATGTCGAAAATGACGACAAGCCCGGCTTCATCGGCAATCTGGGCACCGCGCTGGGCAAGGCCGGGGTCAATATCGCGACCTTCGCCCTGGGGCGCGCGTCGCGTGGCGCCGGCGCCCTGTCGCTGATCGCCATCGACGATGCGGTGCCGGAGGCCCTGCTGAAGGACCTGCACAAGCTGGACGGTGTCCGCCGGGTCACGGCGCTGAACTTCGGAACCGATTCGCCGGCGGCTGGTTAACGGTATTCGGGTCCGCGGGATGTCCCGCGGACCCGAACCAAATGTTGCCGTCTGCCGCTATTGTGTCGCTTTCAATCGTATTCAATAGAGCTGCCGTCGACTTTCCCCTTTTCCTTGCCAGGGCCGAAATGCTGTATTCTCCGGCCGAAAGGGAAGGATTGGATGGCATCAAGCCGTAACGCGGAACTGGACGCCTTTCTCAGCAGCCTGCCGGGCAAGTCGGCGGGCGATCTGGCGCGCCTGATCGAGCGCGACCGGCTGAGCGGCAAGGGCGGCACGCCCCTTCCGCACGAGCAGATCCTGGCCAGCCTGCGTCCCTCCCTTCGCGCCCAGGGCGGGGCGGAACGCACGCCCACGCCGCTGCGCCTGTTCTGCAATGCCTTCCAGGACCTCCTCTCCATGGAGGAGCCGCAGGTGAAGCGGCCCGGTCGCATCGCCCGGTCATCGATCATGCCGGTCTGGAACTGGATCTCCACGGAACTGCTGCCGGAGCGCGCGCCTCAGCTGGAGGCGGAGATCCGCGACGCGATCCTGGCGGAGGATGCGGAGACCCGCGACACCCTGGTACTGGAACTGCAGTCGGAAGCGGCGGAGGCGATGACGGCGGCGATCGCCGAGCTTGAGCCGCTGACGGAGAAGAAGCCGAAGAAGCGCCAGGCCCTGGCGACGCGGCTCGGCCTGGCCCGCCGCATCGACGATGCGGCGGAAATGGCGGAAATCCTCAAGATCGCCGAGCCACTGGGCAAGCTCCAGGCGCAGTTGCCGCGGCCGATTCCCGACCTCTCCGACCAGATGATCGGGGTCATCAAGAAGGCCTATGACTGGTTCACCGAGAACCGGGCCGAGCATGCCGTCTATGTGATCCTGATCGTGATGGCCCGGCTGGAGAAGCCGGAGACGGTGCTGCGCATCGGCCGCGCGCTGTCCTGGCGGATGGACGACACCCTGCTCAGCAATACCGACCTGGCGATCACCGGCGACCTGCTTGTCGGCGACCTGGAGCGGCTGTCCGACAGCATCGTGCAGCAGGTGCGCGAACGCGGTCCGGCGGAGAAGATCGCCGAGACCCTGAAGACCTTCACCGCGGCGTTCAGCGCCCTGACGAAGGAGATCGGCATCCGCCGCGAAGGGCGCTGGGGCAAGCGGCTGCTGGCGATGCGCGCCAAGATCTCCGAGGCGATGACCGGCGAACTTGGCCAGTGGGAGAAGGTGATGGCGGCCGGCCTGCCGCAGGCGCGCGACACCCGGACCGGCTTCTACAGCCCGGACATCCGCCGGCCGCCGCAGGAAGACAAGTCCGCCACCCTGATGCGCTTCGCGGAGCTGATGAGCGGGGTGCGGACCAGTGCCGATGCCTGCGCCTTCGGCAACGAATACCGTTCCGCCCAGGCGGGCCTGACCAAGGAACTGGACCAGTACGTGGAAAAGCTCTACGACCGCCTGCGGTCGGCGGAGGACCCGGAACTCAAGGCGCATGGCGTCGCCTTCCATAGGATCACGGTGGAGCTGACCCGCATCCTGAGCGGCGAGGATGCCGCCTCCATCGTCATGCGCAGGGGCAAGGCCGCGGCGGCGTGACCGGTCGTGGCGGGCGGGAATGCCGTCCGCCCGCATTTCTGACTGCATTGCGAGAGCGAAATGGCTAAAACGGGGCGGTTTTGACCGCCCCGCTGCCGGCTGCGCGCCGGCCGGGACGGAATCTGGGGAATAGCGATCGTGGGCGCGGCGAGATGACAGTGCAGGAGGGGCCGGTGCGGCCGGCGAACGACCGGGCCGCGCAGGGCGAGGCGGCACCGGGCGAGACCGATGGCGCGGCGGACGCGCCGCCCGGCGGCGGGCCTGCCGGTCTGCTGCCGGCCGGTCTGCGCGACGAGCTGCCGCCCCGCGCCGGGCTGGAGGCGCTGATCGGCGAGAAGGTGACGGCGATCCTGCGCGGCCACGGCTATCTGCGGGTGAAGCCGCCGCTGCTGGAGTTCGAGGAGACACTGCTGGACGGCACGGGGGCGGCGCTGGGGCCGCAGATGTTCCGGCTGATGGACCCGGTCTCGCAGCGGATGATGGGGCTGCGCACCGATACCACGGTGCAGGTCTGCCGCATTGCGCGCAGCCGCCTGGCCGGCGCGGAGCGGCCGCTGCGCCTGTCCTATGCCGGCCAGGTGCTGCGGGTGCGCGGCTCGCAGCTGCGCCCCGAACGGCAGTTCGGCCAGGTGGGGGCGGAGCTGATCGGCAGCGCCGACCCGGCCGCCGACCTGGAAGTGGCGCTGCTGGCGGTCGACAGCCTGACCGCCCTGGGCGTGCGGCAGGTCGCCCTGAACCTGTGCGACCCGCGCCTGGTGCCGGCGGTCTGTGCCGGCGCCGGACTGTCGCCGGAGGCCGCATCTCTGGCCCGCTATGCCCTGGACCGCAAGGACGGCGCGGCGCTGGAGCGTGTGGCAGGGGATGCGACTGCCATGCTGCGGCCATACCTGCGGGTCGGCACGGCCGATGTCGTGGTGGCGCGGCTGCGCGCCGCCAACCCGCCGCCGGCGGCCCTGGCGATGATCGACGCCCTGGACCGCATCGCCATCGCCCTGCAGGCGGCCGAGCCGGAGCTTCTGGTCACGGTGGATCCGGGCGAGTATCGCGGCTTCGAGTATCACAATGGGCCGAGCTTCGCCCTGTTCGCCGACGGCGTGCGTGGCGAGCTGGGCCGCGGCGGCCGCTATGGCGGCCGGCAGGGCATCGAGGAGGCCACCGGCTTCACCCTGTACATGGACAGCCTGCTGCGGGCGGTGGAGCCGCCGCCGCAGGAGCCCTGCCTGTTCCTGCCTTATGGCCTGCCGCATGAAGAGGCGCGGCGCCTGCGCGGCGAGGGCTGGGTGACGGTAGCGGGTCTGTCGCCGGACGCCGCCCCGGCGGCCGAGGCGCGGCGCCTGGGATGCAGCCACCTGTTGCAGGACGGGCGGCCGCTGGCGCTGTCGGAGATCCCGGCGGGCTGAGGCTGCCGGCACCAATCGGATCGGTTCGAACGGGAACGGAGTGAGCGTTCATGGGCAATGTTGCCGTAGTCGGCGCCCAGTGGGGGGATGAAGGCAAGGGCAAGGTGGTGGACTGGCTCAGCCAGCGCGCCGATGTCGTCGTGCGCTTCCAGGGCGGCCACAATGCCGGCCATACCCTGGTCATCGACGGCAAGGTCTACAAGCTGTCCCTGCTGCCTTCCGGCGTGGTGCGCCAGGACAAGGTCTCCTTCATCGGCAATGGCGTGGTGGTCGATCCCTGGGCCCTGGCCAGCGAGATCGAGACCCTGCGCGGGCAGGGCGTGACGATCACGCCGGACAACCTGGTGCTGGCCGATGCCGCCACCCTGATTCTGCCGGTGCACCGGGACCTGGACGCGCTGCGCGAGGATGGCGGTGCGCGCCTGAAGATCGGCACCACCCGGCGCGGCATCGGCCCCGCCTACGAGGACAAGGTCGGCCGTCGGGCGATCCGGGTCTGCGACCTGGCCGATCCGGAGGTGCTGACCGCGAAGGTGGAGACCCTGCTGGCGCATCACAACGCGCTGCGCAAGGGGCTGGGCCATGACCCGGTCGACGCGGGCGGGATCTGCACCGCGCTGCAGGAGATCGCGCCGAAGGTGCTGCCCTTCGCCAGCCCGGTGTCGGAGCGGCTGGACCGGCTGCGCCGGCAGGGGGCGAAGATCCTGTTCGAGGGCGCGCAGGGCGCGATGCTCGACGTCGACCACGGCACCTATCCCTATGTCACCTCCTCCAACACGGTGGCGGGGCAGGCGGCGACCGGCTGCGGCCTGGGTCCCGGTGCCGTCGACTATGTCCTGGGCATCACCAAGGCCTATACCACCCGGGTCGGCTCCGGCCCCTTCCCGACCGAGCAGCAGAACGAGATCGGCGAGCGGCTGGGCAGCCGCGGCCGCGAGTTCGGCACGGTGACCGGCCGCGCCCGGCGCTGCGGCTGGTTCGACGCGGTGATGGTGCGCCAGGCCGTGCGCTTCGCCGGCATCACCGGCATCGCGCTGACCAAGCTGGACGTGCTGGACGGCTTCGACGAGCTCTGCGTCTGCACCGGCTATCGCCTGGACGGCCGGGAACTGGACAGCTTCCCCGCCGGGATGAGCGAGCAGGCCCGGGTCGAACCGGTCTACGAGACCCTGGAGGGCTGGGGCGACAGCACCCAGGGTGCGCGCAGCTGGGCCGACCTGCCGGCGACGGCGATCAAGTATGTCCGCCGCATCGAGGAACTGATCGGCGCGCCGGTGACCATGCTCTCCACCTCGCCGGAGCGCGAGGACACCATCCTGATGAACGACCCGTTTGAAAGCTGAGATTGGCGAAAGCTGAGATTGACGAAAGCTGAGTTGGGCGAAAGCCGAGGCGGGTCTGTGCGCCAAGAGAGGCTGCAATGACGGAAACAGCTGCTGAGGCGCGGCCGCGCATCGCCGGCCTCGCCGACATCGAGGCGCTGGAAGCGCAGCCGTTCGAGCAGGTCTACCCGCCGGTCTCCGCCTACGATCTGCTGCGGCGCAGTGCGGAACGGCATGGCGACCGGGTGGCGATCGCCTTCCAGCCGGTCGGCGACCCGGAGGTTCCGGTCCGGGAGACAAGCTATGCCGCCCTTCTGGGCCGGGTGACGCAGGCGGCGAATCTGTTCCGCAGCCTGGGTGTGGACCGGGACAGCGCGGTCGCGCTGCTGATGCCGCCGGTGCCGGATACCCATCTCGCCCTCTGGGGGGCGGAGACGGCCGGCCGGGCCTGCCCGATCAACTTCATGCTCAACGCCGACCATATCGTCGAGCTTCTGCAGGCGGCGCAGGCGAAGGTCCTGGTGGCCTACGGGCCGGACCCGGCCCTGCCGGTCTGGGAGAAAGCGCAGGCGGTGGCCGCCCGCCTGCCGGGGCTCGCCGTGCTGCAGGGCGGGACCGGCGAAGGGCAGGGCAGCCTGCTTGCGGCGATGGCAGGGCATCGCGGCGATGCGCTGGATTTTCCGGAACCCGGGCGCGACGACGTCGCCGCCTGCTTCCATACCGGCGGCACCACCGGCGCGCCGAAGCTGGCGCAGCACCGGCACGGCAACCAGGTGCATACCGCGATCTCCGCGGCGATGTTCTACGATGCCGGGCCGGAGGACGTGATCGTCAACGGCTTCCCGCTGTTCCATGTCGCCGGCGCCTTCGTCTACGGCCTGTCGATGTTCGCGGTCGGCGCAAAGGTGATCCTGCCCACCCCGCTGGGCTTCCGCGACCAGGCCTATATGCGCAACTACTGGCGCTTCGTGGACCGCGAGCGGGTGACCCTGCTGGCCGCCGTACCGACCATCATGGCGACCCTGCTGGGGACCCCGGTCGACGGGGCCGACATCTCGTCGGCCCGCCTGCTGGCGACCGGCGGCTCGCCGCTGCCGACGGAACTGGCGGCGGCGTTCGAGGCGCAGTTCGGCCTGCCGGTGCGCAACATCCTGGGCATGACCGAATGCGCCGGCGTGGTCTCCATCGAGCCGGTACACGGCCCCCGGGTACCGGGCTCCGCCGGCCTGCGGCTGCCCTTCTCGGAGGTGGCCGCCGTGCCGCTGGGGCCGGACGGGCCGGACATGGCGCGGCGCTGTGCCGTCGGCGAGACCGGGGTGGTGGTGCTGCGCGGCCCGAATGTCAGCCCCGGCTATACCGACCCGGCCCGCAATGCCGGCACCTTCGCCGGCGATGGCTGGCTGGTCAGCGGCGATCTGGGCCATGTCGACGAGCGCGGCTATATCCACGTCACCGGGCGGTCGAAGGACGTGATCATCCGCGGCGGCCACAATATCGACCCGGCGGTGATCGAGGAGGCGCTGGCCGCCCACCCGGCGGTGGAGATCTGCGCCGCCGTCGGCCGCCCCGACACCTATGCCGGCGAACTGCCGGTCGCCTTCGTCACCCTGAAGGCGGGCCAGGCGGCAACCGAGGCGGAGCTGCTGGACTTCCTGGCGGACCGCATCGCCGAGCGGCCGGCTTTGCCGAAGCAGGTCACCGCGCTGGAAGCGATGCCGCTGACCCCGGTCGGCAAGATCTACAAGCCGGCCCTGCGCCTGAAGGCGATCGAGGCGGTGTTCGCCGACCTGCTGGCGCCGGCAGCGGCGGAGACCGGCGCCGCAATTTCCGTCACCGGCCAGGACGAAGGCGGCCGCCTGTCGGCCGTCATCCGGCTGGCCGGCGGGGACAAGGCGGCCGCCCAGGCGGCGATCGCGACGGCACTGCGCGATATTTCCGTCCCCTGGAGGCTTGAGCGGACGGGGTAGCGGGCGAGCCGAGGGTACGGCCGAGTACGACGCGGCGCCCGACAGCTCCCGTCATCCCCGGGCTTATATGAGGCGGCTTGTGTCAAGGCGTTGCCGGTAGATTTGCAGCAGCTTTTTCTGTCGGGCGGGGCGCAGG
>NZ_JBHRTR010000038.1:0-746 GCF_042646425.1 Marinibaculum pumilum
CCCGGTTCCAGAACGGCAAGATCGCCGCAAAGGTGCATGTCGTCTTCGACCCGAAGGCGGCGCTGCCGGTCTTCTACGAAGTGACCGCCGCCAACACAAACGACATCACCGTCGCCAAGGAGCGGCTGCCGATCGAGAGCGGCGCCACCTACATCTTCGACCTGGGCTACTACGACTTCGGCTTCTGGGCGGACCTCGACACGAAAGGCTGCACCTTCGTCACCCGCCTGAAGAAGAACACCTCCGTCGCCGTTCTGGAGAACCGGACCGTACCCAGCGGCAGCAATGTCATCGCCGACCAGGTCGTTCACCTGCCCGTGCGCATGGCGCGCAACCGCCACAACCCTTTCGACAAGCCTGGCCGGATGGTCACCGTAACCCTGGAAACCGGAAAGGTCCTGCGCCTGTTCAGCAACGATCTGGAAAGTCCGGCCGCCAAGATCGCCGAACTCTACAGGACACGCTGGCAGATCGAGCTGTTCTTCCGGTGGATCAAGCAGAACCTCAGGATACGGCACTTCATCGGCCGATCCGAAAATGCCGTCCGCCTGCAGGTCGCCACGGCGATCATCACATACCTCCTGCTCAAGCTCATGCACCGCGCCTCCAGGACGAAAAAGGCGATCGGTCACTTCACCAGAAGCGTTCAGCATGCCCTGTTCCACCGCATCGAGGTGGCGACACTCGTCAATCGCATCGAACGAAGAGACAGGAACCGAAGACCCGAAGCCGGCCCACAACTCGAA
>NZ_JBHRTR010000039.1:0-873 GCF_042646425.1 Marinibaculum pumilum
CTAGGTCGTAAACTCATAAATTTGTAGCATGGGATTGCGAACAGTGATTCAAGCTCCGTGAGGAGGAGCTTTGATGAGCCAACGACGCTACGAGATCACGGACTTCGAATGGGAGATCATCGAGCCGCTGCTGCCGAACAAGCCGCGTGGTGTGCCTCGGGTGGACGACCGGAAGGTGCTGAACGGGATCTATTGGCGTTTGCGGACGGGATCGCCGTGGGCGGATATTCCGGAACGCTACGGTCCCCCGACGACCTGCTACAACCGGTTTGTACGATGGCGCAAGCTGGGTGTCTGGGATCGGATCTTCGATGCGATCACGGCCGCCTACGATGGCGACCTGCAGATGATCGACAGTTCCTCGATCCGCGTTCACCAGCACGGTGCGAACGCAAAAAGGGGGGTCCGAAGACCGCCACCGGGGACGAGCCTGACCCCCGATGCATGGGGCGCTCGCGGGGCGGGCTGACGACGAAGATCCATGCGCTGGTCGACGCCAATGGCCTGCCTATCGCCTTGAAGCTCAGCCCCGGCCAGGCTCATGACGGCAGGAGCGCCGAGGACTTGCTCGACCAGTTCGGCGAGGGCGAGATCCTGCTCGCCGACCGCGCCTACGACTCCGACGCGCTGCGCCAAGCATTGGACGCTCGCGGGGCCTGGGCCTGTATCAAGCCGGTGTCGCATCGCAAGGAGCCGCCCGCGTTCAGCCCCTTCCTCTACAGATACCGAAACCTGGTCGAGCGGTTCTTCAACAAGCTCAAGCATTTCCGCGCCATCGCAACACGCTTCGAGAAAATGCCGGAAAACTACCTCGCACTCATCAAGCTCGCTGCTGTCCGAATTTGGCTGCGCGCTTATGAGTCGGTGTCCTAG
>NZ_JBHRTR010000040.1:0-843 GCF_042646425.1 Marinibaculum pumilum
GCGTTCCCATTGAAGGCAGAATCGATAGGGGATTCCCCTGAGGGGCGAACTGTGATTCACCCTATCTGCTGGATGAGGAGGCCAGCAGACATGGCGCGTCCTCTGTCTACTGATCTTCGTAAACGCGTGATGGCCCGTCGGGCGACGGGTGAGAGCATTCGGGCGGTGGCGCAGGTGTTCGGCCTGGCTCCGTCAACGGTTTCGAAGTGGGAACAGCGTCAGCGTGAGACGGGCGACGTCCGGCCCGCGAAGTTTGGCGGCCACCGGCGGCCGATCCTGGAGCCGCACCGGGAGCTGGTTCATGCGCTGGTGAAGGCAAAGCCGCACCGTCCAGTGCGGGAGTTGCAGGCCGAGCTGGCAGCTTTAGGCATCGATGTGTGCTGTGAAGCGGTGCGGTTGTTCCTGCACGCCGAAGGGCTGCGCTTCAAAAAAAAGCGCGTTCGCCAGCGAACAGGACCGTCCTGACGTCGCCCGGCGTCGGGAGCGCTGGAAGGCGCGGCAGGGCAGCATCGATCCGCGGCGCCTGGTCTTCATCGATGAAACCTGGGCGAAGACCAACATGGCACCGCTTCGGGGCTGGGGCCGGCGCGGTGAGCGCCTGATCGGCAAGTCGCCGCATGGCCGCTGGCGCACCCTCACCTTCCTCGCCGCTCTGCGCCTGGACCGCATCGACGCGCCTTGCGTGTTCAGCGGACCGATCAACGGCCAGAAGTTCCTCGCCTACGTCCAGCAGTTCCTGCTGCCCACCCTTGCGCCCGGCGACATTGTCGTGCTCGACAATCTCGGCAGCCACAAGGGCAGGCCGGTGCGGGCGGCGATCCGTGCAGCCGGCGCCAAACTGTT
>NZ_JBHRTR010000041.1:0-503 GCF_042646425.1 Marinibaculum pumilum
GTCATTCCATGGCTTGACCCACTGGTGTCCGGTTTAGTGGTCATGTCCATTGGAGTGCCATCTGTTGGCTGTCTGGAGGTGATGGCGGGTCGTTTCCGGTCAGGTTACCGATGGAGCGCCGATGCATGAGGTTGATGCGGACCAGTCTTGCGAGGTCGATTGGCCGGCTCACGGCTTTCTGCGCGGCCTGGGCCATGCGAAGCAGAAGGAATGCGATGAAAGCAACGGCGATTTGAATGCGCACGGCATTCTCGCTGTTGCCGAGGAAGTGTCTGATTCTGAGGGTTTGCTTGACCCAGCGGAAGAACAGCTCAATGGCCCAGCGCCGCTTGTAGAGGTCAGCAATTTCCTGAGCTGGTGCATCGAGATCGTTACTGAGGATGCGGAGCACCTTGCCGGTCTGGATGCGGACGCGGACCTCGCGCACGGGGTCGGCGAACGGGTTCTTGCGGTTTCTGCCCTGACGCCTAGGCAGGAGACCGATGCGGTCGGAGAGGATGGCG
>NZ_JBHRTR010000042.1:0-591 GCF_042646425.1 Marinibaculum pumilum
CAGTGCTGTCCGGCACGATTTCGGATGACGGGGTGCATGGCATTGATTCTACTTGGAAACGAGCGTTCTGGCGGAATGTTCGGTTCCGAAGGAGAGCAATGCCATGCCGGTCCAAGCTACGGTGTTTTCGTGTCTTCTGCAGCAACTGCCTTGGGGTGCTTTCGACCGGGCCGTGAAGGCCCATGGGATGGACGCCGGGCATCGGGGATTGGATGCGCGCTCCCATCTGGTTGCGCTGATGGCCGCGCAGCTTCTGGAGGTGAAAGGCCTGCGCGATCTGGAGGCCGGCCTTGCCAGCCACGCGCCGTCGTTGCGCAGGCGGCGCATCAGGCCGGCCTGCCGCTCCACCCTGTCCGATGCCAACAGGTGGCGTCCTGCGGCGGCCTTCGAGGCCGTGATCCCGGCCCTGCTGGAACAGCTCTCGCCGACCCAGGCACGACAGACGCGCCAGCAGCTTCGGCTGGTAGATTCCACCCTTGTGCTGCCCGGCCGGGGCGCGGAGCGCTGGGCCCGGTTCCAGAACGGCAAGATCGCCGCAAAGGTGCATGTCGTCTTCGACCCGAAGGCGGCGCTGCCGGTCTTCTACGAAGT
>NZ_JBHRTR010000043.1:0-650 GCF_042646425.1 Marinibaculum pumilum
TCCTGGCCGGCGATGCCGGCGACGACACGGTCGACGGTGGCGCGGGTGCCGACAGCATCGACGGTGGCGAAGGCGCTGACAGTCTGGCTGGCGGTGCAGGGGCGGATTCCGTCCTCGGCGGCGCGGGCGCCGACACGATCGATGGCGGTGACGGCGACGACACCGTGTCCGGCGGCGCCGATGCCGACCTGATTGCCGGCGGTGCCGGTGATGACGTCCTGGCCGGCGATGCCGGCGACGATACGGTCGATGGCGGCGAAGGCGCCGACAGCATCGACGGTGGCGAAGGTGCCGACAGCCTGGCTGGTGGCGCCGGCACCGACAGCATCCTCGGCGGTGCCGGCGCTGACATGATCGACGGCGGTGATGACGCCGACACGATCTCCGGTGGCGACGATGCGGACCTGATCGCCGGTGGTGCCGGTGATGACGTCCTGGCCGGCGATGCCGGCGACGACACGATCGATGGCGGCGCGGGTGCCGACAGTCTGGCCGGCGGTGCCGGTGCAGACTCGATCCTGGGCGGCGCCGGTGCTGACACGATCGACGGCGGTGAGGATGCCGACACGGTCTCCGGTGGCGACGATGCCGACCTGATCACGGGTGGTACGGGCGACGACGTCCTGTCGGGTGATGCTGGCGCCGACACG
>NZ_JBHRTR010000044.1:0-58585 GCF_042646425.1 Marinibaculum pumilum
CCCCCTGCTCCGCGCGAACTCGGGGTTCAGGACGGGGCCTGAACCCGCCTGACACAGGCGGGGGAAGGCCTCCGGCCTTGGATCTGAGAGCCAATGGAGGGGCAGACGATGGGCAAGCGGTATTCGCGGAAGCGGGACAATGGCGACCGTCAGGACGTTTACGAGCGCGTGACGGCAACAATCGTGGCGCAGTTGGAAAAGGGTGTCCGGCCCTGGTGCAAGCCTTGGTCGGGCGGCCACGTCGCGGGGCCGATCCATCGCCCGTTGCGTTCTTGCGGTACCCCCTATCGCGGCATCAACGTGCTGATGCTTTGGGTTATGGCCGAAGTGCAGGGATACACCGCGCCGATCTGGATGACCTACAAGCAGGCCCAGGCCCTGGGCGGACAGGTCCGGAAGGGCGAGAAGTCGGCCCTTGTGACCTTTTCCAGCACCATCGAGAAGGAAGGCGAAGGCGACGAGGCCGGCGGGGACGAAGGCCAGACGATCCGGTTCCGCAAGGGATATTCCGTCTTCAACGTCGAGCAGATCGACGGCTTGCCGCCGCACTACTACGCCACCCATGACAGCGCGCCGAACCCCGACGCGCCGATTGCCGAAGCGGAGGCGTTCTTTGCCGCCATCGGTGCCAACATCCGGCATGGCGGGTTGAGGGCGTTTTTCTCGCCCGGTCTGGATCATATCCAGATGCCACCGTTCGAGGCATTCGACGGCGCAGCCTCCTACTACGAGACCGTCGCCCATGAGGCCGTTCACTGGACTGGCCATAACAGCCGGCTTGATCGGGAGATGCCCGGCGAGACCCGGGAGGAGCGGTATGCCAACGAGGAGCTTGTTGCCGAGATCGGCGCCGCCTTCCTCGCAGCCGAGCTCGGGCTTGCCATCGAACCGCGCGAGGATCATGCCGCCTATATCGCGAACTGGCTGCAGGCCCTGAAGAACGACAAGCGGCTGATCTTCAAGGCCGCGGCCGCGGCCCAGAAGGCGGCCGACTACCTCATCGAGGCAGCCGCCAGGAACCAGCCGGCCGAGGCCGAAGGGGAGGGGGAGCGGGCCGCCGCATAGGCGGCCCCATCCCCGGAGGCCCAGACATGCCGAGACTTCTCAATCCCTTCCGCCGCCGGCGGATCTTCGCGGTCGTGGTGTGGCGCAGCGACACCGGAACCATGACCGAGACCGTCATAGAGGCCGCCGACGCGGCGACCGCCCGCGACCTTGGCGAGCACCAGCTATTGGGTTGCGACCCGGCCGCGTTCTCGCCGGGGTATGAGGTGACCGTCATCGAAACGGTCCGCGGGGGGCCGAGGCCATGAGCCGGCGGCCGCCCGACCGGATGATTCTGTCGCTTGCCTGGGGCAATCCCTATACCGACCCGCCGCCGGGCATCGCGACCTTTGGCGACCGGCACCGCACCAGGTGGAGCGTGACCCTTCTGGAGCGGTCCGCCGAGGCGGAGATCCGCAGCCAGATGCCGGACAACGTCCCGGGCGACGGCTGGAGCCATTGCATCACCTTCCAGCCGACGGCGCCGCCGGTGCGATGGTCGGCCGAAGCGAAAGGAAGGGTGCGCCGGCAGAACCTCCGCCGGCGCCTGGAGCGACGGTTCCCCCTGTTGGTCGACCAGCTCTACGAGGCCGCGATCGCCGAGCGGCCGGACTACTATCGCGGCGAGGCGGTCTAGCTTCCGCCGGTCCCGCCGGCCGCCGGAGCTATCGCTTCGCTCGTCTCACAGACCCTGCGGCCTGCTCGACCGCTGGCCTGTGCGCGCGCCTCGCTGGCCGGGCCCGACGCCCCGGCCAGCCTCTCCCTATGCCACCACAGCGCGAAACCTTAACGCTCCGGGATCTCCCTTCCGATCCGGGCTTCGCCCCCTTTAAGAGCGCTCTTCCGGTGAACCCCGGAGCCACGCAGGGGTCGTCCAGGGACGGCCCGCGGAGCGGTCCAGGGCGGCCGCTTCGCGGCCGGCGCGCTTGCGCGCGCACCCTGGACGGCGAGCAGGACGGACCTAGACCCCGACACGCACGGCTCTGGTGGTGAACCCTGGTGAGCGCCCGGGTGAACGGCCCCCAGCTGAGCGTCCGCGAAGCGGTGCGGGGGCCGAGAGGGCGGAGCCCTCGGGGGAAAGAGCTGATCGGCGGCCTTTGGCCGACCCTCAACGGCTTGATCGCTCTAAGGGCTAGCGTCAGAGGCTGCGGCCGGTCGGAAGGGACTTCGTCGGCCAGACGGCAGATCCAGCAGACTGACTAACTTCCAGGACTAGGCGATCACGTAATTCGCCTATCAGGCGGTTTATCGCGTGTATTGCGCGCAACCGCAAACACCTACAAACTTAACTTCGCGGCGAGTCGGAGCCGATAGGCGGAGATTCGTTGCACGGCTGGACCGCGCCCTTGCGTGTCGAATCCGCGGTTACATGCGGTTCGCACGCGAAATGTTGCGGTAAATAGGGTGCAGGCCACACTATACGGCGTTCGCCATACGATCCAGACCGATCGTGCGGCGCCAAATAGGGGAGCAGAAATAGCGGGTAGGTAGAAACGGAAAAGCCCCGCGGCGGCAACCGCGGGGCTTTTCGGGAACCCTAGGAAAGTCAGGACCCAGATCTGATGTCCTGACTATCCCACAGCATCATCCGGTGACGCAAGCGGAAAAGGACATTTTTCGCAACGGGTCGGGCTGTGCGCGGTTCCCGCCGACACGAGGGAATCTGATGACGCACGACACGGCCCGACAATCGTCGGGATTCCGAACGGTTTCGCGCATGTCGATCGCCACCGAGGCGGCGGCCGAGCGCTTCGCCGGCACCACGGAACAGCGGCTCGCCCGCATCCTGGCTGCCTTCAAGAGGGCTGCACCGCATATCGGCATCTCTGCCCATCTGCGGGAAACAATCGACCTCTTGTGGAGCTGGACCCAACCGCAGGACTGGCGGGATGGCGCCCGGCCTATCGTCTGGCCATCCAATGCCTGCCTGTGCCACGAGCTCGGCATCACGGACAGACAGGTCCGGAACCGGCTTCGGGCACTGGAGCGCCTCGGTCTCATCGCAGCGGTGGAGAGCCCGACCGGCCGGCGCTATGGGCGCCGGGGCGCTGACGGACAGATCCTCTTTGCCTACGGCTTCGACCTGTCCCCGCTCGCCGCCAGGCGCGCTGAGTTCGAGGCTGTGGCGGAGGCCGCGACGGCCCAGCGCGAGGCCCGCGCCGCCTTCCGGCGGCGACTGACCATCGCCCGGAAGGCGGTCGCGCAGATCCTGGATGCGGCCATGGAAGCGGAACTGCCGGAAGCGGCCACCTGGTCCGACATCGAGCGTCGCGCCGGTGCGGTCGGCGTTCCGGAATCCGATGCCGAGCTGCAATGCGCTGTCGCGGCCCTGGAGGCGTTGCAGGTCGAGGCGGCCGCCGCCTTCGAAGCTGCATGTGCGGTGGCTGAGCGCCAGCGCGAGGCGGATGCTTTTCCCGGTGATATTACCGGCGCGGAGGAAATCAATTTCCGCCACATACAACTACAACCCCACCACCCATCGCATAGCGATACCAGTAGCCCAAAGGCACAGGACCGGCAGGGCGGCCGTAGCGGTTCCGGCTCCGGCAGGCACCCAAGCCGGGAGCGGCAGAGCGGCGGCACCGACCGGGACGAGCGGCGACCCGTCAGCCCGCAGCTGCTCGCTTTCGCGGTACCGGAACTGATCGCCGAAGGCGTCAGCGCCAGCAAAGCCGACTGGCGCGAGATCGTCGGAGCGGCGGACCGGTTGAGACACGGTCTCGGGATCAGCCAGGACGCCTGGGGCAGGGCATGCCTCGTCATGGGCCGGGAACGGGCGGCCGCCGCGGTCGCCGTGATCGTGTCCAAGCGGTCGGACATTCGATCACCAGGCGGCTATCTCCGTGGCATGGTGGCAAAGGCCGAGCGCGGCGAACTCGATCTTGCTGCCAGCATCTACCAGGCGCGCGATCGCCGGCAGGCGGAACCGACCGAACGGTCGGATCCGCCGCCCCGCTGGCAGGGTCGGAAGCCACAGGTTCCGCCGATGTCGTGACGCCGGGTTTCGTTTCCTGACGGACTGGACCTATCATCATGGGCGCAAAATATTCCCGGAGGGGATGTGTCCGAAGACGCACGAGTCGCCCGCCATGTCGCGGCACGGTTGAGATTGGGTCGAATCCTGCGAGACCTGAGACAATCCGACCTCGCCGAGCGGGTCGGTGTCCTGCCGCAGCAGATCCACAAGTACGAGTCCGGCCTGAGCCGCATCACCATCGAGAGGCTTCATGCTCTCTCCGATGCTCTCGGCGTGCCGATTGGCTTCTTCTTCGAGGGATTGCACGACGCCGACGGCGCGGCCAGAGCGGCTTTCTCCGAACTGGAAACCATGGTCCCGGAGGACACAAGCGCAGTCGAGACGACCCTGCTCTATCAGGAAATGCAGGATCTTTGCCGCGCCTTCAGCCGGATCCCGGTGCCGGAAGTGCGCCAGCAGATCATCTCGCTGGCAAAGACCCTATCGGACGACCTCCCGCCGCCTGCGCCGAAAGGTTCCGGTCCGGCAGAGCCGGTTCATAAGGAAGAGGCGGAGGCGGGAACGAGCTGAGCTGGCGGGCCAGGTTGGCCGTCGTGCCTAGCGGCGCGCAGCCCGATAGTCCCAAGGCGCCGTGAAGAGGCCGCTCCAGATTCCAGCTCGATCGACCTGAGCGGCGCGCTCGTCGTCCACGTAGGCCAGGGAGTATCGCCGATAGGCGAGGGCCCACCCGCTCCGGACCAGCCAGGCCCCGAGATCCCCGGCGCCGGCGGAACAGGTCGCGATGAACCGACCATATCGGTCCCGCGACTGAGGCTCGCACCGCACCAAGCTTGTCCCAATCTCGCGATCGAGGGCCTGCGCGGCACGGCGGCCACATGGCCAGGCTTCGCCGGCCATGGTTTCGCAATGCTGGGAGGATTCCGGCGCGTCGATCCCGCTCAGTCGGATGCGTTCGCCATGGATTTCCAAGGTGTCGCCGTCGATCACGCTGGCGCGGCCGGCGAGGACAGGGAGATCGGTGCCGGTGATCGCCGCCGGGCTCCACAGGGCCAGGATCAGGATCCAGATTCCACAGGTTGGCGCCGCTCGCACTGTGCCCCCATGTTCCCGCTATGTACCGAGCTCGTCGAGCAAGCCGCCGGTCCGTCTCACGCCGGACCTTGGTCGCCCGGACCCATCTCCACACGATCGACGTCCCCGTGCCGCGCGATGGCTTCGGGCACGCGATCGACGCCTACTACAGCTGGTGCGATGCGCACTTGCCGCCGGGCAGCTGGGCCGCCTTCAACCATAGCACCCAAGAACCGGGAACCGCTCCCCAGGACCATCTCCGGTTCTTCTTCCTGGAGCCCGGTCAGGCGAGAGTGTTCGCCGCTCGCTTCGACCTTCCCCGCACCCTCGATGCCACAGCCGGACCCGCCTGAATAGCGTCGGGCGGCTGACCGATCGGGCGTCGACTGGTGGCCGCGGGCATCGGCGTCACGCCGGCACTGCGGCACCTGCGTATAGGCGCTGGCCGGCCGATTTCCGACCCTGTCCCAATGCCGGTGGTGGCTGGCCAAGCCTCGTTTCCTGCTGTCCATCCTTCAAAGCGGGCTGTCCAGGCGCATCGCCTGGCGGCCCGTGCCCGGGCGGTGAAGGGGCACTGTGCCTGATCACCGCGAAAGTCGCAGAAATCCTTGGGTCTGTGATTCGACGTGAGGTATCCTCCGAGGGACCTAAGTGAGGCAGGTACGGGATTTCGTATACGAAATCCCCGACGAAGGCGCCAAAACCTCCGGTTTCCGCGCCTTCGTCCCTGCGCTCCGCGGGACCGGCCTGCGGCCGGGCAGGGGCTATGGCCCCAGGATCCAAGGCGGCCGAACGGCGGCCGAGAACGGAGAGGCGGCGAGGGGCAATGGCGTCCGGTCTACCGAAGGTGACGGTCAGCGTCCGGCTCGATCCGGCGATTGCCGACGAGCTGCCGCGCGACAAGAAGGGCCGTGCCGCATTCCTTCGGAACGCGATCAGCGCAGCCGTCACCGAGCGTCGTGTCCCAGCCCCTGAAGAGATCGAGCAGCTCCGGCGTCTGGTTCGCGAGCTCCGGCCGATCGGCCAGAACATCAACCAGGTCGTGCATTCCCTGCATTTCGCCCGCCAGGAAGGCCGCGACGTCGAGGTGTCGCCGCAGCTGCAAAAGCTGGTGGACGAGGCCCTGGACCAGGTCGCGGCCGCCCGGCGTGTCGTCGGCTTCTGGGAAGGCCGCGGGTCATGACCGCGCCCAGCCGCGAGGCGGTAGTGAAGGTTGTCGGCTTCGGGAAATCGGCCCGGGCGGCGATCGCCACCGCCCGCTATGTCGCTGACGGTTCGGAGCATGTCCCGCCGGGGACATTGCTCCGGGATTCCGAAGGCCGTCACCACACTCCGGAAGCGGCCGCCGAACGGCTCAACCTGATGCCGGACGAGGAGAACCTGTCGCCGGCAGCCCGGGCGCTGCCCGAGCATCTCCGGCGCGGCCTGCCGGAGCAGGAGCGGCTCCGAAACCGGCAGACCGGTCATTTCGTGCTCAGCTTTCCGAAAGACGTTCGGGTCGATCCGCTCGTCGCCGAGCTGATCGCGCAGGACTTCATCGCGCCGTGGGCCGATGACAGCTATCCGGCCTTCTACGTCCCGCACCTGCGTCAGGGGAGGGGGAAGGTCTCCGGCCCGGACCACATCCACATCGTGCTCGGCATGAAATCGTCGGATCCCGGCAAAGGCCGGCTGCAGATCCAGACGCGGGATATCCTGGAGATGCGTCGCCGCTTCGCCCGCGTCGCGGCCCGCCACGGCATCGAAATGACCGCCACACGGCGGATCGACCGGCCGGAATTGCAGGCCGAGATCGTCGCCGGCGCGGAGCCGGTGCGCGCGCCCAACCGCTTCGAGCCGAAACGCCGCGGCCGATTGCCCAAGCCCCAGCTTCTGGAGCGCCAGGCCCCGGTTTGGTACGCCCGGCACGGGCCGGGCTGGGAGGCCATGCGGGCAGGGGACGATCCAACGGCGATCGCACCGCCGGCGACGGTGTCACTGCCGGCCCCGTCCAAGCGCGCCCTCCAGGGTCTGGACTCATGGGCGGCAGCCCGGTTTTCCGCCGACAGCCGAGAGCTGGCCGCCCGCCGGTTCCTTGAAATGGCGGCCGAGGCGCATCGCACCGCATTCTGGTACGCCAACAACCGGCCCGAAGTCTTCGGCACACCGATCGAGGGCGCCGCCGCACTGAAACTCACTGGCGGCGACGTGCCCTTGTCGAAGACCTGGCGCGGGAAGGCCGCCGCGGTCCTGCAGTCCGCGGAGAGTCCCCAGCATCGCGGCCGCCGGCTCAGCCGGGCGCGCGAGCTCAAGGCCGTCGGGGACAGGACCGTGCGAGCCAGGTCGGCGGCGGCGGCCAAGGCCTGGATCCGCGATCGCACCACGGCACACGACAAGCGCGTCCCGGCCGATCTCGCCTTGGCCCTCCAACAGGTCCCGGCGTGGGTGGAGCGCTTCGGCCTGCCGCCTACCGGCGAGACGCCGCTCCTTCCGGCTCTGCCGGCCCTGCCGAAGAAGGCCGATCAGAGCCTGGAGGCCTGGATGCGCGCGACTTTTGCAAAGGCGCATCGCCCGCTTGCCCGCGAGCGATGGCTCGCCATGTATGCCGAGCGACCGGAAACGGCCCTCGACGTCGCCGCGCAATATCCCGAGCTCTTCGGCGCCCTGCGCCCCGACAGCAAGCCGGGGTCGGCGGCGCAGCGTCTCGAAAAGCTGGATCTCGACGATGCGGGGAGGGCGGCGATCCGCGCCGCTGTCGCTGAAAGCCAGGCCCAGGCGCCCCTTACCGAACGCCGGCAGGCCCTGGAGCTCCTGGACGATCTTGTGCGCGAGCGCACCGTGGTCAGCGACACCCTGCTGGCCGCGGAGCTGGTGGAGCGATCAGGGTCCCGGGATGCGGCTGTCGACGCCATGCGCGCGATCCTCTTCGACCCGGATACCGTCACCGTGGCCGAGGATCCGGAGAGTGGCGAGCGCCAGTTGAGCACCCGGGCGGTGGTCCAGGCCGAAGCCCGTCTCTTGGAGACGGCGGCGCGCATGGCAGCCGACCGGCACGGAGCGGTCGGCCGACTGCGCGCCGGCGCCGTCCTTCGGCGGTACAAACGCGAGTTCAAGAAGCGCACAGGCGCCGATCTCACCGATCAGCAGACGGCCGCAGTGCTGCACGCCACGACCGGCACCCGGCTCGCTGTCGTGACCGGCGCCGCCGGCGCCGGCAAGTCGACTGCGTTCGAAGCGGCGCGCCACGTCTGGCAGCGCGATGGCCGCCAGGTGCTCGGTGCGGCGCCCTCGGGGATTGCCGCCCAGGCGCTTGCCGAGACAGGCATCCAGGCGACGACCCTGCATCGCCTGGAACAGCGGCTCACAGCAGAATCTGCCTTTGCAGAGCTCAGGCGAACCGGCCGGCTGGACGCGACCACCCGCGAAAGCCTAGCCCATGGCGCCCGCTTCGCGGCCGAAAAGCAGAGTGAGCCGGGCAAGCGGGCGGTCTGGATGGCGCGCGCTTCCGCCATCGAGAACGCCGAGAAGGTCCGGGTCCTCGATCGCCGGACACGCGACTGGATTGCCAAACAGACCGAGCGCCGGACGAAAGACGCCGTCGGTGCCCGCTCCGTCGTGGTGATCGACGAGGCCGGGATGGTCGGGCATGAACAGCTCGATCGTGTCCTGCACCGGCTGGACGCGGTTGGCGCCAAGGTCGTCCTGGCCGGCGACCCAGAGCAGCTTCAGCCGATCGCCGCCGGCGGCGCCCTGCGGGCGGTTCAAAAGGAAGCGCCACCGAGCCGGCTGACCCAGGTGCGTCGCCAGCGCGAGGCATGGCAGCAGGAGGCAAGTGCCCGCCTGGCGTCCGGCTCCGCCGACGCTGCCCGGGAAGCGTTCAAAGCCTATGGCAGTCGCGGGTACTTCCGGACCGGCATCGAGGGCTATGACCGCGATGCGCAGATCAAGGAGGCGGAACAGTCGCTCGGCCGGAAGCTCTCGATTCACGAACAGACCCTTCTTCGAAATGTCCTGGACTATGTCTCCGACCGCCAGGTTGCCGGCCGAGCGTTTGCCGAAGGCGACAGGGAGAAGGGTGTTGAAGCGCTTCACCAGCGCGCCGAGGCCGCATTGCGCATCGGTGCGGATCTCGCAGCACACAAGCCCTGGATCGACCGCCTCGGCGTCGATGGTGTTGAACTGGCGCTGCATGTGGTCGAAGCCAGAGAAGAGCCACGGCGCAGCGTCGATCATGCGGTCGGCGAACTCGTCCAGCGCTTCGAGCTCGACCGACAGGAGCGGGACGTGCGGCTCAGGCTCGATCCCACTGCCGGTGCCCGGGCCCAGCTTATCGACGATCACAAGACCATCCTTGCGGAAGATCCGGATCAGCGCCTTCTGATCCTCGCCTATACCAACAAGGATGTGGGCCGCCTCAATGCCGACGCGCGTGAGTCCATGCGAGAGCTCGGGCTTCTGACCAGTGCCGACCGGGTCATACGCCGCGAGGACGGCGAGGTTCGTGTTGCCACCGGCGACAGGATCCTCATCACCTCCAACCTCTATGGCGGTGAACCGCGGCAGCTGCTCGCCGCCAATGGTGCGATCGGAACCGTCACGGCCATCGGCCCCGCCAAGTCCGGCAGCCCGATCGAGCTGCGGCTCGACAACGGGGCCAATGTCACACTCAGCCCCTCATTCCAGGGCTGGCAGCACGGCTATGCGGCGACCGTCCACAAGAGTCAGGGTGCGACGGTCGACCGGACGTTCATTCTCGATCACAGCCGTTTCGACCGGCATCTTGCAACCGTCGCACTGACCCGCCACCGAGACGGTGCCCACGTCTATGCCGCCGCGGCCTATGCGGCGACACCGGACGGCCTCGCCCTCCGCTGGAGCGAGGCAAGAAGCAAGACAACGGTGGCCGATCATGCGCCGCCCGCCACCGTCCTTGGCCGTCAGGCCGATCCGGCTCAACGTGCCGCTGTCCTGGATACCGCGCAGGTTCAAGACCGTCTGTTCCCTTCATTGCTGGAACAGGCCATGGATGGACCAGTCCCCCAGGCCGAGGCCTCAGCAGCGCGCAGCCCAGAGCTGCGCCGTCAGGACACCCACAAGGATCAACAACCGGCTGCACCGCAAGGTCAAAAGCCTGCAGATCCGGATGCTCAGCTCTCACCGCTCGCCGAGGTGGCGCGGCGGCTCCAGGCCAGCAAAGCAGCTGCCGACCAGAAGAAGACGATCCAGGAAAGCCTCCGACAGGCGCGGGAGGCACTCGCCACGACAGAAGCCGCGCTTCAGACCGCACGCCATGACGAGCGGGACCTGCAGCGGAGCCTGGAGCAGGTCTATCGGGACCCGCAGGAGGCCGCAGCCCGGATCCGCAAAGCGGTCGAAGGGCGGGGTCTGACAGCAGCTATCCGTGACCTTGAAACCCGGCCGGAGGAATTTGGGCGGCTGCATGGCACGGGCGTCGGTCCCCTGCGCAGCCAGGCCAGGCGGAGCGCCCAGCAGGCAGCCGGCAAGGCCGCCGCCCGTCTGATAGCGGCGACCGAGGCTCGTCGGACTGTAGACGCCCAGGCGCCGGAACATGCGACCCACCAGAAGACGGTCACGGATCTGCAGGCCCGCCTCGCAGGCCTGCGCTCCCCGGACGGCCCCACCCAGGCCGAGATACGTCGCGCGATCAGGGCCACCAGGTCCACCGATCGGAGAGCCTTGTCGGCCGAGGACCGACAGGTGCTTGCCGATGAACTCCGGCGCCAACGGGCCGCCGCCCAGCCGACAGCCATCCGGCAAGGCCGAGGACGAGGCGGCCGCGGGCGGTAATCCCCGCTCGCCCCGTCCTTGGCGCCTCGCTACTCGTGGATCGACCGCCCCGGGATATCGGCCAGGGATTTCGTGAAGGCCCGGGTTTCCGCATCGAGCTCCGCCCAGCTCTCGACCAGGTCCTCCGGGTGAAAATGATCGACACTGTCGACCAGGTCGCAGGGGAGCCATATCCCTCTGACCGCCAGCTCTAGGGCCAGGTCCCGGGTTTCAGTCCAGCCGGCCTTCCGGAGGTCGGCATCGCTGATGTCTGACAGCGGCTTCCCGCTCTCGCATACCGCCAACGCCAGTGCGCCACGCACTGCTTCACTGCCTTTGATTCTCGCCATCCCACGGCACCTCGCTTCCGCAACGGGCTGTGACCGACCTTGTCCGTCTGCCCTCTGGTTGTCGGCGGGGTTCAGGCCCCGTCCTGAACCCGCGAGTGCGCGCGGAGCGGAGGGTAGCAAGCGGAGGGAGGATTCGACGGCGGGCGCAGGGAGCGGAGCGACTGAGCCTCGGGAGACCGTCGAATCCTTCCGAAGCGCGCGAGGGCGGAGCCCTTAGCAGGGAGTTCGATGACCGGCCGGATGATGAGGAAGTGATCGAACGCCAGGGGCGGACCGGTCTCCTACAAACGTCGGTTTGTGGGAGAGATCGAACACCGGGACCGAGTTCGGCATCCGTTCTCGGCCGAAACTCATACGTTTTCTGTACGGTAAAATAGCACCCGCTGTTTCAGGAAGGGGTTGCGCGATGTCCCGAAACTCCTTCTCCGACGGGATGCTGGATACTCGCAAAAGCTCGTTTCGAGACATACCGGACCCCAGCGACAGAGCTCGTCGGTTGGGCAAGTTCGGGGTTGTCAGATCAGGAGGGAGAAGCTGCCCAACTCGGCGGCCGTGGCGACCAGGCCCTGCCGGGTGAGGATGTCCAGGTATTCCTCAGCGCTATAGGGAGGGTTCTTCAGCCGCGCCCGGACCTTTCGGATGGCCGAACAGAACAAACCAGGTGCCAGGCTCAGCTGATTGGCCAGGAATTCGTCCGGGTGAACGGCCTCAATGCCGAACGGTGCAACGGTCTCCGACGGAAAATCCCTGAGGTTCTGCGTGACGATGGCGTCGCACCGGCCCGTGATCGCGGCTGCCAGCACGTGGCGGTCGTCGGGGTCGGGCAGGGCAAGGGAAGGCACCAGAGTTTGGTATCCGGTGACCAGGCAGTCCCGCACGTTTCGGTCCATCAGCGACCTTGTGCGCTCCAGCAGGGCCCAGTCCCTATGCGGCTCCTCACGGAGCAGGGCATTCATCCACTCCCGGTGGATGTCATCGCTCCATTTCGCCTTGAACAGATCGGAGACGGCGAGCTGCAGAAGCAGGTCGCGCATCGGGGCCGGGTAGAGCACATTGGCATCGAGCAGGACCGTGTAGCGGCTCACCGCTTGTCGTAGCCCATATCGTTCGCCTGGGCCTCTGCAGCGAGCTGGTCCAGCACGGCCTCGCGATCGGCATCGATCGCCGCCTTGTAGGCCATGACGTCTTCCATGCGGATCCGGCGGTGCTTTCCGACCTTGCGGCAGGGGATCTTCTGCTCCTCGAGGAGCTTGATCAGGAAGGGCCGCGAGACGTTGAGCACTTCGGCCGCCTGGACGGTGGTCAGCTCGGCATTCTCCGGAATCAGCGTAACGCCTCGACCGGCCGCCATCGCTTCCAGGATATCCATGAGCAGCTGCACCGCGCCTGCAGGGAGCTCTATGGGCTCTGCCTGATCGGTATCGGTCACGCGCAGCCGCAAGGGATCCTTCCGCCGCACATAGCGGGACAGAACCTGCCCTGAGGCCCGGGCGATTGCAGCATCCTGGGCAGAAGGGGCAAGCTCGCGATGCGCCAGCATGTTCATGTTCAGAGCCTCATCTACGGATGGAGCCTATATAGGCTTCAAATGCAATATATGCAATAAGTGCAACCACCGCTTTGTTCTCGCCTGCCAGTCTTGTGCGATGGAAGCAGAGGCCGGGCCGCAAGGTGCATGACGGCCGGGAATGCCAGGTTGCAGAGGGGCGACGGCACATCTGGCAGAGGACAAAGGGCCGGAGCGACTGGGAGGGGGGGGAGAGTATGCCGGGAAATGGCTCGGATTGGTGGAGGTGGGCTCGAACAACCGATGAGCCGCTGTTAGGACTGACCCGATGACGCCCTCGGAGTTCGTCGAGAAGTGGCGGGACGCCAAGGACGAGCGCGCGGCCTCGCAGCCGCATTTCGTGGACCTGTGCCGGCTGATCGACGAGGCCGATCCGCAGACGGCCGACCCCCAGCGCAGCTGGTTCTGCTTCGAGAAGGGGGCAGGCAAGGCTGGCGGCGGCCAGGGATGGGCCGATGTCTGGCGGCGTGGCGCCTTCGGCTGGGAATATAAGAGCCGCGGCCGCGACCTCGACGATGCCTATATGCAGCTGCTGCGGTACTCCGGGGCACTGGAGAACCCGCCGCTGCTGATCGTCTGCGATTTCCAGCGATATCGGGTTCACACCAATTGGACCAACACCGTCCAGCAGGTCCATGAGTTCCACCATGAAGAGCTGCTGGACGCGCGCGTCCGAGACCTCCTCAAATCCGCCTTTGCGGATCCGGAGCGGCTGAAGCCGGCGAAGACACGCCAGAAACTGACCGAGGAAGCCGCCAGGCTGTTCGCCGGCATCGCGCTTCGCCTGCGGCAGCGCGGCCATCCGCCCGACCAGGTCGCCCACTTCGTCAACCGGCTCGTCTTCTGCATGTTCGCCGAGGATGTCCAGCTGCTGCCGGGCAAGCTGTTTCAGAAGGCCCTGGAGCGGTCCGCCAAGGAGCCCGAGCGCGCGGATCGCTACCTGGCGCAGCTCTTCGCGGCCATGAAGGATGGCGGCGAGTTCGGGCTGGAGGACGTGCCCTGGTTCAACGGCGGCCTCTTCGACGATGACCGGACCTTGCCCCTGGAGAAGCAGGACCTGTCCGAGGTGCTTGCCGCGGCGCGGCTCGACTGGGCGGATGTCGACCCGTCCATCTTCGGCACGCTTTTCGAGCGCGGCCTGGACCCGGACAAGCGGTCGCAGCTGGGCGCCCACTATACCGACCGGGAGAAGATCATGATGATCGTCGAGCCGGTCATCGTGGAGCCGCTGGCCCGGGAATGGGACAGCGCCAAGGCAGAGATCGAGAAGGATGTCGCCGCCGCGGCCGAAGCCCGCAAGGAGGCGTCCCGGACGCGCGCTGCGGCCAAGGCCGGCGCCATGACGCGCCGGGCGAACACGGCGCTGGAGCGCGCGCGCCGGCGAAAGGCCGAATACATCGAGAGGCTGCGGAACTTCCGGGTCCTGGACCCGGCCTGCGGCTCCGGTAACTTTCTCTATGTGGCCCTGCTGGCGCTAAAGGACCTGGAGCATCGGGCCAATCTGGAGGCTGCGGATCTTTTCGAGGAGCCGGTATCGTTCCCGACAGTGGGGCCGGAGGCGGTGAAGGGGATCGAGCTCAATCCCTACGCAGCGGAGCTAGCCAGGGTTTCGGTCTGGATCGGCGAGATCCAGTGGATGCGGCGAAACGGCTTCGATGCCGCGCGCAATCCGATCCTTCGTCCGCTGAACACGATCGAATGCCGCGATGCGGTGTTGAATGACGACGGGACTCCGGCCGACTGGCCGGCGGCGGATGTCGCTGTCGGAAACCCGCCATTCCTCGGCAACAAGAAGATGCTTGGAGAGCTAGGCGAGGACTACACCCTTTCCCTCCGTGGGGCTTGGCCAGCAGTCCCGCAAGGGGCTGACTTGGTCGCATATTGGTTCGCGGCGGCATGGCACGCAATTCAGGCTAAATCACTATTGAAAGCAGGTCTCGTCGCCACGAACTCCATCCGAGGTGGCGCCAACCGAGAAGTGCTGAAACCGATAGTCGAAGCAGGGAAGATATTTTGTGCTTGGGCCGATGAAGAGTGGACGGTAGAAGGCGCAGCCGTTCGTGTTTCCATCGTCTGCTTCGACGCGGGCGGGCAATGTTCCGCAATACCCACCATCAATGGAGAAAATGTAGGGCGAATATATTCGGACCTGACGGGTGGAGTGGACTTAACTTCTGCCTTACGTCTTTCCCAGAACATCGGCGTTTCTTTTATTGGGACACAGCAGAATGGACCCTTCACGATAGCGGGAGATATTGCCCGAGAATGGCTGCAATTGCCGATGAATCCGAATGGAAGCAAGAATAGCGAAGTCGTTCGCCCATGGTCGAACGGACTTGATTTGACCCGCAGGCCGTCCGACCGTTGGATTGTCGACTTTGGTGTCGACTTGCCTCTCCGGGAGGCGTCCGTCTTCGAAGCACCTTTCGCCCATATAGAATCTAACGTGAAGCCTATGCGCGATAAGGTACGGCGAGAAGCGCGACGCAAGTTTTGGTGGCGACTTGGCGAAGCGATGCCACGGCTTCGGCATGCATTGGGCTCTTACGAGCGTTATATTGCGACGCCGCGGGTGGCGAAGTATCGACTGTTTACCTGGCTTGATCGAGCTGTCTTGCCGGATTGTCAGCTCGTAGTAATTGCGAGAGACGATGACACTACGTTCGGTATACTGCATTCGCGCTTTCATGAGATCTGGGCATTGCGGTTGGGGTCGTCGTTGGAAGATCGCCCGCGCTACACCCCTTCCACCACCTTCGAGACTTTCCCGTTCCCGGAGGGTCTAACGCCGAACATTGCCGCTGCTGACTATGCTTCTGACCAGCGTGCGAAGGACATTGCCACTGCCGCTGCGCAGCTGAACGATTTGCGCCAGAACTGGCTGAATCCACCTGACTTGGTCGACCGGGTGCCCGAAGTGGTGCCGGGTTATCCTGATCGGGTCCTGCCGAAGAATGCGAATGCTGAGGCTCTGCTCAAAAAGCGGACACTTACTAATCTGTACAACGATCGCCCGACATGGCTCGACCATGCGCACCAGGCATTGGATGAGGCCGTTGCGGAGGCCTATGGCTGGGGTGGTGACTGGCGCGACGGCGCACTCAGCGACGACGAGATCCTGGCCCGGCTTTTCCGGCTGAACCAGGAAAGAGCCTGAACGCTGGCGATGGCTGACCGGCTGGCCCGCAATCACAGAAGGAGCACCCGGCGGCAGCGGGAGCGGGAACGGACCCAGTGGGAAATCAGCGGGGCCGAGGAGCATCTGCGGCGGGCGAGGACGGCGGCCAGAGATGGCTGGGATGGCACCGCAGTCGACGAGTTCCGGTCGGCGCTGGGCCATGCGGAACGCGCCTGGTGCCGGACCAACCTGCGGCGCGGGAAGGCTGCTCATGACATGCACCGGGCCGCCGTCCTGGAAAAGGCGCCGGAGGAGCTGGCATCGCTGGTCAGGCGGGCGTTCTACGACCTGACCCACTATGAGCAGTTCGTCTGCCGGATCGAGGCATTCCCACCAGTCGTGGAGCTGGCGGAGCAGGCGGTCCGCATGCTGCTGCATGGAGCGCAACATCCGCCGCGGAACAAGAGGCGCTTCCCCGCACGCTGGCTACGCAAGGCGGTACTTCCAAAGCCCCGCCTGAGGTCCGGCGATTGGGTCGCGGCCGGCAGATTCCGACCTGGCCAGGTCGTTTCCATCGAGGACCGGCAGCCGCATCTGATGCACCTCTCCTATGGTGATGAAGAGGAGACCGGGTTTCCGCCGCATGCAAGGCGGTGGGCCAAGGTGAAGCCGCCCAGGAAGCTACCGAGCCTGAAGGATGTGTTCGAGGAAGGCGGCTGGATCCGGCACGCGGAACATGGCTTCGGGCGCATCGCGATCCTGCGGCACACGAGCTTGGAGGTCGCCTTCCACGACAGGCGCCGCCGGCTGGTACCCTCTCCATACCTTGAGGGGATCGTCCGCGTGGCGGGGCCCGATCCGGTCGATACCAGGCCGGTCTCCGAATGGATCCGGATCGGCGATTGGGTGCGGGTCGATCCCTGGGGGGAGGGCGTCGTTCTCGCCTGCTACCGCACGGAGGTGGATCGCGAAGAGAGAGACTGCCTGGCAATTCTTGTGGGCGACCAGGTCGAGAGCCTGGCGATCGGGCCTCTGAAACCTCTCGTCTGGTCGGTGAACCGCCCGGCGCTCGACATGGCAGCGCCTTGGAATGCGCGCGCTCTATGGTTCTGGCTGCAGGACGGGGCCCGACATGGACGGCCGGTCTGTCGCTGCTGCGGCTATCCAGTGCTGGGAACGGACTTCGACGAGGGCCTGGAGCCGTTGCTCTGTCTGATTTGCGGTTGGTTCGACGATGGCATGGACGAAGCGGAGGCCTCTCGGGTGAGGGAAGGCGACAAGTTCGAGTGGATTCCGAACGCCGGATATTCACTGACGGAAGCACGGGCGAGCTTCCTCGACCACGGCCACGTCTTTCCCCTTGATACGCCATCGGCTGAACGGATGGCGGATCCGGCGACAGAGCGTCTGGCGCTTCGCGAGGCACTGGACAGCCTCAAGCATCGAGACGCAGAGGAGGACGTCATGGCAACCTGGAATGAGATCTGGCGTATGGCTCGAAGGGTTTCGGTGACCCTCCGCGGGATCGGAGGCTAGGGCAACGACGATGGCGCGGAAGAAGGTCAAAGTGCCGAAGCCGCATGGGCCGGTGCAATTCCGGCTCATTTCCTGGACTGATCGGGACGACGGCCTGGTTACCTGGGATCCTCAGCAGCGGCAGTTGCGAGGAGCGGGTGTCGGTGCAGAGATGCTGCGTCGGACAATGGCCAAAGCTGCCGAGCATGGCTGTCTCGACACACCGGCGGGGCCGATCAAGGTTCGCGATCCCTATTCCGATCTCAGTGGGCTCGTGGATTGTATCGGTGAGCATTGGAAGGTCCCCGCCCACCTGGTGCCGTTCGGCAGACGGAGGCGGCCGCGGCGCGAGCGGAGCTTCCCGCCGGGTCTTCAAATCCTCTACTGACAAGATATCCCAGCGGCACGGGCTCTCAGAAACGAGGGTTTTTCGGAGACGATCCGCGGAGGTCCGATGGAGGTCGTTCGGGCCCCGTTCGGTATCTCAAAACTGTCTCCTGAAACTAGATCTCCGAAAACATTCTCCCTTGATGGGTTTTGAGAGGTGCGTTACGTTACGTTACGTAACAACGGCATCTCGGCCGGAAGCTCAGTCCGAGGGGGTATGCAAATGGCACTGTCGAACGCAGAGCGGCAAAGGCGCTACCGGCAGCGTCTGAAGGCGCGCGCCGCCACGGCTGTTAGATCATCGCCGCGCGGCGAGTACACCAGCGACCACAGCCGCGCTCGGGGTCTTATCCTCTCAATGCACAGCCGGCTATCAATCGTGCAGCGCCAGCTCATGGAGGCCTTGGCGCGCATTGAGAGCGCATCGGATCCTACCGACGGCGCCACGGACGTCATCGCCGACCTTCGGCGGGTTCTGGCTGAGGCCGAGGCCTGGCGGGCGATCAGATAGACGTCGGAGGAGGTGACATGCTTGTAGGCTATGCCCGCGTCTCGACCCAGGATCAGGATCCTGCCCTGCAACTCGATGCGCTCAACCTCGCCGGTTGTGAGCAGGTCTATGTCGAGAAGGCGTCCGGGGCTCAGCGGGAGCGCCCGCAACTCCAGGCGGCTCTGGGCTACATGCGCGGCGGCGACACCCTCGTCGTCTGGCGCCTTGATCGTCTCGCGCGCTCCATCAAGCAGCTGATTGAGACGGTGGAGGACCTGGAGGGCAGGGGGATCGGATTCCGGTCCATCACCGAAGCGATCGACACCACCACCTCCGGTGGCCGCCTGGTCTTCCACATCTTTGCGGCCTTGGCCGAGTTCGAGCGGGCCATCATTCGCGATCGGACCAGTGCGGGCCTGGCCGCAGCGCGGTCGCGTGGTCGGCGCGGCGGACGACCTCCTGCGCTGTCGGCCGAGGACCTGGTGCAGGCCAGGGCGTTGCTGCGCGACGAGAATATCCCGGTCGAGAAGGTGGCGGAGCGCTTCGGCGTGGCGCCCTCCACGCTGTATCGTCATCTTCGAGGCGGGCGCAGCGGCGTGCTTGCGGAACCGGCCACATCCGGTAGTTGACTGGCGGCGTTTATGGTATTAATTTGTTAGTTAGTTTGTTATTTATGATCATACATCCCCCACAAACTAATGGACAAACCCCATGGCACGCCCCGTTGAGTTCACCGAGGATCGGATCCGCGCCAAGATCGATGAGATGGCCGCGGCCGGGACACCACTCACCGCGTTCGCCATCCGCCGCGCACTAGGCGGCGGCAATATGAGCCGGATTGCCGGTGTCCTCGCGGACTGGGAAGCGAACACGACCCCGGCGGTGGCTGAAGCGGAACCCATCGAGCTGCCGGCCGAGCTGCAGGCCGAGGTCGATACCCGCATGGCCGAGCTGTCGACCGGGCTGTCCAGTACGATCGCCCGCATCCATCGTAGAGCTACCGAGATCGCCGAGAGCCGCGTCACAGAAGCGGTGAAGGCCGCCCGGTCGGCTGCCACCAAGGCCGAAGCCGAGCTCGCCGACGCCCGCGCGGTCCTGGCCGAGAGCGACAGCCAGGTCGAAGGGCTGCAAACCGAGTTGGCCAAGGTCCAGGACCAATTAACCGAAGCGAAATCCCGGCTGGCGGCGATGACCGAGCGGGCAGAGTCTGCGGAGCGGGAGCGGGATGAGCAGACCCGCAAGCTGGAGCAGGTCACGAAGGACGTGGAGAGCTACAAGGAGCGCGCGGTGGCGGCCGAGGCGAAGGCCCAACAGAGCGAGGCCGATCGCAAGGAGCTGCGCAAGTACCTGGATTCGAAGTTCGCGCAGCTGAAGAAATGACCGTCGGGGCGGCGCGCTTCGCGCGCTGCGGCTATCCGGCGACCTCCAGGCTGGCGCCGGCGTCGGCTGCACCTGGACAGGCCCGGGTGCCGCAGCGATAAGGGAAGCCCCTGGCTTCCGCGAGGCTCAAACCATGTGCGGCCGCTTCACCCAGATCTACAGCTGGGCGGAAGTGCATGAGCAGTACAACCTCATCCTTCCGGACCCGATCCCGAATCTGGAACCTCGCTACAATGTCGCGCCGACTCAGCGGATTGACATCGTCGTCCAGGAGGAGGGCGGCCGCGCCCTGGCGCGCGCCCGTTGGGGCCTGGTGCCGTTCTTCTGGAAGAAGAGCCTGAAGGAGGCGGCCAGGCTCTCGACCTTCAACGCCAAGTCCGAGGAGGCCGCCGCTAAGCCGTTTTTCAGGGCGGCCATGAAGGCGCGGCGCTGCATCGTGCCGGCGAGCGGCTTCTACGAGTGGCGGACCGAGGACGGCCAGAAGCAGCCGTATTACATCACGGCCGCCGGCGGCGAGATCCTGAGCTTTGCCGGCCTGTGGGAAACCTGGAAGGATCCAGAGACAGAGGAGCGGCTGGTGTCGGCGACCATCCTGACGACGGCGGCCAATGCCACGATGCAGGAGCTGCATCACCGCATGCCGGTGATCCTGAAGGCCGACCAGGTCGACGGCTGGCTGGTCGACGGCGATCAGGAGCTGCTGGTGCCCTGCGATCCGCAGATGATCGAGTTCCGGCGGGTTTCTCGGAAGGTGAACAATGTGCGCAACCAGCGGGCCGATTTATTGAATTCTGAATAGGCTACGAGATCCTCTTACTTGAGACCGTAGTAACGCAGAGCAGCCTCCTGTAAAACAGCCGTAGCAACTGCCACGCCGATCTTCCACGTACCATTGGCAGCCTTACTGATGTTTCTGCCGAGCCATTCTGTCGCTCGCGTGCCGAAGGGACGTTCAATTTCTTGTGGGCCATCGTCTGCTAAGGCTCTCAAGAAATCTCGTGCATCCTCCTCGGCGATCCCCATGCGGGCAAGTTCGTGAACAACTGCATCACCGTCACCTCGTGCGATGCTGACGTGCATGTTGTTGACACTGCCGGTGTTCGTGACCCCACTGTAGTTACCGTAAATGGTTTGGTTAACAATGTGCGTCACTGCCTCAGAATCCTTCGGCATCTCGGGCACTGGGGCCCCAAGCGCAACCGATATAGAATCAGGTACAGACTTTTCCAGTTCGATTGTTAACTCGAGTATTCGGCTGCGCACTGTTGCTCTAATTGCTTCTACTGCTGCGGGCGAAATGCGCCCCTCTACTGCGTTACATGCATACCCTTCGTACATTTTTCCTTGGAGAAGCAATATGAGATCGGACGCGTCGATTCGGAGATGTACGTTATCCTCCTTGGTGCTTGCCATGAGCGCGTCAATTGCGGCGATGCTCTGCCGCATCTCCCAGTGGATCCAACGTGAACCACAGTGCTTATCGATCAAATACGAGGGGATAGGGGCGTTTTTGATACCGGATCCAAAAGGTCCCGACCAAGTGCTTGTGTAGCTGACCCGGAGTGCGCGGTAATTCGGGACGGGGACATCTTTGGGATATCCATCGGTCTCGTACTTGACCCAGTCCTCTAGTGGATGACTGCCGAGGCGGGCAGCCAGGAATCGCAGCTTTAGGAGTATGCCGCTGACTGCGGTATCAGCATCCAGTACCGAAGCTTGTATCTCGTGCAGCAGGCCCATACGGGAACTCTCGGCAGGTTGCGTCAGAAACCTTACCGATGTGGAACATCAAATGCCAATATAGCAAGTGATAGCTCCCGATCCGGATCATCTGGGTGATGGAGCGTGTATTGGAAAATTGTTTCGTCTTTCGGTCCTTCGCGCCTGAAATTCGGATGAGAGGTCACTGCGTTCGGAATAGCATCAATTACTTTAGTGAAATTTTTGTTTTTGTTAAATAAAATAATGGCTGTTTTTGTGTCGCGCCAGCTAGTATATCTTAGTATTTGATCAATTGTATCGGAAAAATTTTTTGGTCCAGCCCAAAATTTACACTCCGCAATAAATATGTTCTTGCCGTCAACGCGAATTAAAATATCTGTTTTTCCTTGATAGTTGAACACTTCGCCAGATGCACTGCCTTCATAATGTCCGTTGAGAGGCACGAGAAAAAGAAAGCGTAATGCTTCCTCATCTAGATCCTTAAAAGCTGAAGGGCTTCGTTCTATCACGATGGCCATATCGGCTATTACCTTTAGAATGTGCTTATAGTTCTCAACATCTAGGGCAGGCTCAGGCTTGAATGTACCTGTGCCTTGCCGCGCCACGGTAGGCGCCAGTTTTCGGCGGATGTCGGGCGGCGCATAGGTCCGTGGTGTGTCCGGACGCACTTTGATCTCATAGCCGATATTGGAGATAAGGTTGCGGTCAGAGAGGAGCTTGGCGCGCCGTTTGGCAACGTACTGGCGAGCGAGGTTTTCCATCTCGGGACGGTGTCTTTCAACATCTGCGCGCAGCTTATCTAGGTGAAATTCTATCTCATCGAGTTGAGCATCAATGTCGTGCCGAACCTGCTTCGGGTCGCGCTGGGTTGCATCGACAGTGAATAATAGCTCTGTAGATGCGACAAAGGCACGTGGGGTAGAGGAACGGTAAGTAGAGGGGCGGATTTTGAAGGCATCGGACGGCCCGGAGTGAGGAACTGTGACATCTACTTCGGTGGTTGGTATTGTAACGGTTCTCCCATAGTCGTCGACCTGACGCGTACCGTCACGGTGGGATATTTGGATTTTGTCTCTGTGAAGAATAGGAACGTCAGTGGCCAGTAAATCAGAAATATGTGCCATGACGGTTTCATCACTCATGCCGAGTAGGCGATCTGGATCAAATTCATTTATCGCATTCTTCAAACCCTCTTCACGTGCCTGGCTCAATGAGGCCCAGTCATTTGAGGAGAACAGAGAAATGTGTGCCATTGCTTGCAGTCTCGTTCTGGAGCTATGTGGGCGGTAAACTCAAGGTAATCCTCCTAGAAGGTGGGCGACAAGGATTGTCAGAGAATGCTCGCATTTCTAGGAATCATCGCAACAAATTGTCCTAGGAGCTATGTTCGTAGAAATCGAACGCCGTTATGCAATGTTGCTAGAAGAGACATTTATCCGACTGATGTGAATTTGCCCGATTGGCAATGCCTCATCCGAATGCCTGGCGATCGCCTTGCCGCGGGATGCGAGCGGATGTTTTAGGAGAGCCGACATAGTATGCGGGGCGGCGAGGGAAAAGGAAACCGACGATGACCCGGTGGCATGAACTGCCGCGCAACTCAACGGCGATATCGCTGAAGTCGCGCTTTCACTTCCCGTATCGGTAGCCGACACCTGGGGTGGCTGGAAATGGCCCTGAGGCCGTTGAATAGGCGTTGCCCGTTGACGCCTTCTTCAAACATCAGGTCGAGAAACCAAAGGAGCCCGTGGCAATCGATCTGTTCAGATTCCGCAAGTTTCCGGAGCGCCTGATCGCCAGTGAGGAGCAGCCAACTGTTGCGCTGGGCAAGGGTGATCGCGAAGGTGTCCGGAATTGATAGGCGTGGAACCCGCTGCCGATAGGCCTGCGCATGCTGGACCCCAACGGCGTCGAGCTCTTCGACGCGCAGGCCAAGGCTCGGAAACTTCGAGCCGCCGAACGGCTCAAGCTCTCGACGGAACAGAACGTCCGGGACGGCAAGTTCGAAAGAAAGTCTGAAAGCGGTCTCCAGTAATTCCCCACGCTCTAAGTCTATCAATATGGAGGTGTCGGAGACGAGCACTCTCATGACTCAGGCAGCCTCAGGGGTGTCCATGAGGCGATTGAGTTGCCGTACGGAGATCCCGAGGATCTCTGCCGTCTTGGATTCCGAGATCGCCCCCTCGGCGAGGGCCCGAAAACACAGCCGCTCAAGGCGGCGCGGCTCTTCGAGCTTCGGATCAAGGGCTCCAATCTCCTCAAAAGGTGGACGACGCCAGCCTCGCTGAGTGAAAATCTTGAACAGCCTCGTCAGGGTAGCCTGATCGAAAATCCCGAGATCCTTACAGCGGTAGGCGATTGCTTGGAGGCTCACACCGAACAACTCCTTTAGCCTGGCTAGCTCTCCCAGGCTGATTGACGTTCGATGTTTGCCGACTTCGGCCCAAAGCGCCTCGGCGGGCATGAGAAGTGCGCCTGCGAAGCGATTGCATGCTCTTTCCTCGTCGAGTCCATGTGCGACTGCGAGCACCATGTGCCCAAGCTCGTGTGCGAGGGTGAACCTCTTCCGCTCGCTCCAGGCCGTCTTATTGACTGCGATGACAGGCAATGGAGCTTTGCCGGGTCGCCTGACCGTTGCCGTCAATCCGTCGATGTTCGTTAGCTCGACGGACAACACCTTGAGTCCGCGCTCCTCAAACAACTCGACCAGATTAGGGATTGGATCCATTCCGAGATCCCACGCATCCCGAACGCTGCGCGCCGCGCGCTCGGCCTCCCCAGTATCATTGACGATCGGGAAGGGGGCGCCGCGCGGGCGATCCCATTCAGGGGAGATGTTCAGCATCTCCTCGATGAGGAGGTAACGCTCCAGAAGGTGCAATGCCCTCGCCTCGAGCTGAGCTTCCTCCTTCTTGCTGGCGAGCGACTTCTTCCGGAATTCCACCCCATCAAGTGCCATTGTTTGTTCGCCAAGGAGATAGTCCTCCGTCACGCCAAGCGCGTCAGCGAGTGCGATGAGCACTCCGGAACTCGGCATCGACTCATTGCGCTCGTATTTGCCGATGGCTTGAGCCGTCACCCGGCTGTTGATCTTTTTCTCCAGGTCACGGAGCGATAAACCAACGGCTGAGCGTGCAACCTTAAGTCGTTGACCTATCATATTTTTCTCCCAATGCCATGACGGTTTACAAAATATCCTAATTATAGACACCTTGTAAACTCCTCGGAGGCGTCATACGTTCCGTTCGGGGCGTCGGAATTTGCCGGCTCCACCAGCGCTCGCTGGAGCAGAGGGATTGGGGATGCTGGAATATGGGGTGATGCGGCGACCGCCGCTTTCAGAGCCAGCGGACATGCTTCTGGCCGATGTGGCCATCCGCATCCAGCTCAGTCCGACCGATTACGGGAAAGCCGAACAGCACTACCAGGCTCTGGCCGACTGGATCGACCGGCCGGGAAGCCCGCTTGAAGGTTTGGTTGAGCTTGTCTATGCGCAGGGTTCCATGGCCATCGGGGCGACAATCGCCTCACGTCTCACCACAGACGAGTTCGATGCAGATGCAATAGCCCAACTGTCACTGTCGCCGGACGTTGCCCCAGCGACAGCTTTGGATCTCCTCTACGAAAGCATCCGCGGCGAGCCGGGCTCCCGCTACTATGACAAGACAGAGCGCCAGAGCAGGTGCACTACCGTATGCTACCCGGACATGCATGTGGACCTAACGCCAATGGTCCGTCTATGGCATCGCTCCGAGCGTACCGGGCACCTATTCCATAGCAAGCCAGAGGAAGCGCGTCATTTCGATCGGACCCTGATCGCCAACCCATATGGCTTTGCCGAGTGGTTCAAAGCGGCCACTCCCCTCGATCACGATTTTGCTGTTGCCTTCAGCGAGCGTGCTCGAGGGCTGGAACAGGTAGTCGCCGCGGAGAGCGAGGAATTGCCCGGGCAGACACATGTCAGCCAGAAGTCCAAGGCTGTGATCGTGCTCCAGCTACTGAAGCGCTGGCGGAACGTCCGCTATGACCAGCGCCAGGGCCGGCGGCCGCCGTCGGTTCTGTTGGCGAAGCTGGTGGCTGAAGCTGCGAACAAGACCGGCAGCCTTTCCGAGGAACTGCTTCATCAGGCCCAGGCGATGCTCGCAGAGTTTTGGCGTTGGCATGTGCATGGATCGCTGATCCAAGTTGAGAACCCGGCCTGTCCAAACGACGATATTCTTACAGATCGCTGGCCGGGGACATTAGCTGCGCAAGGCCAGTTCATCGACGACTTGGAAGACTTGGTCGTCAAAACCGAGCGACTGGTGGCAGGCTGCCCGCTCCACGAGATGAGGGAGATCCTGGCGGATCTGTTTGGCGAATTTCCTGCTCAGCAGGCCGTCGCGGCATTCAACGATCGCACAGGCGCCGAGATCCGTCAGGGCCATAGCCAGCATGGTGCCGGCGGAAGGCTGGTGCTGCCGGCCACCGGCTTGTTCACGAGCACAGGCGTGGCAAGTTCCCACGCCACACCCAGGCATACCTTCTTCGGCGGGAATTGGAGGCGTCGCAGTTGATTCTGTCGATCGCAGAGCAGGACGCGGCCATGCGCCGTCGCTGGCCAGGTCTGAAGGTCGTGTCTCAGACGACTTGGTGGATATGCTGGGAAGGACCGCTACGCCCCCTAAGCCAAAGCTACACAGTCCGCATCTTCTACAATTTTCCCAAGGAGCTTGAGACTGGGATGATTGGCGGGTTCAACCCCCGAGTGACAGTGATCGAGCCGCCGCTGAAGCGGCGCATGGAAGACCCTTTGGGGCCGATTCCCCACCATTATGCAAACGACATCGACCCAAACCGACCACTGTTGTGCCTTTTTGATCCCTGCGGCGACGAATGGTGGATGTCAGACCCGATTGCGGACACGATCGTACCGTGGGTGATCGACTGGCTTGCTTGCTACGAGGGCTGGCGGGCGACTGGTGAATGGACTGGGGGCGGCCGCCATCCAAATATGGAAGTTCCACCACCATGCCAGACGCCTCGCGCCACCCACCAAAGCGATCTTCCGGAGCACTTCGCCAGCGCCGCGTTCCACTCCCTTGGCCGAAGGATCGGGACTTTCGCATCCTTTCCATTGATGGCGGTGGCATCCGCGGAATCTTCCCAGCCGTTTTTCTGGCGGGACTGGAAGAACGCTACCTCAACGGCAGGTCGGTGGCCGGATGCTTCGACCTTGTCGCGGGAACGTCGACGGGCGGTGTCCTTGCCATCGGGCTTGGCGCTGGACTGACGGCTGCGGACCTTTCCGAGCTCTATATCTCTCGCGGTGGTGAAATATTCCCTCCTCCGCGTAGCGGCTTGATTGGCCGCCTGCAGATCTGGGCGAGGACCATCTGCAGTTACGCGGGTTACCGATACGATCGGCATACTCTGATGCAATTGCTGCACGAGCGGCTGGGCGATCGAAAATTTGGTGAATCTATGAACCGTCTTTGCGTGCCGTCCTTCGACGGTCGCCATGGCGAAGTCTATATTTTCAAGACACCCCATCATCCCGATTTCCGCAGCGATGCGCGGGAACCAATGACAAAGGTGGCGGCAGCGACGGCCGCGGCACCGACTTATTTTCGGCCGCTTGAGGAGGGCGGGTACATATTTGTCGACGGAGGCGTGTGGGCCAGCAATCCGGTCATGATCGCGCTGGTCGACGCGCTGTCGTGTTTCGATATACCGCGGGAGCGCATCCGCATTTTGAGCCTGGGCTGCGGCGATGATCCCTACACAGTGGATCGGGAAAAGATCGTGCTGGGAGGGATGTTTGCCTGGCGAGACATCATCTTTGCTGCCATGCGACTTCAATCCCTCAACGCGCTGGGTCAGGCGGGCTTGCTGGTCGGGCCGGAAAACGTCCTCCGGGTAGATGCCCCGGCGAATCACAAAGAGATCAAAATGGATGATTGGCGGCGAGCAAAGGAGGAACTGCCTGAGGCGGCTCGTGAGGCGCTCCAGGTATGGGGGGGCCGCGTAGCGGATACCTTCCTTTCGGACCCTGCCACGGCCTACAAACAATTTGCAGACGACACTTTATCGGAACGAGAAAAGTAAAGTGACAATAAAAAGATCGCGGCTATGAAAATATCTAGTGCCGGATCTGAAGAACGCCCCCTTCTTTAAAGCGGTATGTTCCGTCCCGGCTACTAAGGTAGAGGGTGTCGACTTTCGGGACAGTGGACATTGCGAGACAGCTGTTGAATGCTGAACCGCGGTTTGGAAATTCCCTATTGGCAGTGCCGATCGGAATCAGTCGATACGACCATCCAGAAATTCTATAAGGTCTTGATGCATCTTCCCTACCAACCATGATTGCTCCATCATGCGCCGCTGGGTTGAACGCGATAGCTGAACGGAAATGATCGGCTAGCGATTCATCAAGTGGCTGTCCAATCTTTGGCTCGGGGAATCTTAGCATAGGTAGACAGAAAGACGGGATTTCATGCCCCGTGTATAGGCAGGTTATAATTGACGATTGGCCGCCCAAGGTCTCGAATAGTGACGCAAATATGCGGTCGATGTTGCTCATTTGATTTCTAAATAGTCGTAAATCATAGTGGGGCCGGCTGGCATGCTACACCTTCTACCGGTTCGCAACCTTCTTGCCGTTATCATTGTTTTGGTAACATTGATGGTCTTAGCGGCTGTGTACGTGGGGGTGGTTGGCGCCGGAGATGCAGTCGCGGATTTCAACTGGATCACCCGGTCATCATTCATCGGCGCATCCGTGCTAATGATCGTCCCTTACGCAGTGTGGCGATGGGTGTCCGGAGTCCAACGATGGATTTTTCCCTATCTTGGGGGCCAGTGGTCCGGCAGCCTTGAATTCCAAGGCCCTAGGGGTACGGGAAAGCGGGAAGTTACCCTGACAGTTCGGCATTCGCTATTGCACATCGTGCTCATCCTCGATAGCGCGGAGTCTACCTCCCGCACGCTGGTAGTCCACGCAGACCGGGATGCAGGAATCAATCGGGACCGGTTGTACTATGTCTATCTGAATGAGCGAAAGGAAGGCACTCCGGGTGCAGGTGACAGCTATCGTGGCTTGGCCGTCCTCCGAGTAGAGTGGTCTGGATGTCTCGCGCTTGTCGGTGATTATTTTACTGAGCGACAGGGTGGCGGGACGCTTTTGTTGCAACGGAGCCAATCTCATCCGTGGTGGGCGCTTTGGAAGTAGTTCGCGGTCATCGTCCGCTACGCCGCCGACAGCTGACCTGAGCCCCTGGAGTCGGTTGTGAATAATTCCGATCGGTAGCTGAGGCTAGGACGGTCCATTCAGTCGGCTCCTGTCGCTGCTGAGGATCTGGCGAGCAATCTCACAGATATGCAGACGGGCAAGTAGTTTCCATAACGGCACTTGCGCGACCGCAGGTAAGATATTCAAGCATGTGAGAGATATGCCAGCGATTTTCCATAAGAGACAGTTATCCGATTGGTGTGAAGTCGCCCGATTTGCAATGAGTCATCCAAATTGTCCTGTAGAGTGCTTCGACTGCGCGAACATAGGCGGCATTGTCGCCGATCGGTGATCGGCTGAATAGCTCCCGCAGCGACCTTCTCAACCTACTTAGCTGTTCAGGGTTCTTCGCCAACGTGGCGGCCTTGGCGATGTAGGTGTCTGGGTCCCAAGCGACCCATTCCTCAAGGCCGGCCGCGCCCAGAAGCGCATAGCCATTTCTTGCCACGGGAACCTGTCCGCAAAGCGAGACCACAGGCAGCCCCATCATCAGCGCCTCGCAGGTCGAGGTGCCGCCGCAGTGGGGAAAGGGATCGAGTGCGATGTCGATCTCGCGATAGGTCAACAGGTGGGCTTCATGAGACGTCGCCTGTCGCAGGTCGAGGCGGTAGCTCTGCACCCCATGGGTACCGAAGAGCTTGATTATCCGAGCCCGCACATTGTGGTCGGCCAGGCTCGTACATTTCAGGATCAGGCGGCTGTTCGGGACCCTGCGCAACAGTGCCGCCCAGGTGGCGAGGCATTCGTCCGATGCCTTCGACAGCCGGTTCAGGCAGCCGAAGGTCACCTCTCTGCGGGTGGCCATGGGCAGGGGGCCCGGAGCGGGCAGGTAGGCCGGCGGACGGTAGGTCAGGAAGCACGGAAGCTCGACGATCGTCTCGGAGAACTGGCTGCGCAGCTCTTCCGGCACCAGGCGCCGATCGGCCAGGAAATAGTCGATTGTGCGCAGGCCGGTACCGGTGGCATAGCCCCACGCGGTGACCTGGACCGGAGCCGGTTTTCGAGCGAAGGCGGGAAGCCGGTTGCCGGCGGAATGGCCGGACAGGTCGACGAGTATGTCGATCCGGTCGTCGTGAATGCGTGCGGCGAGAGCTTCGTCGCTGAGCCCGCGAACGCGATGGAACGCCGTGGCGTGTCCGGCGAAGGCGGCTGTGCGCTCGTCCTCGTCGTCGGTGCTGGAGTAGAGCAGGACATCGTGCCGCTCGAGGTCGTGATTGAGCAGCACCCCACCGAACATGTCGGAGGCCGAGTGAACCCTGAAATCCGCGGAGACATAGCCGATGCGCAGCCGCTTATCCGGATCGCTGGACGGCCGATGTCGATAGCGATGCTGGGCCAGGGGCTTCTCGATGGCCAGGTGCCAGCGTTGGCGCTCTGCGCGTTGTTCCTTGAGACTGCTCTCGCCGTCGAAGTCCAGGCAGAAGATCAGGTTTGAATGGATGCCTGGCCAAGGGCTGCGCAGTGCGAGGGCCTTCCGGAGCAGGTTCTTTGCTTCTTGGATACGGCCCGCGTGTCGGAGCAGGCCCCCGAGATTGGCCAGCGCTTCGGGATAGTCGGGGGCGAGTTCGATTGCACGGCGGAAGCAACGCTCGGCCTCACCGAGCTTGCCCAGCCACCGGCAGGTAGCACCCAGGCTGTTGAGGAGCGAGACGTCATCGGGCTTGAGCGCAAGACCGGCCCGATACTGCGCCTCAGCATCCTGGAAGCGGCGCATCTGCAGCAGCGCATTGCCGCAGGCTGCCCGGATGTTCCAGTCACGGGGTGCCAGTTCCACCGCGCGCATGAGGTATTCCAGGCCTTCAGCCGGTCTGCCCATGCGCGCGAGAACATTGCCGCGGGCCTGAAGGATGTTCGGCGCCTTCGGCGTCTGCAACAGGGCGCGGTCCAGGACCTCCATGGCCTCGTCAAACCGCCCCAGATCGGCGAGCAGTGCGCCAAGCCCGTCCGCGATCGGGAGACCTGCAGGCGCGAGCTGAACCGCCTTGCGATACCAGTCGACGGCTTCAGGGCCGCGGTCGGTGTTCTTGAGCAGCTCGGCCATCAGCATGGCCAGGCTCAGCGAGTTGTGCCCTTCGGCGACCGCCGCCCGGTAGACGGCTTCAGCCTCGGCGAGCCGACCCGCGGTGTGCATCTGCCAGGCGGTCTTCAGGTCATCCTCGATCTGGGCAAATGTCCGTGCAGATTTCACAAGCCTCTCCGCGGGCATGGTTGCTCGCGGCGATCGCCTTGCCGCGGGATGCGAGCGGAAGTTTAGCGGCCGCGCCGAAGAGCGTCAGGAGGCTGCGCCGGCGAAAGCTGCAAAGTAGAGTGCGAGAGAGTTCGGCTGCCGGACGGGTCTGCCGGCGAGCGCGATCTGAAGCGAGCTGGTAGTTGGCTCATGTTTTCCATAATCAAGATCCGCCAACTGACGGTAAGACCCTGAAAAATGGGAATTATATAGGCCGCATTTTCCATAAGATACATTATGCGCTTACTTGAAGCAGTACAAAAATTACTGGAGTAGCGCCATTTTCGCAAGTGTCAGATCTAGATTGCGCTGGGTGTTTTGATTGTCACTCGGCATGTCCTCGCAGGTTCGGACCTCCAGGGCACGGTAGTAGGCGGCGACGGCGTCGCCCAGCGCGACCAGGCCGTCGGTGCCCTCCTGCCGGTCGCCGAGGCGCTGCAGGGCATTCCCGAGGTTATGCTGGGTTGCGGCCCAGTCCGCGGGCATGTCCTCGCGGGTTCGGACCTCCAGGGCATGGCGGAAGGCGGCGACGGCGTTGTGCAGCGCGGCCAAGCCCTCGGGACCGGTCTGCCGGTCGCCCAGGCTCGCCAGGGCACTCCCGAGGTTGTTCTGGGTGGTGGCCCAACCGGCGGGCATGTCCTCGAGGCTGTAGACCTCCAGGGCGCGGTAATAGGCGGCAGCGCCGTCGCGCAGCGCGGCCAGGCCCTCGCCGCCCCCTTGCCGGTCGCCAAGGCTCGTCAGGGAATTCCCGAGATTGTTCTGGGTCGCAGCCCAGTCCGCGGGCATGTCCTCTCGGGTTCGGACCTCCAGGGCGCAATGGAAGGCGGCGACGGCGTCGCGCAGTGCGGCCAGGCCCTCGGCGCCCCCCTGCCGGACGCCGAGGCTCGCCAGGGCAGTCCCGAGGTTGTTCTGGGTTGCCGCCCAACCTGTAGGCATGTCCTCGTAGGTCCGGACTTCCAGGGCGCAATGGAAGGCGCCGACGGCGTCGCGCAGCGCGGTCAGGCCCTCGGCGCCCCCCTGTCGATCACCGAGGCTCCACAGGGCAGTTCCGAGGTTATTCTGGGTGGTGGCCCAACCGGCGGGCATATCCTCTCGGGTTCGGACCTCCAGGGCGCAGTGGAAGGCGGCGACGGCGCCGCGCAGCGCGGCCAGGCCCTCGGCGCCCCCTTGCCAGTGGCCGAGGCTCGTCAGGGCATTCCCGAGGTTGCTTTGGGTGGTGGCCCAACCGGCGGGCATATCCTCTCGGGTTCGGACCTCCAGGGCATGGCGGAAGGCGGCTACGGCGCCGCGCAGCGCGGCCAGGCCCTCGGCGCCCCCTTGCCGGTCGCCGAAGCTCGACAGGACATTCCCGAGGTTGTTCTGGGTCGCAGCCCAGTCCGCAGGCATGTCCTCGTAAGTTCGGACCTCCAGGGCGTAATGGAAGGCGGCTACGGCGTCGCGTAGCGCCGCCAAGCCCTCGGCGCCCTCCTGTCGATCGCCGAGGCGTCCCAGGGCTGTCCCGAGGTTGTTCTGGATCGCAGCCCACTCTGCGGGCATGTCCTCGCGGGTTCGGACCTCCAGGGCATGGCGGAAGGCGGCGACGGCGTTGTGCAGCGCGGCCAGGCCCTCGGAACCGCCCTGTCGGTCGCCGTGGCGCTGCAGGGCAGTCCCGAGGTTGTTCTGGATCGCGGCCCAGTCCGCGGGCATGTCCTCGCGGGTGTAGACCTCCAGGGCACGGCCGAAGGCAGCGACAGCGTCGTGTAGCGCAGCCACGCTTCGGGCGCCCGCCTGCCAGTCGCCGAGGCGCTGCAGGACGTTCCCGAGGTTGTTCTGGATCGCGGCCCAGTTGGCGGGCATGTCCTCGCGAGTTCGAAGCTCCAGGGCGTGGCGAAAGGCGGCGACGGCGTCGCGCAGCGCGGCCATGCCCTCGGCGCCCCCCTGCCGGTCGCCGAGGCTCGTCAAGGCATTCCCGAGATTGTTCTGGATCGCGGCCCAGTTGGCGGGCATGTCCTCGCGGCTGCAGACTTCCAGGGCGCGGCGGAAGGCGGCGACGGCGTCGCGTAGCGCGGCCAGGCCAGGATAAAGTTCACCATGACGGAACAGGGCGTTCGCCCGTTCAGACCGTAGCAGCCACTGCCTTTCGGTATTGTTTCCGAGCAATTCGCTTTCTGCTTCAGCGTAGAGCTCGGCCGCTTCCAGAAACCTGGATTGGGCTAAGGCCAGATCGGCTTCGGCCTCGGTGAGCCGGGATGCATTGAGGGCCCGCTGTGCGCGATCCACGTCTTCCCGGGCGCGGCGGGCTGTCTCCTCCTCCCGGTAGGCGTTTCGGGCATTGCGCAACGCACTCCGTGCACGGGCAAGATCGACAATCTCGGTGCTCTCCAGCGCCGCGCGGGCCTCGGCCAGGAACGGCTCGATATCCGGTGCCTCATTGCCGAGGTTGCGCAGGGACTCGAGCTCTTTGCGCATCTCCTGCAGGGCCGCATGTGCCTGCGCCAGTGCCTGTTCGACACGATCGGGCGGCACCCGTTCGCCAAGGATGCCTTGCAGGAGGCCAAGGAGCTCCGCCCTCGTGGCGGTCAGTTCGTGCTGCTGGCGCTCCAGGAGCGCATTTGCGGCAGCCTGCCCGCCCATATAGGCCTGCAGTTCCTTAAGGATCTGGAGACTTTCCTGTCCGACCTCACCCTGTCGCGTCTGTTCCCTCCCTTGGCGAAGCTGCTCTTCCGAGATCTCGTCGACACGCTCACGGATCTGCCCCGCCGCGCGGGCCATCTCGAACATCAGGTTCTTTTCCAGGGCGCGGTAGTAGTCCGCGTTGCCGGCCGCTTCCTCCAAGCCCGCGCGGATCACATCGTGCGCGAAACGATATGCCAGCTTCTCTTTCGCTTCGGTGCCAAAGTGCTCCTGGTCCTGTTCCGCCAGAGCATCCATGACCATCCGGACACCACTCCCGACGAAGCCGGCAGGAGACACGGCGGATGCAGCGAGGGCCTGGCGGTCCAGCAGGCATTTGGGGAGGGTTTCATCGAGGGTGGCGCAGGCTGAGGCGAGCTCGGCATCCGCGATCCAATTGCCATCGCTTCCCGAAATGCGTTGCTGGTACCTTTTCAGGATCGTGTCCTGCAGCCGCTTCCGCACCCGCTCTCGTTCCGGGCCGAGCTCTTGTCGCTTGCCCAGGACAAACCCGGCCAAGCCTGCGCCGCCGACAACAATCTCGGCGAGACCGGATGGCAATGGCACCCCAAATGCCAAAGCGGTGACGCCGACACAAAGGCTCGCTGTGTGGCTCAAGCCAGCCGTGAGAAAGCTCATTGTCCGCGCCCGATAGGCTGTTCCGCAGCGAGGCGGCGGAGCCAACTCTATCCAGCGTGAAGATGTTGTCGAGGCCGGTCAGGCGCCATCGGACCCAAGCCGCCATCGTGTGAGCCTAACCGGGGCTCCACCCGGCGCGCTCTACAGCGGGACGGGCTCCCTGCCTTCAGCAGTCGTTCCGCACCGGGGAGCGAACATAGTCCGGGGCGAGCGCCCCGAGCGGACGACGAGTGGAATAGGCCTTGATGTCCCTGAGCGGGCGCGCCTCTTCTCGGGGCCTGCTAATTCACGCATCGCTCCTTGTAGAATGCCCAGGCTTCCTCGATCAGCATTGCCTGGCTCACGCCGCGGTCCTGCGCGGCCCGAGAAATCTCCTTTGCAACACTGGGGATGACCTGAATCGGGACTGGGATCGGCTTGCCGGGCGGCCCCTCTGCCTTGCCCCGCTCCCGATCGAAGTTGTCCGCAACTCCCTTCGCCAGGCGCGCAGCAGAAAGTGGTCGCCGGTCTCGAACCGCTTCCCAATGACGCTCCGGATCGTAGCGGAGCTGCGACGGCACCAGGCCGACAGCGCTCCCGGCGAACTTCTCGCCAAGCACAATCACATGGAGCCATAGGAGCCGTCTCCGTTTCGGCTCGCTGCAGATCCTGAGTTCGATCCCTCGTTGTTCCAGCGTCCGCAGGAACTCCGGCAGTTCCGGATCGCCGGCGAGGCATTCCTCAACGGCCCGTCGCACCTGGTCAGCCAATTCCGAACGACGAGTGACCTGCTGCATCTCAACTCCTCTGCTTTCTGGCCCGCGCCGCCCAACGAAGCCCCAGTTTCCATCTCTCGGCCGGCGAGGCAGACCCATGCAATCGAATGCCATGGGCCATTCCCCAGCGTTTGCTGAAGGCGCGCTCCGCTTTCTCAGCCATCCAGACGGCAGCGCGCAGGTCTGCATCGACGTCGAGCAGATCGCCTTCGGGATCGCCCGCGGCGGGCGCAGCTATCTGTGCAGACATCGCTCTACCTGCTCGACACTCAGCGGTTCCCGGATGGCGCAGGCGCAGGAACGGGGCGAGCCCTGTTCAGCAACTGCCTGCCAATTCCGCCGGCGCCGAACTGCGGAATGGTATCGCTCGCCGCTTTGATCACTCTGTTGGGAAGGTCGACCAGCCTCCGGAACATCAGAAGCACCAGGAAGGCCCCCACTACCCCGCTGACATTCTCTGCGTTCGCCAGAAACACAGCGGCATCTCCCATGGTGTCAGGGGTCTTCACCAGAGAGGCCGCCATTCCGGCCATCAAGCCGGCCATGGCGCAGGCCACGAACAGGCGCATGCCTTCTGTAAGGTAGATCCGCATCGCCTCGTAGAAGACCGATCGCGTCCACGGGAGCGCGCCGAGCGCCAGGATGAACGGGCCTAGGATCGAGATCGCCGCGATGTTCACGAAGGCGAAGAGGATCGAGAACACGAACACGAAAAGCAGCCCCACGAACACCGTCGCGACTACCGCAGCGATGATCAGTTCCCGCAGGTTCGGGGACCACAGGCTCACGTCGCCCATGACCGCCCAGGCGGTGTCGAACAGCTTGGTCCCAACCGCTTGCTCGATGCCATGCACGACAGCGGCAATACCGCTGTAGTTTGACGACGGGACCTTTCCATCCATCGCCAGCCAAAGCGCATGGGCACCGAGATCGCCGGCAAGGTTGGCAATGATCGCCGTTGCCCGCATCCAGAACTCGGCCATCGTCAGGGCGCCCAGGAACAAAGAGAACAGCAGGAGGTCTGTGATAATCTGTGGCCATACGATCGGGGATCCCGCGATCGCGCGGCCGACAGTGACGATCATCCAGATGCTCAAAACAGCCCCGAGTAGCCCAATGAGCGGAGCATCGATATATGTGTAGAAATCAAACGAAAAATTTTCCATCCGTTCCAGTATATTTTGAAACGATCGGCAGGTGAGGCACGAATCCATCAGCAGAGCTCCATGTATAACGGCCTCTGTCGAACGCTATTCCTTTTCCCAAGGCGGGGTCACTGGTTTACGCCTTTCCCATACCGGCACATAGTTGTCCGAACTTGGATCGCTCTTCTCTAGTTCCTTAATATCCGCTTCCGTTTGCCCTTTGCCGGCTGCCTTAGTGATCTCTTCCCACGTCCAGTCCGCCTTCGGGCGCTGTGACTGGCCGTTGTTCATGGCCCGGATGATGTCCTCGCGCGTCAGCTCCTTCTGCGGCGGCGAGGCATTCTGCTCCTCGGCCAGGCCTGGCGCGGATAGCGCCAGGCCGGCCGCCATGAGTGTCGTTCCCAGCGCGCCTCTCCAGCTACCCGGGACTCGATACCGCTCTGCCTGTCGCATTGCCTGTTCTGTCGGCTCGGCCATTTCCTGTTCCCTTCGTCCTGCCGCGCTCAGCGGCTGTTGACGCCCATGGACTTCATCAGCCTGTCACCGGCGCAATTTCGCCGGGCATGGGCGTAGAGCCCCGTCAATGTGCGCGGCGTGTCCGCGTTGCGGACCGCCACATCGATGTAGCTGACGATCCGTCCGCACTCCTCTGGCTCCGCTTCCGGCTGCATTTCGGAGGCCGCCATCGCTGGCGGGACGGTCCATTCTCCCGCCGTCACCAGTACCGCCCCGGTGGCCCCAATGCCGGCCGAGGCGATCGCCAACCCGGCCAGGCCCAGCCGGGTTCGACGACATGCCGACATGCCGACATGCCGAATTGTTGTCATTTGCATCGCTCCCCTGCTTTGCGGCGGCGCTGTTCCAGCTCCCGCCGCACCAACTGCAGCCTCTGATAGTCCTTGAACCCCTGCCGAAGCTCGGCGGCCAAGGTGGCCATGCGCTCTCGCTGTAGACCCATCAGCCGCTCCAGCTCCTGTTCCCTCACGGCCGCCGGTTCCTGCGCCAGCCACCGCAGGAACTCCGCACCGTCCGCCCGGGCGGTCCAACGCGCCACCGCGTCAAGCAGCTCTGCCACGGTTCTGAACCGGCATCCCGATCCTTCCCCGGCAGGCTCTGCGGTCACCGCTCTGGACCCCTCCTGCCCTGCACCACGGCAAGCGCCCGGTGCACCTTCCAGGCATAGGCGATGCCCCGCCGGCGCACTTCCAGATCGGTCTCGAACCGGGGGCCGGTGTGATACCGGGCTACGGCCGGCCAGCCTGCGCCGACCGCGGCGACCTCGCCGCTCAGGATCCAGGCGCCGATGGCGACACAGGTGCAGGGCTCAGTCAGCAGGCGCTCGCGGGTGACGCCCCACTCCTTCAGGCGCTCCAGATGCTGGCTGTGCACCTGCATCGCGCACAGGTCTTCGCCCCACGCCGCGAGAGACCCTACTTTTCCGGCCTCCTCGCCGCTTTCGACAATGGCGATCGCACGGAGCAATTCCGCGGAAACGCGATAACGCTGTGCGGCCTCGGCGTAACAGCGCGCTTCGATCGCTGAACTTGCCGCCGGCGCCGCCAAGATCGCCGCCGCAGCGACCAACAGGGCCAAGCCTCTCATGCCGTCACCTCGCGGCGCATTCCGCGGTCGCGGAACCAGCGCGGACTATCCATGAGGACAGGTCGCGTCATATGCCCGTCGACCAGGAGGACCTGGCGCTCTTCGGGCAGCTCGCCCCATTCCTGCGGAAGGATCAGCGGGCGCCCTTCCGCCTGGCGCGACTGCACCGAGGAATCCATCGTCGACGGGGTCCAGATCGGCTTGTTCCCGTAGCTCGCCCGCATCCGGGTGGTCTTACCGACCAGATTGCTCAGCTCCTCTTGTGTTCTCACATTGTTCTGGGCGAATGCTACCACATAGCTGCAGTTTGTGCGCATGGAAGTGGCAATATCCGACCCATAAACAGCCGTGAGTTGCGACAGGTCCTGGAGGATCAGCGAGATCGAAATCCGCTGGCCGGCACCTTTCGCCAGAAGATCCTGGATCAGCGGAATCCGCGGCAGGCTGGCAAACTCATCGGCGAGAACATGGATGGGCTGTTCGCCCCGCTCTGCCGGGTGGTCCAGCGCCCAGGCGAACAGGGTTTCCAGGAACAGCGCCGTCAACGGACCGAACGCCGCCGCGTCCTGCTGGGGATATCGCAGGTAGACCGTGCAGGGCTCCGAGCGCAGCTTCTCCCACGAGAAGCTGGCCTTGCTCGTGCTTTGCCGCACTGCGCTCGTCCGCATCAGCTGCAGCCCGGTCACGAGCGTATTCACATGCGAGGAGCGTTCCTTGAAGGCCGTCGCCGCCAGCACGTTCAGGGCTTCCGGGATCAGGTCCGGATATCCCTTGTTTCGAGCCTCGCCTGCGATCGCGCGAAGACCATCGCCCAGCGGATCGCCCTGGCCCTCGCCTGTCGTCTTCTCGACCAGCTGCGAGACGCGGCCGACAATGTCGCCAAGGTGCGGATCCTGACCGCGAGCGCGGCCTTCCAGGCATTCATAGAGAACCAGCGCGGCGCAATTGCGCCGGGCGCTCTCCTGGAAATAGTTGTTCTCGCCCCCCTTCCCGGTCGGAAAGAACTGTGCCGCGATCCTGAAGGCGTGACGCTCCAGCTCATGCAAGCCTTTCGGCAGCACCCGAAGAGCGGTCGGGGACCATTGGTCCGGGCTATCCGGGTCCCCCCAGCCGATCACATAGCAATCGCCTTTGGCGGCCCGCGCCTTATAGGTCATGCGCTCCAGCTCGCCCTTCGGGTCGATAACCACCAGTGTTCCGGAGGCGCGCAGGATCGAGGGGATGACGTAGCTGGTCGTCTTCCCTCTTCGTGTCGGTGCAAGAACAAGCGCGTGGCGGGACTCCACCGCCTGGACCAGCCGGCCGCGGTAGCGGCCCAGGACAGGCCCGGTGTTTCGACGGATCAATCCCATCCGCTTCAAGTCGCCAGGCACTGCCCAGCGCGACTCCCCGTAGCCCTTCGGACGGCTCCAGTGCATCCAGGCCAGTACGAGAGACACGAGCGCCGCTGCGACAGCCAGCGCCACAATCGCCACCTGAAGCAGCGGGCGCAGTCCTGCTGACGGAATTGCCGCCAAATCTCCGCCGGCGGCGGCATAGCGCCCCACATGAAGCGCATAGAGCACATTGGCCGCGAACTGGTCGGCCAGTCCCCGCACTGAGATCGTCCCGCCGGCCAAGGCCCAGGCGGCGATTGCCGCACAACAGATTGCGGCTACGCCGATCAGCGCGAAGCGCCGGGCCCGTCCCTCGGTCTCCGACCACGGTGTCGCCGTCATTCCGAAGCCTCCAGTAGCACGACGTCGTTGTCGTCTTCTGGCGACACCCATGGGCCGTCCGCATCCGCCGGCGGCCTCACCGCGCAGTCCGGCGACCAAGGGCCCCGCCGTGGCTGCCACATTGCAGAGATGAAACGCCGCGAGCTGTGGCGCTGCCGGCTGACCTGCACGACCAGGTCGATCGTGGCCTCGAAGAACTCCCGGACCCCATTGCTGGCATGGCCGGCCATCTGAATGTTCCGGGTGATCGCGTGCAGGGCCAAATTCGGATCAGAGGCATGGACCGTGGTCCAGAAGCCGCCATGGCCGGAGTTGAGGAGCCGCAGCACGACATGGCTGTTCCCGACCGACAGCTCGCCGCAGAAGATCCGATCGGGACGCAGGCGTGTGCAGGCATCGATCACGGCCGAGTAATCGATCCGCTCGTCGGTCTCCAGGCGGTTGACGACCATCTCGACCCTATTGGCGACATGGCCGATATCCAGCTCCGGCGTGTCCTGGATCGTGATGACCCGATCGCTGCCCGGCACATGCGCCAGGCAGGCATTGAGGAACTGTGTCTTGCCGCTGAAGGTCCCGCCGGAAACGATCACGTTCCACTTCTCGGCGATCGCCCTGATGACCAGATCCTCGCCGATCGGCGGCAGGTCGAAGTCGGACAGCTCGAAGCGCCGCGGCCGCCAGACCCGGATCGACATAGCGATCCCGGTGGTCACCGAGCGGCCGAGGCAGAGCTGAAGCCGGTGTCCGCCCGGCAGCATCACCGCCAGGTGCGGCTTGCTCCAGAAGTCGGCGATGCCTTCCATGTTGCTGATGACCCGCGCCAGGCCGTGGAAATATTCCAGGCTCAGCGCCGGGTCCCGCTCGCGGACCGGCGGCTTGCCCTCGATTTCGACCCAGATTGCACCGGGCTCATTGCACTGCAGCTCCACCACGTTGCGTCGGCGGAGATAGGGCTGGAGCGGCTTGAGCTTGTCGTCGAGCATTATTGGTAGACCAGCCTGAGATGGTGCCAGCTGGTCTGCCCTGTGTCGGCCCATGGTCCATATGCTTGTGAACCATCTGGGAAATGCGTGACCTGACGGGTCTGACCCATCGTCCAGCGGCGGCAGGCAATAGGATCGAAGTAGCTAGGCGCGCCGGTATTAGGGTCTGGCCGACGCCGTAGGATGCAGTGGGTCAGACCGGTGCCGTCTATGGTGACGTACGCAGTCTTGATGTACTCCCCTCCCGCGCAAATTGCCGCCCAAGGGAAACCGATACACCCGCCGTAGTCGTTACAAGCCGTCACTTCGGCATTCTGAGCACCGACGCAGGAGCCATACTGCATATTGACCCCGCGATGGTCAGGCAGGCTCTCGAACCGTGCGCCCTGTTCGCTAGAATAGGTGCAGCCGTTCGTCGGCCCCTGGGCCGTGCCAGGACCGACCATATAGTCGGCCTGACTTCCATCGCGGCGCAGGTAGATGTCGTAGCGGTCCGTCGCCCAAAAAACGTTGCAGCCGTCCGAAGTCCACTGCCCGTTCTGTCGATCTTCCTGCCTGCTGTAGGTATAGGGCAGGGTCGCGGAGGACGGCAGAACCTGTGCGGGCCGGATGTCCACCCGGCCGCCCGGCGGCTCGATATAGGTGACGCGCCTCTCCGTACTCTCCCGCACCGTGTCGTTGTTGGACCAGCCTGTCGTCTGGTAGCGGTGCGGGTAACCGACGGAGAGATCTTCGGCGCAGTCGGTTACATAGGCCGGCTCGCCGTCGAGGCTGTGGTACCACCGGGTGAAGGCAAAGCTGGTCGCCGTGTCGAAATCGTCGGTTCGCTCCTCGCAAACGTCGACAGCCTTCTGCAGGTCCTGCACTGACGCGATGTCCGGCTCGCAGCCTGTGACACCTACCAGCTCCTCGTCGTCGCCAATGAAGGCTGTGCGCTGTCGCGCATAGGCCCTGCCGTTGTCGAGATCCACCAGGGGCTCGCAGCCCTCGCGGGTCTCCAGATGGTCGTAGCTGTCGGTGGAATCCTCGCAGGGGCCGACCTCGACCCGCTCCGCGTCGCGAGTATAGCCTGGCCGATGCTGTGCCCAGCTCAGGCCCGCCTCGGTGTCGTGCCGGTAGCCGCAGGCGCCGCGCTCGTGAGTGACCGGCCAGGTCTCGCCCTCGTCGCGCGGCGCGCAGTCCTCGACCACCACTCGGCGCTCGGCATCGTCGGTATAGACCAGCTCGGCGCGGAGGCGCGCGACCATCTCCACCAGGTCGACCTGCACCGAGCAGCGCGCCGCGTCGTAGCTCAGCTCCCAGCCGTCATGGCCGGCATCGGTGATGCAATCCTCGTCGACATAGTGGGTTTGGCCGATCCGGTCGTTGTAGTAACGCCGATGCTGACGTCTCACTCGCATGTTTTCGACGTCGATTACCGGCTGGCAGGTCGGGTCGCCGCTCTGAAGGGCAACCTGGTCGGTCGGATCCTCCTGGCAGTCGCCGACCACAACCGTCGTATCGCCGGCGACATAGACCCTCTGATGGCGCTGCCACACCCTGCCCGCCTCCAGGTCGATCCGGTCGTCGCAGGACGGATAGTCGCGGCTGAGCGGTACCGGCTGCGTGCGGTCTTCCAGGCAGGAGCCGAAGGCCTGCAGCTCGCCATTGCCGTCGCGGTAGCCGCGGCGGTAGCTGACCCAGACCTGCGCCGCCTCATGGTCGATGACCGCGTCGCAGCCCTCATAGGCCTTCTCGATCGGCACCACGCCGGCGGACGAAGGGTCCGGGCTGCAGTCCGGTCCGTACTGGCGCACCCCCTGGTGATCGATCCATGTCGCCCGGGAGGCCCGGCGGACGGTGCCGGCCTCCTCGTTCACCTGCACCGTACAGCCGCCATAGTCCTGGCCGAGAGCTTCGACAGCGCCGTCGACGGGCGCACAGTCCCCCACCTGGCGTCGCGTCCGCTCGGCGGTCCAGTACCATGCCTGTGCCTGGCGGCGCAGGGTGCCGGCATCGAGATCGACCAGGGGCGCGCAGACCGACATGTCCGCATGCAGCGCGACGAAGGCCCCTGCCCCGCTGTCGGGCTGGCAGTCGCCGACCGGAATGATCGTCCCGAACCGATCTGTGTACTGGTAGCGAAACTGGCTGGTCACCGTCTCGCCGTCGCCGGAGACCAGCTCGTCACAGACGTCGAAACTCTTCTGCAGCGGTTCCGGGGGCGCGTCGATCGGCCGACAAGGTGCGATCCAAGTCTTGCCCGTGGCCGCGCTCACGAAGTAGGGGCGAGCCTGGTCCCAGCGCGCGCCCATCTCGCCGTCGACGACAGGCGAGCAAGCAGTGGTGTCGACCTGGACGGCGACCTCGCCCGCCGGCGTATCGTCGGTCCGGCATTCGCCGACCGTGACGATCTCGCCCGAACGCGCTGTGTAGCGGTAGCGGAACTGCCTGCGGACCGTCTCGGCCGCCGCATCGACGATCTCGCTGCACCCCTGGTAGCTGCGCTCTAGGGCCAGCGGCCCGGCCTCGTCACGCTGGCACTCGCCGGCATAGATCTTCTCGACCCCCTCCTCGAAAAACGGTCGGAAGCGCGCCCAGCGCACCCCCTGGATCCCATCCACATCGGGCTCGCAGGCCGCATAGTCGGCCTGCAGGGTGACGGTCTGCGACAGGTCCGGCCGGCACTCGCCGACCTTGCGGCTCGTGCCCTGCCGGTCGACATAGACGAGCTGGTATTGCCGGCGCACGGTGCCGGCGGCGGCGTCGACCAGGGAGCTGCAGGCAGAGAAGTCGCGGTTCAGCTCCCGCACACTCGCCGGATCGGCTGCGCAATCACGCACCACCCGGGTCGTGCCGGACCGGTCGATGAAGGTGGCCTGATAGGCCCAGCCGACCGTGCCGGCGTCCAGGTCCAGGACCGCCTCGCAGGCGCTATAGTCACGGGCGGTCGGCACCAGGCCGGCCGTCTCCGTGTCAGGCCGGCAGGCGCCGACCTCGACCGGCGTCCCCGACCGGTCGCTGTAGGTGAACCTGTACTGCCGCCGCACCTCGCCCTTAGCGGTGTCCACCAGCTCGTCGCAGCCGGCATAGCTGCGGTCCAAGGTGATGGTCTCCGCTGTGTCGACCGTGCAGCCGCCGATCTGCCTGGGCGTGCCGTCCAGGGCCGTATAGACGAGCTGGTAGGCGCGGCGGAGGGTGCCGGCCTGCGCATTCACTTCGGGGGTGCAGGCAGCATAGTCACGGGCGACCGGCAGTGCCTGCGCGGTGTCCGCCGCGCAATCCGTCGCCCATTGCCTTGTGCCGGCGCCGTCGACATAGGCCAGGCGGTAGGCGCGGTAGGCGGCACTACCCTGGATCACTTCCGGGCAGGCATCATAGACCCGGGTCATCTCCACGGTCCGCGCGGGATCGGCGGCGCAGTCGGTCACGAACCGCCGTGCGCCAGAATCCTCGAAGAACAGCTTGTAGCTGAGGATCGCTGTCTCGGCCGAGAGGTTCGGCCGGCAGGCCGTATAGTCCTTCTGCAGAGGCACCCGGTCGAAGGAATCCGTGCATTCGCCGGCCGGCCGCCCATTGACCATGGGCCGGGTCTGGACGACCGCCACGCCGCCGGCCAGATCTATCCTGTAGCCGCAACCATCCTTGCTGATCCCACGCTGCGGGACCTCTGCACCCGCGCCGCCTGTTGCCGCCGTCGTAGTCGAGGTTCCATCCTCGGTGTCTGCTCCCGACCGCGCCGCCTGTTGCGAACCGCTCAGAGTCGACCCTGCTGCCCCCCCGGCCGCAGCGGGTCCCTGACCTTGCCGTGCGTCGTCTCGCCCACCCTCTTCCGTCTGTTCCTCATCTTGCCTCTCGACAGCCGCATCGACAGCGGTTCGAACGGCCTCTGTCACAGCTTCCAGATTGCCATAGGCCGAGAGCCGGGTGGTCTCCGGAACCAGCGACGACGACGAGAGGAACCGCGAGCGCATCGGTTCCTGCAGGGGCCATTCGCCATCGCCATCACGGCGGCTGATCGCATACCAGTCGATGACGATCTCTGTCCCCGCCCCTGTCGGTGTCGGGGTGCTCTGGCCCTTGACGAGCAGCTGGGCCGCATCGACCCCACGCAGGCGCAGGTCCGACATCAGGTCGCCCAGCCCCGCCCGCACCGTCATCGGTTCGCCGACGGCCAGCGGATCCTCCAGGTACAGGACCGTCTTCTGGGATTCCGCTGTCTGTGCCAGTACGGCACCGGGGATCGCCAGGCAGATCCCGACCGCCACCGCCGCCCGCAGGCGGCTCCATCCAGCTGATATCTGCTGCATGATCCGCCTCGTCTCACTGGTGGCCGGCGTTGCCGCCGTAATCGACCTGCACGTCAAGCGGCATGGAGGCCTGCCGGGTCTCGCCGGTATCGACCCAATCGGTGTAGGTGACCGCGCCAGAGGCCTGCGTGACCTTCTGCCGCGATTGCACCTTCATCACGTTCGCGCATTGCGGCCGGCTTCCGATGTGAGAGGGCACGAAGATCCGGCACAGCTGATAGGGCCCGGGGAGATTGCCCTGCGACGCCCAGGTCCAGGTCTGGTCGCCGCGCGGGCCCCAGGGCACGAACGGGATGCAGTCGCCGCCGTTGCAGGCGTTGACCGCAACCAGCATGCGCTCATTGGCGGTGGAGAAGGTCGCCACAGCCGTCTGCCAGACCTCGCGACGCTCAGTCTGCCGGCCGCACTCGCCGCCCTGCGGGATCGGCTCGCCGGGGCCGATCAGGTAGTGCGCCTCCGAGCCGTCCTTGCGGTTGTAGGTCTCCCACTTCTCGGTCAGCTGATAGCGCTGGCAGCCGTCGACGGAAAACTGATCGGTCGGCCGCGTCGTCGTGCGATTGTAGGTATAGGGCACCTTCGCCGAGGTCGGCAGGATTCCCGGGCCGGCAAGCGGCAGACGCCCCAGATGCGGCGGCATGTCGACATACATCCACAAGAACTCCGTGGACATCCGGGCCGCATCGTCCTGGTCCCAGCTCACATGTACCGTCTGATGCGGATAGCTGGTGGAGCGGTCCTCTTCGCAGGGCGTCACCCAGGTCCGGCCGCCGGCCAGGGTGTGATACCAGTGCGTGAAGACGTAGGAGACGCCGGCGGCCATGTCATGCCGATAGCGGCCCTGGCAGGCTTCCCATGTCTTCTGCAGACCTTGCTTGGAACCTTCGATCGGCTCGCAGGCGGCGACCTCCACGGTCCCGGACGGTGTTACGATGATCGTCCGGCTCTGCCGCATCGCAAAGCCGCCCGCCTGGTCGACATAGAGCGCGCAGCCCTGTTCCGTCTGCTGGTGACTGTAGACCAGGTCGGAGGTCTCGCAGGTGCCGAGCGGCCAGACCGTGCCGTCACGGTTGTAGGCCGGTCGATGCTCCTGGATCGACCGGCCGGCCCGCATGTCATGGGTCAGCGAGCAGGGCGCGGTCTCGTAGATCACGTCCCAGGTGGCCGTGCCCTCATGTGTGCCGCAGCCTTCCACCACCACCCGGCGGTCCTCGCCGTCGCGATAGACCAGCTCGACCCGCTGCGCGACTTCTCGCACCGCGAGGTTCACGAAGGGCGTGCAGTTCTTCTCATCGAACTTGATCTCGTAGCGGGTGTCCGTATCCGGCCGGCACTCGGCGTCGACATACTGGGACGAGCCTTTCCGATCGATGAAAAATCGCTTGTATTGCGGCCAGGCGGACATCGACGAGACGTTGACCTTGTCGGTGCAGGAGCCGAAGCCCTTCTGCAGTTCGACCCCGTCCTCGGGATCTTCCGTGCAGTCTCCCACCGGCTGCTCCGCGCCGTCCTGGACGAAGAACTTCCGGTGGCTCGGGAACACCTTGTTGCCGGCGCTGTCGACCCGGACCTCGCAGTCCGCATAGTTGCGCAGCAGCGGCACGAGCTGGTCAGTGTCGGTAACGCACTCGCCGAAGGTCTTGAGGGAGCCGTCGGCCAGCCGGTAGCCCAGCTTGTAGGCCGGCCAGACCTTCACCGCGTCATTGTCGACGACCGGATCACAACTGCCGAAATTGCGCTCCAGCGGCACCAGGCCGTCCGCGGTCACGTCGATCCGGCAATCGCCTGCGTACTGCGCCTTGTTCTCCCGGTCTTTGTACGTGAAGCGGTAGCGGGTCCGGACCACGCCGCCGGCGGCGTCGACATGCAGGCTGCAGCCTTCCGTCGTCCGGTCCATCGGATCTGCCGGGTTGTCGCCCGGGATGCAGCCGCCGATGGTGGTTTTCTCACCTTTCACACTGGTGAAGAAGGGCTGGAACTGCCGGCGCTTCGTTCCCTCGACCCCGTCGACGAGCGGCCCGCAGGCCTCATAGTCCTGGCGGACCAGGACCTCGGCCGAAGGGTCCGGATCGGGGCGGCAGCTGCCCACCCGGACGACCGATCCGCTCCGCGCGATGTAGCTCCACTGGAACTGCCGGCGCGCGCTCAGCGCCACCTCGTCGACCAGCTCCGGGCAGGCGTCATGCGCTTTGGTCATCGGCTCCGGCGGCGCATCGCCCGGCTGGCACTCGCCGATCCAGGTCTTGCCCTTGGAGGGGCTGGCAAAATAGGCGCGGACCTGGCCTTTGCGGGTCCCGGCCGCGCCGTCGATGACGGGGTCGCAGGTCGCGTGATCGAGCTGCACCACGATCTCGCCGGAGGGCTCCGGATCGGGCCGGCAATCGCCGACCTTCACCACGGTCCCATCGCGGCCGGTATAGCTTGGCCGGTACTGCCGCCGCACCGTCTGGGCCGCCATGTCGACCAGCTCGGCGCAGCCCTCATAGCTCTTGGAAAGCGGGACCGGCGGCGTGTCGGTCGGCTTGCACTCGCCGAGCCAGGTCTTCGTCCCGTCGGCCTTGGTGTAGTACGCGCGGGCCTGGTCGCGCCGGACGCCGGCGATCGCGTCGATCTCCGGGGTGCAGACGCTGTAGTCGCTCTGCACCTGCAGGACATTGCCGATATCGGGCCGGCAATCGCCGACCGTCCGGACCGCGCCCTTGTTGTCGGCATAGAGATACTTGTACTGCCGGGTCACCGTGCCGGTTGCGGCATCCACCTTCTCGGCGCAGCTCGCGAAGTCGCGATCGAGCGGCCGCTTCGTCGTCGGGTCCGGATTGCAGCCGCCGAGCGCCTTGATGGTGCCGGTGCCGTCCAGATAGCTCTCCTTGTAGGCAAGGGTCACCGCGCCGCCGTCGATATCGATGATCGGCTCGCAGGCGCTGTAGTCCTTGTCGGTCCGGACCTCGCCTGCCGGGCTGTCATCGGCGCGGCAGGTGCCGATCTCGCGGGTCGCCCCGCTCGTGTCGGCATAGACGAGCTGGTAGCCGCGCCGCACCGTATTGGTGGTCCGGTCAATGATCTCGCTGCAGCCCGACCAGGTCCGGCTCAACGGCTGCGTCTCGCTGTCCGTTGTGCGGCAGCCGCCGATCGCGCGTTCCTCGCCGGCCGGCGAGGTATAGACGAGCTGATAGGCGCGTCGGAAGGTCTCGGCGGCCAGGTCGAACTCGGGCTGGCAGCCGTCATACTTCCTGGCGGTCGAGAGCGGCTCGGACCTGTCGACGGTGCAGTCGGTGGCGAACTCCCGCTCGCCCTTGCCGTTCACGAAGGCGAGCCGGTACCGCCGATAGGCGACCTCACCCACAACCGCCTCGCTGCAGGCGTCCCAGACCTTCTGCATCTCGGCCGCCCGGTTCGGGTCCGGGGTGCATTCGGTGACGTAGACCCTGCGGCCGTCGATCTCGTAGTACAACTTGTAGTGCAGTGTCGCCGTCGTCGCCGACAGGGTCGCCGGACAGACCGCATAGTCGCGCTGCAATGGGAAACGGTCGAAGGAATCCGTGCAGTCGGTGACCGGCTTGCCGTTCGCGGTCTCCCGGCTCTGCACGACGGCCACACCCTGCACCAGGTCGATGCGGACCCCGCAACCGTCCGTCGTGACGGCATAGTCCGGTGGCTCGGTCGGATCGGCTGCGCGCTCCTCGCTCTTCTCGACCGGAGGCAGGGGCTCGTAGGCGGCGGCAATCGGGTTCTGACCCTCCCCGCCACCCCCGGCAAGATTGCCCTTCCCGGAACTGCTGCCGTCCCGCTTGCGGTCCTCCTCCTCAGCCCGCTCCAAACGTGTCAGCGCCGCTCCCAGCCCGCTGTCCTGGCTTGGCGTATTCCCCTCCGGTGCAAGAAGGGCCCTCGCTTGAACGATCAGCCCGTTCACGTCGCCATAGGCCGCGACCCTTGTCGCGGCCGGCACATTGGCGGCTCGCACAAGGAATCTCGACCGAAGTGGCGAGCCAAGCGGCAACTCCCGCGCTCCATCCAGACGAGCGACCGAGTACCACTGCACATTCACTTCTGTTCCGTTGTTGCCGGATTGTGGGCTGGCCATGCCCCTCACGACGAGCTTCGCCACGTCGACCCCTGCCATGCGCGGATCAGAAACAAGGTCGCCCAGGGTGGCCTGGACCGTCTGTGCCGATGCCGCTGGCGCTCCCTGCGAAAGCACCAAGGTGGTCGATTCCTCGGCTCTCACTGGCGCCGCGGCAAAAGCCGCCAGCACCACCGCAAGAATCAGGCACAGCGGCATCGCCATCCAAACCAGGATCCGCAGCGCCAGGGTCCACAGTCCGACAGCTCTCATCGTCCTTCTCCCCTGCCAGGCTCCGTCACGGCCGCGACTTCCTCCCCGACCCGCTCCGGCCGGCGCAGGTACACGTCACGGTTCAATGTGAGGACAACACGTTCGCCCGCAGCGACACTGATCACAGGGGCGATATCCACAGTCGCTTCCAGCGCCTGCGCTGTGATTTGGCCGGCCGACTGACCAAATTGCTGAGCTGCGGCAGCTATGTTCTGATTGCCACTGTTCGGCGGCACGGCCGCCGCTGCGGCCGCGGCAACCACAGCCGTCACGAAAGCTGAGCCGTAACGTTCGGTGATCCGGTTATCGACATCGCCCACCAACCCGGCACGTCCCATCGCATCGCCGGCCAGGCCGAGCTGGTCATCTTCGTCGTCGTAGATATGCGCGCCGTCCCTCGCGCGGATGATCCGGTACCATTGCACCGCAAGCCGGCTCTGACCCTGCTTCTCCAGCGCTTCATAGGTGCCCAGGGCAACGTCGCCCTTTTCGAGCAACAGGTACCGGCCGTCCGCGCCATAGACATCCATGTCCACCATCGCGCGGACATAGCCGCCGATCTGAGAGTTGATCGGCGACTGCAGGACAGCCGTCACCACCCTGTCCTGCGTCAGGATGAACGACCGATTCACCGGGAAACTCGACGTCGTCGACGGCGGATCCTCGCGGCGATAGTCCGGGTCGCTGTTCACCCATTCAGCGCCCGCCGGCGTTCCTGCCACTGCCGCCGCGGCCACGTCCCCGAAGCCCGGCCCGGCCTGTCGACGTTGCGACAGCCGCCGCGCCGCCGTTTCAGCACGCCTCTGTGCAGCAAGATCGAATTGCGGCGGCGGCGCCGGCGGCAATGTCCGCTCAGGCGGTGGCGGCGGCGGCGTCTTTTCCACTTCCTTCGACGCCGGCTCGGGCTGCGCCGGCATGACGATCACAGGCTGCGGCGGCGGAGCCGGCGGCTGGACGATCCGGGGCTCAGGCTCCGGTTCGGGCAGCTCGGGCACCTCGTAGAGCTCCGCGCTCAGCGCCGCGTCGACATCTTCTGGCGGTGTCTCCTCATCATCGCCACAGCCGGCCAACAGCAACACAAGGCCTAGCGCCAGAGCCCCGCCGATGCTGCTGCCCTTGCTCATAGCCCGGTGACCACACCGGGCGCGTAGCCGCCAGCCGTCCGCCCATTCGATTTGTTGCCTTCCCGCCGGGCTGCTTCCTCAGCCGGCAGGATGCAGACGACCTGCTGGCCGTGGCGCAGGGTGATCGGCTGCACCGTCTCCACGATGAAGAAGCGACCATCCTTGGATTTCCGGGTGTTGACCGGCTGATCGATGCCGTCGAACACAGCCCAAGCCGCAGGCCAGGGCTGCCCTGTGTTTCCGCCAAAGTCCAAGTAGGTGAAGCGATCGTCGCGAAACACGGCCTGCGGCGCGATCGACGCATCCCCGAACATTACCCGGTCCAGACGGATCTTCGCCGGGTCATAGGGATTGTCGGCCAGCCACTCGCCGCCGCTCGAACCGGCAGCAGACGACAGGCTCGCTTCCATGTACGAACCAGACCGCGCCGGCTCTGCCGGCCCGATGTCCTGACCGCTTTTCTCCGGTGTCACCTCTTCCGTGCTGAACCCCGGCACGACCGGGTCGATCTCCACCACCTGGTAGCCGATGTTCCCCGAGTTCCACGTCTCGCCGCGCAGGTAGAAGCTATAGATGGTCCCGGCTTCGGTGATGACGTTCAGGTTGGAGTCCGCGCCGGCCTTCTTCACCCAGACATGCTGCTGGTATGGAAGCTTCGCGGCCCTGGTCCCGAAATGCGTCTCATCGCCGATCACCCACTCCGCGATCCGCTCGTGGCGCGGCAGCGAAATCGTGGTCGTGATGAACTCCCGAAGATGGACCTTTACCACCCGCGTCGGGGCCCATTTCGGGCGGTACACGCCGCGCTCCGGACGGGCCGTGGTCCATGCTTCCTGGATCAGTCCGCTGGGCCCGGTATCGGCATCCATTGCGGGAAACTCGCCCCGCATCTGGGCCTCGACCGCCGGATTGGGCGGCGGCAGCGGCGGCAGCTCCTGCACCCCCTGCCCCGTCGAACCCGGCTGCGGCGGAGACAGGTTCTGGCCCGCCGCCTCTCCAACGGCTCCCGCACCGAGGGCGAACGCGAGGCCGACGACGGCTACCCATCGCCCCCTCACAGCCCCGCCTCCCCGCCCAGGCTCCGCTTGCGCACCGCATAGCCCGCCACCCGCAGCCCGAGAGGATTCAGCCTTATACGGTCCGCTACCCCCTCGATCGCGGTCCGATACACCCGCATCGTTGCCACCCATTCGCCGCGTTGCACCGCCGTCTTGTCCCGGCGATCGATCGTCGTGAACTCGACCTGCCAGGTGCCCGAAGAACCGGGCACCGGACCGGCCGACAGGATGTGCACCTCGCGGACCAGCTTCTTTTCAGCGAACTCGTTCAGCGGGCTGTCTGCGTTGGAGGTCGTCATCCGATCGCGGAACTCCGCGTAGACCCGGTCGGTGGAATGCGCCTGGACCCAGCCGTAGCGCAGGTTCTCGTCGACCAGATTGATGGTCTCCCTGTCATCCACGTATCGACGCAGCACGTCCTCGGTCAGCAGCTCCTCGGTCCGGCGATCGATCCGCTCCGGGATCAGCCGGACAAGCTGGGCTGAGGGCTGGTCGAACTGCACAAGCACATGCTCTGTGGACTTCAGCGGGAAGAGCCCCAGGACCACCGTCCCCATGGATCCCGCCAGGCCGACGCCCAGGCCCGCCAGGGCCCAGCTCGCCTTCACCAGCCGTTCCAGCCGGCGCACATATGCCTCGTCCTGGCTGCGCACCCTGTTCCCCCGGACCCGCCCCTTCGTCGGGGGCAGGCCGGCCGGCACCAGATCGTCATGCCCGCTGCGCATCGGATTCCTGCCGATACTTTTCGAGGCCGGGCTGGGGAATCTCAGGGCCGCAGGCGCAGGGGCTTTGCTTGAAGTCGTCTGTGCCCGATCCCGGCTGCACCACGCCCTGCTTGTCTGAGCAGCCCGCCACAGCGGTTGCCACAGCTATCGCCAGGATCAGGCGGCCGACCTGCCCTGTCATTTGTCGGCCTGCACGAAGGTCGGCATGCCGCGGTACATCACCGGCAACCGGTTCAGCTGTTCCAGCGCCTGCAGTTCCAGCAGCTTCGCCAGGATCGCGCGGGTGGCCGCCAGCTCCTGCAGGACCGATGCAAGAGCCCTGTTCGTCTGCGCGACCCTCGAATTGATGTTGTCCACGCCAGCGGTGTCACTGACGATCGCCTCCACCTCGCCGGACACGGCTCCAACCGAGTTCTGCAGCGCCAGAGCTGTCGCTGCAGCCGAGAACACCGCATCCTCGTAGGCGACCCTGCGGCGCCCCTCGATCACCGCCACCTTCGTCCTGTCGATCGGCGCGTCGGCCTCTTCGGACCACATCCCTTTCTTGGCCCCACCAACCGAGAAGACCCCCCTCACCTCTCCGGAGGCGCTGTCGATCACCCCCTGGAGCTGTCCCGACGTCGGCAGCCCCAGATGCTCCCGCACGGCCTCCTGGGCGTCGCACAGGCTTCCCAGGCCGCCATCCCCTTGTGGCAGCCAGGTCCCCGGATCCGGAACGATGCATTGCAGGATGTTCCTGCTCTCACGCACCCAGCCCGGGATCGACATCGCCAGTGAAACCGCCGGACCCAAGGTCTCCTTGGCGTCGGTGATGAAGCCCTTGATGGCCACCAGTTCCTTCGTCTGCTTGACCGCTTCGGCCGCGGCCTTCGCTGATTCCACAATGTTCTGTGAATCGTGGACCTCCATCGCCGCCCGGGCCTGACTCCAGGGCGCCCCCATCCCGATCGCAGCGAAAACAGCGGCACAGATCAGCCGCGAATGAACGCGTCCAGCCATTTGTCCTCTCCCAGCTCGTCCATGAGCTTCACCATGCGCGCCGCCGCCGGCGGCCCGCCCTGAAACGGCCGCAGCAACGGCCCCAATGCCTGAAGGTCGAAGTCCAGGAACACGGTCTCGGCGGCCCGCTTCAGAAGGACCGGATACCGAGCGATATCTTTCGGGATGGCGGTCTCGGCCTTGCCGAGCACGAACTCGATTTCAGCATCCGAGAGCCCATAGGGGCGGAGTTCCTCGGCGTACTTCGCCGAGCCAGGCAGGAACAGGATGCTGGAGACATTCCCCCGGATCGTCGGCGCGATCTCCTCCGGCAGCCCGGAGACTTCCTGGAACGCCAGGCCGACGCTCCCGCGGTTCTTCCGCGCGGTCCGAAGCAGCGCCTCGATCCGCGTCCGGAAGCTCGGCTCCTGCAGGAGGGTCGCCGACTCATCCACGAACACCACATGCGGCCGGCCGGCATTCGCCACCGCCACCTGGATCCGCTCGAAGAGGTAGTAGGTCAGGGCCCCTGCGAGCCGGGGGTCATTGGCCACCCCGTCCAGGGCAATACAGGTCCACCGGGCTGCATCCGGATCGAAGGCATCCCGCTGCCCGTTGAACACATGCCCATAGCGTTCACCGCGGGCCCATTTGTCCAGGCCGCGACGGACAGCGGAGTCCGGCGGAAATGCCCAGCCAATAGCAACCGCCAGGCGCCTCTTCCCGTCGCGGGTCGACCCCATGATGTCGATCACCGAATCCCGGATCTGCACCAGGCTCTTGTCGTCATCGACCTCTGCCAGCAGCGCGAGGAAGCGCTCCAGGCTGGCACGATGCTCCGGCGTGTTCGGTACGTCGAACGGGTTCAGTTCAAGCCCGTCGCGCTTCATGAGATAGCGCCCGCCGAGCGCCTGGGTGAGAACCTCAAGACCTGCATCGCGGTCGAAGGCGTAGATCCGTAAGTCCGGATAGGCGCTCAGCGCCCCCGAAAGCAGGAACGCGCTGGCCACTGTCTTGCCCCCGCCCGTTCCGCCGAACAGCATCCAGTGCGGCGGCGCCAGGTCGGCCGAGCTGGCCTGGAAGACGAAGCTGTAGGGAGACCGGCCGTAGGCGGTCGGGATCACCCGCGCCGGCCGCGGCCCGAAATCGCAGCTCGCAGAGCCTTTCGGTTCCGCTTCCCACACCAGAAGATCCGCGACGTTGTGCGCCGTCAGCTCATAGGGCCGTACCGGATAGTCGTAGCCCGGCAGCCGGGCCCAGCTGCCTCGTTCCCCGAACTGACCTTCCGGGACGACGGCGACCCTCGCCCGGCCGAGCTCTTCGCGCACCTCGCGCACCGAGGCCCGCATCTCCTCCTCGCTCCCGCCGGTCACGAAGAGCTGCACTTCGGCTCTGACAAGAGCGGTCTTCCCGGCCCCGAGCTCATCGCTCGTCTCCGCCCACTCGTCCATCGTCAGGCGGTTGGTCCGGAAGATCCTCGCCTGGCGCGCCCGGTAGAGCGACCATGTCACCGCCTGTCCGTGCGGGACCGGATGCCCGCGGACCACCAGGCAAACGTCCAGCCGCCGGCGCATGACACCCCTGACCAGGTCCCCGCTGGTGAACTCCGGCCAGCCCTGCACACCCAGAACAGATGTCCAGCGCTCCCGGGCGCCGTCCCGGGCGATACACACGCCGTCCGGCCGATATTCCAGCGACACGCCCGCCAACGCCCCGGGAAACGGCGCGTCGGCCGGGATGTCGGTATCGAACCCGCCGACGAGCTCGGCCAGAAACGACAAGAGTTCCGACCGCTCTTTGCCGGCACCTCTTTCGAGCACCCTTGGCCCGTAAGGGCTGAGCAACGCGATCACGCCGGCGACAGCCTTTTCGAGGGCTGCCTTCTCGCCGGCCGGCGAGGTCACGATCAGGTGGTGGCTGCGCTCGTAGGAGCCGGCGAGATAGTCGCTCCAGGCAGCGTTCACCGCGCCCAGATATCCCTCGCCCTCTTCCACCGCCCCGAACGCCAGGGGCCTCTGTCGCGACAGGCTTCTGATGTTTACGCCCTGCCGTTCCAGCGATCGCACCCAGTCGCCGCGCTGGGCGATCAGCCCCTCCACCGCGTCACTGGACCGGCCCAGATAGACCGTTCCCTCCAGTTCGAGAACCTGTGCAAGACCGCCCCTGTCGAGACGGAGCGTGCGCCCATCCTCTTCCAGGCCCAGCCAGGGCAGGTAATCCGACAAGCGGCCGTCGGCCTGGGGGCCGCCGTTCTGCCCCAACAGCCAGCTTCCCAGCCCATAGCCGAGCGCCGCGATCCCGAGGGGGGCCAAGGCCCGGGCAATGTCCGCCGTCTCAAGCATCGTACCGGTTCGACCGGTCGCCCCAGGGCCGTGGCATTCTGGCCGGCGGATATCCCCGCAATCCGCGCCCCGGAACCGCAAGCACCCGCCGGCCCCACTCCTGGAGAACGATATCGATGTGCGGCTCCCGGTGACTGGCCAGGGCCGCCAGGCCGTAGCCGATCACCCCGATCCCGACACCCACGAGCACCTGCCCGGAGGCAATCCCGCCAAGGAAGGCTGCCAGGACCCCCAGGCAGCCTGTGACCGGCGAAACGCCGGCAATACGCAGCGGCGACGCCACGGCTTTCCGCAACGGCGACCTGCGCATCGCCCTGCCCGCCTATTGCCCGGTGATCGCCGTCACGATCCAGCCCGTGCCTGTCAGCACGATCAGACCTGAGACGATCTTGACGGCCCAGCCCACCGCCAGTTTTCCGACCATGGCCATCGCGATCACGATGACCAGGCCCACTCCGGCCAGCGCCGTGACCACGTTCCTGGCGGAGGTCGCGGTCTCGTTCAGGAACGTCGTCGACTTCGCGAAGGGGTCCTCGGCCTGCGCCAAGGCAAGATCCGGGGCCATCACTGCAACCAAAGCGACTGCCAGCAGGAATGCCGCCAGGCGCGTCGATTGTTCAGAATCCTTCCACATCGCCGGGAAACCCTCAGTTGTTGCGACCTGTCAGGGGGGCAGACTGCCGTGCCCCTTTCACACAAGCCATACCGCGATAGCGGTAGTTCGCCTAACAGGCGAGATTATGCAACAACGGCTGTCTCTGGCAAATACAGCTTCAAATTCCGCATTTGTGCAGGCAGAGCAGCGAACCCAACGGGCCTACAATGGAACTTTCGTCCCACCACGCTCCTGGAGCACATGGCCGACGCGATCGCCACGGCGTTCCGCTTACCGCACCACCTCTGGCTTCGCGTCCGCGTCCATGCGGTTGCGACCCGTCGCGACGTCACCGACGTTGTCAGCGACGCGCTGGAGACCGCCCTCGCCGACTGGCTTCAGGAACCGCCGCCGCAGCGGCCTTCAGGCCGCCTGGACAGGTTGCGCCGGGCCACGGCGAAGCTGGCGGAGCTGGAGGCGCTCGCGACCCTCTACGCCAATCATGACGGCACCACCCGACCGGCGCGTGCCGTTGACGACGCTCTCCCCGCCCCTGCCGGCGGGTTTGTCCGGGACGGACATCTGCAAGTTCATCCGGATCGGCTCACTCAGCTCAGGCCTAAGCTCACCCGCCGTCTCTGGAAGCACTGGCGGGCCTGGTGCCTCTACACCGATACCGATCCGAACGAAGCTGCGCGCGCCGCCCTGGAAAGCTATCTCGGCTATCAGATCCCAACGGGCGGCCAGGCCGCCGCGGCGATCCGTGAGGCGCTGGCCGATGTTCGTGCCACGCTCGACCGTCTGCTTGCGGAGCCGTCCGACCAATCGTTCTGATCCACAACCGTGATCGACCGCCGGAGCCGTCCGATGACCGACCGCATCCGAATGCGTCTCCCTGCCGCGCTCGAACCCTGGCTCCCGGTCCTCTCCATCGGCCTGCGCCTGCTGTGCACCTATCCCCGGCTGCCGCAGCTCCCGGCCCGCAATGCCCGTCTTTGGGTGCCTTTAACAGAGGCCGAGGCGCACCTGGTCTCCGAACTCCAGGCGCTCCATGAGGCACCCCAGAACGCAATCGTCGCTGCGGCGCTGCTGTGTGCGCAGAAAGCACCGCCCTACTCTCTCCCGCCCGACTTTGTCAGGCCGATGGTCCCCTCCCCGCCCGTGATCGGATCGTAACCGATCGCTTCCCCGGCTACGGGATCGCCGTGTGTGCCGATATGCAGGCATGTCGACACGCCGGTCCGTATGCAAGTCTGCATGCCGGCAAGCCGGCAGCCCGACATGCCGACTGGTCCCCTGCCCCGCTGCTATCATCTCGCCAACCCTGTCGCGGCAATGAGAAAGAGACGACATGCCGACATGTCGGCATGTGTAGCCCACGGCCGGTCTTTTGCGCCCAGCAACCACGCCAAAAGATCCATGACAGACGCCCCGAACCAGTGTAGTCATGTATACATGTCTAATGTCTACATGGCGACACATCACCATGCATACACTCGCGATCCTCTCCCAGAAGGGCGGAACGGGCAAAACCACCCTCTCCCTCAATCTTGCCATCGCCGCCGAACAGGCGGGTGACACTGCCCTGGTCATCGACCTGGATCCCCAGGCCAGCGCCAAGGGCTGGCACGATGCCCGCGAAGCCGAAGCCCCGCTGGTGACTTCGGTCCAGCCCGCCAGGCTGGCGGAAGCCTTGAAGCTCGCGGCCGAGCATGGCGCGAAGTTCGCGATCATCGACACCGCCCCGCACGCCGAGAGCGCGTCCCTTGCCGCCGCCCGGGCGGCCGACTTCGTCCTCATTCCCTGCCGCCCCGGCATCCTGGATCTCCGCGCGATCGCCGCCTCCGCCGACATCTGCGCCCTTGCCAAGGCCAAGGCGGCCGCTGTCATCAACGCCACGCCGCCAAGGGGCACCCTTGCCGACGAAGCCGAACAGGCAATCGCCGGATACGGCCTCGCCGTCGCGCCGATCAGGGTCGGTCAGCGCATGAGCTTCATGCACTCGCTGACGGCCGGCCAGGGCGTCCTGGAGCATGAACCCGGCAGCAAGGCAGCCCAGGAAATCCGGGAGCTCTACAGCTGGGCCAAGAAGAGCTGCGCGCGGAACCACACCAAGGCGGGAGGCAAGTGATGGCCAAGAAACCGAACCTGAAAGAGGCACTCGGCTCCATCGCGTCGAGCTCCAGGCGGCCCGTGATCGCTGACGAGCCGCAGAGCGCCCACGACGTCCCGCCCGCGGCGCCGGATGCTACGGCCGAACCTGTGCCCGCGCGCCAGGCGCGACGTCCCCAGGCGGCCTCTGGGTCCCGCGCACCATCTCGTGTCGGCCGGCGCATGATCGCCGGGCATTTCGAGCCCGAGGTCTCTCAACAGCTCCGGATCCTTTGCGCCCAGCATGACCTATCGGTTCAGGACATGCTTCGCGAGGCGCTCAACGACCTGTTCCGGAAGTATGGACAGCCGCCTATCGCATAGCTGTCTGACACTGGACATGTCGGCTGGGCGACATGTCGACATGTCCAGTGCTCGACACGCCCACATGTATCTGGCCGCACTTGCTGCGCCTGTCCCGACGTTCTGTCTCACGACCCCAATGCCAGGCTCAGCATGTCGCATCGAGGCGCCGGCATGTCGCCATGCCCACATGTGTACATATCGGCACTCCGACATGTCTGCCCGGCTTTGGTCCTGGACCTCGGAGCCGCGCAGGGGTCGGGCAGGGATGGCGCGTCGCAGCCGTCAAGGGCGGCCCTTCGGGCCGGC
>NZ_JBHRTR010000044.1:58784-59758 GCF_042646425.1 Marinibaculum pumilum
CCTTGGCCGCGCGCGGAGCGCGGCGCTATGTGCTACCTTCCTACATGCCGATGTGTGGCAGTGTCGACATGTGGACGTGCAGATCAGTCGACATACGTTTGCTTATTCATCGCGGGAGGGGTGCCATGATCGAGAAAGTCGGCCATGTCAGCAATCCGCTGACCGTTATCGCCATCTTCGCGGCGATCTCCGAGATCTCGCTTGTCGGCGGCATGACGGTCGTGGCGCCGGAGTTGCAACGCACCTACATCTGGTTCGTCATGATCTTCCCGACGATCCTGGTGGTGGCCTTCTTCGGGGTGCTGGTCTGGAACCGGCGGGTGCTCTATGCGCCGAGCGATTTCCGGGACGACACTGCGTTTATTGATCTGATCCAGGGGCAGAGCCGCGAGTTTGTGTCACAAGTCGATGAAGCGATACAGTTGCTAAAGTCCACGACTACCGAACTCAACGGCACGATCGCCGAGTCTGAAGGTAATGCGGAGCACATTCGTGCAAAGGATTTAATTAAAATAAATGATAAATTCTTACAGATCCAAGAAAGTCTGGCGTCTACAGCAGAAAGCGCCGACAAATTATATGAATCAGCTTCGGCAGAACTTGTGCAATCGGCTATTCCTACTCCTAAATGGCAGTTTGTTACACGACGGCTGATCCCATTTCCGAATTTCCAGAAGCTCCTAGATTATTTGAAGAGTCGATACGGACCGACAATCGACGAAAGCACGGTTGAGGTCTTAATATCCCGCGGTCTCATCACACGCAGCAGACATAACGAGAAAATTTACATAGAGTCCTCATTTTTTAGGATAGAACGCGAGTTGGATAAAATAAATAGAAAAAAGAATGTTTGTTTGTCTACGAAAGCAGATTGAGTAGATAATAAACAAACGAGGCGCCCCCGCCTGGCTCCGCCTGGCGGGGTGACCCGCTCTATTGCGCCTGGCGGCCCGGGCGGCCTTCGGCCACCCGCC
>NZ_JBHRTR010000045.1:0-19962 GCF_042646425.1 Marinibaculum pumilum
CGGCCCGCCGCGAAGTGGCGGGCCGGCGGCGTGCTGTCCAGTGGGGCTCCGCGCACCCAGCCTCGTAGAGAAACCGTCTGGTCTCCTACACCTTGTGTGGTTCGCTATCGGCCCAAGAGACTTGCGGAGCCTAAGCGGCAGATAGCAAGGTGGCAGGACAAAATGAGGGTTCTGCCTTAGTTGGTCGAGAGAGGTACTCTCGCTTCTGACACCACGCAGCAGTGACAGCTGAACCCTTACGAGAAGATCTTCGGCTGCTTCTCCGCGTTCTCTTCCGCGACGCCGGCAACATTCGCTACGATCAAGGCGTCAGGTGGAAGGGCCACCCCTCGTGACGGATCGTGCATCGCGTCGATGCCCAGTTCGGCGACCAGACTCCTCGACCACGTCAAGTCAGACCCGGCATTGGCGAGGAGGGCCGCCGTTGAAAACACGACCACGCTCAGGCCGACGCCTACAAGGCGGCGCAGCCTGAAGAGATTCCGACCACCGGCCTTCTCCCGGGCTTCCCGGTACAGAGTCCTACGCTCGACTCCCTTGGCAACAAAAGCTTCTGACATCTGCAGTTTCCTTTCGGCGACAAAATCCATGACCTCGAGACCTTCCTCGGTCAGACTCACCAGAATGGTCGCGTTCTTTGCCGGCACCTTGCCCGCACTCTCCCCGTCTACCGGGCTGTCGATCCGTAGCCGAACCATGCCGAGGAAATCGTAGCCCTTTACAAGCCGGGCGGTCGGAGCCCAGGAGATCTTGGCATCGCTGCCGCCGGGGCTTGTCTTCTTCGCCAGCTCACGCAGGCTCAGTTCTTTGACGACTTTGTCTGGCTTCGTCGTCCATTCAATGTGATGCATATAAAGACGGCGCATAACTTCGTAGCCCGGCCTTTCCGCTAAGTCGCGCAAGAGGCCAGGGACCTTACCAGCGTCCGAGGGGCAGTCTTTGAACGCGCCCTTGTGGAGCTCCTTGATGTCGTGCTCGAGTTGCCTGTCGAGCCACACGACGGACCTCAAAAACTCTGCCCGATTGTCTGTCTCCAGCCGCTCTTCGTAGGTCAGCTGGGTCTGCTTCGTGCTCCATACCCTGGCCATGATGGTGAAACGAATGACGCCTCCGAACCCACAGAGGCCATCATCCTCAGCAATGGCCTCATTCCAGAAGGCAAGTCGCAGAGCGTCTGTTCCGGCTAGATCGCTAGTCTGTTCCCTCTCAGGGGGGAGAAAGTTCATCTGATATCGCCTTCAGCTGCGTAGCGACGAACGTTGCTAACTAATGACGAACCGCGCTCCAGTTCGCACCCCGACCATCATCCCAAAGCGTGAATTGGGCGAAAAAAGGGCCAAGCGGCAACGCAGCGCGAGTTGTTGTTTCACGAAATCGCGATCGACAGAATGATTTCTCATGTGTGTCGCGCGGCGTGTATGACGCCACGTGTTTCAAGTGAATCGAAACACATCACCCGTTCCAACCTGATTCAGCCCGCCAGTCGAAACCCACAACATGTTATACGGGCTATGTATTACTTCTATTAATATGAATTCTAAATAACTCAATGTATGTAATACAACGTCTTTTCTTTGGGTTCGGAGAAAAATAAATGATCGTCATCTCAATCGCTGGGAGCGCCCCAGCGCATTGGGAGCTCCAACATGCATCGGAATCACTTCTCATTTGCTCTGCGGGGGGCCGTCACTATTGGGCTGACCGCTGCTCTCGTCGCTTGCGCGGACGTAGGCGTCGAGCTCACAGCAACCGCAACCCACCACACCAGAAACGGCGTAGCGGCGAAGCTTGAGGCGCGGTTGCAGTTCCCGGCCCCTCAGCAGCGGGCGAACATCGGTCATGCCAGCCATGACCACCTAAACGACACCATCCCCCCGGCCGTCGTCGATCTGATCAAGTCGTTCGAAGGATTCCGGGCACACGCCTACAAGGATGCGGGCGGTACCTACACCATCGGGTACGGGACGACGGAAGGCGTCCGACCGGGCGACACTATCACCGAAGCCGAGGCGACAAGGCACCTTCTGGACGATCTCGCAAAGGCCGCGCAAGGCGTGCGCCGCCTCGTCACAGTCCCTTTGCGAGATCACGAGTCCCACGCCCTGACGAGCTTCGTCTACAATCTCGGGGTCGGCAATCTAGCCAGGTCGACCCTACTTAAACGCCTCAACGCCAACGACCGCGTTGGTGCCGCCCAGGAGTTCCGGAATTGGGTATTCGTGGGCAACACGATGCTGCCCGGCCTCAAGGTGCGGCGCGAGGTTGAGCGCTCCCTGTTCCTGGGGGAACTGCCAGGCACTTAGCCCGAAGCACTAGCCCACGCGATCGGATTCACAAGGGTTAAAGAGGCAGTCGGTCGAAAGGCCGGCTGCTTCTTTTTTCCCGAATGTCCGAGGGGAGCTCGCTCCCCTACGGCTCTCCAATCTCCACCGTGGCCAGCCCACTCACGAATGCATCTGCTGGTCAGACCGTAACCAACTCTTTCGGCCCGTACTGCGTCGGCGCATCTGGGGCAAGGACAACACGTGCGCCGCGCAGCCCTTTGAGCACTGCGTCTGAATTGATGAAACCCCTCAACGACGCTCCGCGCGCGGCCAGACTGCGCCCCGAAGGGGCTCCGCCCCCTCCCGGCCCCCGGCCGCTTCGCTGGGGGCCGTTCACCCCCGGCGCCCACCAAGGTCCAGAACCGCAGATCCGCGCTTGACGGGGTCTAGGGCTGTCGTGCTCGCCGTCCAGGGTCCGCGGCGGAGCCGCCGGCCCGAAGGGCCGCCCTTGACGGCTGCGACGCGCCATCCCTGCCCGACCCCTGCGCGGCTCCGAGGTCCAGGACCAAACCCGGGCCCACTGATCCGAAGGATCGGCAAGCCCGCAATCGGGATAGAGCCGCCGGCCCGCCGCTCTGTGGCGGGCCGGCGGCCGGCGGGTCCCTCAATAGGGAACCGTGCGTCCGTCCGCGTAGACCCGCAGCAGGCAGGTGTTGACGTAGGTCCCGGCATGCGCGAACGAACCGGCCGGCAGGTCGCTGAACCTGGCTCGCTTCTCCGCCATCAGCGCGCGGAAGTGGACTGCCTTCTTGGTCTCCCGGAATTCGGTGCCAGCGCTCATGATCGCGGCGAGGAAGCCATCGGGTTTCAGGAAGCGCAGGGCGTGCAAGACATGGTCGATGTCGCGCTCGCGGTCGAACGGCGGATTCATGATGATCCTGTCATAGAGCTTGTCAGGATCGGGCCGCATGGCCAGGAAATCCGCCTGCCAGACCCGCCGATAGATCCCCTCGGCCAGCAGGCCAGCCGCCAGATGGTCCTGCAGTTCGACGCAGTCGACCGCAGCACGCCAGTTCTTGACGCAGGGCCGGGCCAGGTTGCCGGTCCCGGCGCTCGGTTCCAGCACCGTCATTCCCGGCTGATCCTCGCGGCGGTAGAGCTGGCAGTTGCGAACGATATCCTCGGCCATGCCCTCGCTGGTCGGATAGAACCCGAAGCGCTTCGCCGGCGTCGTCTTGACCTTGTCGAAGCCGGTATCGGGGTCCGGGTCCCGCTCGTGAGGGATCACTTCCCCATAATATTCCGCCAGCAGCTTGTTGACCTTGCGCAGGAGGTCGTCCCTGCGGAACCACAAATGAGCGTTGCCGTTCTTGAAGATCCGGACGGTGAAATACTCGCTTTCGACCTCCGTCTGTCGGGCGCCCCATCCGCCGGTTCGCGCCGCGTCGATCTTCCCGACGATCCCGCCATAGTTGGCGGGCTGCTCCAGCCCCTCCAGGACGTAGAAGGCCCGCTCGATGTCGATCAGTGTGTCGCGGGTGTTGCTGTAGTGGTTCCACCAACCTCCATCATCGAACATCCTGGTGATGATGACCCGGCTTCCGATCTTCCATCCGTCATGGCTCCGGAACCGCCGGTCGAGGCTCGAAAAGGCATTGGCGATGCCCCGCCGGAAGATGGTGCCGGCGTCCAGGGCGAAGCGCTCCAGGGTCGCATAGATCGTCTCGGCCGTGGCCTCCGGCGCCTCGTTCTGCAGCTGGGTCCGGAGCTCGTCCTTGGCCTGCTTGTCCATCAGCCTTTGGAGCTCGGTCAGCTCCACCAGGCGCCCCCAGATGCCGATATCGGTCAGGCGCCGTGCCGTGGCCAGGAAGTCGGGCCGCGGTGGCACGCACAGCCGATCTACGAAGGCTTTCCGCTCTTTCTCGCTGAGGAAGGTAAAGCTGTTGGCGCTGCCCGAGAGCGCGGCCTCCGCAGTCCGGGCCGCATCCAGGGCCTCGGACGCTGCCTCAAGGGCGTGATGCGCCTCGGCGTACAGGTCGAGGGCCTGGGCCCGCCGCGCGACGATGCTTTCGACGGTTTCGCGGGGAACAAGGGCTGTGGACTTGCCGGTGTCGGATTCCGGGTGCATGATTCTGGCTCCTGAAGGGCTCTGTCGGGTGTTTCGGGAGTGGCGCCGTCGGGATGTGCTAGATCCCGCGGCGCCTTTTCGTTTTCAGGCGGCCTTGCGCGGTCGCCTGGCGAGGGCGGCCTTCGCCGCGCGGTCGATCTGGCGGATCCGCTGCTCGTACTCGCCGCGGCTGCAATCGCCGCAGGCATAGCGGCGATCGGCGTTGTCGATCGCCTTCTCCACCATGATCTCGATCTCCGCCTCCGTGGGACCGTCCAGGATGCGCAGGAGCGGGTACCAGTCGACGGCCGCCCGCAGGTCCTGGATCTGCCGGCGTGCCTCGCGGGCGCGCAGGAGGGTAAGCGCCCCGCCGATCTCCTGAGCATCGATCCCGGACCAGAAGCAACCGGCTTCGGTGACGGTGTAGACCCGGCCGTCGACGAGGGCGAAGGCGACGAGGGCACGCTGCCCGGTATAGCCATCTGGCATGGTGGCTGCGGCAAAGACCGCATCGCAGGCCCGTGAAAAGTTCATGGGGCGAAGGTCACGGGGGCAAAGGTCATGGGTCGATCTCCTTGAAAGGCTCTGTCGGCTGTTTCGGCGGATGTCCCGGCGGGATGTGCTAGATCCTGGCGGGGCTGTTGCTGCGGGTGCGGTGGCGTCCCTGCGGGTTGGGTGCGCCGGCGGTGTGGAACGGGACCAGGGCCACCCTGCCCCGCTCCCCAATGGTCACGGCGGCGACGAGCTGGCCGGTCCGTGCGTTGGAAAACCGGATCGGCCCGATCGGGGTCTCCCCGCGTGCCTCGAACCATCGGAAGGTTTCCCGGGCGCGTCGCATCGCGTCCCTGGTTGCCTGGCGGTCCTTGCGTGCGTCTTCGGACATGGCTGCCTCTCCCGGCCTTAGGCCTGCCCGGCTGGGGTATGGGGCGCCGGCGATCTGCTGCGGCGCCCCTCCCCTGGGCTCATGCGGTCGCCTTTTCCTCGGCGGGTTCCTCGCTGTCGGCATTGCCGGGCTTGCGGTCCAGCAGGTTGAACGTGCCGTTGAAGGGCCGCAGGACGACTTCCGTCACCTCCCGATTGACGTCTTTGGCGTCGGTGTAGCTGCGGGTTTCCATCTGCCCCTCGACATAGACCTTGGCGCCCTTGCGCGCGTAGCTCTCGGCGACCTTCACCAGCGGGCCGAAGATCACGACCCGGTGCCACTGGGTGCGGGTCTTCCGCTCCCCGCTCTGGCTGTCCTTCCAGCTTTCCTCGGTCGCCAGCGACAGGTTGCAGACCTTGTCCCCGGACTGCATCGACCGGACTTCGGGGTCCTGGCCGAGATGACCGATCAGCATGACCTTGTTCAGGGTGCCGCTCATTCTGGTTTCTCCTTCGGGTCTTAGGGGTGACCGGCCGCTCCGGTCTTTATTTCCCCTTGTTTATGCTTATTATTATGCCTCAATACGCATATTCCATCAACTAAAACCCTCTCCCGAACCGCTGTTTTTATTGTCTTTTTGCCTGTTGCAGCCCCCTCTACATCGCCTGTACTTTGGAGAGCGCTCGTCGTCTGGGGACGAAACCCCAGGACCCCAAGTAAAGGATCGTCGGCCGCAGGCCGGCCGTTGCGATGGCCGCTCGGAGCAGAGCTCCGGGCTGTGCCTGTACTTCCGAGCCGCGCAGGTGTCGGGAAGGGACGGCGCGTCGCAGCCGTCAAGGGCGGCGGAGCCGGCGCGGAGCGCCTTGCCCTGGACGGCGAGCATGACGGCCCTAGACACCGGTCGGCGCGGCTGGCGGGTACAGGCACGAAGCTCGGGGCGAGGGTGGCCCCCCCTGCCCCTGCGCCTGCCGTCCTGCCATCCTGCCGCCGGCGCCTTGTGGGAGTGCTGCTCTGAAGCTGCGGCTACGCCCGATCGTCGCCCGGATGGGACGAGACCCGCCTGCGGGGCTCGGCAGAGCCCGGCGGCGCGGCCGGAGCATGTCCGGCCGGGGCGCCAGGCGGCGCAGAGCGGGTTGCCCTGGGGCCGCAACGCGGCGCCGGCGCCGTCCACTGGTTCCGGTACTTGTCCCTGCCGACATGTCGACAGGGATGAACTCTGGATCGCCACGGCCGGCAGCGCCTGCGCGGGATCAGCCTGGGTTTGCCGCGTCGTGACTGAAAGGTGGTCCGGCCTCGTTGGATGGCCTGCGATGGCTTCCGGGGAAGGTGATGACCTTGGCGGCGAGCGAAGTGATGGCGAAGCCGCTGCGCGCGGGACTCTGGACGTTCCGGGCAAACGCGAAGAGGTCGTAGGGATGCCCGGCCCAGCGCCTGGCGGGCAGGTCCGGCAGGCGATCGCCCAGAAGCGCGGTCAAATGCTCGGGCGTGCCGGTGGCGATGGCGGTCCGGCAGAAGCCGACAGGGCCGTATTCGTAGAGGCAGCACTCGGTGGCTGACGGCGGCTCCGGCTGGCGAATGCGCAGATCGCCTTCGGCATCGATGTAGAGCGCGCCGAGTTTGCCGGCGCGCCGAACAGCCTCGATCTCCAGGTCCTGCTGCCAGGGCTCTTCGGCCAGGGCATCGAGGATGCGCGCGTGGGCGGGGATACCCCAATAGGTTTCGGCGATTTCGAGGGGAAGGATTACATCTTGGAAACGCGGATCGACATCGGCGGGTCCGACTACGAAATGCATGCAGTGCCTCGTCAGGGAGGAGAATAACGCAGCCACAGCAACCGTAGGACGCACGGTATCAGGGTGCACTACCGCGATAGCGGTAGTCGCAATATCAACACGATCAAGGCTTTAGACGCTTATCGTTGCTCATGCCATCGATCAGGACCGGCGCCTCGCCGGGGAAGCGGGCGACGAGCTCCAGCTGGCCGCCGAGGGCCTCGATATAGGCGGCCAGGTCGGAGATCCGGGCATCATGCGCCTGCTCGGCCCGCGCCACGTTGCTCTGGTTGATCTGCAGCTTGGCCGCGAGCTCGACCTGGGTGCGCCGCCGGGCCTTCCGGATCTCCTTGAGGGTACGCTTGTCCATGCTGGGCTCGACTGCAGTCGGGGTCGGATCGGGCGGCGGCCCGGTGCGGACCGGGCTGTGGGGGCACCCGACCTGTTGATCCTGGGCGCGGCGGTCTTGGGCAGGGCAGCCCGCAGCCCGCTGCCGCCGCTTGCGGACGGCGGCCGGCGCGGCCTGGATATAGCCGCATCGAGCGACTGCGCGCCAGTCGCTGCGCGCCTCCGATGGATGGGCCATGAGATTCTGTCCTGTGGGACGGCAGGGGACGACCAGCATCGCCAGCCGCCCCCTGCCCTATTGGTCCGCCAACCCTAGACGGATGCAGGCAGGGACACGCGCATCGGCTCGGGCAACCAGGCGGCCGCACGCTCGGCAGCGTCATCACCCATGTCCCGCTCGGCCGCGCTGAGGCTGTCGTCGAAATAGCGTGCCGCCACCTTGACCAGTTCGGCCTTCTTGGCACCGGCATGGCGCGCCGCGATCGCCGGCCCGAGGGTTTTGCTCAGGATGTCGAGGATATGGGCCTTGCTCAGACACGCAAAGAAGGTCGCATCCGGCGTCCAGTGCCGGGCGAGCTCGCTGCCCATGCGATGCAGGGCGATCTCCAGGCTGTGGTGGTGGGGCCCGGCGTTGTCGCTCAGCCCGCCGTGAAGGGCCAGCCCGGCCACATGCGCCATCAGGGCGACCTTGTCGGCCTCACTGAGGTCCAGGAATGCCTCGAACGCCCGGGGGACGTCCGGCAACAGGTCCAGCCAGTCCATCCGCAGGTGGCTGACGGCTTCCTCGATCTCGCCAAAAGCGGCAAGGCGGCCCATATCGCCAGCGCTGCTGCAGGTGCGGCTGCTGCTCTCCCTGGCCAGCACCTGGAACGGCGTTGCGGAGCTGCCCTCGCAGATTGCCTGCCGGATCATGTGGAACCGCAGCAGGTCCTGGGCGATCTCCGGATGGGCGAGGAACTCCGCCCGGACCATATGCCGCCGTAGGGCGGCAAGGTCGTCCCGTAGACCGTTGCCATAGGCCGGGCCACTCGGCACGTCCGCCTTGGATGGGCCGGGCCGGTTGTCGGGGCTGGCGGACCCCGTCCCTTCCGGCGCGTCCTCGTTCTCCCATGGAGCGTAAGGCCAGCCCCGATCAGGCTTCCCGTCATAGTCCAGGCAGAGGAACAGGATGGCTCGGGCCTTATCCTCAGCGGTGTAGACCATTCGCTTGCCCTGGATCTCGCCGAGCCGCTTTTGGCATGCCTGCAGCTCGTCGTCGATCGGATCCTCGTCCTGAGTCTCGGGATCGAGCGGCAGGTCTTCCAGTTCCGCGATCCGGGATTCGAGGCGCGCCGCTTCGGTGGCATCTTCCTCGCTCAGCGGGGATTCGGTCGGCCGCAGGATTTGCAGCCCGGGCCGGATGCGATAGTTGCGTTCGATGCTGACCTGCACCTCGCCCCAGCCCTCACTTCGCAGCTTTTCCGCCTCTCCTTCCAGCTTCTCCAGGGTGAGCCGGTCCAGCAGGCCGGCATCGGTGAAGTACCGATCTTCGTCGAACAGGTCCTCCCGAATGCTGCCGCCGGCGTCCCGGTAGACCTCTGCACCGACGAACCGGGCGCGCTTGTCGGTGTGCAGGATCTCGCCGGGCGTCAGAACGGTGCGGATTTGCCGGGGATCGTAGTAGCCGCCAGAGGCGCGGCCGCAGATTTCAAACGCCTTCTTCTGGGCCTCATGGTCGTCGGTCAGGGCGAATGCCTGAGCGGCTTCGACACTCATCTCCGCCGCTCGCAAGGCGTCAAGGATCTCCGGTGCGAGGCGGCCGGCCACCTGGCGTTCGGTTGCGCCATGCCGCCGGGCGATCTCGGCCACGCCCAGGCCCTCCTCGGCCAGCCGTGCCCATGCCTCCACCTGGTCGGCCGGATTCATCGCGACCCGATGCACGTTCTCCGCCAGACCAACCTCGGTGGCGCTGCCGCCGTCCACGATGCGGCAGGGAACGGGGAAGCTGGCGGGAATGCGCCCCTGTTCGGCCAGCAGGACCAAGGCCCGCCTGCGGCGTTCGCCGGCGACGACGGCGAAAGTGCCGGCCTCGCCGACGGAAGCGACGGTCAGGCTGGACAGCAGGCCGAGGGCCTCGATGGAAGCGGCAAGCCCCTGGATGTCATCCCCGCGCGTGCGGCGCACATTGGCTTCGCTGGGCACAAGCTTGGCGAGCGGGATCTCGCGGAGCTCGGCAGCGGCGGCGGGCGTCCCCTGCCCGGCTGCCTCTGCCTTCGGCGCGGCCTCGGCCTTCGCGCTGCGCTTGCGCGCCTTGGACGGCCGGGGCGTGGCCCTGGTCGCGGCCTTGATGGCTTTCGTCTTGGTGGCTGTAGCCATGGCTATGGTTCCTTGAAAGGCTCTGTCGGGTGGTTCGGGTGTGGCGCGGCCGGGATGTGCTAGATCCCTGCCCCGCCGGATCGGGTTCAGCCGGAGCCCAGGGCGGCGGCGAGCTGGTCCTCGACGTCGCCGGCCTGGGCGGCGAGTTCGGCGAGCACGTCCGGGCGGATGTGGCCAAGGGCGCGCAGGTAGCCGCCGGGTCCGGTGGCCCCGTCGACGCAGTCAATGGTCGTGTAGACCGCGACTTCCAGAACGGTTTCGTCGTTCGCGCCGTCAAGCGTCTCAAGTATTCGTCTGGCATCCATATTGTCCGAGCCTTCTGTTCTTTTCGATCCGGCAGCACAAGCGCCGCCTGATGTTTGCATTATGCGCATTACCGCATATTATAGCAAGAACAAAACGGGACCTTGGATCGCGTTCGGTCATGAAAAAGCCCCGCCGAAGGCGGGGTCTTTCAGGGTGGGAGCCGGGGTCTGGCCGGCCGGCGCTAGGTCCCGGATCGGGCCCGAGCTGCCGCGCGCGCGCGGCGCAGCTCGCGCAGGGTGGGCAGCCCCGCCGCCTTGCGCTCGGCGTCGATGCGGGCGCCGGCCTCGAAGGCGGCGGCCATGTCGCCGCCGGCGTGCATGCCGGCACCTGACGCGGTCCACCATCCGGGCAGGTCATAGCTGTAGCTGCCGCCGTCCTGGGTCGTGAAGCTCTGCCGTCGCACGCCGCGGCTCATGCGCTCTCCCGTCTCGGGGTGGCGCTCGTCGTCGTCATGTCCAGGGGCGGTCATCGTCACGTTCCTTGAAGGACAGCAGCCGAAAGGCCCGCAGGCCGGTGTCGGTGAACTTAACATAATACGTCATCCCCTCGAATGGCACATGGTAGACATCCTGCCAGCGGCGATGATCGTGCTTGGCGGTCATCGACTTGTAGAAGTGGTGGTGCTTCATCGACAGGATGCAGCGGGTCCAGGAGGCGATATCAAAGCCCAGGATCACCGCGCTGTGGATCGCGGTTGTGGTCGCAAGCTTCGGTCGGTTGGGCACCATGCACCACCGCAGCCAGTACCGCTGAAACTCCTCCAGGTCATGTGTCGGCGTGCGCTTGTCCATCCCGCCCCTGCTCCCGCGATCTCTCAGCCTGCCGCATCACTCAGGGTCGGCGTCGCCTATGCGGCGGCCGCCTCCCCCTCCCCCTCGTCGCCCTCGTCCAGGCAGGACCGGCCATAGATCACCTCGTCCGGCGCCCGCAGCTTCTCGTTCCATTCCCTGCTCCACTCGCCGGCGAACATCAGCCGGCTGACCTGGGCCATGTTCTCCATCGGGAACGGCCCATAGGTCCGCAGATCGTGGCTGTTCTGCACCGACCACAGCCCCTTGCCCCATGGCCGGCTGCTGACCCTCATCGGCTCCTTCCGCGCCCGCATCCGCTCCAGCCGCCGCACCGCCGCCTCCCGGTTCTTCAACCGCCGTTCTGTGATGGTCAGCGGGTGGGGATGGTCCCTCCAGTAGTCGAACATCGCGCGCCTCCGTCTCCGATTTCCAAGGCCGGAGGCCTTCCCCCGCCTGTGTCAGGCGGGTTCAGGCCCCGTCCTGAACCCCGAGTTCGCGCGGAGCAGGGGGTAGCAAGCGGAGGGAGGATTCGACGGCGGGCGCAGGGAGCGCAGCGACTGAGCCTCGGGAGACCGTCGAATCCTTCCGAAGCGCGCGAGGGCGAAGCCATTAGGAATTATCAAGTGAGGAGATGCCGGCTGGCCGGAGGGCGGCCGCCGAACCTGCAGGGCCCGCGACCGAAGGCAGGGCCCTGCAGCCGCCCCCTGCCCCACCAGCTCATCGATCGCCGCGACCTGGCCGCCGGCGACGCCACAGCCTCTGCGCCCGATCGTCACCCGAAAGGGCCGAGACCCGGCACGGGGCTCGGTGGAGCCTGGCGGGGCGGGTGGCCGAAGGCCGCCCGGGCCGCCAGGCGCAATAGAGCGGGTCACCCCGCCAGGCGGAGCCAGGCGGGGGCGCCTCTGCCCGACGTCGACCATCCCTCAGCGTGCAACCACGTCTTCGAACCCTGTCGGCCCTGCTGTTATCGAAGCTTCAGCATCAACAGCAGCAACATCGACCTGAAGCCGGAGCGCCCCGATCGGCGCCGCCTGCGCGCCGGGACGCAGGTCCCGGCAAGCAGGCCGGCGCCCCTCCAGCCCCTCCGCCCATGCTGAAGGCAGCAGAAAGGGCGCCCCGCTTTGCGGCGAGGCGCCCTCCGGCCGCCGGGATCAATCCCGGCCGCGGCCCTTCGGCCGGCTCCAGACCAGGTTGTAGCCGTCACCGCCCTCCTCCGCCTGGTGCAGGCTGGCGAAGATCGGCGCCGGGAAGGTCGGATCGTCCAGCTTCACCTTCAGGTAGGGGCGCTCGCTGGTCTTGGCGATGTTCCTCCAGGCCGCGCCGACCTCGGTGCCGCCGACGAAGATCCGGTAGTCCGGGGCATCGTCGGAAGGCTTGTTCTCCTGCAGGACCAGCTTGACCTTGGCCTTCAGGACCAGGGTCTGGATCTGACCGGTGTAGCTGCCGTCCTTCGCCAGGGTGAACGTGCCGATGGTTGCCATGATCTCTCTCCTCGTGGTGTGCCGCGCCCATCGCGGCCTTGATGGCGATCGGAGGGGCGGAGGGAGAGCGGGCCGCACCCGAAGGGCCGCAGCGCAGCGGAGGATGGGGCGACAGGGCTTTTTTGATCCGCGAGGAGCCGCGAAGCGGCGGGGAAAAAAGCCAGGGCGCCCCGTTGCGGCTGAAGCTCAGGGCAGCGTAGCTGCCCGGTCCCGAAGCTAGATCGCAAGTCAATCAAGGCCGTGCTGGGAGCGGCGTGACACCGGCCCGTGAGGAGATCACTGGCAACAGGCAGCCCTCTCTGGCGATGTCAGCGCAGAACGGCCAGGCGCTCCCCCGATCCGCCACGAAGGCCAAGCGCCCGGTCCCGCAGACCCAGGCCGAAGCCTCCCCGAGCCCGATCACCGCCGGCGGTGCCCGGCAGAACCGGCCGGAACATCGCCAAGGCCAGCGAGCGCCAGAAGACGCAGCCATGCAGAGGATCCGGCCGCCGGCGATCGCCTCAGCCAGAACCGCACAAGGCACAGGCAGACGGAACGGAACCCTGATGGCGGCCGAAGCTTCGCCGGCCACGGCCAGCAGGCCGAGGCGCATCACCGCAAGGCGGGGCGCCCGGTGCGGATTGCCGGAAGCCTGTCACCAATCCCCGCGGCACCCTGCGCCCGATCGTCTCCCGATGGCCGAGACCGCTTGCGGGCTCGGTGGAGCTGGGCGGGGCTGGTGGCCGAAGGCCGCCGGCGCCGCCTGGCGCAATAGAGCGGGTTGCCGTGGCCGGCAGAGCCGGCCGGGGACGCCCCCTGTGCCTGGCGCGGGTTGCTGAACGAGGGACCGCCTACACGCTAAAGATTTGACTCCCGCAGGGCCTTCGACGTTCCATTGTTCCAGACAAGCATCGTCCGGAGGCTGCGGACAGTCATGCCCTACAGACATGCTCCAGTGGGTTCCCGCGAAGTGCTGCTTATCTCGCACTTCGGCCCCGCGACAGCGTCTACCCTCCGAAACACCTTCGCCGAGGTCGCCCTTGATCGCGCCTGGTGCTCAGGAATGGCGACCGTCTGGGATCTCCGGCAGGCGGATCTCTCGACCTTCACGATCGAGGAGATGCGACAGCTGGGTGACTATCTGGGGCACTTCGAGTACCGCCGCGGCGTCCGGACGGCCCTGGTCTACCGGAGCCCGCTGGAGCTCCCGCTCCTGAAGCTGTGGCACCTGGTCGGGAATGGCTTTCTGGAGCAAGACCGACGGTGGTTCGAGACTCTGGGCGGCGCCATGGCCTGGGCGGCTTGCAGCGATAGGCCGAGGACCAGGTCCGGCGGGACTGTTCTACGGGTGGTGGCTTGACGCCTCGACTGTAGGCCAGGCCGGCGCCGGCGGCGAACCGCCGGCGCATTTCCACGCTCAGCCGGTGAGGTACCGGATGAGAGCGGCGCCGGCGACGAAGATGAAGGTCGCAAGCATGATCTGCAGCTTGGCCAATGCAAGCTTGCGGTCCAGCTCCTCGCGGAGTGTCTGGGTCTGGCGGTCCATCATGTCCTGGATCGCCGGGATCAGTGCCTTGGCCATGATGTCATGCGTGCGCCTCGGCCTGTTTGTCGTCAATGCCGGCATCCCGGTACTGGCGGTAGAGGTCGAGGCTGTCGATCGGCTTGTTGCTCATGTCGGATCCCCTTCTGTCTGGCGCTTCGATGGGATCCGGTTGGCGGCCCGGTTGAGGGGCGGGAGTCAGCGGAAAATTGGGGGGACCGGCCGCAGGCCGGGGGAGCCGATTTTCCGCTTGCAGGCGGCGATCGCCGCCGGTCCCGCGCCGCGGGCTGCCAGGTACCCATTGTTCGGAAGCGCCGGAAGGGGATGACCTGTGCAGCGGGTCGAACGGCTTGAGGGCTCTGGCTTGGCATTCCGTAGTGTCGCCGGAAAGGCCGAAAATCCGGCCGGTTTCAGCCCTTTTGTGCTATAATGTTTAATAGCGGCAAGTGGGGTGCCGCCCTATATATCCACTTGCCGACACGCGACAGGACGGACCTATGGCACAGCCTCTTGCATACCAGCTTCCCGACGCGGCCGCCGCAGAGCCGGCCGAGGATCGGGATGCGGCCCGCCGGCTGGCGGACTTCGATCGCGCGAAGTTTGCGAGTGAGGTGGCGGGTCATGTCATTTCTCCGGAGGATGACGCTGCCGTCCGAGCCTTGATCCGCCAGGGGCTGACGGGCGACGAACTCGTCGCGGCTGCGCTTCGTCACTGCGAGACGAAGACCTGCCCCAACGACTAAAGCCTCTGTGGCGGACGACCCCTATCTCTACGCGGGCACTTCGGTCCTAAAGAACAAATTCGGCCTTCGGGATGCGGATGAGCTTCACCGTCGCGAGACCATTGCCACCTCACTGCGTCTGACAGAACTGCCGGTCGTTCCGCTGACCCCGGCCGGCCTGAAGAAACTCCATCGCCACATTTTCCAGGACGTCTACGACTGGGCCGGCAAGCCGCGGACCATCTCGATGTTCAAGCCCGCGCCGGAGGGGGATGTTCACTACCGGCCGCCGGCGGAAATCGACAACGGGCTGAAGCGTGTCTTCGCCTATATCGACAATGGCAAGGCGTTGAAGGGCCTGGACAGGGACGCGTTCGCGGACAAGGCCGCGGACGTCCTGCACGAGGTCTATGCCATTCATCCGTTCCGGGAAGGCAATACCCGCACCTCCCAGGCGCTGCTCTGGCGCATGGGACAGGAGGCCGGCTACGAGATCCGGCCGGAGGGCAATGATCCGCGCGCCTGGCGTGCGGCCTTCATCTCCGGCCGGTTGAGCGGCGACGAGCGGCCGCTTCGCGACCTGGTGCGCACCGCCCTCGATCAAGGACAGCCTGCACCGGCACGGTCGCGGCGCAGTCTCACGGTCGCGCCTGCCGGCAGACCTGCCGCATCAGCCACCGGTGCGGTGACCGACGCGCTGGCCGGCATGCGCCTTGTCCAGGCACGGCGCAAGGACCTGGACGCCGCGGAGGCCGCCCATGGGCGGCTGACCGGCGAGCTCGACCGCCTGCGATCCAATGTGCAGGCCGGAGAAGCCGCCGCCGGCCAGGTCCGCGCCGGCTTCGACCGCCTCTATGCGGGACCCGAGGCTCTTGTAAAGTTCAACGCCGCGGCCGCCGCGGAGGGCCCCGATCGTGCCTTGCAGACCCTCCGCGACCGGCCCCAGCGTTTCGGGAAGATCGCCGCGGCCTTTCGCGACGAGGCGACCCGCGCGCCGGTCGTGGCGGAGATCGCCGCCGCCCTGCCGACGGCGATCCAGGCCCGCGCCGATGCCCGGCGGTCCGACAAGGAACTGCAGCGGCTCGAGCAGGACCTCAACCGGACAGGGCAGGCGCGCCAGGTCGCGGCCCATCAGCTCGGCACCGCCGAGGCAACCAACCCACGGCAGGCTCTGATCGAGGCCTGGGCGGCGCTGCCGCGGACCGCACGAGGGGAATTCGGCCGCTCCGAGCGAGACCTGATCCGCGCGGCCTTGCAGGAAGCCCGCGACGAGCGGCGGGCCGCACGGGCCAAAGCCATCCGACCCAACAAGGAGATAGGCGGTCGACGAGCTGAGCCGTCGCAGAAGCCGGGGCCTGGGGTTTCGGGCGCATTGCAGCAGCTCACCGACGCCCTCGATGCCGTGGCCGCGCACCGGGCCGCAACGGCGCAGCACGAAGAGATCTACAAGGGCCTCGCAGCGGCCCGAGAGGCGCAGGCGGCGATCGACGGCAAGGCGGAGATCGCCAGGAGCCAGCTCCGCGACGTCGAACGGCGGCTGCCCCGGATCTTCCGCGACCCGGACAAGGCCCGCGACACCCTGCTCAGCCACCTTGACGCCAACGGCCCGCACGAGACTGCGGAGCTTCTGAAATCCCGTCCGGCAAGCTTCGGCCAGTTGCAGGGCGGCAGCGTCATTGGAAGCGGCGACCGGCGCCGCGCCCAGGAGCTCGCCGCCAAGGTCGCAGAAGACCTGCCCGTTTTGGCTGCGGCACGGGCCGAGAGCAGCACAGCAGAACAGGATCGACCACGTCGCGCGACTGCCATCGCAGAGCAGCAGTCACGACTGGAACGTCACCAGGTGCCGGACCGGCCGACCAGGGCATCGATTCTGGCCCTTGCGGAGGCGACGTCGCCCACCGAGCGACGGACTCTGCAGCCGCAAGCCAGGCAGCTCCTTGCCACGGAACTCCGATCCGCCCGGCAAGCCGCCAGGACCCCTGACCGCGGGCGGGGCCGCGGCATGGAGCGATAGCCCCTCCGGCACCTGGCGCGGCCGGCCAGAACAACCTTCCCGACCTCTAGAAGAGCTCCGGCGGGAAAGCATCATGACTGAGATAGATTTCGCCCTGCGCGGAGGTTTCCCCGGCGTCCAACGCCTTCTTCGCAGCTATCAGAATCTTGGGCAGGTGATTCGCGTAGGCCTCGGCATATTCAGCCGAAGAACGATAGGTCGCCCGATCCAAGTCATCGAGAGCGTCTCGATCAACAACAAGCTCATAGGGTTCGCCACGGTACCTGATCGACATCGCATACCCACGGCCCCGCTCTCGAACGGTCTTGTTGTTGTACTCGATTTCGACTTTGCGGAAGCGGACTCCGGCCCCCTGGTCGTCGTCGGATATGAACGCCACACCAGCTGCTTCCATCGCCGCGGCGATCGACACGAGATTGTTCCTGATCGGTTGCCGTGTGTTGCGCTCGAAGTCCGCCACCGTGGTTCGTGAAACGTTGGCACTCTCAGCCAACCGGTCCTGCGACCAATCGAGCAATGCCCTGCCCGCCCGGCACTGCGCCGCAGATATGGTCACTACGCTAATCCTCCTTTTGTCCAAACTCCGACATTTTGTCGTATTAGCGACAATATGTCCAGGATTATGCAGTTTGCTGAAACACCGAATTAAGCAGTTCGCGCGGGAGCGACTATAGGATCTCTGTTTCAAGACATGCCGACATGTCGGCATGTCGGCATGGCGACGATGCCCTATCGCACATGTTGCCACTGTCAGCGTAAGCGTCCGGTGAAGACCGCCTTGTTCGGATCGGCATAGCCAGCTGTCCTGTCGCGGTGGCGTAAGCCACGTTGTTGGCGACGAGGATAGCCACGTGACTGTCGAGCGTCTGGAGATCCTGAGCGGTGTGGTTCGCCGGCGGCGTTGGTCGCGTGCGGACAAGGAGCGGCTTGTCGGCGAGACGCTCGAGCCCGGCGTGACGGTGACCGAGGTTGCCCGCCGGCACGATCTGGATCGCGGGCTGCTGTATCGCTGGCGGCAGGAACTGGGCGTGGTGCGGAACCCGGAGCCGGTTGGCTTCCTGCCTGTCGAGGTGGCGATCGCCGCCGACACGGCCCATCCGGAAGCCTGCTCCAGCCCGGGAGGGATGGAGATTGCGCTTCCCGATGGTGTCCGGATCCGGGTCGACCGGACAGTGGATGCGGAGGCCCTGTCACGGGTGCTCCGCGCTTTGGGCCGCCGGTGATCGCGCCGCCGCCGGGTACCCGTGTCTGGCTCTGTGCCGGCCGCACCGACATGCGCCGCGGCTTCGACGGCCTTGCCCGTCAGGTGCAGGAGGTGCTGCACCGTGATCCGTTCTGCGGCCATGTCTTCGTCTTCCGCGGTCGGCGCGGGGATCTGATCAAGCTTCTGTGGTGGGACGGCCAGGGTCTTTGTCTGTTCGCCAAGCGGCTGGAGCGTGGCCGCTTCGTCTGGCCCTCGCCGGCGGACGGCAGGGTGGCGGTGACGCCGGCGCAGCTGGCGATGCTGCTGGAGGGGATCGACTGGCGGATGCCCCGGCGCACCTGGCGACCGGAACTGGCCGGCTGAGCGCGACCGATTGACTCACCTGCCGCTGCCGGTCCTGCGGCGGCGGCGTCGCGGCGGTCTGGATGCTAGAATCCGGCATGTCGCCGGACACCACCCTTCCCGATGACGTCGAGAGCCTGCGCCGGCTGCTGCTGGCGGAGCGAGAGGCTGCCGCGAGCGCCGTCGCCGAGTTGACGGAGCAGCTGCAGCAGGCCCGCACCGGCCTGGTGGCCAAGACCCTGGAACTGGAGAAGCTGAAGGTGCAGCTGGCAAAGCTGCGCCGGATGACCTTCGGCCGCTCCTCGGAGAAGCTGGACCGGGAGATCGCGCAGCTGGAACTGCAACTGGGCGATCTGGAAGAGGATATCGCCCAATCGGGACCGCCGGCCACGTCGTCGGATCCGGTGGATGCGGCGGAGAAGGCGAAGCCTGTGAGGCGACCACTGCCCGGCCACCTGCCGCGGCGAGAGGTCGTGCATGAGGCTCCCTGCGCCTGCCCCTCCTGCGGTGGCGTGTTGCGCCCGCTGGGCGAGGACGTGACCGAGATCCTGGACTACGAGCCGGCGCGCTTCCACGTGGTGCGGCATGTCAGGCCGAAGCTCTCCTGCCGGACCTGCGAGGCGATCGCCCAGGCGCCGGTGCCGGACCTGCCGATCGACCGGGGACGCGCAGGGCCCGGGCTGCTGGCGCATGTTCTGGTGTCGAAGTACGCCGACCATCTTCCGCTCTACCGGCAGACAGAGATCTACGGCCGCGAAGGTATAGACCTGGAGCGCTCCACCCTGGCTGACTGGGTCGGCCGCTCCGCGGCGCTGCTGGAGCCGCTGGTGTCTCTGCTGCGTGCGGAAGTGCTCGCCGCGCCGCGGCTGCATGCGGACGACACGCCGGTGCCGGTGCTGGCCCCGGGCGCGGGCCGGACGAAGACGGGCCGGCTCTGGGTCTATGTCCGCGACGACCGGCCGCATGGCGGCGACGCGCCACCGGCAGCTGCCTTCTTCTACAGCCCCGACCGCAAGGGCGAGCGCCCGCAGGCGCATCTGGCGTGCTTCGCCGGGCACCTGCATGCCGACGCCTATGCCGGGTTCAACGCGCTCTACGAGCCCGACCGGCTGCCCGGCCCGGTGATCCCCGTGGGCTGTTGGGCGCATGCCCGACGCAAGTTCCACGACCTCTACGCCGCGAAGCAGAGCCCGCTGGCGAAGGAAGCGCTGGATCGGATCGGCGCGCTCTACGACGTGGAGGCGGAGATCCGCGGCCAACCGCCGGACGAGCGCCGACGCATACGCTCCGTCCGCAGCCGGCCAATGGCCGAGGAGCTTGCCGCTTGGATGCAGGCGCGGCTCACGAAGCTCTCCGGTCGCTCCGACATGGCGGCGGCGATGCGCTACGCCCTGTCGCGCTGGGACAGCCTGGTGCGCTACCTGGACGACGGGCATCTGGAGATCGACAACAACGCCGCCGAACGCGCCCTGCGGGCCGTGGCCCTGGGCCGGAAGAACTACCTGTTCGCCGGCTCCGACACTGGTGGGGCGCGTGCCGCGGCCATCTACTCGCTGATCGGCACCGCCCGGCTCAACGACATCGACCCGCAGGCCTGGCTCGCCGACGTCATCGGCCGCATCAACACCCACCCGGCAAAGCGTCTCGCAGAACTGCTGCCCTGGAATTGGGCGCAAGGTCGGTAAGCTGCGGCCATCACCGGACGCTTACCTGTCAGCGGGGTATCGCACCGCTTAGCGGTGTCTTGGGCTATCGTGCTCGCCCTCCAGGGTGAGTGGCTCCGGGATCCGGGATCAGACCCGGGCCCTGTGATCCGAAGGAACGACGGGCTAAAAACGGGAGAGAGCCGCCGGCCCGCCGCTCTGTGGCGGG
>NZ_JBHRTR010000046.1:0-746 GCF_042646425.1 Marinibaculum pumilum
GGTCTCCGGTGGCGACGATGCCGACCTGATCACGGGTGGTACGGGCGACGACGTCCTGTCGGGTGATGCTGGCGCCGACACGATCGATGGCGGCGATGGCGCCGACAGCGTGGCCGGCGATGCCGGGGCGGACTCCATCCTCGGTGGGGCGGGCGCCGACACGATTGACGGTGGCGATGATGCCGACACCGTGTCCGGCGGCGCCGATGCCGACCTGATTGCCGGCGGTGCCGGTGATGACGTCCTGGCCGGCGATGCCGGCGACGATACGGTCGATGGCGGCGAAGGCGCCGACAGCATCGACGGTGGCGAAGGTGCCGACAGCCTGGCTGGTGGCGCCGGCACCGACAGCATCCTCGGCGGTGCCGGCGCTGACACGATCGACGGCGGTGATGACGCCGACACGGTCTCCGGTGGCGACGATGCGGACCTGATCGCCGGTGGTGCCGGTGACGACGTGCTGGCGGGCGATGCCGGCGACGACACGATCGATGGCGGCGCGGGTGCCGACAGTCTGGCCGGCGGTGCCGGTGCAGACTCCATCCTTGGTGGGGCAGGCGCCGATACGATTGACGGCGGCGATGATGCCGACACCGTTTCGGGTGGTGACGATGCAGATCTGATCGCCGGTGGTGCGGGCGACGATGTCCTGGCGGGCGATGCCGGCGCCGACAGCGTGGCCGGCGATGCCGGGGCGGACTCCATCCTCGGTGGGGCGGGCGCCGACACGATTGACGGTGGCGATG
>NZ_JBHRTR010000046.1:756-86166 GCF_042646425.1 Marinibaculum pumilum
TTCGGGCGGCGACGACGCAGACCTGATCGCCGGCGGTGCCGGTGATGACGTCCTGGCCGGCGATGCCGGCGACGATACGGTCGATGGCGGCGCGGGTGCCGACAGCATCGACGGTGGCGACGGCGCCGACAGCCTGGCCGGCGAGGCTGGCAGCGACTCCATTCTCGGTGGTGCAGGCGCCGACACGATCGACGGCGGCGATGACACCGACACCGTTTCGGGCGGAGACGATGCAGACCTGATCGCCGGTGGCGCCGGTGACGACGTGCTGGCGGGCGATGCCGGCGACGACACCGCCTCGGGTGGCGACGACGCCGACCTGATCGCCGGCGGTGCCGGTGACGATGTCCTGGCGGGTGACGCTGGCGACGACACGATCGATGGCGGCGAAGGTGCCGACAGCATCGACGGTGGTGAAGGCGCCGACAGCCTGGCGGGCGGTGCCGGAGCAGACACCATCCTCGGTGGGGCAGGCGCCGATACGATCGAAGGCGGCGATGACGCCGACACCGTTGCCGGTGGCGACGACGCAGACCTGATCGCCGGTGGTGCCGGTGACGACGTCCTGGCGGGTGACGCCGGCGCCGACACGATCGATGGCGGCGAAGGGGCCGACAGCCTGGCCGGCGGCGCCGGCAGCGATTCGATCCTTGGCGGCGCGGGTGCCGACACGATCGAGGGCGGTGCCGACAACGATACGGTCGCCGGCGGCGATGACGCCGACCTGATCGCCGGCGGTGCCGGTGACGACGTCCTGGCGGGCGATGCCGGCGATGACACGATCGAGGGCGGCGAAGGCGACGACAGCATCGCTGGCGGTGCAGGGGCGGATTCCGTCCTGGGCGGCGCTGGCGCCGACACGATCGGCGGCGGCGATGGCAACGACACCGTTGCCGGTGGTGACGATGAGGATCTCATCGGTGGCGGTGCCGGCGATGATGTCCTGGCCGGTGAAGCCGGCGACGACACGATCGATGGTGGCGACGGTGCCGACGATATCGACGGTGGCGAGGGCGCGGACAGCCTGGCGGGCGGTGCCGGCAGCGACACGATCCTGGGCGGTGCCGGAGCCGACACCGTCGCGGGCGGCGAGGATGCCGACCTGATCGCTGGCGGTGCGGGCGATGACGTCCTGTCGGGCGATGCCGGCGCCGACACGATCGATGGCGGCGAGGGTGCCGACAGCCTGGCCGGTGGCGCGGGCAGCGACTCCCTCCTCGGCGGCGCGGGCAACGACACGGTCGACGGCGGCGCCGATGCCGACACCATTGCCGGCGGCGACGGCGTCGACAGCCTTGCTGGCGGTGCAGGCGACGACCTGATCGATGCGGGCATGGGCCACGACACGGTTCAGGGTGGCGATGGCAGCGACACGATCGACGGTGCCTTCGGCAATGACCGGATCGAGGCCGGTGCCGGCGATGACGAAGTCGATGGCGGTGCCGGAAACGACTCGATCTCGGGCGGCGACGGCGACGACCTGATCGCCGGCGCTGGCGGCAGCGACACGGTCGACGGCGGTGCCGGCGCCGACACCATCAGCGGCGATGCGGGGGCGGACTCCGTCTCCGGCGGCGACGGCGACGATGCCATCGACGGCGGCGAGCAGGATGACGTCCTGGCCGGCGATGCCGGCAACGACACGGTCACCGGCGGTGCCGGGCATGACCTGATCGAGGGCGGTACCGGCAATGACAGCCTGATCGGCGACGGTGTCGGCGACGACACCAATGCGGCGATTATCCCCGAATTCGCCGGCATGTACCCGATCGGCATGTCCGACCTGATGCGGCTGGACATCGAGTACCTGCAGTCCAACGCCGGCTACAACAACTCCTACGGCTATTACCTGGCCGACAGCTCCGGCAATCCGATCGGGGGCCAGGTCGTATGGGCCAACGTCAAGACGGGCGACAGCGCCAGCATCGAGCTGAATGCCGCCCAGATGGCGGGCGCCGTCTCCATCGGCTTCTTCATCATCCCCGATGGTGCCGATGCGAATGCCGGCCTGGCCGACGGCACCGACGTGACCTTCCAGATGCAGGGCGGCAAGTGGACCGCGTTTGCCGACGGCCAGCCGCTGGCCGGCCAGGGCAATCCCGCCTACTTCACGGCCAGCTGGCTGAACCCGGACGGCTTCGACCATGAGGTCGACAATGCCGTGCTCGGCAATTCCAACTGGGAAGACCAGCCGGGCGGCGGCGACCAGGACTTCAACGATCTGGGCCTGAACGTCCAGGTCACCAGCGTCGCCATGGGCGACTACAACGACACCATCTTCGGCGGCGAGGGCGATGACACGATCGCCGGCAACCAGGGCGACGACCAGCTGCATGGCGATGCGGGCGACGACCTGATCGCCGGCGGCAGCGGCGACGACACCATCGACGGCGGCGACGGCGCCGATACCATCTCCGGCGACGATGGCGACGACCGCATCACCGGCGGCGCCGGCGACGACTCCATCGATGGCGGCGAGGGCGCCGACCGGATTTGGGGCGGCGCCGACAATGACGCGATCTCCGGCGGTGCCGGCGATGACACCCTCTATGGCGAGGATGGCGACGATACCCTGTCCGGCGGCGCAGGCCGCGACAGCATCTATGGCGGTGCCGGTGCCGACCTCCTTGCCGGTGGCGCGGATGACGACCGGATCGAGGGCGGCGCGGGCAATGACAGCCTGTCCGGCGATGCCGGCGACGATACCCTGCTGGGCGAGGATGGCGATGACAGCCTGGCGGGCGGTGCTGGTGCCGATGTGCTGCGCGGTGGCGCCGGCGATGACCTCATCGACGGCGGTGACGGTGCGGACGATATCGATGGCGGCCACGGCGCCGACACGATCTCCGCCGGTGCCGGCGACGACCAGGTCACCGGTGGCGACGGCGCCGACAGCATCGATGGCGGCGAGGGCGCCGACCATGTGCGGGCCGGTGACGGCGATGACACCGTCTCCGGCGGTGCCGGCAACGACACGCTGCTGGGCGGCGCTGGTGCGGACAGCCTGTCGGGTGGCGACGGTGCGGACGAACTGCGCGGCGAGGCCGGCGACGACACGATCGACGGCGGTGCCGGTGACGACACCATCGACGGCGACGAAGGCGATGACAGCCTGTCCGGCGGCGAGGGTGCCGACCGCATCCTGGGCGGTGCCGGCAACGACACCCTGGATGGGGGCGACGGCGACGACCTGCTGCGCGGCGGCGACGGCGACGATGTCCTGGCCGGCGGGGTCGGTGCGGACGAACTGCTGGGCGAGGCCGGCAACGACACGATCGACGGCGGTGCCGGCGACGACCTAGTCGAAGGAGGAGCCGGTGATGACAGCCTGTCCGGTGGCGCAGGCGTCGACCTGGTGCTCGGCGGCGAAGGCGACGACAGCCTGGATGGCGGTGACGGCGACGACCTGCTGAATGGCGGCGACGGCGACGATGTCATGGCCGGTGGCTCCGGTTCGGACCGCCTGCGTGGCGAGGCCGGTGACGACACCATCGATGGTGGCGATGGCGACGACAGCGTCGATGGCGGCGACGGTGCCGATGTCCTGACCGGCGGCGCCGGTGACGACATGGTCCTCGGCCGTGCCGGGGCGGACAGCATCGACGGCGGCGACGGCAACGACTCGCTGAGCGGCGGCGACGATGACGATACCATCCTGGGCGGTGCAGGCGACGACCGGATCCTGGGCGGCGATGGCGATGACAGCATCGACGGCGGCGCCGATGCGGACTTCATCCGGGCCGGCGACGGCGACGACAGCCTGGCCGGCGGCAGCGGCGACGATACCCTGCTGGCCGGTGCCGGCGCGGACGTCCTGCTGGGCGGCGCCGGCAATGACCGGCTTCGGGGCGAGGCCGGCGACGACACGATGGACGGTGGCGAGGGCGACGACACCCTCGACGGCGATGCCGGCGCGGACAGCCTGTCCGGCGGCGCGGGTGCCGACCGGATCATCGGCGGCGATGGCAATGACAGCCTGGATGGCGGCGACGGCGGTGACCTGCTGCGCGGCGGCGACGGCGACGATGTCGTGGCCGGCGGTGCCGGTGCCGACGACATCCGCGGCGATGCCGGCGACGACACGATTGCGGGCGGCGAGGGCGACGACACCATTTCCGGCGGCGACGGTGCCGACAGCCTGTCCGGCGGCGCGGGGGCCGACCGCATCCTGGCCGGCGATGGCGACGACACCCTGGACGGCGGCGACGGCGACGACGTGCTTCGCGGCGGCGATGGCGCCGACCTGCTGAGCGGCGGCGAAGGTGCCGACGAGCTGCGCGGCGATGCCGGCGACGACACCATCGACGGCGGTGCAGGCAACGACACGATCGAGGGCGGCGACGGGGCGGACAGCCTGTCCGGTGGCGAAGGTGCCGACCGGGTCATCGGCGGCGATGGCGCCGACAGCATCGATGGCGGCGCCGGCGACGACCTGCTGCGTGGCGGTGACGGTGCCGATGTGATCGCAGGCGGCGAAGGCGCCGATGACATCCGCGGCGATGCGGGCGACGACACGATCAGCGGCGGCGACGGCGATGACAGCATCGACGGCGGCGAGGGCGCGGACCTTCTGTCCGGCGGCGAAGGCGCCGACCGCATCCGCGGCCGTGCAGGTGCCGACAGCATCGACGGCGGTGCGGGCGACGACACCCTGGACGGCGGCGACGATGCCGACACCATCCTGGGCGGTGCCGGCAGCGACCGGATCGACGGCGGCGATGGCGATGACAGCATCGACGGCGGTGCCGACGACGACTTCGTGCGGGCCGGCGACGGCGACGACACGGTCGCTGGCGGGACCGGCAACGACACCATCCTGGCAGGCGCCGGTGCAGACGCCCTGCTGGGCGGTGCGGGCAATGACGAGCTGCGCGGCCAGGCCGGCGACGACACGATCGACGGCGGTGACGGCGACGACACCATCGACGGCGACAGCGGTGCCGACAGCCTGTCCGGCGGCGACGGAGCCGACCGGATCCTGGGCGGCGACGGCGATGACAGCATCGACGGCGGTGCCGGCGACGACATCCTGCGCGGCGGTGCCGGCGCGGACCTGGTGTCCGGTGGCGCGGGTGCCGACGACATCCGCGGCGATGCAGGCGACGACACGATCGCGGGCGGTGAGGGCGACGACACCATCTCCGGCGGCGATGGCGCCGACAGCCTGTCCGGCGGCGCGGGTGCCGACCGGATCCTGGGCGGCGACGGCGATGACAGCATCGGCGGCGGCGCGGGCGACGACCTGCTGCGCGGCGGCGACGGCGCCGACCTGCTGAGCGGCGGCGCCGACAACGACACCCTGGAAGGCGGCAACGACAACGACACCCTGTCGGGCGATGCCGGCGACGACAGCCTGGACGGCGGCGCGGGCGACGACCTGCTGGAGGGCGGCGATGGTGCCGACACCCTGGTTGGCGGTGCCGGGGCCGACTCCATCCTTGGCGGCGAAGGGGCGGATTCCGTCCGCGCCGGCGACGGTGCCGACACGGTGGCCGGCGGCGCCGGGGATGACGCCATCGACGGCGGCAAGGGCGACGACCTGCTGGCCGGTGAGGAAGGCGACGACCTTCTGGACGGCGATGACGGGGCAGACATCCTGTCGGGCGGCGCCGGCGACGACACCCTGCTTGGCGGCAAGGGCGCCGACAGCCTGTCCGGCGGCGACGGAAATGACAGCCTGGATGGCGGCCGCGACGGTGACCTGCTGGACGGCGGTGCGGGCGATGACGTCCTGGCCGGCGGCGCGGGCGATGACAGCCTGTCCGGTGGCGCGGGCGGCGACAGCCTGTCCGGCGGCGACGGTGCCGATACCCTGTCCGGCGATGCCGGCAACGACTCGGTCGATGGCGGCTCGGGCGACGACCTGGTCACCGGCGGTGCCGGCGATGACAGCCTGTCCGGCGGCCGCGGCGACGACCTGCTGCAGGGCGGTGCCGGGAACGACGTGATCGACGGCGGCCATGACGACGACACCGTTGAAGGCGGTGACGGCGACGACCTGCTGTCGGGCGGTGCGGGCGCGGATTCCATCGGGGGCGGCGAAGGTGCCGACACGGTCGATGGCGGTTCCGGCGACGACCTGATCCATGCCGGTGCCGATGACGACCTGGTCGCGGCCGGCAGCGGCGCGGACACCGTGCTCGGCGAGGGCGGCGACGACAGCCTGTCGGGCGATGACGACGACGACCTGATCCACGGCGACAGCGGCGAGGAGAGCGTCACCACCGGCGGCGACTTCTCCGGCACCATCACGGCGGCGAACGTTGCCAGCACCGGCGGCGGCTTCACCGTCACGGCGCAGAAGCTGGACCCCAGCGGCCAGCCGATGACCCCCTCGGCGGGCGACATCTCCTACAGCGACGGTGGCTTCGGCGTGAAGGGCGGCACCGCCGGCCCGGCGGTGCAGATCGGCCGCAACACCAGCTCCGGCGAATCCGACGCGATCATCGTCGACTTCGACCAGCTGGTGGGCAGCTCCGACGTCTCCGTCCGTCGCCTGTTCCGGAACGAGGGCGCGGGCGGCGAGACCGGCCACTGGTACGCCTATCGCGCCGGGATCCTGGTGGGCGAGGGCGCCTTCCAGGCGCTGAGCGGGCATGAGCTGGACTTCAGCATCGACCTGGCGGGCGAGGGCGGCTTCGACAAGCTGGTGTTCAAGGCGGATCCCTATCCGGGCCAGGGTGCGACGGGCGGCGGCGACAGCTCCGACTACCTGATCGAGCAGATCAGCTTCACCGGCCTGCCGGTGGAGATGCCGGCGCCGGGCGGCGACGACACGATCGCCGGCGGCGCGGGCCACGACACCGTCTACGGCGATGGCGGCGACGACAGCATCAGCGGCGATGCCGGCAGTGACAGCCTGCTGGGCGGCACCGGCGACGACACCATCGATGGCGGCACCGGCGCGGACGAGATCCTGGGCGGCCTGGGCGACGACGTCCTGTCCGGCGGCGCCGATGACGACCTCATCGACGGCGGCGAGGGTGCGGACAGCATCGACGGCGGCACCGGCCACGACACCATCTTCGGCGGCGACGGCGACGACACTGTCGACGGTGGTGACGGCAATGACCGGATCTTCGCCGGCGACGGCGACGACGTCCTGTCCGGCGGCGCGGGCCATGACTCCATCGACGGCGATGCGGGTGCGGACCTGATTGCCGGCGGTGCGGGCAACGACACCCTGGACGGCGGTGCCGGCGACGACACGATCGACGGCGGCGACGGCAATGACCGGATCTATGCCGGCGACGGCGACGACTCCCTGGATGGCGGCGCGGGCCACGACTCCCTCGACGGCGATGCGGGCGACGACCTGATCGCCGGCGGCGACGGCAACGACACCATCGATGCCGGTGCCGGTGGCGACACCGTCTCCGGCGGGGCCGGCCGCGATGCGATCGACGGCGGCGACGGGGCGGATTCCATCGATGGCGGCGCGGATGCCGATACCATCGACGGCGGCGCGGGCGCCGACACCATCGACGGCGGCGACGGCGACGACCGGATCTTCGCCGGCGACGGCGACGACGTTCTGTCCGGCGGCGACGGCAAGGACTCCATCGACGGCGATGCCGGCGATGACGCGATCGACGGCGGTGCCGGCAACGACACCCTGGACGGCGGTGCAGGCGCCGACACTCTCTCTGGCGGCGCGGGCCGCGATGCGATCGACGGCGGTGCCGGTGCGGACGAGGTCTTCGGTGGGACCGGCCGCGATACGGTCGATGGCGGCGACGGCGACGACCTGATCGACGGCGGCGCGGACGACGACTGGCTGTATGGCGGGGTCGGCGACGACACGGTGACCGGCGGCGCGGGCGACGACCTGATCGACGGCGGTGTCGGCGACGACCTGCTGGTCGGCGACGGGGTGAACCTCGACACCGCCGACCTGCTGTCCCAATCCGGCGGCCTCTATGCGGTGGGCGATGCCGACCTGGTCCGGCTGGATGTCGAGTACCTGCTGTCCAACGCCGGCTACAACAGCTCCTACGGCTTCTACCTGGCGGATGCCAACGGCAACCCGCTGTCGGGCCAGGTGATCTGGTCGAACGTCAAGAACGGCGACAGCACCACGATCGAACTGACCCGGGCGCAGCTGGGCGGCGCGGTCGCGGTCGGCTTCTTCATCATCCCCGACGGGGCGGACAAGAATGCCGGCCTGGCCGATGGCACCGATGTCAGCTTCCAGGAGGTCTCCGGCAAGTGGACCGCCTTTGCTGGTGGCCAGCCGCTGGCGGGTCAGGGCAATCCGGCCTACTTCACCGATGCGGGCCTGAACGCCGACGGCTTCGACCATGAGGGCGACAGCGCCCTGCCGGGCAATTCCAACTGGGAAGACCTGGCCGGCGGCGGCGACCAGGACTTCAACGATATCGGCCTGAACGTCCAGGTCACCGGCATCGTCCAGGGCAGCTACAACGACACGATCACCGGTGATGCCGGCAACGACGTGATCGAGGGCAACCAGGGCGACGACGTGATCAGCGGCGGCCTGGGCGACGACCTCATCGACGGCGGCACCGGCAACGACCGGATCGACGCGGGCGAGGGCGACGACACGGTTGCCGGCGGCGAAGGCAATGACCGGATCGATGCCGGCGACGGCAATGACGTCATCGACGGCGGCGCCGGCCATGACAGCATCGATGCCGGTGCAGGCGACGACACGGCCGAGGGCGGCGCGGGCAATGACAGCCTGTACGGCCTGGAAGGCGATGACAGCCTGTCCGGCGGCGAAGGCGACGATGCGATCGACGGCGATGCGGGCGAGGACACCCTGTCCGGCGGTGCCGGCGGTGACCGGATCGACGGTGGCGACGGTGCCGACCTGATCGACGCCGGCAGCGGCGACGACCGGGTCTGGGGCGGTGACGATGCCGACACGATCACCGGCGGCGACGGCGCCGATTCCCTGGCGGGCCAGAACGGCGACGATGTCGTCGACGGCGGCGCCGACGACGACCGCATCTATGGCGGCGAAGGTGATGACAGCCTCTCCGGCGGTACTGGCGACGACTATATCCAGGGCGACGACTGCCCGATCGAGCATCCCGACGAGGTGACCTACGGCAACAACCTGGTCATGAACTGGGATTTCGAGGCCGGCGGGACCGGCCACGGCGCCGGCTTCACCGACGTGCCGCACTGGACCGCGGACGGCGGCTACGAGGTGCATCTGGCGAGCGTCTATGGCCGCTCTGACGACGGCCATCACCAGGTCTTCGAGCTGGATGCCCATCCGGGCCACACCCAGATCAGCCAGGCCATTGCCGGCCTGACCGCCGGCCAGGAACTGGAGCTGGCGTTCGACGTGGCGATGCGGACCCAGAACACCACAGCCGCCGACGGCTTGCAGGTGTACTGGAACGGCGAGTTGGTCGCGGAGCTGACGGACCTGGGCGACTGGGACCGCTTTACCTACACGGTGGAGGCCGGCTCCGGCGACGGCAGCGACACCCTGTCCTTCAAGGGCATCGGCGTGGAGAACACGTTCGGCGCGCTGCTGGACAACATCTCGCTGCGCACGGTCACCCACTCCATCCCGGCCGATGCCAGCTACAACGACACCATCGACGGCGGGGTCGGCGACGACACGATCGACGGCATGCTGGGCGACGACGTGATCGACGGCGGCGACGGCGACGATGTCATCGACGGCGGCTCCGGCGACGACAGCATTCTGGGCGGCGCTGGCGCCGACAGCATCCAGGGCGGCAGCGGCACCGACACCATCCAGGGCGGTTCCGGCGCCGACAAGATCTGGGGCGGCCTGGACGACGACCTGCTGTCGGGCGGCGATGACGACGACAGCCTCTACGGCGACGAAGGCGACGACCTGCTGGACGGCGAGGACGGCGACGACCGGCTGTCCGGCGGCAGCGGTGCCGATACCCTGCTGGGCGGTGCCGGCAATGACAGCCTCTATGGCGGCGACGATGCCGACCAGCTCGAGGGCGGCGCCGGCAACGACAACCTGTTCGGCGACAACGGTGCGGACAGCCTGTCCGGCGGCGATGGCGACGACACGATGTCCGGCGGCGACGGCGCCGACACGATCCTCGGCGGTGCCGGCGCGGACAGCGCTGCCGGTGGCGATGGCGACGACTCCATCGACGGCGGGGCGGGCGACGATGTCCTGGCCGGCAATGACGGCGAGGACGTGATCCGCGGCCGGGAGGGCCATGACAGCATCGAGGGCGGCAACGACGACGACCAGCTGTACGGCGACCAGGGCGACGACACCGTCATCGGCGGCGAGGGCGACGACTATATCGAGGGCGGCACCGGCGACGACCTGATCCAGGGCGACGGCGTGGCGGAGCAGTCGAGCGAGACGGCGGTGAGCCAGAGCGGCGGCCTCTACGCGATCGGCGGCGCGGACAGCATGACGATCGATGTCGAGTACCTGCCCTGGGAAGGCGGTGGCGATGGCGGGGGCTACGACCTCCCCGTCTACAACCATGCGCTGTCGAACATCGTCCTCTATCTCGACGACGGCAATGGCGGCATCTCCAAGGTCAAGATCGAGGACTTCCCCGGCGGTTCGGGCGAGATCCACGACCCCAACAGCCTGCCGCTCGACGCCTTCGTCGCGGCGAACTATCCCGGGACCGAGATTGTGGCTGTGGCCGTCAAGGCGGGGAACAATCACGACCCACAGGCCGGGCCTGGCGAGGGCCAGCTGACCATCGTCGATGACAGCTATGAGCGCGAGGATTTGCCGCTCGCCGACCATGTCGATGCCGAATGGTCCTATGGCCCGGCATTCGACGGCCTGGCCGGCGGCAGCGGCAACGACACCCTGGGTGGCGGCGCCGGCTATGACAGTTCATACGGCTTCTATCTGGCCGACGCGGCGGGCAACCCGATCGGCGGCCAGGTGATCTGGTCGAACGTCAAGCAGGGCGACCAGGCAAGCCTGAACCTCACCGCCGCGCAGCTGGCGGGCGCGGCATCGATCGGCTTCTTCCTCATCCCCGACGGTGCCAATGCCAATCCGGGGCTCACCGATGGCGCGGAGGTCACCTTCCAGCAGGTCAATGGTGTCTGGACCGCCTTCGTGGACGGGCAGCCGCTGGCCGGCGCGGGCAATCCGGTCTACTTCACCGACGCCGCGCTCAATCCGGACGGCTACGACCATGAGGCCGACAACCTGCTGGCCGGCAATTCCAACTGGGAGGATCTGGCAGGCGGTGGCGACCAGGACTTCAACGATGTCGCGCTGAACGTCTCGGTCACCCGGACGATCGGTGCCACCTACAACGACACCGTGTTCGGCGGCGAAGGTCGCGACACCATCTACGGCAACCAGGGCGACGACGTCCTGCATGGCGGCGATGGCAACGACACGATAGAGGGCGGCGACGGCGACGACCTGATCTATGGCGATGCCGGCAATGACCTGCTGCGCGGCGGTGCCGGCAGCGATACCCTGCTGGGTGGCGAAGGCGATGACCTGCTCTATGGCGATGCCGGCGACGACAGCCTGGAAGGCGGTGCCGGTGACGACACGATCGAGGGCGGCGACGGCGACGACCTGCTGCGCGGCGGTGCGGACTATGACGTGCTGCGCGGCGACAAGGGGGTCGACACCCTGTACGGCGATGCCGGCGACGACCTGCTGTACGGCGGCAACGACAATGACGTGCTGTATGGCGGCACCGGCTATGACCAGCTCTATGGCGAGAAGGGCGACGACCTGCTGCTGGGCGAGGCCGGCGACGACCTGCTGTATGGCGGCAAGGGCGACGATACGATCGAGGGCGGCGACGGCTACGACGTGGTCTTCGGCGACCAGGGCGACGATTCCATCGATGGCGGCGGCAGCTTCGACGACCTTTATGGCGGCGACGGCAACGACACCATCCTGGGCGGCGAGGGCATCGACTATATCTACGGCGAGAAGGGCGACGACCAGATCGCCGGCGGCGACGACTGGGACCTGATCTACGGCGGCAAGGGTCACGACACGATCGAAGGCAATGCCGGCGACGACTGGATGTACGGCGACGACGGCGACTTCGCCAATGGCGGCGGCGACGACCTGATGATCGGCGGCGCGGGCTGGGACACCATCCATGGCGAGGCCGGCGACGACACCCTGTATGGCGGCGAGGGCACCGACTGGCTGACCGGCTGGAGCGGCGACGACCTGCTGTACGGCGGCGAGGACGGCGACCATCTGTGGGGCTATGCCGGCAAGGACACCCTGTTCGGCGGTTCCGGCGTCGACTCCCTGGACGGCGGTGACGGCGACGACCTGCTGATGGGCGGCGAAGGCCACGACTTCTACTATATCGGCCGCAAGAACCCCGGCACCGGATCCAATGACGACATGATCCTGGACGATGACGAAGGGTGCATGGCGATCTACGGCAATTACGGGCCGCTGAACGGCGGCACCGATACCGTCGTGCTGTCCGACCTGTCCTTCCAGAAGGGGCCGGGCATGTGGAAAATCTCGCTCGACGACGGCACTTCGGTGACCTTCGACCCGACCAAGATCGTCCAGATCGATCTGCGCGAAGGCCCGGCACCGGAGGGCAATACCCAGGTGCTGAAGTGGAACGGTTCCACCTACGACGTCTACGACGAGGGCGGCACCAACTTCCTGGGCTATACCATCGACGACCTGATGTAGGCAGGCGAATGTCCGGCAGGCGCGGCACGGCGCCGGGCCTGCCGGACCGCCCTGACCCGGCCTCTCCCGGCGGCCGGCAGCGATGCCGGGAGAACAGGGCAGGGTTGCAATTTCATGAAGCTGGCCACATATTTTGCGCGATTTCGGTTTCGCCCGGCAGGGTTCCTCTTGTCGGGCATAACCGCTGGAGCGGAGAGACGCACGATGGAACAGGAAAACCAGACGACCCGCGAAAGCGGCGCCGCTGGTGCGCTGTCGCGGCGTGCAGCCCTGACGCGCCTGGGCCTGGGGGCGGCGGCGATTTATGCTGCGCCGACCGTGACCCGGATCGACCAGGCGCGTGCGGCCGCGCCCAGCCACAGCTGCCCGCCCGGCGCTCCGGGCTGTGGCGGCGGACCACCGCGCCGCCCCTAGACACGTGGCGTTCAGGCGTGCCCATCGCGGCGCGCCGGCGGGGGCCAGCAGGAGGCGCAACAGCGGGTTGCGCCTTTTTCTTTGTCCTTGCCAGTTGCAAGCGACGGCCGCCTGCATCGCTCTCCGCCGGACCGCCATGGGCCGGTTCGACCGTCGGTTGAGCGCCGCCGGCACTTCGGTTGCCGCGCCGGCAGGCTTCGGTGTAGTCATGCGCGGCCATGGTCTTCCGCTGCCACGCGCGGCAGGGCGGGCACAGAATACCGGAATGACTCGCCAGAGCCGCTTCCCTTTGCATTACATTCTTCCCGCGGAAGAATCTGAGCGGACAAGGTCTGACCAATGATCATCGAGACGCGGCGTCTGGCATTCACCGACGACAGTCTGATCGATGCGGTCACGGTCGCGCTGGGGTCCGGCGTGATCAAGGGGCCGCGGGTGCCGGTGGTCCGCTACGAAATCCCCGACGTGGAAGGGGTGATGCTGCGGGTGATGCTGAAGCAGCCGCCGCCGCTGGGGCCGCAGCCGATGGATCTGACCATGGCCCAGGTGGCGGCGATCCTGATCAATTATTGCCGCTTCCGCCGGATCCCGGTGCCGCGCGCCGGCAAGAAGAAGCTGGCCGCCCAGGGCAATGCCATCATCCTGTCGATCACCCAGGAACTCGATACGCGCAAGGCGGCATGAGCCCTCCGCATGGCTTGCCATGCACCGATTGCACCTGCGTCCCGGCTTCCGGCATAGTCGCGCGACCGGACCGTGCAAGCGGCCGCCCGGCGCCCGGCGCCGGCATGCGAGGGAAGGGAAATGGCGTGAGCGAGAGTGCGATACCGACGGTCCTGATCGACAATGACAGAGCCAGGGTGACGGAATGGCGGTTCCCGCCCGGTGCGGCCACCGGCTGGCATCGCCACGACTATGACTATGTGGTGGTGCCGCAGACCACGGGCCCGCTGAAGCTCGTCGGCCCCGGCGGGGAAGAGAGCGAGGCCCAGCTCACCACCGGCCAGCCCTATTTCCGCAATGTCGGCGTCGAGCATGACGTCATCAATCCGAACCCGTTCGAGTTCGTCTTCGTCGAGGTCGAGCTGAAATAGCGCCATGGCGCCCGCCTTGCCGGGCGGGCGGAGACCGGCGGAAAGCTCTGCCGGAAGCGCGGCCGATGGCCTGACGCAATGCCGTCCGGTCCGCCGGCCAGCGGGAGGAAAGAACGCCCGAATGCCCCAGATCCTCCCCGTGGCGGCCTGCAGGCCGCCAGGGCGCCGCGTGGTGCGGCAGGACCGGCCCTTCCGCCCGGCATCGCGACCCGGCGGCTGTGATGCCGGCATGGCCATGCTGCAGGCTGTCCGATGACCACCGGACTTGACGGGCTCGGCATCTACCGGTCCCCGCATCGCGGCATCTTCTACGGTTGGTTCGTCGTACTCGGGTCCTTCGTCCTGATGACGGCGGCATTCGGCTGTGCCTACAGCTTCACCACATTCTTCGATTCCCTGCAGAGCGAGTTCGGCGCCACCCGGGCAGAGACCTCGCTGATCTTCTCGATCGCCACGGCGGGCTTTTTCGGGCTGGGCATGCTCAGCGGCCCGCTCTCCGATTCCGTCGGGCCGCGGGTGGTCACCGGCTTCGGCGTGGTGGTGATCGCCGCGGGCCTCTGCCTGGCCGCATTTTCCGGCACCCTGTGGCAGCTTTTCCTGGCGATCGGCGTCGGCCTCGGCATCGGGGTCGGCTTCGTCTATGTGCCGGCCGTGGCCGCCGTGCAGCCCTGGTTCGAGAAGCGTCGGGGCATCGCCTCCGGCCTTGCCGTGTCGGGCATCGGCGTCGGCACCCTGGTGGTGCCGCCGATCGCGGCCTGGCTGATCGAATGGGGCGGCTGGCGGGTGACCTATTTGGGTCTGGCCGGCGCCGCCCTGGTGGTCGGCCTGCTGGCGGCCATGCTGATGGAGAACCGGCCGGACCGGCGCGGCCTCTCGCCCGATACCGCGCGCCCCCTGCCGCCGCCGCGGCGCGCTGCGGGCGACGGGGATGAGGAGGATCCCGCACGCGCCGCGCCTGCCCTGCCGCCGGTGGACCTGACGGTGCGCCAGGCCGTGCGGACCAGCCCCTACTGGTTCATGTACCTGGCAGCATTCCTGCTCTCCGTCGGGCTGTTCATCCCCTATGTCCATATCGTGCCGGCGGTGCAGGACATGGGCTTCGACAAGGATGTCGGGGTGCAGGTGCTGCAGATGATCGCCATCGGCAGCATTGCCGGCCGGTTCCTGGTCGGCTTCGTCGCCGACCTCGTCGGCCGCCGGGTCGGCTATGCGGGCACCTATATCGCGACGGGCCTGTCCTTCCTGGTCTGGCTGTTCGCGCAGGAACCCTGGCAGCTCTATGTCTTCGCGCTGATGTTCGGAACCGGATATGGCGCCTTCGTCGCCCTGTCCCCGGCCATGGCCGCCGACTATTTCGGCGGTCGCCGCATCAGCAGCATCCTGGGCTGGCTCTATTCCTCGGTGACCTTCGCCGTGCTGCTGGGGCCGCCGCTCGCCGGGCTCGCCTATGACATCCTGACCAGCTACAAGCTGCCGCTGATCGCCGCTGCAGTGGCGAGCGGCTTCGGGGCGGTGATGATCCTGCTGCTGCCGGATCCCGCGAAGTGGCGCGCGGCATGGCGGGAAGCCGTCACATCCCCCGCTGCCGGATCCCCCGCTGCCGGATCCCCCGCTGCCGGATCCCCCGCTGCCGCATCCCCCGCTGCCGCGCCGTCCGGCCCGGAGCCGGCCCCGCTGGCCCTGCCCGCGCTGCCGCCGCCACACACGGCGGCCGATGTCCCGGCCACTGACGGCATGCCGGCCGACGGCCTGCGCCGCGGCAGGTTCAGGTCCTGACGAATTCCGCGACCTGGATCAGGCCCATCGGCGGATAGATCCCCAGCGCATCCGCCACGGTGACATTCACCAGCAGCGAGAAATGGGCCAGCGCATCGATCGGCAGCTGCGACGGCTCGGCACCATGCAGCAGGATCTGCTCCGCCTTGTAGCCGGCGGCGGTCCCCTGATCGGCGCGGCGGCTCACCAGCCCGACAAGGGCGCCGGGGGCGGTCTGGAAGCAGACCTCCTCGGTGGAGAAGCTGGGCAGTCCGGCGTCGAGCGCGGCGGCCGTGACGATCGGCCCGAGCCGGGCGGCGATGAAGGTATCCGGGCCGATATAGAGGAATTCGGCACCGTCGCGGGCCAGCCCGCGGACCATGTCCGCCACCGGCTCCGCCTGCGGCAGGCCGTCGGCGTCCAGCGGCACGGGGACGGCGATCAGGTCCAGGCCCCGGTCCGCCATCAGGGATCCCAGCGCCTTCACAGTCAGGGCGGAGTTCAGTTCCGCCGGATTGTAGACGGTGCCGATGGTGCTGACGGGGCGGTAGGCCAGGATCGTCTCGACCTGGCGGTCCAAAGGGGGGATATGGCTGGACCCGGTAACATTGTCGCGCACCGGCGGGTCGCCAGGCCCGACGATGCCGGCCGCGATCGGCTCCGCGACGGTGGTGAAGACGATGGGGATGTCCTCTACGAAGCCGCTGTCGCTGCCGGCATCGAACCGGCCGGCGATGCCAAGGGTCGTGGGTGTACCGGTGGTGTAGATCAGGTCGGGCCGGTCCGCCTTCAGCCGCTCCAGGATGGCAGGCAGGCGGCTGGGGTCGTCGCCGGTGCTGTAGACGTCGAATGTGACCTGCAGGCCCAGATGCAGAAGGTATTGCCGGAACGCCGCTTCCTGGATCCCCTCCCGTCCCGGCAGCACCATCGCGATCCGCACCGGAAGATGCTGTTCGGCGATCGGTACCTGTCCGGCAGTAGCGGTTCGCCCCGTGGCCCCTGTCTGGCCCCCGGTCACTGCCTGCGCCAGGGCCTTTGCCTGCGCCGGCAGCGCGCCAGCCATCAGGACCGACGCCAGCACGGCTCGCCGCGACAGCCGGGTCATGCCGGCGGCTTTCCGCCGGCGGCATCCGGTGCGGTCGCCGGCCCCCGCCGCAGGACCATGGCGGTCATGTCGTCGGACTGCTCGGCACCGGCGACGAATGCCTCCACATGAGCCAGGACGCTCCGCAGCACCTCCTCCGCCGTCCCCGTCACCGGCAGGGCGGCATGCAGGCGCTGCACGCCGAAGTCGCTGCCATCCCCGGCGAACGCCTCGGTGATGCCGTCGGTGTACATCAGCAGGCAGTCCCCCTCCGCCAGCTCGACCTCGGCCTCCTGGTAGGCGGCGCCCGGAATTACCGCCAGGGCGATCCCCCCGGTCGAGGGCAGTTCCGCCGTGGTGCCGTCGCGCCGGCGCAGCAGGGGCGGATTGTGGCCGCCATTGGCATAGGACAGCCGCCATGTGGACCGGTCGAGGATGCCATAGAACAGGGTGACGAACATCATCTCCTCGTTCTCGGCCGCAAGCAGCTCGTTCACCCGTGCCAGGCAGGTGCCGGGCGACATGCCGAACAGCGCGGTCGCCCGCAGCAATGTCCGGGCGATCAGCATGAAGAAGGCCGCCGGCACCCCCTTGCCGGACACGTCCGCGACCACGAAGCCGACACGCCGCTCGTCGATCTCGAAGAAGTCGTAGAAGTCGCCGCCCACCTCGCGCGCGGGGATCATGTTGGCGGCGACCTCGAAGCCGCCCTCGGGCGGCATGCCGGCCGGCAGGATCGAGAGCTGGATGTTGCGCGCGATCTCCAGCTCCTGCTCCAGGGCGATCAGCCGTGTCTTGTGCTCCAGCGCGTCCCGCAGTTCGCGCACCAGTTCCTCCAGCTTCACCTGCTGGTCCCGGACCCGCTCGCTCATCTGGCGGAAGGCGACGGCCAGCAGGCCCAGCTCCCGCGCCAGGGTGTCGCCGGTCTCGCCGTGCCGGCCGTCCGGCTCGACGATGCTGGCCAGGTCGGCGAGCACCGCCTGCCGGGCCTCGCTCTCCAGGGTGGCGGCCAATGTCTCCATCTGGCGCCGGATGAAGGCCTGCTGGCGGCGTTGCTGCCGCCGCAGGGTCTTGTCCACCCGCCGCAGTTCCAGCAGGCGGGCGCGGAACACTTCGATCGCCATGGCGATGCGGCCGACCTCGTCCCTGCGATCCGTTGTCAGGCCCAGGCTGGTATCGCCGCGGGCAAGGCGGTCCAGGACCGTCACGGCGGCGTCCAGCGGTTCGAAGGCGCGGCGGAGATAGCCGTAGAGCAGCCAGACCATCAGCGAACCGATGACGATGGAGACCACAAGGGTGGCGAGGTTCATAAGGTCGCGGCGCAGGGCGAACACGGTGACGTCGCGCATCGAATGCAGCCAGGCCGACACCTCCCCGTCGACCCGGTGAACGGGAAAGCTCGTGATCTCGTAGCTGCGCGTGCCATAGCTCACGATGCGGTCGCCGGGGCTGTTGGTATCGATCTTTTCCAGCAGGACCGGCCAGAGGTCCTGGTTGAGCGGATCGCTCAGGATCTCCTTGCTGCCGGGAGCGGTGAGGACTGCATCCCGGCCGAGCTGGTAGCGCAGGCTGCTGATCCCCTCGTCCAGAGGGATCCCGAACACCACGGCACCGCTGATGCGGTGGCTGAGATCGGGATCTTCCGCACGCTGCGCCCAGCGGGATTCCGTCAGCAGTTCGGAATCCCTGGCGGGGATCGGCAGGATGAACAGCAGGCGGTACTCGCCGCTGGGGAAGCGGTGCAGGCCGTGCAGTGAGACGCCGAAGCGCAGCACATTGGTGGCTGGCCAGCCGGTGATCAGCGGCGTCTCCTGGCCGGTGCCTTCGCGGTACAGGACGGCGCCGTTGCTGCCGATCACCTCCACCGTCGAGACCGGGACATAGCGGCGCAGGGTCTCGAGCTTCTCCTTCACCGCCCCGGCGACCCGGGCGCTGTCCAGGCTGGAGACTGCATCCTGCATGGCATGGTCTTCGATCAGGATGTCGGCGATGTCGTTCAGGCGCAGCGACAGCATGTTCAGGGTGGCGCTCCAATGGCGCTCCTGATGTTCCAGCAGCTGATGGACATAGCCATCGCTCAGCAGCCGCAGCCGCTCGCTGCCGACGATATAGATGCCGGCGCCCAGCAGCACCATCGTCACCAGCACGAAGGCGGCGATACGGTTCTTCAGGGTGATGGCCCGCCGGATCATGGCTTTGACTGCAGTCTGGCGGCGATCATCGGCAGGGCGGCGGCGGCGATCCAGGCTTCCAGCGTGTCGGCGACCATCGACGGGCCGCTGACGGACCAGATTGCGGCGGCGCAGATGCCGGCAGCGACGTGGACGAGCAGGCGCGGCATCTCGTGCCAGGTGGCGCTGACGGTGTTGCCGGTGATGCCGACCGGCCCGCCATCGCCTCCCTCCCCCGACGGCGGCTGACGGACGGTGGCGCCGAGGAGGAAGCCCAGAAGCAGGGCGTTCGGCAGGATCCAGACGGCGCCCGGGACATCGTCGGCCTGCAGCAGGAACGGCATCACCGCGCTGACCAGCATCACGATCGCCATCGCGACACAGCCGCCAGACAGCAGGCCGCGCACCAGCATCCGGTGGCGCTGTGCAAGGACATACCCGCCCAGGCCGCCGGCAAGCAGGCTGGCGACCATCACGATGCCAGAGATTGCCCCCGGCCAGTTGCCGAACGTCACGGCGGCCAGGAAGGCCAGCATCATTGCCGGCACGCGCATCTCGGCCCCGAACCTGATGTCGGCGAGGTCAAGGCCGCTCTCCACCCGGAACGGCCGCAGCGCCGGCCGCTGCAGGCGTTCGATCGCCCGGGCGACCGCCGGGTCGTCGGCGGCGGCGCGCGCCTCGCCGGCAAAGGCTTCGAACTGGGCGTTGCGTTCCTCCAGGCTCAGCACCTCGTTGTTCCAGAGCCGCAGCAGGCCGTGCAGCTCCGGATGCACCTCTCGCAGTGGCATGGTGTGGAAGCGGCCGGCGGCGGCCTCGGCGAACAGGAAATCGAGCTGCCGGATCGGCCGGAACAGGAACCGTCGGCAAAGGTCGTACAGGATCGGCAGGCCCAGCAGGAACAGCACCGCCATCATAGAGGCGAGCATGAAGTATTCCGGCGTCACGGTCGGCGCCTGGATCGCCGGTTCCACGCCGAACAGCAATGTGGCATCGCCGTCCTGTGTCTCCACCGCGATCCGGTTGATCGCGACGCCCCCTGTGCGTCGCTCGATCGGGCGGTCCGCCGTATCGTCCCCTGGCCCCAGCGCAAGTCTGGCCAGCCGCCCGACAAGCGACTTGCGGCTGTCCTGGGGGCCGCTGAAATGCATCACCTCGCCCTTGGGGGATATCAGGGCAAAGAAGCGGATGCTCGGATATTGCGCGCGCAGCTCGGCAAGATGCTTTTCCAGGCCGGGGATCCGGTCCAGCGGGATGCCGGCCTGCGCCGCGCGGCCCAGCTCGGTGGCAAGGTCGCCGGCGACGGCGCTGGCCTGGCGGATCTGGGAGTCGTTGCCGATCTCGATCCGCGTGACACGGGTCAGACCGCCCAGGAGCAGCGGCGGCAGCATCATCAGCACCACCGCGAAGCCGACCAGCGGCCAGAGGATGCGCCGTCGTTCCGCCGCCGTCACGATGTCCGGTCCGCTGCCATGGCGGCGTCCGTCCCCGATGCGGCGTCGCTTGCCGATCTGGATCTGCCGCTGGATTCCGCCTTCGCCAACGCGGCCGGGCCTTCGGTGTCCAGCAGGATCACCCGGCGCTCCAGATCGCCCAGAAGCCGCTCCGCCTCCCGGTAGCCGCCGCGCGCGGCCTGCAGGCACTCGATCATCCGCACTTGAAGGCTGGCCAGTTCGCCGGGATCGGCGTGGTCCCAGTAGGGATCGCCGCGGCCGGCGAGGGCGTTCGGGAATCGCGGCTGCTCGCCCTGACCGATGGCGCGCAGGGCGGATGCCACGATGCCGATGCTCCGGGTCGCCGGATGCAGCATCAGCCAAGCCCCGGCAAGGATTACCGGGGCCAGGACCAGCACCAGGATCAGCGCGCCCCGCAGGAGCAGGGCGATCAGCCGCTCCACATCCGGGGCCAGGCGGTCGTTCGGCACCTTGATCACGATCTCGCTCAGCGGCGAGTTCGGATCGAGCTTCAGGCCGACCCTGATCACGATCCCGTCCGGTGTCTGCCGGATTTCCGGCGCCTCGGGCGGCGGCGCGCTGGCCGCCATCGCCGGGCTCAGAAGGCCGCCCGTCTCGCCGCGTCCGGCGGACAGCAGGACGGTGCCGTTGCGGCCCAGAACGGAGACCATGTCGATGTCGGGGTCGCGCGCCACAGCCGCGTCCAGGACGCCCTGCAGGCTCGCCGGCCCGCGGAGCGAGGCGCCAAGCCGGACATTGCGCTCCACCGTGTCCCGCAGGAACCCTGCCAGGACGACCAGGCGGGCGCGGGTCGCCGCCTCCACGGCGGCTTGCGCATTCAGCGCTATGACATAGCAGGAGGATGCCGCGCTCAGCGCCAGCAGCACCAGGATGAAGACGGCGATGCGTGTCCGGATCCTTCCGCCCATCGCTGCTGTCGCCCCGCACCTGTCCAGGAAGTGCCGGCCGTGCCGCCGTCGGGGAGGGAAAGCGGCTTGCGTCCGGCACGATCTTCCTACCGTTACGGCGATCTGCTATGCAAGCTGTCGGTGGTCAGAACCGTTCGGCGGAATGCGACAGAGTTTCCGGAATATGCAGATCAGCGAGTCGCGGCAGGGCAACGTGATGATCCTGGAGATCAGCGGCCGGCTGGACACGGAAGCGACAAAGCCGTTCGAGATTTCCGTGCTGCAGCATCTCGACGAGGGCGAGGAGATGCTGGTCCTGGACATGGGCGGCGTCGACTACATCAACAGTTCCTGCCTGCGGGTGGTGCTGATGGCCGCCAAGCGGCTGCACAGCGCGCATGGCCGGCTGGCCCTTTGTGCCCTGGGCGACACGATCCGCGAGGTGTTCGACGTCAGCGGCTTCTCGCGGATCCTGGAAATCCATCCCTCGCGCTCCCGCGCCGTCGCCTCGATGCACTGAGGGGATGCGGGCCGCGGGGGCCCCGGAAGGGCCTGCAGGGGCCGGCTTCCGGGCACAGCAGGGGAAGGAGACGGGAAGATGAGCAGCACCCTGGAAGACGTTCGCGAGACGGCCGCCCACGACACCGTCGGCGAGGGCCATGCCGGCTTCACGGACATGGCGAAGAGCACCCGCGCGGACTGGGAGGTCATCGGCGCCCATTTCAAGCAGCTCGCGGCCGGCCTGCCCGATCGCGTCCTGGGGGAACTGGGGAAGCTCGCCGGCGATTATGGCGGCATGCGGATCGACCGCCTGCAGCACAGCCTGCAGACCGCGACCCGGGCGCACCGGGACGGCCGCGACGAGGAATATGTCGTCTGCGCCCTGCTGCACGACATGGGCGACCTGCTGGGCACCTACAACCATCCCGACATCGCCGCCGCCGTGCTGAAGCCCTTCGTGTCGGAGCAGAACCACTGGATCGTGGAGAAGCACGGCATCTTCCAGGGCTACTACTTCTTCCACCATATCGGCCTGGACCGGAACATGCGGGAGCAGTTCCGCGGCCATCCCTGGTTCGCGGCAACCGCGGAATTCTGCGAGAAGTACGACAGCCCGGCCTTCGACCCGGAGGCGGAGATCATGCCGTTGTCCGCATTCGAGCCGATGGTACGGCGGCTGTTCGCGGCGCCGCGGAACTCGATCTACCTGGATGCAATGCGGGAGAAGGCCTGAAGACAGGCGCCGGGAACGGCGGGGTCCGGAAAGGCACGCCGCGGGGGCGGTGCCCTAACGGCCCTTTCCGGCGCCGCCGAGTTCCTGCGCGACCTCGTCGATGTCCGCTGCGTTGCTGTCCTTCGCGGATATCAGCAGGGACCGGATCATGGCCTGTTCCTGCGGCTGCATCCGCGCAATCATCTCCTCCCGCTGCTTTTCCGGCAGCGCGCGGAGGAAGGCAACCAGCTTGGTAGCGCTCATGCCGCTCGGGTCCTTCGGCTTGTCGATCCCATCGAGTGTATCGCCGGGAGCCCCGGCTGCGAAGCCCGCCCTCCGGACGAGGGAGGCGGGGCGGAGCCCCGCGCTGCGGCGCCTGCACGGAGAGGACGAAGATGGCCGGGACTGAGGGCGGCAGGACGGAGGCAGAGACGGCGGCGGGAGCAAAGCCTTCGCCTGCGCCGTCTGCGGACGTCTCCCCCCCGCCGCTACCCGAGCCGCGCGTCTCGGTGGTGCTCGACGAACGCAGCTTCGCCCGTCCCGGAGGCTTGTCCGGCATCGCGCCGCTGGCCCATTTGTGCCTCGTCGGCACGCCGGAGGGGCTGCTGCGGATCGAGGCGGGCTATGCCGATCCGGCGTCGGGTGCCGATCCGCTGTTCGCGGTGATCCATCGCGACGAGGCGGAGACCCTGTTCCGGCTGATGGTCGACGCCTATTTCCGCGGTCTTGACGAGGTCGTGGCCGAGGAACTGGTGGCCCTGCGGCTGCGCTTCGGCGTCACCGGCTTCGAGATCTCGGTGCGCCGCGACGGCGAGGAGCGGGCCCTCAGTTGCCCCCCCTCGGCGATGATGCGGGTCGCCCATGGCCTGGGCCGCGTGCTCGACCGGATGGCCGCAGCCGACCCGCAGCCGGCCGATACAGGGCCGGGGGAGGGCGGCGCGCCGCCCGCTCAGCCGTAGGGCTTCTCCGCATGGCGCAGCCGGCGTATCAGGCTTGAGGTGTCCCAGCGGCCGCCGCCCATGCGCTGCACCTCGCCGTAGAACTGGTCGACCAGGGCGGTCAGCGGCAGCGGCACGCCGCGGCGCGAGCCCTCGCCCAGCGCGATGCCCAGATCCTTGCGCATCCAGTTGACCGCGAAGCCGAAGTCGAACTTGTCCTCGATCATCGTCTTGTGGCGGTTGTCCAGCTGCCAGGACTGGGCGGCGCCCTTGCCGATGACATCCGCCACCTGCATCGGGTCCAGGCCGGCCCGCTGCGCGAAGTTCATGCCCTCCGCCAGGCCCTGGACGATGCCGGCAATGCAGATCTGGTTGACCATCTTGGTCAGCTGGCCGGCGCCGGCCGCGCCCATCAGGGTCACCGCCTTGCCATAGGCGTCCATCACCGGCCTCGCCTTGTCGAACACCGCCTGCTCGCCGCCGCACATCACGGTCAGGGCGCCGTTCTCGGCACCGGCCTGGCCGCCGGACACGGGCGCGTCGATGAAATGCAGGCCGGCGGCCTGGGCGATGCCGTCCAGTTCCATCGCCAGGTCGGCCGAGGCGGTGGTGTGATCGACGAAGACCGAGCCCCCGGCCATGCCGGCGAAGGCGCCGTCGTCGCCCAGGGTGACCGTCCGCACATCGTCGTCATTGCCGACACAGGCGAAGACATATTCCGCGCCATCGGCGGCAGCGGCCGGCGTGGCGGCATGGCGGCCGCCATGCTGCTTCACCCAGGCCTCCGCCTTCTCCGTCGTGCGGTTGTAGACCGTGACCTCATGGCCGGCCGAGGCCAGGTGACCGGCCATCGGATAGCCCATCACACCCAGGCCAAGGAACGCGACGCGTTTCGACATATTATTTCCCCCATGATGAGCCGGACCGGCCGACGCTAGCACGCAGCCGGCGGGGGACAAACCGGCGAGGCAGGCGCTGCCGGCGGCGGCTCCGGGGCGCCGCATCGGGCGTCGCACAATCGGAAACAGCACAGGGACGGACGGATGGACGACATCATCGACGGGGCGGACGCCTTCCAGGCGCGGGCGCTGGACCTTGCCGTGGTCTATGGCAGCAACCTGCTGGCGGCCCTGCTCATCCTGGTGGCCGGCATCGTCATCGCCGGCTGGGCGCGGGGCAAGGTAGCCTGGCTGCTGCGCCGCAGCGGCCGGGTGGATTCGACCCTGGAAGGTTTCCTGTCGGGTCTGGCGCGCTATGGCGTGCTGGCGCTGACTGCGTTGATCGTCCTCTCGCAGTTCGGCGTGGAGACGGCCAGCCTGCTTGCGGTCCTGGCCTCTGCCGGCCTGGCGATCGGCCTGGCGCTGCAGGGCACGCTCAGCCATGTGGCGGCCGGTGTGATGCTGCTGTTCCTGCGGCCGTTCCGGGTGGGGGAGTATATCGATGCCGGCGGCACCGCGGGCACGGTGCAGGGAATCGACCTGTTCGCCACGGAAATGCGGTCCTTCGACGGCATCCAGACGGTGGTGCCGAACGGCCGGATCTGGGGCCAGGTGCTGAAGAACTATTCCCGTTCGCCGACCCGTCGCGCGGATGTCACCATCGGCATCGACTATGACGCGGATCTGGACCGTGCGATGGCGGTGATGCGCGACATGGTGGCTGCCGACGGCCGCATCCTGGCCGATCCCGCGCCGCAGGTCTTCGTCGGCGCGCTGGGCGACAGCGCCGTCGCCCTGACCGCCCGCTTCTGGGTGGCGAGCGGCGATCTCCTGGCGGTGCAGTGGGACCTCACCAAGGGCCTGAAGGAGGCCTTCGACCGGACCGGCATCGGCATCCCGTTCCCGACCCGCACGATCCATCATGTCGGTGCGCCTTCGGAAGCTGCCGCCCCGGCGGGACCTGTGCCGCAGCCGCGCGACGGCGGGCCGGCCTAGAGCGTTCCCATCTTTGGTAGAAGCGTTGTCGTTCTCGGGCTTGACCCGAAAACCCATTCCGCAACCTGATCAGCAGCCGGGAGGCTGGCGGAATGGAACCCCGATCAAGTCGGGGATGACGATTGGGTATGTGGCGCCGCTTCCATCTGTTCCGGGAACCCTCTAGCGGCTGCCGCCCGGATCGGTCCCCGAGCCGCCGCGTTGCGGTGCCGCTTCCTGGCCCGGTGTCAGCGGCTCGCTGCTGCGCAGGGCGACGATCTCCGTCCGCGCCTCCGCCGACGCCACGGTCTGCAGCCCGCCATCGCCGTCGCGCAGCAGCTTGAAGATCCCGGTATAGGGACCGGGCGGAAAGGCGTCGCCCGGGCGCCGGCGGCCGGCGAAGATGAAGGACATCACCTTGTTGCCGTCCAGCGGCTCGGTGCGGGAACGGGCGACCACTTCGCCGTCCGGCCCGCGGATCTCGATGTCCTGGATATCGCCGGCCCGCAGCCCGTAGGTCCGTACCCAGAAGACCAGCAGCGGTGCCCAGGCGGAGGTGGCCGGGATGCCGCTGCTGTCACGGCGCAGGTCGTCCTGGCTCAGCTCCCGGTCGGCAAATCCGGCCGCGATGACGCCGGTCGCGCTGTAGGGGACGTCATCGCGCCACAGGGTGGCCGGCAGGGCCGTGCCCCGGCCGGCTTCCGGTTCGCAGGCCGCGCCCATCGGCCGCCCGTCCATCGGGTCGATGGTCTGGCCATCGTGGCGCAGCTCGAAATGCACATGGGGGAAGGCGGCCTGGCCGGACTCGCCAACCTGTCCCAGCGGGTCGCCCGCCTTCACCCGGGCGCCGGGCTGCACGATCAGGCTGTCCTTGCGCAGGTGGCAGTACTGGGTTTCCCAGCCGCCGCCATGGTCGATCACAAGGCCGTTGCCGCATTGCCGGCCGGCCACGTCCGGGGTGCCGGGCGCGCCGTAGCGGGCGTCTTCCATCCCGTCGCGCACCCGCAGGACCACGCCGTCGGCGGCGGCCAGGACGGGAATGCCGCGGGCAATGCTGTCCTCGTCGATCAGTGCGATGTCGGTGCCCTTGTGCCCGTCATAGCCCAGATGCTGGCAGGCGACGTCCTGCCAGCCCGGGCCGGGATCGCGGTCGACATAGTTCTGGATGTAGCAGTCGCTGCCCAGGGTGCAGCCGACGGGGAAGGACAGCCAGGGGCCGGTGCCGTCCTGGCCGGCCGCGGGACCGGCCAGCAGCGCGACGGCGAGCAGCCCTGCGGCGAGGCGGGCGGCCCGGCGCGGGAGCCCGGCCGAAGCACCTGTCCGCGGGCCCGTCATGGTCGCGCTCAGGCGGCGTTGGAGGCGCGTTCCGTCGTCAGGACCGAGATGATCCCGTCGGCGGTGGTCTGCGACCGCAGCTTCTCCAGCAGGGGCGGGTCGCGCAGCAGGCGGGAGAACTTGGCAAGTGCCTTGAGATGGTCGCCGCTGGCCTCCTCGGGGGCGAGCAGGACGATGATGACGTCGACGGGGACATCGTCGGCGGAGTCGAACTCCACCGGATGGTCGAGGCGGGCCACCATGGCATGCAGCCGGTCCAGTCCGGCCAGCTTGCCGTGCGGGATTCCGACACCCTTGCCGATTCCCGTCGAGCCAAGCTTCTCCCGCTTCAGCAGGGTCTCCAGGATCTGCCGGTCGGCAATCCCCGTCACCTCCGCCGCGTGATGGGAGATCTCCTGCAGAGCGTGTTTCTTGCTTTTCGCTTTCAGGGACGGAATGACGCCCTCGGGCGTCAGAATATCTGTCAGTTCCATCCGCGCCACCTCATCAGGTCTTGATCTTGTCCGGGCGGGCCTTCGACCGGCCACCTGCCCATTGTTCGTTCGGTTCGTGCATCGGGGGCCGCCATCCCGTCGATGCGGCCCGCCGGCGGCCAGGGCCGGCGACGGTCTTCCACCGCGTCACATGCCGCCACATCACTTTCCGCCGCATCACCTGTCGTGTGCGTCACCTGTCGTGGCGCCGGCGCCGGACATCCTGCGCAGCGGCCCACCCCCGGCTGCCGCCGCCGTCCTGCGCGTCTTTCCTGCCGATGGGGCCGCCGTGCCGGCCCCGGTCATGCCCGACATTCTCGCCGGCCCGCCTGTGCGGGTCCGGCAAGGCCGCGTCTACCGCAGGTCCGGCGAAGCCGGACCGGCGTGATGGTTGCGTCGCTTTCGCTTGTCCCGACGAAGCTGTTTCTCCATCCGCGCCGCCGCCTGGTCGACGCTGGCGTAGATATCTGCGTCCTCCGCCTTGGACTGATGGTCGATGTCGCTCCCGACATGAACCGAGATCTCGGTGTGATAGAGCGGCCCTTCCTTGCGGACCACCACCTGGGCCTCTATGGCCTTGTCGAAATACTTGGCCACCCCATTCTGAAGGCGTCCGTCGACATGCTCGCGGAGCGCGTCGCCCAGGTCGATATGACGACCGGTAACCGTAACTTTCATTCCCTACCTACCAGGCTGGTCGGCGATCGGCCGCACCTGGCACCGGTTGCGCCGTGCGGCCGGGATCGATGATGAGCCGGCCCGCCCAGGCGATCAAGCGCGCGGGACAGTATGGGGGACCGTCCAAAGGGTCAATGCGCGGCGGGGCATTCGGGGGCTTTTCCGCTCAGGCACGCATGCGTTTCTGGCGTCGACGCTGGACGGAGGACGCTATTCCCATCGCCTCGCGGTACTTGGCCACCGTCCGCCGGGCGATATCGATTCCGGCATCGCGCAGCAGCTCCACGATGCGGTCGTCGGAGAGGATCTCGGTCGGCGGCTCCGTATCGATCAGGGAGCGGATCCTGTGGCGCACCGCTTCCGCCGACAGGGCGGCGCCGCCATCCACCGCCTGGATCGCAGCCGTGAAGAAATATTTCAGCTCGTAGATGCCGCGCGGCGTCGCCAGGTACTTGTTCGCGGTGACTCGGCTGACGGTGCTCTCGTGCATGCTGATCGCCTCTGCCACCGCCTTCAGGTTCAGCGGCCGCAGATGCTCCACCCCGTGCGCCAGGAAGGCGTCCTGCTGGCGGACGATCTCGCTCGCCACCTTCAGGATCGTGTTGGCCCGCTGGTCCAGCGACTTCACCAGCCAGTTGGCGGAATTCAGCTGGTCGGAGATCCAGGCCTTCTGCTCGCGGTCGGCGGTGCCGGTGCTCACCCGCTTGAAATAGCGCATGTTGACCAGGACCTTCGGCAGGGTGTCGCTGTTCAGCTCGACCACCCAGGCGCCGTCGCGACCGCGGCGCACGAAGATGTCGGGCACCACGGTCTGCACGGTCTCGGTCTCGAAGGCCAGCCCCGGCTTCGGGTTCAGCCGGCGCAGCTCCTGGATCATGTCGGCCATGTCCTCGGCATCGACGCCGCACAGCCGCATCAGCTGCGCCAGGTCGTGCCGGGCCAGCAGTTCCAGATTGTCCACCAGGCAGGCCATCGCCGGGTCCAGCCGGTCCAGCTCCTTCAGCTGCAGCGCCAGGCATTCCTGCAGGGAGCGCGCGAACAGGCCGGCGGGGTCGAGGGTCTGCAGGCTGCCCAGCACCGCCTCCACCCGCTCCAGGGGACAGTTCAGCCGCGCCGCCAGGTCGTCCAGCGGTTCGCGGATATAGCCGGCCTCGTCCAGGGCGCCGATCAGCTGCATCGCCACAGCGCGATCGACATTGTCCAGCGACAGCAGATGCAGCTGCTGCAGCACATGCTCGGTCAGCCCCAGCTGCTCGCCCAGGGCGTTCTCCAGCCGCAGGTCCGGGTCGTCGAAGCGGGACGAGCCGCCGCTGCCGTAGACGGTGCCGGCGCCATAGCCGACCGGGTCGCCCTCGCCACCGCCCCCCGGGCCGGGTGCCGCATCGGCGCCGCCGTCGGAGGTGAAGGTGTTGTCGTAGTCGGTGTCGAGCGCGTTGCGGGCGTCCTGCGACGGCGGCTTGTCGTCTTCCAGGCGCAGGCTCTCCAGCCGCACCTCGCGCGCCGGGCCCGCATCCTCGGGCTCGCCGCCATTGACCATCCGGTCCAGGTCGTCGCCGCGGCCGGCTTCGTCACCGGCGCCGCGCTCCAGCAGCGGGTTGCGCTCCAGCTCCTGCTCGACGAAGGCGGTGAGTTCCAGGTTGTTCAGCTGCAGCAGCTTGATCGCCTGCTGCAGCTGCGGGGTCATGACCAGAGTCTGACTCTGGCGAAGCTCCAGGCGGGGGGAAAGAGCCATGACCTGCGCCCGCCGCCCTAGAGGCTGAACCGTTCGCCGAGATAGACGCGGCGCACATCGTCATGCGCCACCACCTCGTCCGGACGGCCCTCCATCAGCACCTGGCCCTCGTGCAGGATGTAGGCCCGGTCGATGATGTCCAGGGTCTCGCGCACGTTATGCTCGGTGATCAGCACGCCGATGCCGCGATGTTTCAGATGCGCGACCAGCTCGCGGATCTCGCCCACCGCGATCGGGTCGATGCCGGCCAGCGGCTCGTCCAGCAGCATGAAGGAGGGCTGCCCGGCAAGGGCGCGGGCGATCTCCACCCGGCGGCGCTCGCCGCCGGACAGGGCCATCGCCGGGGCGCGCCGCAGGTGGGTGATGGAGAACTCCGCCAGCAGGTCGTCCAGACGCTGTTCCCGCCGTTCCGGATGCGGCTCCGCCACCTCCAGGACCGAACGGATGTTGTTCTCCACCGTCATGCCGCGGAAGATCGACGGCTCCTGCGGCAGATAGCCCAGGCCCAGCCGTGACCGCCGGTACATCGGCAGGCCGGTGATGTCGTGCCCGTCCAGCATGATGGACCCGACATCCGCCCGGATCAGGCCGGTGATCATGTAGAAGCAGGTGGTCTTGCCGGCACCGTTCGGGCCCAGCAGGCCCACCGCCTCGCCGCGCCGTACGGTCAGGCTGACATCGCGTACCACGGGCCGCTTCTTGAAGGTCTTGCCCAGGTTGAAGGCCTGCAGGCCCGGATTGCTCGCCACCAGCTGCGGCCCCGGGCCCTCTCGCCCGCCCCGGAGGTCCTGACCGTGGGGCGGTTCCTGGGGTGGCCCGCCGCCGATGTCCTGACGGTCGGCCATGGCTACTGCGTCTGCCCCTGGTTCTGGTTGGGGATGAACAGGCCGCGGACCCGGCCGCCCGGCTTGGTCTGCACGACGCTGCGGCCGGTCTCCAGGTCCATCACGGCGCGGGCACCGCGGATCACGTTGTCGCCCTGGGTCAGCACCACTTCCTTGCCTTCCAGCACGATGGTCTGCCCCTCGACGTCATAGACCCCGACATCGCCCTGTCCCGTCTCCTTCGGCGAGGAGACGAAGACCTGGCCCTCGGCGACGATCTTCGTGATCGCCCCGCCCGCCTCGGCGCCGGCGGCCTCGGCCTGCGCCTCCGCCTGGTCGTTGTTGCGATAGTGGACGGTCAGCTTGTCGGCGCGCAGCCGCATCTCGCCCTGGATGGCGTCCACATTGCCGCTGAAGATCGCCAGGTTGTTCGCCTGCTGCACCTCCAGCTCGTCGGAGATCACCTCGATCGGCTGCGAGCTGTCATGGCTGCCGGTGCCCAGCTGCGCCACCGCCGGCGGCGCCAACGGCAGCAGGGCCAGCGCCACGGCCAGCGCGGCGGCCAGGGTCATGGCCAGGGCGGCGGCTCGTGGGCCGGTCGAAGGTCTGTACTCTGGACGGAAGGAAGGCATCGTCGGCTCGTCAGCTCCGGGAACCTGGATACAGGGTGGTGTGAACACCGTTGATGAAGCGTATACGGTCGCCGCCGTCATAGCCGCGCAGGCCATGCGCCTGCATCAGGCCGAAGGGGCCCTGCCCCCAGACCATGTCGTCGCTGGTCACGGTGCCGGCGTCCAGGTCGACATCCGCCGTCTCGCCGTGGAACTCGTAGCCCAGGTCCGTGAAGATCGCGATATTGCCGGACAGGAACAGCCGCTGCGTATCCTCGCGGTAGATCCCCTTGTCGCTCGACAGGGTGAACCACTCGCCCTTCTTGGTTGTGATGTCGGCGGTCAGGTTGACCAGGTCGATGCGGTCGCGGTCGGTCAGGCTCTGGGTCGCGCTGTCGGCGGTGACGACATAGGGCTGCCCCTTGTCGTCGATGCCGTGATAGCGCGCCTTCGCCATCGTCAGGGCGCCGCTGTCGGTTTCCAGCGAGCTGAAGGACAGCCGGAACTCGTCGGTGGTGCGCCGCAGCTGCGGCCAGGCCAGGACCGCCACCGTCAGCAGGACCGCCAGCACCGGCAATGCCACCTTCATCAGGTTGACGAAACGGCTGCGCCGCGTGGCCACCTGCAGGGCCGCGGCGCCGCCGCGTGCGGCCCAGTCGCCGCCTGCCCGGGACCGCCGCAGAAGGCCGCCGCCTTCCCCCGCGGGCGCAGGGCCGGCCTGTCCGGAGCCCGCCGGTTCGCTGCCTGGGTCGGCGCGGAGCTCGGGATAGGTCATTGCGGTCGCATTCCTCCCGACCCGGTCAGCTGACCCCTGCACGCAGGCAGTCGTGGATCTCCAGGAAGCCGACCGGCGTCCGGGGGGCGGCGCTGTCATCGACGACGAACAGACAGGTGCAGGGCTTGCTGTTCATCAGGTTGATTGCCTCGACGGCAAGGGCACGCTGCCGGATCACCAGCGGGTTGCGGGTCATCACCTCGTCGACCGGGCGCTGCAGCAGGTCGTCGCCCATGGCACGCCGCAGGTCGCCGTCAGTGACGATGCCGATCAGCGCGCCGCCCGCGCCGGTAACGCCAACGCAGCCGAACTTCTTTGCGGTCATCGTCAGGATCGCTTCGCCCATCGCCGCGCCGCTGTGAATCAGGGGCATTTCCTCGCCGCCATGCATGATGTCGGACACCCGGATCAGCGAGGTGCCGAGCCGGCCGCCGGGATGCAGCACGCGGAAATCGTCGGAAGTGAAGCCCCGCCGTTCCAGCAGGGCGATCGCCAGCGCATCGCCCAGCGCCAGCATCATGGTGGTGGAGGTGGTCGGCGCCAGGCCCAGCGGGCAGGCCTCCGGATATTCGGGCACCAGCAGGTAGTGGTCGGCCTCCTGCGCCAGGGTCGAGCCGGACCGGCGCACCATGCCGATCAGCGGGATCCGGAAGCGCCGGGCGTGGCTGATCATGTCGGTCAGCTCGCGGCTCTCGCCGGAATTCGACAGGCAGAGCACGGCATCCTGCTGGGTGATCATGCCCAGGTCGCCGTGGCTGGCCTCGTTCGGGTGGACGTACTGCGCCGGCGTGCCGGTGGAGGCCATGGTCGCCGCGATCTTGCGCGCGACATGGCCGCTCTTGCCGATGCCGGAGACGATCACACGGCCGCGCACCGCGGCCAGGATCTCCACCGCCTTGGTGAAGCTTTCATCCAGGCTGTCGGCGAGGCCCTGCAGGGCCTCCGCCTCCATGCGCAGGACCCTGCGGGCGGAGGCGATGTCATCGCCGGCCTGGCCGGTTGTCTGTCTGGTGCTGGTGCCGCGCAAGCTCATAGGGCGGTCCTGCGCGCTCAGGCGCATCCTCTAACAAAAATCGTGCCAGATATGGCCCGATTGGACGGAAATTGCAATCCGTGGCCGGCGGGCAACGCAGGCGGGCGGCCTGCGTTATCCTGACGCAAGCGCGCCGCGCGGCGGCGCGGGCACCGCCGGAGCGGTCCCGGCGCCGGAGGGCTCAGTGCGAGAAGATGTCGAAGTCCGGCCAGCCGGAGACGTCGAGGATCGCGCGGGTCGGCAGGAAGGCGAAGCACGATTCGGCGATCGCGGTGCGGCCCTCGCGCGCCAGCCGGCGGTCCAGCTCCGCCGCCAGCCGGTGCAGGTACAGCACGTCGGAGGCGGCATAGCTGCGCTGGCTGTCGCTCAGGAACTCCGCGCCCCAGTCGGAGCTCTGCTCCTGCTTCGACAGGTCGATGCCGAGCACTTCCCGGCACAGCTCCTTCAGGCTATGCCGGTCGGTATAGGTCCGCACCAGGCGGGATGCGATCTTGGTGCAGTAGACCGGCTGCGTCAGCACGCCCAGGAAGGTGTAGAGCATCGCGATGTCGAAGCGGCCATAGTGGAACAGCTTGCGCACCGCGGGGTCGGTCAGCAGCGCCCGCAGGTTCGGCGCATCGAAGCCGCCGCCGACGGGGAACTGCACCAGGTGGCAGACGCCGTCGCCGCCGGACAGCTGCACCAGGCAGAGCCGGTCGCGATGCGGGTTCAGCCCCATGGTCTCCGTATCGATCGCCACCCCGTCGGGGAACGACAGGCCTTCCGGCAGGTCGCCGCGATGCAGGTGGATCACCGGCTCGGACTTGTTGGGCTCGGACTTGTTGGATGGGGACTTGGAGGTGTCGCTCATGCTGCGGCGCTTCCCGAAGGCCGCGGCCTGCCGCGGGGCCATGCTGCCGGAGGGATCGCAGGTTCCGCTGGGGCGCAGACCGGAAGGTGCGGCTGCCGGGGGAACGCGGCGATCGGTGGTGCCCAGGAGAAGACTCGAACTTCCACGGCCTTGCGGCCACTGGCACCTGAAGCCAGCGCGTCTACCAATTCCGCCACCTGGGCATCGGGGCGTGATGGAGGCCGGCTTTTAATTCCCGCGACGACGGTTGTCAATCGGCGTTTTTCGAAGCCGGCCATCGCGATTCGCTGCCGCGCCCGGCGGCGGGACGCGGCATCGGCCGGCGGTCCGGCTGCCGCTGCGGCGATCCGCGCTTTGGCTCGGCCGGCAGCGCCGGTATAGTCCGCCCGAACGTGGCGCTGGCGGCCGATGGCTGCCGCCGCGCCGAAGCGGCATGACCAAACAGAGCGGCCGAAAGAGATGACCCATCCGATGCGCGACAAACTGGTGACGGTGTTCGGCGGCGCCGGCTTCCTGGGACGCTATCTGGTCCAGCGCCTGGCGCATGAGGGCGCCCGGGTGCGGGTCGCGATACGCCGGCCGGACGAGGGCCTGTTCCTGAAGCCGCTGGGTGCGGTCGGCCAGATCGACCTGGTGCAGACCAACATCCGCTACCCGCGCTCGATCGCCCATGCGGTGCAGAGCGCCGACATCGTCGTGAACTATGTCGGTATCCTCAACCCGTCGGGCGCGCAGAGCTTCGAGGCGGTGCATGCGCGCGGCGCCCACGCGGTCGCCGAAGCCGCCCGGGCCGCGGGGGTGCGCACCTTCGTGCACATGTCGGCGCTGGGTGCCGATCCGGACTCGGAATCGCGCTACGCCCGCACCAAGGCGGTGGGCGAGCAGGCGGTGCGCGAGGTCTATCCGGAGGCCACGATCTTCCGTCCATCGGTGGTGTTCGGGCCGGAGGACGACTTCTTCAATCGCTTCGGCTGGATGGCGCGGACCTTCCCCTTCCTGCCGCTGATCGGCGGCGGCGAGACCCGCTTCCAGCCGGTCTATGTCGGCGATGTCGCCGATGCCGTGATGGCCGCGATCGCCGATCCCAGCTTGCGCGGGGAAACCTATTCCCTGGGCGGCCCGCGGGTCTACACCTTCCGCGAACTGATGGAGATCGTGCGCGAGGTGACGGCGCGCCATCCCGTGCTGCTGCCGCTGCCGTTCGGCCTGGCGTCCATGATCGGCACCTTCGCGGGCCTGCTGCCGAAGCCGCCGATCACCGCGGACCAGGTGACCCTGCTGAAGACCGACAATGTCGTGCCCGAGGGCGCGAAGGGCTTCGAGGCGCTGGGGATGGCCGCGCTGACCCCGGTGGAGGGCACGGTCGAATCCTACATGTACCGCTACCGCCGCGGCGGCCGGAAGGTGGCGCCCCGCTTCTCCTGAGGCGCTCCTCGCCCGGAAGCGGCTCGCCGGACGCGTCGCGGCTCACAGCAGGCCGTAGCCCCAGGCGAGCAGGCCGGCGCCGAGCAGCACCCGGTAGACGACGAACGGCGCGTAGGTCGCACGCCGCAGCCACCACATCAGGCCCCAGATCGACAGCAGGGCCGCGCCGAACGCCAGCAGGGCGGCCAGGATGGCACTGAAGCCGAGCTGGCTGTCGCCGCTCTCCGCCAGGTCGAGGCCGGCCAGCGCCCCGGCCGCCAGGATCGTCGGGATCGACAGCAGCATGGAGAAGCGAGCGGTGTCGTCGCGCTCGAAGCCCATGATCCGCGCCGCGGTCATCGTCACCCCGGCGCGGCTGGTGCCGGGAACCAGCGCCAGCACCTGGGCGCAGCCGATGAACAGCGCGGCGCCCAGGCTCATATGCTCGACCCGGCGGATCGTCATGCCCAGCCAGTCGGCCAGCCACAGCAGGATGCCGAACACCAGGGTCGCCCAGCCGATGACAAGGACGCTGCGCAGTTCCTGCATCATGCCGGCGCGCTGCAGCAGGAAGCCGGCGATCAGGACGGGCAGGGTGGCGACCAGGATCATCGCCACCAGCCGGGCGCCGTCGGTACGGCGGCCGCGCAGCAGGTTAAGCAGCCCCAGAAGCATGGCGATCATGTCGCGCCAGAAATACAGCATCACCGCCAGCAGGGTGCCGACATGAACCGCGACATCCAGTGCCAGACCCTGGTCCGGCCAGTCCGCCAGCAGCGGGATCAGGATCAGATGCCCCGAGGAGGAGATCGGCAGGAACTCGGTGATGCCCTGGACCAGGGCCAGCACGAGCAGTTGCAGGAGTGTCACCTACCGATCCCTTCGGGCCGGGGGCGCCATGCCGGCCGCCCTGCCCGCCGGGTCCGGGCGGGACGCGCCTGGCGGGGGAGGGCCGGGAGGGCCGTTTCGGGCCCCGGGCGGGGCCCTGGATATGGGATGTGCCGGCACAGCAGGAGAGGGCGCAGCACGAGAGGGGGCGGTCGGTTGGCCGACCGCTTGGCTATTTCTTGTGTGGCACAGCGCTGCGTCGACGGCAAGAATGCAGCCGCCAGCCGCTTCCGCCCCAGCGGCGGGCTGTCGTCCCTTCCACCGATCCGCTAGCATCCGCCGCGCCTGCCATGATGACTCTTTATCACAGCCCCCTGTCCCCGCCCTGCCGCACAGTGCGAATCATGCTGGCCGAGAAGGGTATCGAGGCCGTCCTGCAGGAAGAGAAGGCGTGGGAGCGGCGGGAGGCTTTCCTGGCCATGAACCCCGCCGGCACCCTGCCGGTGCTGGAGGACGATCAGGGCCTGCCGGTCGCCGAACTCTGGCCGATCTGCGAGTTCCTGGAGGAAGTCTTTCCCGAGCGTCCGCTGATCGGCACCGACCCCTATGCCCGCGCCGAGGCGCGGCGGCTGCTGTCCTGGTTCGAGCACAAGTTCGCGCATGAGGTGAGCGAGCTACTGCTGGAAGAGAAGGTCGTGAAGCGCATCACCCGCCGCGGCCAGCCCGACAGCGGCGCATTGCGCGCGGCGCGCCACAACATCCGCTACCACCTGGACTATGTCGGCTGGCTCAGCGAACGGCGCAGCTGGCTGGCCGGCGACGAGCTTTCGGTGGCGGACATCTCCGCCGCCGCGCACCTGTCCTGCCTCGACTATCTGGGCGACGTGCCCTGGGAGGACTTCCCCGCGGCAAAGGACTGGTACGCCCGCTTCAAGTCGCGGCCCAGCATGCGGTCGCTCCTGTCCGACCAGCTCCCCGGCCTGTCGCCGCCGGCGCATTATGCCGACCTGGACTTCTGAGGCCGCCGACAGCCGGGCAGCCAGCCGTACCGACCGGGTGCCGGATGCCATCCGGCAGGAGATCGCCGCCCGGGCGGCTGCCGAAGGCTTCGAAGCCTTCGGCGTCACCCGGCCAGAGGCGCTCGGCGCCGCCGGCGACCGCTTCCGCAGCTTCCTGGCGCTCGGCCGCCACGGCCGGATGGACTGGCTTGCCGCCAAGGCGGACTGGCGGGCGGCGCCGCGGGCGATGTGGCCGCAGGTGCGCAGCATCGTCATGGTGGGTGCCAATTACGGCCCGGCGGAGGATCCGCTGGCACGCCTGCAGCACAGCGAGCAGGCCGCGATCTCGGTCTATGCCCAGGGCGACGATTACCACGACGTGCTGAAGAAGCGGCTGAAGCGGCTCGGCCGCTGGATGGCCGGCCGCTTCGACTGCGACCTGAAGGTCTTCGTGGATACCGCCGCGGTGCTGGAAAAGCCGCTGGCGGCGGCGGCCGGCATCGGCTGGCAGGGCAAGCATACCAACCTGGTCAGCCGCCGCTTCGGCTCCTGGCTGTTCCTGGGTGCGCTCTATACCGACCTGGACCTGCCGCCCGACGAGAGCCACCGCGATGCCTGCGGCTCCTGCCGCCGCTGCCTGGAGGTCTGTCCGACCGACGCCTTCCCGGCGCCCTACCAGCTCGATGCCAGGGCCTGCCTGTCCTACCTGACGATCGAGCAGGACGGCCCGATTCCCCGCCGCTACCGGCGGGCGATGGGCAACCGGATCTACGGCTGCGACGATTGCCTGGCGGTCTGCCCCTGGAACCGCTTTGCGCAGCAGGCCTCGGAAGCCGCGCTGCAGGCGCGCACGGCGCTGCATGCGCCGCGGCTGACCGAACTCGCGACGCTGGACGATGCCGGCTTCCGCGCGCTGTTCCGCAAGACCGCGGTGAAGCGCATCGGCCGCGACCGCTTCGTGCGCAACGTGGCGGTGGCGCTGGGCAATATGCGCGCCGACAGCGCCGACCGGCCGGCCGCGATCGCCGCCCTGCGGCGGCTGCTGGACGATGCCGCGGCGCCGGTGCGCGCGATGGCGGTCTGGGCGCTGGCAGAGCATCTCGGCGCCGCCGGCATGGCGGCAGAGGCTGCCGTCCGGGCACGGGATCCCGAGCCGATGGTCAGGGCCGAATGGGCCGATGCCCTCGGTGATACTCATTCCCTGGGCGGCGCTACTTCGACGTGTTGAGATCCATCTGCTCCAGCAGCCGGCCGGCGGTTTCCGCCGCCACGCTGTCGGGGGCGCCCATGCGGATCTGCAGCCAGTCGTCCCGGGCGCCGGCCAGGTCGCCCGCGGCGCGGCGCAGGATGCCGCGCTCCAGCAGCGCCTCCGGCAGGCGCGGTGCCAGGGCCAGGGCCAGCTGCACATCCTCCATCGCGCGATCCCCATTGCCGCCGTGCCGCCAGGCGCTGGCGCGCAGCGCATAGATCGCGGCATCCTCCGGGTCCAGCCGCAGCGCCTGGTCCAGGTCGGCCCGGGCGCCGGCCCAGTCGCCCTGATCGGCCCGGGCGCGGGCCCGGTCGGTCCAGCGGGCCGGGTTCTGCGGGTCGGCGTCCAGGGCGCGGGCGAACATCTCCTCCGCCAGGTCCGGCTGGCGCGACAGCAGCCAGGCATGGCCGGTCTGCACCTGCAGCTCCGTCCGCAGCGCGGGGTCCTGCGCCAGCGGCGGCGGCAGGTCGTCCAGCAGGGTCTTCAGCATGGTGGCCGCCTGCGCATAGCTGCCGCTGCCGGTCAGGGCGACCGCCATGCAATGGCCGGCCAGCGCGCCCGGCACCCCGTCGCCGGCCGCCTCGCGCCAGGCGCGGGCACGGTCGGCGGCGGTCACGGGACTGCGCGCCGCCTCGTCCAGGCAATCGGCATAGCGCGCCATCACCGCCGGTTCCGCCGGGCCTTCCTGGGCGACCGCCATGGCTGCGGGCGGCAGGGACAGGGCGGCCGATGCCGCCGCGACGGCGAGGATAAAGGCGCTGCCGCGGCGGCCCTGCCATGGTTTCGTCCGCGGCCTGCCACGATCTCGGCATATTCTGGATGATGCTGGGGTCATAGCCTTGCGATAGCCTGCCCTCCTGGTCGAGACAATGTCGGTATCGAAAGTCCGGCATGTCCTGCCGGAACGCCAGCCCAGGCAGGGTGTTGGCAGGCCGGGCTGCCTGCCGGCGGCAGACGGCGGAACTGGACGGAGAGAGACGATGCAAGCGATATCCCCGACGATTCAGGGTCGAGCGTTTCCGGGTCTGGCGACCCCGGCCCGGACCTTTCCCATCCTGGCCGTTCTCGCCCTGGCGGCGGCGCTGCTGCTGGCGCCGGCCGGGCTCCGCACGGCGCAGGCGCAGGACGGCGATGGCGGCGAACTGCTGGACGCCATCGTGCTGAACCTGTCGGAGGAAGGCTGGGCGGAGACCGACCTGGCGACCGTGCATGCCTCCGTCGATGCCGCCTTCTCTGGCGAGACGGCGGGCCAGAACATGCGCGGCACCGTGCTCGGCGCGCTGGAGAGTCTGGCGCCTGGCGCCGACTGGAAGCTCACGCATTTCGGCCAGGTGCGGGATTCCGCCGGTCTGGACCGCTGGCAGATCTCGGCCGAGGCGCGGATGAAGCAGGACGCGCTGGAGGGCCTGCGCGACCGTGCCGAGACGGTCAGCAAGCCTGGCATGAAAGTCACCATCGACCATATCGACTTCTCGCCGGTGCTGGCCGACCGGGAACGCCTGCGCACCGAGTTGCGGCGCAAGATCTACGCCGCCGCCGCGACGGAGCTGAAGGAGCTGCAGCGGGTCTTCCCGGAGCAGAAGTTCAGCATCGGCCAGATCAACTTCGTGCCGGACGCCGTTGCACCGGTGATGCTGCGCGAGAAGGCGATGGCGTCGCCGCGCATGATGATGGCGGAGGCCGCCGATTCCTCCGGCGGCGGCGGCATGAACGTGTCGGACCGGATCACCGTCCGGGCGCTGGTGTTCATCCGTTCCGGCACCGACGACGCCGGGGACAAGGACTGAGCCGGCGTACCGGAGTCGTCATGACACGCCGCCTGTTCTGCTTCGGCTTCGGCTTCTCGGCCGCCGCGCTCGCGCGGCGGCTGCAGGAAGCGGGCGACTGGCGCATCGCCGGTACCAGCCGGTCGGCGGAGAAGCGGCAGGAGATGGCGGCAGCCGGGATCGAGGCCCATGCCTTCGGGCCCGGCCTGCCGCTGCCGGAGGGCGCGCTGCAGGGCGCCACCCATATCCTGCACAGCATCCCGCCGGGCGAGGAGGGCGATCCGGTCCACGCCGCCTGCCTGCCGCAGATCCTGGCCCAGGCGCCGGCCTGGTTCGGCTATCTCTCCACCACCGGCGTATACGGCGACAGCGGCGGTGCCTGGGTGGACGAGGAGACACCCTGCCGGCCGACCCAGGCCCGCAGCCAGCGCCGGCTGGCCGCGGAAGGGGAATGGCTCGCCGCCTGCAGCGACCATTTCCTGCCGGTGCAGGTGTTCCGCCTGGCCGGGATCTACGGTCCGGGCCGCTCCAGCTTCGATGCGCTGCGGCAGGGTCGCGGCCGCCGCATCGACCGGCCGGGGCACATGTTCTCCCGCATCCATGTCGACGATATCGCTGCCGCGCTGGAGGCCGCGATCGAGCGGCCGGTGCCCGGGCGGATCTACAATCTCTGCGACGACGAACCGGTGGAGCCGGCCGCCGTCACCGCCCATGCGGCCCGTCTGCTGGGCCTGCCTCCCCCGCCGCTGCAGGACTATGCGGCGGCGGCGGCGGAGATGAGCCCGATGGCGCGCAGCTTCTGGGCCGACAACCGCCGGGTCCGCAACGACCGGCTCAAGCAGGAACTGCTGCCGGAACTGGCCTATCCCACCTATCGCGAGGGGCTCGCCGCGGTGCTGGCGGCAGAGCGGGGCGAGGCGGCCGACTGAGGCGGGCGGCGGCTAGACCGGCGCGGTATGGCGGCAGAGACCTTCGACCGTATCCAGCATCAGGGCGATCTCCTCCGGCTTCGACAGCCGGTGATCGCCGTCCTTCACCAGGGTCAGGCGGACATCCGCCGTCGCCAGCGCGGCGACCAGTTGCAGTGCATGGCGCCATGGCACGTCGGGATCCTGCATGCCCTGCAGGATGCGCACCGGGCAGTGCAGGCCGATGCCGTCGTCGAGCAGCAGGTGGCGGCGCCCCTCCTCGATCAGGCGGGCGGTGATGATATAGGGCTCCTCGTCATACTCGGATGGTTCCCGCAACTCTCCCTCGCGCCGCAGGGCCGCCCGCTGCGCGTCGGAGAAGCGCTCCCACATCAGCCGCTGGGTGAAGTCGGGTGCCGGGGCGATGCCGACCAGGCCGGCCACCCGCTGCGGCCGTGCCAGGGCCGCCAGCAGCATGATCCAGCCGCCCATCGACGAGCCGACGATCACCTGCGGCCCGGCGGTCAGCGCGTCCAGCACGGCGACGGCATCCTCTGCCCAGCGGCCGATGGTGCCGTCCGCGAAGGCGCCGCCGGACCGGCCGTGGCCGAAATAGTCGAAGCGCAGGAACGGCCGGTTGGCGGCGCGGCAATGCGCGTCCAGGGCGGTCGCCTTGGTGCCGGTCATATCGGACTTGAAGCCGCCGCAGAAGATCACGCCCGGCCCGGGCGCGGGTGACGCCGGCACGGCCCTGTGATAGGCGATGGCGGTCCCGTCGGGCCTTTCCAGAAAGGCCGGTGCATCCGTCTCTGCCATGAAGAAATCCTGTCGTCCCAATCAGTCGGTCGTGCGGCGTCCGCCGGTGCCTCGGCACAGGGCCGCGGCCGCCCCGCAGCCTGCCGCCGACCGGGGTGTCAGGGCAACTCTGTCCGGTCAGCCATGACCGGAGCGGTGCCGGACGCTGCCGGCCGATCGCCGCCCGGCGTACTCCAGGTCCTGCCGGCCTTGCATTCCGGTGGTGTCGAGACCGGCACCGTGGACGTGGCGGCGGCCCTGGTCGCCGCCGGCTGGCGCAGCCTTGTCGCCTCTGCCGGCGGCCGCCTGGTGGGCGACCTGGAGGCCGGCGGCAGCCGCCACCTGACCCTGCCGCTGGAGGGAAAGAATCCCCTGGGCATCTGGCTGAACGGCCGCCGGCTGGCGCGGATCGCGGCGGCGGAGGGGATCTCGATTCTGCATGCGCGCAGCCGCGCCCCGGCCTGGAGCGCCCTGGTCGCGGCCCGCCGGACCGGCCTGCCGCTGGTGACGACCTTCCACGGCACCTATGGCGCCCGCACGGCCCTGAAGCGGCGCTACAACGCGGTCATGCTGAGGTCCGACCATGTGATCGCCAATTCCGCCTTCACCGCCCGCCATATCGAGGCGGTCTACGGCCGCCCGCCGGTGCCGATGACCGTGATCCCGCGCGGCATCGACATGCACCGCTACGACCCGCAGACCGTCGCCCGGGTGCGCCAGGAGGCGCTGGCGCGGGACTGGGGCCTGCCGGAAGGCGTGCCGGTGATCCTGCTCCCCGGCCGGCTGACCGGCTGGAAAGGGCAGATGGTGATGGTGCAGGCGATGGCGCGGCTGCGCGACAGGGGCGCGGTCTGCGTGCTGGCCGGGGACGATCGGGGCCGCGAATCCTACCGCCAGCAGCTGCAGGAGGCGGTGCGTCAGGCCGGGCTGGGCGAGCGGGTCCTGCTGCCCGGCCGCTGCGACGACATGGCGGCGGCCTACCTGCTGGCGGATGTCGTCGTCTCCGCCTCCACCGAGCCGGAGGCGTTCGGCCGGGTGACGGCCGAGGCGCAGGCCATGGGCCGGCCGGTGGTGGCGACGTCGCTGGGCGCCACGCCGGAGAACCTGGTCGACGGGGTCACCGGCTGGCTGGTGCCGCCGAACGATCCGGCCGCCCTGGCTGCCGGGATCGAGCGGGTCCTGGCGCTCGATGCCGGGCACCTGGCCCGGCTCGCGGAGATCGCCCGGTCGCGGGTCGCGGAGCGCTGCAGCCTGGAGTCCATGACCGGCGCCACCCTGCAGGTCTACCGCCAGGTGCTCGAACTCCATGACCGGCGGCGCCGGAATGAGCGAGGCCGGGACGAGCGGGGCGCATGAGCGAGCGCATCCTGGTCATCAAGCTGGGCGCGCTGGGCGACATGGTCCAGGCGATCGGGCCGTTCCAGGCGATCCGGGCGCATCACCTGGATGCCCATCTGACCCTGCTGACCACCGCGCCGTTCGAGGGCCTGGCGCGGGACCTCGACATCTTCGATGAGATCTGGCTCGACCGGCGGCCCAGATGGTGGCAGTTCGGCCGCATCGCGGCGCTGCGCAACCGGCTGCTGGCGGCCGGCTTCCGCCGGGTCTACGACCTGCAGACCTCGGACCGGTCGGGTTTCTATTTCCGGCTCTGGCCGCCCGGCGGGCGGCCGGAATGGTCAGGGATCGCCGCCGGCTGCTCGCACCCGCATGCCAATCCCGACCGCGATTCCATGCACACCCTGGACCGCCAGGCGGAGCAGCTGGAACTGGCCGGCATCCCGCATGTCCCGCCGCCGGACCTGCGGCCGCTGCGTCACGACATCCGCCATTTCGCCGTCGGGCCGGATGCGGTGCTGCTGGTGCCGGGCGGCGCCGCCCACCGGCCGGGCAAGCGCTGGCCCGCCGCATCCTATGCCAAGCTGGCGCGGCTGCTCGCCGCCGACGGCCTGCGGCCGGTGGTGCTGGGCAGCGTGGCGGAGCAGAAGCTGGCGCACGAAATCTGCGCGGACTGCCCGGCGGCCCTCGACCTGTCGGGCCAGACCGACCTGGGCGACATTGTCGGCCTGGCCCAGGCGGCGCGGGGCGCCGTCGGCAACGATACCGGGCCGATGCATCTGATCGCCGCCGCCGGCTGCCCCAGTGTGGTGCTGTTCTCGGCCGAATCCGACCCGTCGCTCTGCGCGCCGCGTGGCCGAAAGGTCACGGTGCTCGGCCGACCCGCGCTTTCGTCACTCGAAGTGGCGGAGGTCGGCATGGGCCTGGATGCCATCAAGCGGTAACCGGAGGTCGCTATCCTGGCAGGACATGCCAGCAAATCCGCGGACCCGGCCCCGTACGGATCGCGCCTGTGGGCGCTGCCGGCGGCCGCTGGGCCCCGGCCGGCCGCTCTTGCACAGATCCGGAACGGAGTTACATTCAGGAGATCCGCAAGCTGCGGCGTGGCATGCCCGTATTCGGGGTGCAGCCAGTCGGTTGCACACACCACCTGCAGATGGCGCGGATTTGTATGTTAACGGCACGGAGGTTTCGGCGCATGGTCATCGGTTTCCTGGTTCTGACTGTGGCGCACGACACCTTCCGCACGCCGCAGCAGAAGGATTGATGACATAGCCCGTCCCCCGATCGCCCAACCTCCGTCATTCGACGGTCCCCGGGTCAACGACCGCATTACCTCCTCCAAGGTTCGCCTGATCGATCACGAAGGCAACAACCACGGTGTTGTGCCCACCGACGCTGCGCTGGAAACCGCAATGCAGGTCGGCCTGGACCTGGTGGAGATCTCCCCCAACGCCGACCCGCCGGTCTGCAAGCTCCTCGACTACGGCAAGTACAAGTACGAGGCGCAGAAGAAGGCGTCCGAGGCCCGCAAGAAGCAGAAGGTCATCGAGGTCAAGGAGATCAAGATGCGCCCCAACATCGACCAGCACGACTATGACGTGAAGATGCGGTCGATGAACCGGTTCCTCGGCGAAGGCGACAAGGTCAAGGTCACATTGCGCTTCCGCGGTCGCGAGATGGCGCACCAGGATCTGGGCCGCCGCGTCCTCGACCGGGTGCAGCAGGATCTGACCGACCGGGTGAAGGTCGAGCAGACGCCGAAGATGGAAGGGCGCCAGATGACCATGGTGATCGCGCCGAAGTAACCGCTTCGGCGCGGCCAAGACCGGGTAGACCGATCCGGGCGGGGCGCCCCGCCGGATCGGATTGCGGATGCGCGGACATTGCGGCTGCGCGGACTGCGGTCGCACCGATCGTGGCTCCATGGGGCCCGGTGCCACCGGCCCCCCTTTCATGGCGGCCACCCGTTCTTGGCGGATCTCGTTCATCGCGGAACCCTGGCTGTCCGCGATGCCCCGCCATGGCCGACCGCAGCAGTCCCGGCGGCTGCAAGGCGATGCCGCAGCCGCCTCTCTCCCTGCCTTCCCGTTGCGCCTGCCGCGCCGCGCTCTTCGCGCCTGCGGAAGGGTTCCCTCTTGCCCCGCGCAGGCAAAGTGCGCAACATCCCGGCTTCCGGAGCCCGGCCGAAGACCGGGGAGCCGTCCGCCGGTACCGCCGGCGCCGCGCATGACAACGACCATGCTGGCGCCCATGGCGGTCCGCCTCGTGCGGGCGGTCCAGATGCAGGAAACCATTGCGTGGGCAGGCGGCGACCTGCCCGGCCTAGAGGGAGGCAAGAGATCATGACGAGTTTTGCGACGTTCCGCGGCATCGGCCGCCGCACGGTCCTGGCGGGCATGGCGGTGGCGCTGCCTGCCGCGCTCGCGCTCGGCCTGTCGGGCCCGGCGAAGGCGGCGGAGACCCTGACCCTGTCGTCCTGGGTGCCGCCCAGCCATCCGCTGACCGCGGACCTGCTGGTACCCTGGGGCGAGGCGGTGGAGAAGGCGACCGACGGCCGTGTGAAGGCGAACGTCCTGCCGAAGGCGCCGGTGAAGCCTCCGCAGACCTTCGACGCGGTGAAGAACGGCGTGATGGACGTCTCGTTCGTGGTGCACGGCTACACGCCCGGCCGCTTCCTGCTGACCAAGTCGGCGGAATTCCCGTTCTTCGGCAATGACGCGGTCGCCACCTCGATCGCCTATCAGCGGATGTTCGAGAAATACATGGCCGATGCCGGCGAGCATGACGGCGTGAAGGTCCTGTCCGTCTTCACCCACGGCCCGGGCACCATGTTCAACACCACCCGGGAGATCGACGACCTGTCCGATTTCGACGGCCTGAAGATCCGGGTCGGCGGCGGCGTGGTGAACGACATCACCAAGGCGATGGGCGTGACTTCCCTCCTGAAGCCGGCGCCGGAGAGCTTTGAGTTGCTGAAGAACGGCGTGGTCGAGGGTGTCTTCTTCCCGCCGGAGAGCGTGAAGAGCTTCAACCTGCAGGACATGATCAAGTTCGCCACCAAGGTGCCGGGCGGCCTGTACAACACCTCCTTCGTGATGATCATGAACCAGGCCAAGTTCGACGGCCTGCCGAAGGAAGACCAGGACGCGATCATGAGCGTCTCGGGCGAGGCCCTGGCGCGGCTGGCGGGCGAGGCCTGGAACAAGGCGGACAAGGCCAGCTGGGCGCTGATGGACGAGAAGGGCATCAAGGTCACCACCGCCAACGACGCCTTCGTCGGTGAGATCCGGGGCAAGGTCGACCCGCTGCAGAAGGCCTGGGCGGACGAGGTGAAGGCGAAGTACGGCCTGGACGGCATGAAGATCGTGTCGGAGATGCAGGCCGAGGCGAAGAAGCTGCACGAGAGCGGCATGTGATCGCCGCAACACAGGCACATCCACGGAACGTTCGGCTGTGAATGCCAAAGGTTGGAGCCGCCCGGCCATCTGGTCCGGGCGGCTCCTGCAGTATATCGCCTCCCTTCTTCTGTTCTTCATGATGGCGCTGACCGTCGTGGACACCTTCATGCGCAAGGTGTTTTCCTCGCCGATCGGCTCCGCCTTCGAACTGACGGAGCTGAGCCTGACCCTGGTCATCTTCGCCGGCCTGCCGCTGATCACCGCGCGCCGCGGCCATGTCCAGGTCGAGCTGATCGAGCCCTTCCTCAGTCGCGCGGTGCGCCGCGCCGGCGACCTCGTCATCGACCTGGTGGTCACGATCGCGCTGGCGGTGCTGTGCTGGCAGCTCTGGGTTAAGGCGGCGGAACAGGTCGGCTATGGCGACACCACCTCGGTGCTGGAGATCTCCCTGGGACCGGTCACCTACGCGATGGCGGTCCTGTCCGGGATTGCCGCCCTCATCTCTTTCGTGAATGCCATCCTGGCAGCGACCGGCGCCTCGGCGGAGCAGGCCGCACGGATGGGCAGCGGCGGGACCTGACCGGCCATGGTAACCGCCCTCATCGCCTTCGCCGTGATGCTCGCGCTGATCTTCCTGCGCGTGCCCATCGCCTTTGCCATGGGCCTGGTCGGCTTCTTCGGCTTCGCCTTCCTCCTCGACAATTACGGCGCGGCCCTCGCCATGGTGCGTGCCGTCACCTACGAGACCGGCAGCGAGTACAACCTCTCCATCGTGCCGATGTTCATCCTGATGGGGAACCTGGTCAGCCGCTCCGGCATGTCGCAGGAACTCTATCGCGCGGCCTATTCCTTCCTCGGTCATCGCAGCGGCGGGCTGGCGATGTCGACCGTGGTCGCCTGCGGCGGCTTCAGCGCCATCTGCGGTTCCAGCCTGGCCACCGCGGCGACGATGTCGAAGGTGGCCATGCCGGAGATGAAGAAATACGGCTACGACCCCTCGCTCGCGGCCGGCTCCATCGCCGCCGGCGGCACGCTGGGCATCCTGATCCCACCCAGCGTGATCCTGGTGATCTACGGCATCCTGACCGAACAGGACATCGCCTCCCTGTTCGCCGCCGGCATCCTGCCCGGCATCCTGGGCGTGCTGCTGTACATGGCGGCGGTGCGCTTCACCACCTGGCGCAACCCGGCGGCCGGCCCGCCCGGCGAAAAGACGCCGTGGGGCGAGCGGGCGCGCGCCCTGCTCGGCGTCTGGGGCGTGCTGGTGCTGTTCCTGGTGGTGCTGGGGGCGATCTACACCGGCTATGCGACACCGACGGAATCGGCCGCGGTCGGTGCCTTCGGCGCCCTGGTCCTGGCACTCCTGCGCCGCTCCTTGACCTGGCGCAGCTTCCTCGACGTGCTCTACGAAAGCGCGGCGACGACCGCGATGCTGTTCGTGATCCTGATCGGCGCGCTGATCTTCGCCAACTTCATCAACATGACCGGCATGGCGCAGGAACTCACCTCCTTCGCCCTGTCGCTGGAGATGGCGCCGATCTTCGTCATCTTCTTCCTGGTGGTCGTCTATCTGGTGCTCGGCTGCGTGCTGGAGAGCCTGTCGATGATCCTGCTGACGGTGCCGGTCTTCTATCCCCTGGTCGACGGGCTGGGCTACGACCTGGTCTGGTTCGGCATCATGGTGGTGGTGGTGACCGAGATCAGCCTGATCACGCCGCCGGTGGGGCTGAACGTCTTCGTCCTGCGCTCCGTCCTGCCGGAGGTCGGCACCGGCACGATCTTCCGCGGCGTCACCCCGTTCTGGTGCGCCGACATCGTGCGCCTGGCGATCATCATCCTGATCCCCGGCCTGTCGCTCTGGCTGCCGTCGCTGTTCTACGGATAGGGGCCCAGGTCCCGATCCGTCCCAAGCTGCCGCTTGCATCCCGGTCGCGCTGTCGCTATATCTCGCGGCCCTGCGCGCCCGTGACGCCCGGCCGGATATCGGCCGGGGGCCCGGCAGGCAGCAGATGGATGGGTGGTCCGGCGTGGCATTCCCGTGGAGAACGTCTCCCGGAGGATGCCAGGGCATGCCGAGGCGGCCCGCAAAGCCCATAGCGCGACCGAACCGTGTGCCGCCCCGGCGGCAGCAACACGGTCGCCGACAGTCGAAGAGAGCAAAATGCCCAAGCTGAAGACCCATTCGAGCGCGAAGAAGCGCTTCGGCCTGACGTCGAAGGGACGCGTCCGGCACACGCAGAGCGGCAAGCGTCACTGCATGATCAAGCGCACGCCGAAGCAGGTCCGCGACCTGCGCGGCACCAAGATCATGTCCGAGGCCGACGAGCCCCGGGTGAAACGGCACCTGCTGCCCAACGGATAACTCCGGGACCACGACCGCGGCCTGCCTGCGCCGCAGGAGGCCGGCTGTCCCGTCCCGCCTTTCGATCGTTCAGGAGAAGACGCAATGTCTCGCGTGAAGCGCGGCGTCACCACGCATCGCCGCCACAAGAAGATCCTCAAGATGGCCAAGGGCTATCGGGGATCCGGTTCCCGTACCTTCCGCACCGCCATCGAGAAGGTCGAGAAGGGGCTGCAATACGCCTATCGCGACCGGCGGACGAAGAAGCGGAATTTCCGCGCGCTGTGGATCCAGCGCATCAATGCCGCCGCCCGCGAACACGGCCTGACCTATTCCCGATTTATGAGCGGTCTCCGGCTCTCCGGCGTCGAGGTCGACCGCAAGATCCTGGCCGATCTCGCCGTGCGTGAGCCGGAGGCCTTCAAGGCCCTGGCGCAGGAAGCCCAGACCGCGCTCGACGCCCAGCCCGCGCCGGCCTCTCAGGTCGCGTAGGGTCCGGGACCGATCCGGTCCAGGCAAGCTGCCGGGGCCGACCTTCGGGGTCGGCCGGCTGCCTCCCAGAATCGTGCAGTCGCGGGCATGCGCCTGCGTCTGTTCCCCATCGCATCGCGATGCGTGGCCGCCCCGGATTCCCCTTGCGGGAGGATGCGGGGCGGCCATTTCTGTTTCTGTTGGCGCAACGCAAGCCCGCCCCCTAAAAGGTGGCGGCAGGCGACAGCGAGGATGACACGGTGAGCGGAAGCGACACGGCGGCTGGCGGCGACGATATTGCGGCGCTCTCGGCCGACCTGATGGCGGCGGTCGAGGCCGCGCAGGACGAGGCGGCGCTGGAAGCGGCGCGGATCGGCGCGCTGGGCAAGAAGGGCCGGCTGACCCTCCTGATGAAGGAGCTGGGTGCGATGCCGCCCGAGCTTCGGAAGGAGCGTGCGCAGGAACTGAACCTGCTGAAGGACCGCCTGACCGAGGCGCTGCACATGCGCCGGGCCGATCTGGCCGAAGCTGCGCTGGCGGCGCGCCTGGCGTCGGAGCGGGTGGACGTCACCCTGCCGGTGCGGCCGGAGCCCAGGGGCAGCATCCATCCGGTCAGCCAGGTGATCGACGAGATCGGCGAGATCTTCGCCGGCATGGGCTTCAACATCGTGGAAGGCCCCGACATAGAAGAGGACTTCTACAACTTCACCGCCCTGAACATCCCGCCGGAGCATCCCGCCCGGCAGATGCACGACACCTTCTATTTCAACGAGAAGGCGGACGGCAGCCGGAAGCTGCTGCGCACCCATACCTCGCCGGTGCAGGTGCGCACCATGCTGTCGGAGAAGCCGCCGCACCGCATCGTCGTGCCGGGCCGCACCTATCGCTGCGACAGCGACCAGACCCACACGCCGATGTTCCACCAGTGCGAGGGGCTGGTGATCGACCGGCATATCCATATGGGCCATCTGAAGGGCGCGCTGGAGGATTTCTGCAAGGCCTTCTTCGAGCTGGACGAGGTGAAGATGCGCTTCCGCCCGTCCTACTTCCCCTTCACCGAACCCAGCGCCGAGGTCGATATCGGCTGCCGTCGCAACGGTGCCGAGCTGAAGATCGGCGAGGGCGACGACTGGCTGGAGATCCTGGGCTGCGGCATGGTGCATCCGAAGGTGCTGGAATATGGCGGCCTGGACCCCGAGGAATGGCAGGGCTTTGCCTGGGGGATCGGCATCGACCGGCTGGCGATGCTGAAATACGGCATCCCGGACCTGCGCGCCTTCTTCGAGTCCGACCAGCGCTGGCTGCAGCATTACGGCTTCGTGCCCACCGACTGGCCCACCCTTGCCGGAGGGCTGTCGCGATGAAGTTCACCCTCAAGTGGCTGAAAGAACATCTGGATACCGAGGCCGGGCTCGCCGAGGTGACGGCGCGGCTGACCGCCATCGGCCTGGAGGTCGAAGGGGTCGAGGATCGCGGTGCCGACCTGGCGCCGTTCATCGTGGGCGACGTGGTCTCCGCCGCGCCGCACCCGGATGCCGACAAGCTCCAGGTCTGCATGGTGCAGGCCGGGCCGGGTGTGAACGACGGCCAGCCGGTCCAGGTGATCTGCGGCGCCCCCAATGCCCGCGCCGGCATGAAGGGCGTCTTCGCCGCTGCCGGCACCACGGTGCCGGGCACCGGCATGCTGCTGAAGAAGGCGAAGATCCGCGGCGTGGAGAGCAACGGCATGCTCTGCTCGATGCGCGAGATGGGCCTGTCGGACGAGCATGAGGGGATCATCGAACTGCCGGCGGGCGCCCCGGTCGGGGCGCCCTTTGCCGCAGTGATGGGCCTGGACGATCCGGTGATCGAGATCGCGGTGACGCCGAACCGCGGCGACTGCCTCGGCGTGCGCGGCATCGCCCGCGACCTCGCGGCCGCCGGGCTCGGCACCCTGAAACCGCTGGACACCAGCCCGGTGCCGGGCGCCTTCGCCAGCCCGATCGGCATCCACCTGCGGCCGCATGGCGAGGACGGGCCGGCGCCCTGCCCGCTGTTCGTCGGCCGCCTGATCCGCGGCGTGAAGAACGGCGACAGTCCCGCCTGGCTGCAGGACCGGCTGCGCGCCATCGGCCTGCGGCCGATCTCCGTCCTGGTGGACATCACCAACTGGGCGACCTTTGCGCTCGGCCGGCCGCTGCACGTGTTCGACGCCGATACCATCGCCGGCGACCTCTGGGTCGGCCTGTCGGAGGGCGGCGAGAGCCTGCTGGCCCTTGACGAGCGGACCTACGACCTGCCGCCGGGGATCTGCGTGATCGGCGACGATGACGGCGTGCTCTCGCTGGGCGGCATCATGGGTGGCGAGAGCTCGGGCTGCACCCCGGACACGGTGAACGTGCTGGTCGAGGCGGCCCTGTTCGACCCGCTGCGGACGGCCGCCAGCGGCCGGCAGCTCGGCATCCTGTCCGACGCCCGCTACCGCTTCGAGCGCGGCCTGGACCCGGAATTCACGATCCCGGGCATGGAAGCCGCGACCCGCCTGATCCTGGAGCTCTGCGGCGGCGAGCCATCGGAACTGGTGGTCTCCGGCGCGGTCCCCGATACCAGCCGCAGCTTCATCCTGCGGCCGGGCCGGCTGCATGCCTTCGGCGGGCTGGACCTGCCGGAGGCCGACGCCGTGCGCTACCTGGAGCGGCTGGGCTTCGAGGTGCGCCAGGAAGCCGGCGGACTGCAGGTCTCGGTGCCCAGCTGGCGCCCCGATATCGGCGGCGAAAACGACCTGATCGAGGAGGTGCTGCGGCTGCACGGCTACGACCGCATCCCCGCCGTCAGCCTGCCGCCCGCATCCGCGGTGCCGGTGCCGTCGCTGACCCTGGCGCAGCGCCGCCGCCGCGACGTGCGCCGCGCCCTGGCGGGCCGCGGCTATTGCGACACGGTCGGCTTCTCCTTCATCGCGCGCGACCACGCCATGCTGTTCGGCGGCGGCCAGGACGAGATGGTGCTGGCCAACCCGATGAGCCCCAGCCTGGACACGATGCGGCCCAGCCTGCTGCCCAGCCTGCTGGCGGCGGCACAGCGCAACGCCGATCGCGGCCATGCCGACACCATGCTGATGGAGGTGGCGCCGCAATATTTCAGCGACGCGGTGGACGGCCAGACCATCGTCGCGTCCGGCCTGCGCCACGGTGCCGGCGGCCCGCGCCACTGGCAGGGCCGGGCACCGGCACCGGACGTCTTCGCCGCCAAGGCCGATGCCATCGCCGCGCTGGAGGCGGCCGGTGCGCCGGCCGCCAGCCTGCAGGTCTGGACCGAGGCGCCGGACTGGTTCCACCCGGGCCGCTCCGGCACCCTCCGCCTGGGGCCGAAGCTGGTGCTGGCGGAGTTCGGCGAGATCCATCCCCGGATCCTGCAGGCGCTGGACCTGCCGGGCCCGGCGGTCGGCTTCACCGTCTATCTGGAACGGGTGCCGGCGCCGAAGGGCGCCAAGACGAAGAGCCGCGGCCCGCTGCAGGCCTCCGACCTGCAGGCGGTGCATCGCGACTTCGCCTTCCTGGTGGCCGAGGATGTCGCCGCGCAGGACCTGGTGCGGGCGGCCGCCGGTGCCGACAAGGTGCTGATCGACCAGGTCAGCCTGTTCGACCTCTATGCCGGCAAGGGGATCCCGGAGGGGCAGAAGTCGCTCGCCATCGAGGTCCGCCTGCAGCCGCAATCCGCCACCCTGACCGAGGCGGAGATCGCCGCCGTGTCGGAGAAGGTGGTCGCGGCGGTGGCGAAGGCGACCGGCGGCACCCTGCGCGGATGAGGCCTGTATCCCCGCTGGCCGTAGCACCATGCTGATCCTGGGCATCCATTCCGGCAACCACGATGCCGGCGCGGTCCTGGCCGACGAGTACCGCATCCTCGCTGCCGTGGCGCAGGAGCGGATGACCCGGCGCAAGACCGACGGCGGCCGCATGCCGGTGGAGGCGATCGCCGAATGCCTGGCGATCGCCGGCGTCGGCCTGCAGGACGTGGACGCCGTGGTGCTGGGCCGCGGCGCCTTCCTGTCGCGCTACTTCACCCATCTGCGCGGCGGGCGGGCGGCGGAACAGGCGGTGCGCCGCCTGCTGGGGCGGGAGAAGCACAAGAGCATGGAGCGGGAGGCGCGGCGCTATGCCTGCCTCGACAGCCTGTCCATGTTCGACCGCGACCGCTTCCTGGCCGATTACGGCTTCCGGCCGGATGCCGACCTGGCCTTCTACAATCACCATCGCAGCCATGCGATGGCGACCCTGTTCCACACCGACTGGGACGACGCGCTGCTCTACACGGCGGATGGCGGCGGCGACAATGTGCAGTACAGCCACCGCATCCTGCGCGACGGCGAGCTCGCCACCCTCTATGGCGGCGACGAGGGGCTGCTGCTGCCGCCGAACGTCGACAGCCTGGGCCTGGTCTACGGCTTCGCCACCCAGGCGCTGGGCTTTCGCATCAACCGCCACGAGGGCAAGCTGACCGGCCTCGCCGCGCTGGGCGAACCGGTGCTGAAGGACCGGCTGGCGGCGCATTTCCGGGTCGACGGCGAGGGCCGCATCCAGTCCGATTTCCCCGACTATCCGGCCCTGCGGCAGTTCGTCCTGGACTGGGCACAGGGGCAGAAGCGGGAGGATGTCGCCGCCTCCGCCCAGGCGCTGCTGGAGGAATACATCCTGGAAGCGGTGGGCCGGCTGCTGCGGGTCTCCGGCTCCCGCCGGCTGGGCCTGTCCGGCGGCGTCTTCGCCAATGTCCGGCTGAACCAGCGGCTGGCGGAGGAACTGCCGGTCGACGAGGTCTTCGTCTATCCGGCGATGTCCGACCAGGGCCTGGCCGCGGGCGGCGTGCTGATCTACCTGCTGGAACGCGACGGGCTGGCGCACTGGCTGACGCAGCGCCAGCGGCTGCAGCATCTCTATCTCGGCCGCGACTACGGCGCCGCCATCGATACCGCGCTGTCAGCCGCACCCGGGGTCGTGCGCCAGGAGGGCGGGCCGGTGGCACCGACCGTCGCCGCCCTGCAGACCGGCCGCGCCATCGCGATCTACACCCGCGGCATGGAGCACGGGCCCAGGGCGCTGGGCGCGCGATCGATCCTGGCCGCACCCGGCAGGGCGGAGATCAACGACAGCCTGAACGACCGGCTGGGCCGGTCCGAATTCATGCCCTTCGCCCCGGTGGCGAAGGCGTCGGATGCCGATCACCTGTTCGACCTGCCGCCGCAGTCCCGCTATGCCGCGCGCTTCATGACCATCACCTGCGCCGTGAAGCCGGACTGGCGGAGCCGCATCCCGGCGGTGGTCCATGTCGACGGCACCGCCCGGCCGCAGCTGATCCACCGCGACGACAATCCGCTGTATCACGACATCGTCGATGGCTATGGCGCGGCGACCGGCGTGAAGGCGCTGGTCAACACCAGCTTCAACGCGCATGAGGAACCGATCATCGACAGCCCGGCGCAATGCGTGCGGGCGCTGCTGGACGACCGGATCGACGGCGTGGTCACCGAGACCGCGCTGTGGCTGCGCGCGGACAAGTCCGGATAGGCGCCAGCCGCACAACTTAGCGGCCGGGGGCGCAGGGCCGATTGACCGGCCGGGGGCCGCCCGGAAGACTTGCCCGCATGGACAGGATCTGTCCGAACCGGAAGGAGGAGCCCCCATGCCGCCGATGCTGTTCACGCCGATGCAGATCCGCGACCTGACCCTGAAGAACCGGGTCGTGGTCGCGCCGATGTGCCAGTACAGCGCCGTGGAGGGCATGCTGAACGACTGGCACCTGGTGCATCTGGGCCAGTTCTCCATGGGCGGCTGCGGCCTGATCATCGTCGAAGCGACGGCGGTGGAGAAGCGCGGCCGCATCACCTATGGCGACAGCGGCCTGTGGTCGGACGACCATATCGCGCCGCATGCCCGGGTGGTGCAGACGGCGAAGGCGCTGGGCGGTGCCGCGATCGGCGTCCAGCTGGCCCATGCCGGACGCAAGGCCAGCATCCAGCGCCCCTGGGAGGGCGATGCCGCGCTGACCGAGACCGAGTTCGCCAAGGGCGAGATACCCTGGGACATCGTCGCGCCCTCGCCGATCCCGTTCGCCGATGGCTGGCTGGTGCCGCACGAACTGTCGCCGGCGGAGATCGTGGAGCTGATCGAGTGCTGGGCCGCCGCCGCCCGCCGTGCCGAGGCCGCCGGCTACGACATGCTGGAGATCCACTCCGCGCACGGCTACCTGACCCATTCCTTCCTGTCGCCGATCACCAACCAGCGCCAGGACGCCTATGGCGGCAGCCGGGAGAACCGGATGCGCTTCGCGCTGGAATTGACGGAGGCGGTGCGCGGCGCCTGGCCGGAGGGCAAGCCGCTGTTCTACCGGATCTCCTCCAGCGACGGGAAGGAGGGCGGCTGGGAGATCGAGGATACGGTCGCCCTGGCGCGCGAGCTGAAGTCCCTCGGTGTCGACGTTGTCGACTGCTCCTCCGGCGGCATTGCCGGCTACGGGAAGAACACGATGCCGCGCCCGACGCCGGGCTATCAGGTCGGCTTCGCCGCCCAGGTGCGCCGCGAGGCGGAAATCGCCACCCAGGCGGTCGGCCTGATCGTCGACCCCGGCCAGGCGGAGACGGTGCTGCGGGCCGGCTGTGCCGACCTCGTCGCCCTGGCGCGGGAGCTGCTCTACGACCCCTACTGGGCGCATCACGCGGCGCAGAAGCTGGGCGCCGACCCGGACTTCCTGGACTGGCAGCCGCCCTACGGCCATTGGCTGGGCAACCGGGCGAAGGGCAATTTCGGCAAGCGGATCGGCGATACCGACCGCGACGCGGCCTCGAAGCAGATGACCCAGAAGCAGGCGGCGGAATAGGCGATTCTCAGGTCACCGCGTCTTCGCCGCCCGCTTCCGGCATGACGGCAATGCCCCGCGCATAGGCGGCGACGACCCTGTCGACCATCTGCGCCAGCCGTGCCGGTTCGCGCAGATCGCCGCTCAGCCGCGCATCCGCGGCCAGCATCGACAGGCCGTGCACCAGCGCCCAGGCCCCGACTGTCTCGTCGCGGGCCGGCCGGCCGCAAAGCGCGGTCACGGCCGCGCGCAGCGGCGCGAACGCCGCCTCCGCGGCGGTCGCAAGGGCGGGTGCACCCGGGTGCGGGCCGGGCTGCCGGAACATCAGGTCGGCCAGATTGCGGTTCTCCAGCGCGAACGCGACATAGGCCCGTCCCAGGGCTGTCAGATGGGCTGTCGGCTGTGCCGTCGATCCTGCGGCCGCCCCGCCGGTGGCGATCGCCCGCAGCCGGTCCGCCAGGGCGGCGAAGCCCTCTGCCGCGACCGCGGTCATCAGGTCCTCGCGGCTTCGGAAATGGCGATAGGGCGCGGCGCTGGAGACACCGACCGCGCGCGCCACCTCGCGCAGGCCGACCACCGCCGCCGGCCGCTGGTCCAGCAGCCCGATGGCGGCCGCGACCAGGGCATGCCGCAGGTCGCCGTGATGATAGCGCTTCGTCATGTTGACGTTTCTTACATTCAGGAGCAGATGTAAGCAACGCTAACATCAAGCGGAGGAGGCGGCCATGATGTTCTTTGCGCTGCTCGGCGGCATCGCGCTCGCCGCATGGGGATTGTCGCGCATCGGGGTGCCGGGCCTGCGCACCTGGCCGGCGCGGATGCGGCCGGCCCTGGCCATCGCGCTGCTGCTGGCGGGCATCGACCATCTGGTCAGCCCCGGCCGGTACCTGCCGATGATCGAGGCCTTTGTACCCTGGCCGGCCGCCGTGGTGGCGGCCACCGGGCTTTGCGAGATCGCGGGCGCGATCGGCCTCCTCCTGCCGGCCACGCGGCGTGCGGCGGCCATCCTGCTGGCGGTCTATTTCGTCTGCGTCTTTCCCGCCAACGTCGCCAATGCCGTCAATGGCCTGGCGGTCGACGGGCTGCCGCAGGCCGCCTGGTACTACTGGCTGCGCCTGGCCTTTCAGCCGCTCGTGATCTGGTGGGCGCTGCGGGCCGGTGCCGTCATCGGTCCCTGGCCTCTGCCGGAGCGCCGGCCCTCTCCGGAACGGCAAGCGAGGCCCGCGGGTTTGCATTCTCCGGGCGGGACCCGGTAGGACGCTAGGAGAGCGACGATGACGAGGCTGTATCTGGCTGCCGGATTTGCGACCGCGATGCTCTGGGGCCTGGCCCAGCCGGCAGCGGACATCCGGGCGGCGCAGGGTGACGGCGGACCGGCAGGCCCGGCGGCCTCCGCGGCGCCAGGGCTGATCCTGGAACTCCGCCAGAGCGGTGGCAGCGGCCCCTATCTGGTGGATGGCGAGGGTCGGGCCCTGTACCTGTTCTCACGCGACAGGCAGGAGACGCGCGAAGGCGCCACGGAAAGCCGCTGCCACGACCTTTGCACACAGCACTGGGTGCCGGTCGCGGTGCCGGCAGACGGGACGATGCCGAAGGCGCCACGGCCCGATCTGCTGGCCGTCATGCGTCGCGCCGACGGTCTGGTGCAGCTGACCTATAACGGCTGGCCGCTCTACTACCGGGCGGCGGACGCGGGTGGCGATGCGCCGCCGGCCGCTCTGGAGGCGTTCGGCGGCCACTGGTCCCTGGTCGGCCCCGAGGGCGAGCAGCGCGGCGAGAGCAGGACCTGACCCGGCCCGCCGGCGCGGGAGCCGGGTGTCAGGCGGCGCGCACCTCCGTCAGCAGGAGGTCCATCTCCTTCTTCAGGCGGGAGGAATTCTCCGCCAGTTCGTCGGCCGCGCCGCGGACATTGTCGCAGGCGCTGGCGACCTGGGAGGCCGCCTCGTGCACGCCGGTGATGTTGCGCGACACCTCGTCGGTGCCGGTGGCGGCCTGCTGCGCATTGCGGCTGATCTCGGACGTGGCCGCGCTCTGCTCCTCCACCGAGGCGGCCATGGTGGCGGCCACCCCGTCGATATCGCCGACCTGGGCGATGATCAGGCGGGTCGCCTCGACGCTGCGGCCGGAGGCGCTCCGGACACCCTCGATCTGGTCGCGCACGCTGTCGGTCATCCGGCGGGTCTGGTCGGCAAGCTGCTTCACCTCGGAGGCGACGACGGCAAAGCCCTTGCCGGCCTCGCCGGCGCGCGCCGCCTCGATGGTCGCGTTCAGGGCCAGAAGGTTGGTCTGCTCGGCCACGTCGTTCACCCCCTGCAGTATCTGCCCGACCTGGTCGATCGCCGTAGCCAGCTGGTCGATATGCTGCAGGGCGTCGTTGGCGCCGTCGGCGGCGGAGCGTGCCTTGCCGGCGGCCGCCGCCACCTGCTGCGAGACCTCCACGATCGCCGCGCTCAGTTCCTCGGCGGCCGATGCGACGGTCTGCACGTTGGTGCTGGCCTCCTCCGCGGCGGCCGACACGGCGCCGCTCTGCGCATTCGCCTCCTCGACCGAGGCGGCAAGCTGCTGCGCCGTGGCCTGCAGCTCCACCGCGGCGGCTGAGACGGCATCGATCACGCCGCCGACCCGGCTCTCGAAGCGGGCCGCCATCTCCAGGGTGCGCTCGCGCTGGGCGGCCCGCTGGGCCTCCTCCTGGGTGCGCGCCTCCTCCTCCATCTGCCGGGTCCGCAGCAGGCTCGACTTGAACAGCTCGGCCGCGCCCGCGACCTTGCCGATCTCGTCCCGGCGTTCGGTCCCGGGAACGGCAACCTCCATGTCGCCATCGGCAAGCCGCTTCAGGCAGCCGATGATCGCCGCCAGCGGGCGGGTGATCCCCTGGCGCGAGATCAGCATGCCGAGCATCAGCCCGGCAAGAATGCCGACGGCGGAGACCAGGATCAGGACGCGGCGGCTTTCCGCCACCGTCTCCTCCGCCTCCAGGGTGCGCCGGTCGGCCGTGGCCGTCGCCTGGTCGCCCAGACGGTCCAGGGCCTGCCGCAGGGCCTCCGCCTTTGCCGCGCTGGCATTTACCGCGGCCAGGATCTCCTCCCGCTCGGCAGAGTTCGTTATCGAGGCGCGCAGACGGTCGGCGAGCGCCGCCGTCTCCTGCAGGCTCGCCATGTAGGACTGGAAGGCCCGTTCCGCTTCCGCCAGGGTCGCGATCTCCTCGCCGCTGGCATAGGACTTCGCCTCCTGCAGCTCATGCCGGAAATCCGCGCCAGCCTGGTCGAGAACCGCCTTGAAGTCGTCCAGGCCGGAAGGGTCGGCCGCCAGGCGATAGTCGGCACCGTTGAGTTTCAGCACCTCCTCGCTCATGCGGCCGGTGAGCTGGATTTCGTGGGCGCTCCGGTCCATCTCGTGGATGGTGTGGTTCAGCACCGAGACCTCGATCAGGGCGATGACGACCAGGGCGATGCAGGCCGCCGTCAGGAGGGCGATGATCGCGAAGATCTTGCTGGATATGCTGATTGACGAGAGAGACATGGCAGCCGGGCCTCTTGGAAAGACGTTCGACAACCATGTGTAGACAGGAATCGTTAACAGCGCGTTTCGCGAACTGAACGATTGTTCGGGGCGCAGAAAATGCCAGACCGAACAAGCGGCTGCAACTTGTGATTGTTGCTCTGCAAGAGACGATGTGCCCCGCCCGTCAGACCGGCCGGTCGCCCGTCACGGTCGCCCGGTGCATTTCCCGCCGCTGCCCCTGATAGTCGTTGAGGGGGAGATGCATCGTGCAGCGATTGTCCCAGATTCCCACCGCCCCCTTGCGCCAGCGATAGCGGGCCGCGAATTCCGGCTGGCAGGCATGGCGGTAGAGATGGCCCAGGATCGCGTCGCTTTCCGCCTGGCTCATATCCTCCAGCCCGCGGGTGAAGGCCGGGTTGACGAACAGGGCCTTGCGGCCGGTCTCCGGATGGGTGCGGACCACGGGATGCAGCACCTGTTCCGCCTGCACCGCCTTGCCCTGGCTGAGGGAATTCGCGGCGACCGCGGTGGCGTAGGTCGGCGAGACGGAAGAATGCACCGCCCGCAGGCCGTCCAGCAGCCGCTTCATGCCCGGCGACAGGCGGTCATAGGCCAGGGTCATGTTCACGAACATGGTGTCGCCGCCCTGGCGGCTGCCGTCCGCGGGCGGCGGCGGCAGTTCCCGCGCCGCAAGGATTGAGACCTTCGGCGGGCATTCCAGGTATGTGAAATCGGAATGCCATTCGCCACCGAAATTCACCGTCTCGTCGGCCTCCTTCACCACCGGCACCAGTTCGGGCGCGTCCGGCACGCCCTTCAGGTAGGGATGGATGAACAGCTCCCCGAAGGCGCGGGCGAAGGCGACATGCTGCCGCGGGGTGAGGTGCTGGTCTGGCAGGAAGATCACGCCATGATCCAGCAGGGCGCGGTTCAGCGCCCGGAACGGCGCGCCGGAAATGTCCTGCTTCAGGTCGATCCCGCGCACCTCCGCGCCCAGGGCGCCGACAAGCGGGTCGACCTGCAGCGCCGGCCCGTTGTCCCCGGGCAGAGCCTGATCTGTCATTGCGGCTCTCCCTCCGTCGCCTCCGCCGGGTCCTGCGGCGGGGTGAAGAAACGCGGCAGCTGGCTTTCCACGCAGGCCGTGTCCAGCTCCGCCTCGGGATCCCGGATGAAGGCGGTGACCACGGTCCGGGCGCAGAGCGAGGTGCCGAGCACGTCATGCGCCGCCCCCGGGAAGGCGATCGCGCGTCCGTTGCCCAGCGCGCCGGCCGCGGCCGCCGTCCAGTAGGGCGGGGTCAGGGGATCGTACTCGCCGAACAGCAGCAGGGCGGGGACGTCGCTGTGCACCGGCTCGGCGAAATCGTCGCGGGCGCTGCCGGCGCCCCAGGCGGGGCAGTTCTGGTCCAGCATGTCCAGGTCGCGGGCGGAAAACAGGCTGCTGCCGGCAACCCGGGCCGCGGCGCCCTCGCTGTCGTGGACGGGGCCGATCTCGCGGCAGACCACCGACAGGTAGAGGCCGATCGCCAGCCCCTCGCCCTGCAGCAGGCCGGGCCCGAGGAATTCGCGCCAGTCGCTGTCGGTCAGGGTTTCCTGCCCGGCTGCCGCCTTGCCGATCCTGTCGATGTACAGCGGCACCATCTCGACGCCGGGCTGAAACGACAGGTGCGTCATCAGCACCCCGACGAAGGCCGGGAAGTCCAGGGTTACGGGGATCGTGCCGCCCGGCCCCGCCGGCGGCCCGCCGGACGGGCCGGGAGCCGCGTCCGGCGGCGGCACCACATGGACCAGCATCGGCTGCGCCTGCAGTTGCCCGCGCAGGGCTTCGAAGCGGTCCTTCAGGTCGGGGAAGGCGGTATTGCAGGCCTCGTTCGCGGCGCAGTCGGCGAACAGCCGGTCCAGGATCCGCGCCCGGTCGTCGAAGGTCTGCGGCTCGAAGGCGTCGCCCATGGTCATCGTCGAGTTCAGCACCAGGCTGCGGATCCCGTCGGGATCCTGACGGGCCGCCTCCAGCGCCAGCCGGGTGCCATAGGAGGTGCCGACAAGGTTCCATCGCTCAATGTCCAGCGCCGCGCGCAGGGCCTTCAGGTCGCGCGCCGCCTGTTCGCTGTCGAACTGCGACACGTCGATGCCCTGCGCGGCATAGCCGCTGCGACAGGCGGCCAGCGCCGCGGCCACCTGGGTCGCATCCGTCGAGGCGCCGTCATTGGCCGGGTTCGCGTCGATCACGTCATCGTCGATCCCGGCGCAGTCCAGCACCGGCTGCGACTGCCCGGTGCCGCGCATGTCGTAGAGGATGACGTCCCGCTGCGCGCGATCGGCGGCCGTGCGGAACCACATCTCCTCCGCGAAGTCGCTCATCGCCTGGCCGGGTCCGCCGGCCAGGTGCACGATCGGGTCCGGCGCCGGCACCGCCGCATGGGCGCGCAGGATGGCGAAGAACACCTCGTAGCTGCCGGCACCCGGCCGGTCGTGATCGGCCGGCACGGCAAGGCTGCCGCACTGCGCGGCCTCGCCGAACGGAATCGGGAACGGGCAGGGCTGGGATTGCAGCGCCGGTGCGTCGGCCGCTGCCGGGGCCGGCGCGGCAAGCTCCAGGCCCAGACCCAGGCAGATCGCGACGGCAGCCATGGCACCGGCCCGGAACGCTGCGCCGCATGGCGCGGCTGCGGAAATCGGACGTCGCATTGGCGGCTCCTCCAGCCGGGGCCCGCTGCGCCAGCGGGCCCTTGTCAGACAGCCCCGTTATAGCGGTCCGTCGTCCCCGGGTCAGGGGGCGGGTCCGGCGCCGGCCCTGCAGGCGCGGCGCGCCGGGGTTGACCCGGCGGCGTCAGGGGGCTAACCCTAGACGTACGTGGTGATTTGGGCCGGCCGGCTTGCGCGCCACGCTAAACAACGCGCTAAAAGGCCGGGAGGAAACCCCCGGGCTGAGCGCAATGCACTTTGGCGTGCACTGCCGTATCGTCCCGGGATTTTTTTTGCCCCTCCCGACCCGCAACTGCGTGACCGTGACCTGACGAAGGAGGGGATCATCATGAGTGCCAGAGAACAGGACCTGCCGCAGGCCGAAGCGGCGGCGGCGAAGCCCAGTGGCGCGCCAGGTGCCGCTTCGGGTGCCGCCTGGCGGCCGGCCACCCGGCTGGTGCGCGGCGGCCTGCGCCGCAGCGAGTTCGGCGAGACGGCGGAGGCGCTGTTCCTGACCTCGGGCTTCCGCTACGACAGCGCGGAGGCGGCCGAGGCCCGCTTCAAGGGCGAGGCGGAGGGCTTCGTCTACAGCCGCTTCGGCAATCCCACCGTACGCACCTTCGAGGAGCGGCTGGCCCTGCTGGAAGGGGCGGAGGATGCCCGCGCGACGGCCTCCGGCATGGCGGCGGTGAATGCCGCCCTGATGTGCCAGCTGAAGGCCGGCGACCGGGTGGTGGCCGCCCGGGCCCTGTTCGGCTCCTGCCGCTACATCATCGAGGAGATCCTGCCGCGCTTCGGCGTCACCGCCGTGCTGGTCGACGGCGCCGACCTGGACCAGTGGCGGGACGCGCTGGCGGAGCCGACCAACCTGGTCTTCTTCGAGACCCCGGCGAACCCGACCCTCGACCTGGTCGATATCGCGGCGGTCTGCGACCTGGCCCATGCGGCCGGCGCCCGGGTGGTGGTGGACAATGTCTTCGCGACGCCGATCCTGCAGCGCCCGCTGGAGCTGGGCGCCGACATCACCGTCTATTCCGCCACCAAGCATATCGACGGCCAGGGCCGCTGCCTGGGCGGCGCGGTGCTGGGCGACCATGCCTTCATCAACGATGTCCTGACCCCCTATATGCGGCATACCGGCCCGTCGATGAGCCCGTTCAACGCCTGGGTGCTGCAGAAAGGCCTGGAGACCCTGCCGCTGCGCTTCCGCCAGCATTGCGAGAGCGGCCACCGGGTCGCCCACTGGCTGCGGGCGGATCCGCGGGTCGGCCGGGTGATCTATCCGGGCTTCGCCGACTTCCCGCAGGCGGAGCTGGTCGGCCGGCAGATGTCCGGCTCCGGCGGTCCGATCGTCTCCTTCGAACTGGCGGAGGAGGGCAAGGCGCGGGTGTTCCGCTTCCTGAACGGCCTGCGCCTGGTCGACATCTCCAACAATCTTGGCGATTCCAAGTCGCTGATCACCCATCCGGCGACCACCACCCACCAGCGCCTGCCGCCGCAGGAACGCGCCCTGATGGGAATCAGCGACGGCCTGGTGCGGCTCAGCGTCGGGCTGGAGGATGTGGAGGACCTGCTGGAGGATCTCGACCGCGCACTCGCGGCCTGAGCGAAGATCCGCCCTGCCGGCAGCCTGTCTGCCGGCAGGGCGCCGCTTCTGGACAATGCCCGGCAGGACCCTAATATCGGCGGAGCGGCGGCAGGCCCTTCGGGCAGGCGGTCGCATCGATACCTGCCGGCACCGGGTGTGCCGGCCAACGGCTGGCCCGGCCGGCGGCGCTGCGGCGATCCGGACGCGGGCCGGGAGGCGCCATGTACGCGCAAAGCACCAACGGCATCACGGTCACCGCCCGCCCGATCTATCTGGAGGAGCAGTCCTCGCCGGGCGAGCATCGCTATGTCTGGGCCTACCAGATCCGGATCGAGAACGGCAGCGACGACACGGTCCAGCTGCTGACCAGGCACTGGCAGATCACCGATGCCAACGGCCGGGTGCAGGAGGTCCGCGGCGACGGCGTGGTGGGCGAGCAGCCGATCCTGGAGCCCGGCCAGACGTTCGAATATACCAGCGGCTGCCCGCTCTCGACGCCGTCCGGCTTCATGGTCGGCAGCTACGGCATGATGGCGGCCGATGGCGGGATCTTCGACGTGGCGATCCCCGCCTTTTCGCTGGACAGCCCCCACGCCACCCTGAGCGTGAACTGATCCGAGGGCATCCGCATCGCCCGGGCGCCCGCCTCGGGTGAACCTCCTCACCTGCCGCGACGTACATATCGAAGCGGAGCCGCGATCATGCGGTTCCATGGTGCGGCAGGAAGCCGGCGACCGTCGGCCCGTGACGAGACAATCAGAACCAGTGCTGTGCTGCGGGGAGCCGTCGGTGCGGCGTGACGAGAGGGACAGGAATGAGCAATCCGGCAGCGATCATCGGCCAGGCGGAGGCGTCCGGCCGGCCCAGCCGCGAAGAGGCGGAAGAGGCGGTGCGGACCCTGATCCGGTGGGCCGGCGACGATCCGACCCGGGAAGGGCTGCTGGGCACGCCGGATCGGGTGGTGCGGTCGTACGATGAATTCTTCGCCGGCTATGCCGAAGACCCGGTCGCCCTGCTGGAGCGCACCTTCGAGGAGGTCGAGGGCTATGACGAGATGGTGCTCCTGCGCGACATCCGGCTGGAGAGCCATTGCGAGCACCACATGGTGCCGATCATCGGCAAGGTGCATATCGGCTACCTGCCCGACCGGCGGGTGGTCGGCATCTCGAAGCTGGCGCGGGTCGCGGAGGTCTATGCCAAGCGCCTGCAGATCCAGGAGAAGATGACGGCGCAGATCGCCAACACCCTGGACGAGGTGCTGCGGCCGCGCGGCGTCGGCGTGGTGATCGAGGCGGCGCACCAGTGCATGACCACCCGCGGCGTCCACAAGTCGGACGTCACCATGGTGACCAGCCGCATGCTGGGCGCCTTCCGCGACGATCCGCGCACCCGCGCGGAGTTCATGTCGGTGATCGGCAGCCCGGTCAGCCATGTCTGACCGGGCCGGGGAACGCCCCGGGCGGATCCTCCCGGCGACCGTCATCGGGTGGCGGCGTACATGACTTGTGCTCGGGCGCCTCGGCGGCCGCGACCTCCTCCGCGATGCGGCCCTGCCGGCTGTCAGGCCAGCACGGCGGGCCGGAAGCCTGCGCCGGCCAGGAAATCCGGCAGCAGGGCGGCCAGCCGTTCGCCGACCAGGCCGCAGGCGCCGGTCGTGTGCAGCTGCGCATCGGCGTCGCCGGCGGCGCCGGCATAGTACGGGTGCCGCGCCAGGTAGTCGGCCAGGCTGGCCGCCACCAGGGCGGGCTGCGACAGGATCCGGCAGCCGGCCGGCAGGTGGCTGCGGAACACCGCCTCCACCAGCGGATAGTGGGTGCAACCCAGGATCACATGGTCGGGTGCGACACCCCCTGTCGCTGCCAGCAGGGCGTGGACATCGCGGCCGACAAGCCGATCGATCTCCGCCGCCGGCGCGCCGCGCTCGATGGCGCCGGCCAGGCCGGGGCAGGCCTGCTGCACGATGCGCATGCGCGGGCAGCGCTTGGCGATCTCCTCGCCATAGACGTCGGTCTGCACGGTACGGGTGGTGGCGAACACCGCGACCAGCCCCTCCCGCACGGCGCCGGCTTCGGTCGGAATTCCGATGCCCCAGGGTGTCAGGGTCGCCGCCTCCACCGTCGGCGCGACGATGCCCAGGATGTTGCAGCCGCGGGCGCGCCAGCCGCTCTGCGGCAGCCAGTGCTGCTGCAGGTGGCGCAGCGCCACGGCGGTGGCGGTGTTGCAGGCCAGGACCACCAGCCGTGCGTCCTGGCGGAACAGCCAGTCGGCCGCCGCCGCGGTCAGCGCCAGCACCTCGGCCGACGGCCGGTCGCCATAGGGGGCGTTGGCGTGGTCGCCCAGATAGATGAAGCGCCGGTCCGGCAGGCGCGCGCGCAGCGCCCGCAGGATGGTGAGGCCGCCATGGCCTGAATCGAAGCAGCCGATCATCGGCGCGGGCATTCCAGGGCGGGCGCGCGGGCTGCGCGCCATGGTTGCGAAGGACACCAGAAGGCGGCGATTCACCCCCGCTGTCAATCCGCCGCGGCCGACGCGGCCGGCATCGCGGTGAAGGCATAGGCCGCAGTGATGCCGGCCAGCTGCCGGCTGGCATGCAGCGCGCCCCGCACGGCCCGGTCCGCCCGGCCGTCATCGAGCGGCCAGCCGGCGGCGCGTCCCTGCCGGCAGGCGGCCAGCGCGGCCTCACGTCCGGCCTGCGGCGAGACCGGCACCGCCAGACCCGCCGCCGCCAGGCGGCCGGCCAGCAGGTCGAACAGGCCGTGCGCCAGCGGCGCGGCGGCAAGCAGCGCCTCCGACGGGGCGAAGGCGCCGGCCCGGCACAGGGCCACCATGTAGTAGGTCGGCGCGTCCAGCTGCACCCCGCTGCCCGGATAGATGGTCACCGCCGGGACCCAGGGCGCCAGCTCCGGCAGCAGATGGTTGGGCAGCACCCGTGCGTCCCAGTAGCGGCGGGCGACCGTGGCATAATGCGCGAAGTCGCGCACCGGCCGGAAATCCGCCTCGGCCAGCGGCTTGATCTCCACCTTCGGCTTGGCGGCGATCACGGTGTCGTTGGCGATATCGACATAGTAGGTGCCGACCAGGAAGGCGTTCTGGAAATAGGCGCCGCGCAGGTCGCCCCAGACCTGACGCATGGTGCCGCCGGCGGCGAGGAAAGCGTGCAGCGCGTCGCGGCCCCGCCGCGCGGGACCCTCCGGCGGTGCCATTCCGTTCAGGCCGCGCAGCGCCAGCTTTGCCGCGCGGGAAATCTCCAGGCACTGCCCCAGCGGATAGCTCTTGCCGAAGCTGACCGGCTTCGCCGCCCGCAATCGCGGGTCCAGTTCCGCCCGCAGCCACAGGAAGAACCGCTCCAGCGCCGCCAGCTCCGGCGCCAGGCAGGCTGCCGACAGCGCCGCCTGTCGTGGCCAGTCGCGGACCACCGGCTCGTTCGGCAGCGGCGGCCGTTCTTCGGGGCGGGCCGGCAGCAGCACCGGCGACAGGGATGGCTGGATGTTCACTCAGGCGTCTCGCGAAGCGCGGCACGTGGCAGGGGCTTCCTGCGCTCTACGCGCAGTTTCGCGGCAGGGCAATCCATCCGATGGGGGGATGGCCGGCCCGTTCATCCCGCAGGGAGCGCTTCCAGGTAGGGCAGCGGGTCGGGGCGGAATCGCTTCACGACATCCTCGACCCGTGCGACCGCCCGGTCGCGGCTGACCTCCAGGTGGCGGGCCAGCGCCGATCCGGCGGCCTGCGCGCGGCCCTTCTGCAGGCGGTCGACGACCTCCAGATGCTCCGGCAGGAACGGTTCGGTGTCGAAGATCCTGGGCGTCCAGCGGTACAGGAAGCGGTGCGCGATCAGCAGCGACTGCGGCAGGGTGATCGCCTGCATCAGCGCCCGGTTGCCGCAGCGGGCCAGCAGCTCGACATGCAGTTCCTGCTCCAGCGCGTCCAGCACCGGGCCGTCGATCTCCCGTGCATGGGCGATCGCCGCCTCCAGGTTCCGCCGCATCCGGGCCAGCAGTTCCGGCGGCGCCCGGCCGGCGGCGCGCTCCAGGGCCGGCGGCTCCAGCAGCGCGCGCAGCTCGTACAGCTCGCCGATATGGTCCGGCGTCAGGGCCGGGGCGAACCAGCGCGCCCGCTCGTCCTTGCGCACCAGGCCGCGCTGCTGCAGGCGGGCGACGACATCGCGGGCGACGGTGCGGCTGACCCCGTAGTGGCGGGCCAGCTCCGCCTCGTTGACCCGCCAGGCGGCGAAGGAGATGCGGGCGATGATCTGGTCCTCGACCTCGGCATAGATCCGCTCCCAGCTGGCCGCGGATTGCAGGCGGAGATCCTCCGCCGGCGCTGCCGGCGCCTGCGCCGTCGCCCGGCGGGCCCCGGCGGCAGGCGGTTGGGAGCGGACCGTGAAGCCGCGGCCGCGGGATTTCTCCACCAGGCCGGCACGGGCCAGCTCCGCCAGCGCCTGGCGGGCGGGCGCCCGGCTGATGCCGAACTGCGCGGCGATGCCGGATTCCATCAGGCGGCTGCCGGCGGGCAGCTGGCCGGCGGCGATCTGTTCGGCCAGGATCTCGTAGGCGCGCTGGTACAGGCGCGGCGCGGTGCCGGAGATCCGGCCTGCGCCGCTGCGGCCGCCCGGCCGTCCCCCGGTGCCGCTGCCGGTGCCGGTTCTGCCGCCCTTTCGGGAAGGTCCGTCCGGCATCTTTCCGCCGTCCCTGCTGTCAGATTCCGGAAGCGAGATAGCCGCCGTCCACCCGCAGGGTGGCGCCGTTCACGAAGGCGGCGGCATCGGAAGCCAGGAAGATAGCGGCGCCCACCAGCTCGGACAATTCGCCCATCCGGCGCATGGCGCTGCGGCGCCGTGCCTCCGCCTTGCGCGCCTCCGGCATCCGCTCGCGGTTCAGTTCGGTCATGAAGAAGCCGGGCGCGATGGCGTTCACCCGCACCCCGCCCTCGCCCCACTCCGCGGCCAGGCTCTGGGTGATGCCGGCCACCCCCCACTTGCTGGCGCTGTAGGCGGCGGCATTGGCCCAGCCGGTATGGGCGGCCAGCGAGGTGATGTTGACGATGCGGCCGTCGCCGCGCGCCAGCATGCCGGGCGCGAAGGCGGTGCAGGCGAAGAAGACGCTCTTCAGGTTGGTGTCCAGGATGGTGTCGTATTCCGCCTCGCTCAGTTCCAGCGCCGGCTTGATCGCGGTGGTGCCCTGGCAGTTCACCAGGATGTCGGGCGTGCCGTGGTCCGCCGCCACAGTGGCGGCCAGCTCCGCCAGCGCGCCGCTGGCACGGGCATCGGCGGGATAGGCGAGCCGCGGGCCGTCGCCGGCGCTCCCGTCCGCCGGGCCGGCGGCGGCGCGCAGCTCCTCCGCCACCGCCAGCAGGCGCTCCGCCCGGCGCCCGGCCAGCAGCACCTTCGCCCCGGCGCGGCGATAGCCCAGCGCGATCTCCCGTCCAATGCCGCTGCCGCCGCCGATCACCAGCGCGCTGCGGCCCTGCAGCGAAAAGCCTTCCGTTGCGGCGTTCATGCCTCTCCCCCGTCCCGTTCCCCGGCGCCCCGCCCATCCTGCCGGCTGGCGCGTCGCGGTGCCATGCAGGCTGCCGGCCTCTTGCCACCTGCACCTCAGATGGATAGTGTACACAAAAGCCGTTTTGGCAGGAACGACAGGCTGCATGGACGGCCTGCGGCAGTGGGAGGAAGGCGCCGGACATGACGGGTCGGCTGGCAGGCAAGCGGGCGTTCGTGACCGGCGCCGGACAGGGGATCGGCCGCGCCACCGCGCTCGCCTTCGCCGCGGAAGGGGCGGAGGTGGTGGCGGCCAGCCGCACCTACGGCAAGCTCGCCGACCTGGCGGAACGGTCGCCGGCGATCCGCCCGCTGCAGCTCGACGTCACCGACGGCGCGGCGGCGGCCGATGCGATCGCCGCCGCCGGCCGCCTCGACATCCTGGTGAACTGCGCCGGCTGGGTGCACCAGGGCAGCATCCTGGACTGTTCCGACGACGATTGGGCACGCAGTCTGGAGCAGAACGTCACCGCCTGCTTCCGGCTGATCCGCGCCGTGCTGCCGCAGATGCTGGAACGGCGCGGCGGCGCGATCGTCAACGTCGCCTCGGTGGCCTCCAGCGTGACCGGGGTGCCGGGCCGCGCCGCCTACGGCGCCAGCAAGGCGGCGCTGATCGGCCTGACCAAGGCGGTGGCGCGCGACGTGATCGGCCAGGGCGTGCGGGTCAACGCGCTCTGCCCCGGCACGACGGACTCACCCTCCCTGGCGGAGCGGATCGATGCCACCCCGGACCCCGCGGCGACGCGGCGCCAGTTCGTCGCGCGCCAGCCTATGGGCCGGCTGGGCACGGCGGAGGAGATGGCCGCCGCCGCGATCTACCTCGCCGCCGACGAGAGCGCCTTCATGACCGGCCAGCTGCTGGTCGTCGATGGCGGCCAGACATTGTGAGCGCGCCGCCGCAGGCGCAGGGCCCGCGCCGGGTCGATGCGGCGGCGCTGGACCGCTTCTGCCGGGCGGTGCTGGCCGCCGCCGGTGCCGATGCCGGCACCGTGGACGCCGCGACCCGCGCCATGCTGCACGGCTCGCGCCTGGGGGTGGACAGCCACGGCGTCCGCCTGCTGGGCCACTACGTGGCGGTGCTGCAGGGCGGCCGCGTCAATCCGCGGCCGGCGATGACCTGGCCGGCGGATGGTGGCGCGGTGGCGGTGCTGGATGCCGATAACGGCCATGGCGCGCTGGCAACATTCCACGCCGTTGACCATGCGGTCGGCCGCGCCCGCACCACCGGGCTGGCGGCGGTGGCGATCCGCAACAGCTCCCATTTCGGCCCGGCCGGCGCCTATGCCCTGGCGGCGGCGGAGGCCGGCATGATCGGCCTGGTGACCTGCAACGCTGACAGCTATGTCCGCCTGCATGGCGGTGCGGAACGCTTCCACGGCACCAACCCGCTGGCCTGCGCGGTGCCGGTCGCGGGCGGCCGGCCCTGGCTGCTGGACATGGCGACCAGCGCGATCCCGTACAACCGGATCCAGCTTTACAAGAGCCTGGGCCGCGATCTGCCGCCGGGCACCGCCTCGGCCGCCGGTGGGATCGACACGGTGGATCCCGCGGCAGCGCAGATGCTGGCGCCGTTGGGCGGCGATTTCGGCTTCAAGGGCGCCGGCCTGGCCGGCCTGTCGGAGATCCTCAGCGCGGTGCTGACCGGCATGCGGCTGAGCTTCGAGATCGCGCCGATGGCCGGGCCGGACCTGGCCAGTCCCCGCGGGCTTGGCGCCTTCGTCCTGGTGCTGCGGCCGCAGGCCTTCCTGCCGGAAGAGGATTTCGACGCGGGCATGCGCCGCTATCTGGCGGCACTACGCCGCTCCGCGGCACGCCCGGGCGAGGAAGTGCTGGCGCCCGGCGACCGCGAATGGGCCGAAGCCGACCGCCGCGCGGCGGCCGGCATTCCGATCGACCCGGATACCGAAGCGGTGTTCCGGGACCTGGTCGATCGGTTCGGGCTGGCGCCGCCGGCATTCGCCGCGGCGCCCGACGCCGCCTCTGCGCCACCCGGCGCCTCGGGGGCGAAGACAGGGTGAGGAAACGAAAGGGAAGGCAGATGACCATGCGGAACAGATCTGCGGCGCCGCTCCGCGCGGCGCTGGGCATGGGGCTGGCGCTGATGCTTGGCGCCGGCGCCGCCGCGGCGGAGGAGTACAGCCTGCGCTTCAACCACGTGCTGGGGCCAAACGAGCCCTATCACAAGGGCTTCCAGGCCTGGGCGGAGAAGGTGAAGGAGCGCACCGACGGCGGCCTCACCATCGAGGTCTTCCACAGCGCCCAGCTGGGGGTGGAGGAGGACATCATCGAGCAGATGCGCCAGGGCGCCAATATCGGCCAGAACACCGACGCCGCCCGGCTGGGCAACTACGTGCCGGGCATCGCGGTGGTCAACGGCCCCTACTTCGTCGGCTCGCTGGAGGAGGCCTATGCCCTGGCCGACAGCCCGACGATGCAGGCCTGGCAGGCGGAGCTGGCGAAGGAGCATGGCCTGAAGGTGGTCTGCTTCGACTGGGTGCAGGGCTTCCGCCACTTCTTCACCGGCAAGCCGGTGCGCAAGCCGGAAGACCTGGCGGGCCTGCGGGTACGCACCCCGCCGGCGCCGATCTGGCAGGAATCGATCCGCGCCCTGGGGGCGGAGCCGGTGGCGATGAACTTCACCGACATCTATCCGGGCCTGCAGCAGCGCGCCGTCGACGGGGCGGAGCTGGTCTATCCGAACATCACCGCGGGCAAGCTCTACGAGGTGCTCGACCATGCCAACGAGACCGGGCACATCCTGCTGGTGAACTTCCAGGTGGTCAGCGCCGAATGGTTCGACAAGCTGCCGGCCGACTACCAGACGGCGCTGGTGGAGGAATGCCGCGCCGCCGGGCAGGCGACCTCCGCGGTGATCGCCGACGCGGTCGCCAAGGCGAAGGCGGCGGTGCAGGAGAAGGGCATGACCGTTGTCGAGGATGTCGACATGGCGGCCTTCCGCAAGGCCGGGGAGAAGGCCTATGAAGTGCTGGGCCTGACCGAGGCGAAGGAGAAGGTCCAGAAGGAAATCGCCAACTAGATCAACTTGCACTCGGATGGAATCATCCGAGCGGCAATAAGTTGATCGATTCCAAAAAGATAGCGCATCTTGTCTGCGTCCGAACGGACGCAGGATGCGCTAGGATGCGCCGCCGCCCTCCGCGCCGGGGGGCGGCGGGCGCCAGCCATTGCGGGGTGCGGCTCCGGGGCGGGACCCCGGCCGGCCCCGGCCGGCAGGGATCGCCGCATGCAGAAGCTCTACGCATTCGCCTTGCGCCTTGAGGCGGTCCTTGCCGGCACCTTCCTGCTGCTGATGGTGGCGCTGATCTTCACCGGCGGCGTGGCGCGGATGCTGCACCATCCGCTGAACTGGACCATCGACCTGGCGACCTGCTTCTTCGCCTGGGCGGCCTTCCTCTGCGCCGACATCGCGTGGCGCCGGGACGCCCTGGTCGCCATCGACCTGCTGGGCGAAAGGGCGCCGGCCCGCCTGCGCCAGGCGCTGGCCTATGCCAACCTGGTCATCCTCACCGCCTTCCTGGGCTATGTGATCTATGCCGGGGCGGTGCTCTCCTGGGTCAGCCGCGCGCGCAGCTTCCAGGGCATCCCGGAGGTCAGCTATTCCTGGGTGACGATGAGCCTGCCGGTCGGCGGGCTGCTGCTGCTGGTCACCACCCTGCTGAAGCTGCGCGACCGGCTGCGCGCCGACGGCCTGGTTCGCGGCGCGCCGGCAAGCCCCGGCGGCCCCTCGGGGCGGGGGGGCTGAGCCATGCTGCTGGTCGTCATCGCCTTCGTCGTGCTGCTGGTGATGGGCATGCCGGTTGCCTTCGCGATCGGCATATCCGGCGCCCTGTTCTTCCTGCAGCACCCGGAACTGCCCTTCACCATCCCGGTGCAGGTCACCGTCTCGCAGACCCAGAACTTCGCCCTGCTGGCGGTGCCCCTGTTCATCCTGGCCGGCCATTTCATGAACCGCTCCGGCATCACCGCGCGGCTGCTGGACCTGGCCTCGGTGCTGACCGGCCGGCTGAAGGGCGGGCTGGCGCAGGTCTCGCTGGCGCTGTCGGCGCTGATGGGCGGGGTCTCCGGCTCCGCCATCGCCGATGCGGCGATGCAGTCCCGCATGCTGGGGGAGGAGATGGTGCGCCGCGGCCTCTCCCGCGGCTTCACGGCCGGGGTGCTGTCGTTCGGCGCGGTGCTGACGCCGATCATCCCGCCGGGGATCGGCATGATCCTCTACGGCAGCATCGGCCAGGTCTCCATCGGCCGGCTGTTCGCCGCCGGCTTCCTGCCCGCCTTCCTGCTCTGGCTGGGCCTGGCGGTGGCGGTCTGGCTGACCGCGCGCCGCCGCGGCTATCCGCCGGAGCGCGCCGCCCGGCCGACCCTGGCGGAGGCGGGCTCCGCCTTCCGCGGCGGCATCTGGGCGCTGCTGTTCCCGGTCTTCCTGCTGCTGGGCCTGCGGATGGGGATCTTCACCCCGTCGGAGATCGGCGCCTTCGCGGTGCTCTATGCGATCGTTATCGGCGTCGCGGTCTACCGCAGGATGCGGGCGCGGGGCTTCGTCGAGGCGCTGGAGGGCAGCCTCGCCGATATCGGCTCGGTGATGCTGCTGATCGCGCTGTCGGCGATCTTCTCCTACGGCATCGTGCTGGAGCGGGTGCCGGAGGTGGTATCGGGCTGGATCCTGGGCCTGACCGGCGACCTGCAGGGGGCGATGGTGCTGGTCGCGCTGTTCATCCTGGCGATCGGCTTCTTCGTCGACGCCACCGTGCTGATCATCATGCTGACGCCGATCTTCCTGCCGCTGATGCGGGAGCTGGGCGGCGATCCGGTGCATTTCGGCATCGTCTTCATCGTCGCCGCGACGATCGGCAATTTCACCCCGCCGGTCGGCGCGGCGATGTACGCCGTCTGCTCGATCCTGAACTGCTCGGTCGCCGCCTATACGCGCGAGAGCGTGCCGCTGTTCCTCGCCGTCGCCGGCGCCACGCTGGCGCTGATCTTCCTGCCCGACCTGGTGCTGTTCCTGCCGGACCTGATCTTCGGGTAGAGGTCCCAGGAACGGCGTTATAGGTCCTGCATTTCGCGAGCGTCACGGCGGGACCGACCCGGGGGCCAACCCGCAAGCCTCGAGGCGCCTGGCAGGCTGCCGGAATGGGTTCTCGGGTCGAGCCCGGGAACGAGGTGGTTCCGGTTCCCCCGTACCGGCGGGGATTTCCCCTCAGCCCCCCGCCGCCCCGGCTTCCGCCGGCTTCCGTCGCCCCAGCACTTTCGCGACATCCTCCTGGATGCCCAGGAGCGCCGGCACCAGGACCAGGACCAGCAGGGTGGCGATGGCCAGGCCGAAGACCAGGGTGACGGCCATCGGGATCAGGAACTGCGCCTGCAGCGAGGTCTCGAACAGGAGCGGCAGCAGGCCGCCGATGGTGGTGAGCGAGGTCAGCAGCACGGCGCGCAGGCGGTCGGCGGCGCCGTTCGCGATCGCCTCCATGGTGGCTTCGCCGGCGGCGATGCGCGCGTCGATGGTGGTGACCAGGACGATGGAATCGTTGACCAGCACGCCCGACAGGCCCAGCAGCGCGACCAGCGACAGGATCGTCAGGTCCATGCCCAGCAGCGCATGGCCGACGATCGCGCCGACCAGGCCGAAGGGGATGATCGCCATCACCACCAGCGGGCGCGTGTAGGAGGCGAAGACCCAGGCCAGCACGATGTAGATCACCGCCAGCGCCACCAGCGCGCCGGTCTGCAGGTCGCCCAGGGTGCGGGCCTGCTCCTCCGACTTACCGGCCAGACGCCAGGTCAGGCCGTGGCGGGCGGCGATCTCCGGCAGCGGACCGGCCTCCAGCTCCGCCAGCACGGCATTGGCGTTGGTGAGGGTCTCGTCGATCTCCCCGGTCACCGCCACCTCGCGGCGCGCATCCTCGCGCCTTATGCGGTCGAAGCCCGCCTGCTCGCGGATCGACACCACCTCGGTCAGCGGCACCGGGCTGCCGTCGGGGCCTTCCAGCAGCAGGGTGCGCAGGTCGGCCTCGTGCCGTTCCTCCACCGGGCGCTGCACGCGGATCGTCACCTCCTCGTCGCCGCGGGCGAAGCGGCGCGCGATGCGGCCCTCGAAGGCGTTGCGGATCTGCTGCGCCACGCTCTGGGTGGTGAAGCCGAGCGCACTGCCGCGCGGCGTCAGCTCCAGCACCAGCTCCGGCTTGCCCCAGGGCAGGTCGTCCTCCACGTCGCGCAGGCCGGGATAGGTCGCCAGCACGTCCTTCAGCTCCTCCGCCGCCGCCTTCAGCACCTCCGGCGCCGCGCCGATCAGGCGGATGTCCAGCTCCCGCCCCGGCGGCCCGCCCTGGCGCTCCACCAGGGCGATCCGCTCCACCCCGGCCAGTTCCACGATCTCCTGCCGCCAGGCGTCGATCACCTCCGGCGTGCGCACGTCGCGCAGGTCGGAGGGCTGTAGCTCGACATGCAGCCCGCCGCGATGGTCGCCCTGGACGGAGGAGAACTGGTCGCCCTGGCTGACGCCGATCTTGCCGAAGGCGGAGACCACGAGGTCGTCCCCCGCGCCCTCCATGCCGGCCACCGCGGCGTCCAGCGCCCGGTCCAGTTCGTCCACCATGGCCCCCACCGTCTCCCGCGGGGTGCCGGGGGCGAACAGGATGTTGGCGTAGATCGTGTCGCTTTCCGGCGAGGGGAAGAAGACGAAGGGCACGCGGCCGCCGGCGACGAGGCCGGCGCAGAGCAGCAGCGCCGCCAGCGCCGTCGCCACGGTGGCGTAGCGCCAGCGCAGGGCCAGCGCCACGGCGGGCCGGAAATGGCGGTCGCGCAGCCGGCCGAAGCCGCGGTCGAAGCCCTGCCGGAAGCGGCCCGGCGGCTTCGGGGCGCCGCCGTCGCCTCCCTGCCGCCGGCCGGTCATCGCGTGGCGCAGGTGGTTGGGCAGGATCAGGAAGCATTCCACCAGGCTGGCGATCATGATCGCGATCACCACCATCGGGATCGCGGAGATGATCTGGCCGATCACGTCGCCCACCAGGAACAGCGGCGCGAAGGCGGCGATGGTGGTCAGCGAGGCGGCGGTGACCGGCGCCAGCATGCGCATCGCGCCGCGCTCGGCCGCCTGCAGCGGATCCAGGCCGGTGCTGCGCAGATGGTCGGCATGCTCGCCCACCACGATGGCATCGTCGACGATGATGCCGATGGTCATGATCAGCGCGAACAGGGAGACCATGTTGATGCTCTGCCCGCTGGCCATCATCGCGGCGAAGGTCGCCATCATCGCCACCGGGATGCCGGCGGCGACCCAGAACGCGGTGCGGCCGTTCAGGAACAGGAACAGCACCACCACCACCAGGGCCAGGCCGCTGATGCCGTTGTTCAGCAGAAGCGCGATGCGGTCGCGGATCAGGGTCACCTGGACGTCGTATTCCTGCAGCTCCAGGCTGGGCGGCAGGGTCGGGCGGATCCGTTCCAGGGTGTCCTTCACGATGCGGGCGGAGGCGAGCGCATCGGCGGTGGCGGCGCGCTGGATATGCAGCTCCACCGCCGGCCGGCCGTGCAGGCGGCCGACGGCTGCCTCGCGGTCGAAGCGCTCCGCCACCTCGGCGATGTCGCGCACCAGGATCTTCTCGCCGCCGGTCAGGGCCTTGACCTCGATCGCGGCGACCTGCTCCGCGCCGGGGGCGAGGCCGAGGGAGCGGATCTGCTTCTGCAGCGCGCCCTCGACCCGCCCCGCCGGCAGGTCCTGGCTGGAGGCGCCGATGCGGGCCGCCACCGCGTCCAGGCTGAGGTCCAGGCGCTGCAGCGCCTCTTCCGGCACCTCCACCCAGATCTCCTCGTCGCGGGCGCCGAACAGGGTCACCTGGTCGATGCCGGCATCCAGCAGGGCGTCGCGGATCTGCTTGGCATAGGCCTTCAGCGCCGCTTCCGGGAACGGCCCGCCGATCGCCAGGCGGGAGATCGTCTCATACAGGGTGACCCGGCGGATCACCGGCTCCTCGATCTCCTCCGGAAAGGTCAGGATGCGGGCGATGGCGCTGTCCGCTTCCGACAAGGCGCGCTGCATGTCGGTGCCGGGCTCGAACTCCACCACCACCGTGCCGCTGCCTTCCACGGCGTAGGAGGTCACCCGCTTCACCCCGTCCAGGTAGCGCACCTCCGGGATCACCGCGGTGGTGATGTTGGCGTCGACATCGGCCGGCGAGGCGCCGGGCCAGGCGATCGAGACGGTGATCACGTCGATGCCGAATTCGGGAAAGAACTGCGTGTTCAGCCGGTCCAGCGACCAGGCGCCCAGCAGCACGGCCAGCAGCATCAGCAGGTTGGCCGCATTGCGGTGCCGGGTGAACAGGCGGATCAGCGCGGCGACGCCCATCGTTCGGCCCTCAGCCGGCCTCCCCTTGGGCAGGGCTGCCGGCGGCGCCGGAGCCGGTGGCATCGTCCTCCGCCGTATCGCGCAGCCGCACCTTCACCCCCGGCCCGGCGGTGGCGAAACGGGTCACCAGCACCCGGTCGCCGTCCTGCAGCGCGCCGCGCAGCAGCAGGTCGGTGCCGTCGCGGGCGACCAGCTCGACCGCGCGTGCCTGCAGCCGGTCGTCATCGCCGATGACATAGACGCGGTCGCCCTCGAACAGGGCGGCTTCCGGCAGGACGGCGACATTCTCGAACTGCCGGTCGGGCATCCGCACCTCGACGAAGGCGCCGGGGCGCAGCGGCGTGTCCGGGGCCAGGTCCGGCAGGCGGGCGAAGATGGTGACCCCGCCGACGGCCGCGTCGATGCGGCCGGCCTGGCGCTCCACCACGGCATCGAAGCGGCGCTCGCCCGCGCCGGCATGCCAGATCACCTCCGCCCGGCGGCCGATCAGGCCGGCGCCGCCCAGCAGGCGGCCGAACTGGTCGTCGGACAGGCTGATCCGGGCTTCCAGCCAGTCGCTGTCGATCAGGTTGGCGATGCGGTCGTTGACCCCGACCCGCTTGCCCTCCTGCGCCGCGATGTCGGTGAGGAAGCCGGCGAAGGGCGCCGCCAGCCGGGCATTGTCCAGGTCCCGCTCCGCCCGGCGCACGCCGACCTCCATGCGGGCGATCGCCGCCTCCTGCTGCTCGATGCGGGCGGCGTCGCCGGCCAGGGTGCTCTCCGCCACGTTGACCCGCTGCCCGGCGCGGGTCAGCTCCAGCTCGGCGGTGTCCAGGGTCTTCTGGGCGATCGAGCCGCTGCGCTTCAGCTGCCGCTGCCGGGTCACGTCGCGCTCCAGCAGCACGTATTGCTGCCGTTCCCGGCGCAGGGTGGCCTCCTGCGCCTCGCGCTGCGCCTGCAGCTGCGCCAGGCCTGCGCGCGCCTCCTTCAGCTGCGCGCGGCGCTCCTCCAGCGCCGCCTCATATTCGAACGGGTCGATCTGCAGGATCAGCTCGCCGGCGGCCACCGGCGCGCCTTCGCGCAGCGCGGTGCCGACATCGACGATCTCGCCGGCCACCAGGGCGCGCAGCTCGACCTCCCGGCCGGCGACGATCTCGCCATAGAGCTGAAGCTGCGGCTGCGCCGGGCCCAGGGAGACGGGCGCGACGGCGACGGTCCAGACCCGCTCCTCCGGCTCCCCCTGCGGCACCTGCGGCCGGGTCTGCACCAGCAGGGCGAAGCCGGCGATGCCGGCGGCAAGGATCAGCAGCGGCAGCAGCAGTCGGGGAAGGCGGCGCATGGCAGGCCGGCGCGGTTCAGTTGTCGGGCGGATAGGCGACGAAGCGGTTCAGGTCGCTGTGGATCTTGGCCTCCATGGCCCGGCCCCAGGCGGTCGCGGTATCGTTGACCAAGGCATTCAGGACCGTCATCCGCTCGTTCGCGGTGGTGCCCTCTGCGATGCTCAGGCCCCGGGTCACCCGGGACTGGGCATAGCCGATGCGCTCGCCGGTATGGTCGGTGATCGTCAGCTCGCCGATCAGGTCGGTGTCGAAGCGGGCCACCTGGTCGCGGGTGAACAGGCCGCCGACGCCGCCGGTCCGCGGCAGCGGCGTCTCGGTCACCGCGGCACGGGTCACCGTGACCCGCGCGGTGTTGCCGCCGCGACCGCTGGCGCGCAGCCGGACGCGGGCCCAGAGCAGCGCCGTATCGCCCAGGCTGACCGGCAGCTCCGCCTCGATGTTCGGCGCCTTCAGGGGCGGCAGGTAATTGTCCTGCACCTCCAGCACCTTGGCGTGCAGCCAGACCGGGTTGGTCGGCGGGAAGCGGGGCTGCGTGAAGACCGGACCCTGCGGCGGCGCCTCGCCGCCGCAGGCGGCCAGCGCGAGGGCAGGCAGGGCCAGCGTGCCGAAGGCCAGCGCCCGGCCCAGGACCTGCCGGCGGGCCGGATGGACCGAGGTCGGGGTCGGACCGCACGTCACGTCCGCGCGGCGATTGCTGTGGGCCATCCCCTGGGATCCTCTCTGTCTGGCGAACCGGCGCTAGCTGTCGTCTCCGCCGTCCCTGACATAGCCGCTGTCATTGGCGGCGACGGGGCTGCCGGCCAGTTCCTCGGGGGTGAAGCTGTAGCTGCGGTTGCAGAACTCGCAGGTCACGGTGACCCGGTCGTCGACCACCATGTCCGCCTGCTCGGCGCTGCTGAAGGTCTGCAGCACCTGCAGGATGCGCGGCCGGCTGCAGGTGCAGTGGGCGTTGACCGGCTGCGGCTCGAACACCCGCACGCCATCCTCGTGGAACAGCCGGTACAGCAGCCCCTCGCCGCTGAGGTCAGGGTCCAGAAGCTCGTCGTCGCGGGCGGAGCCCAGCAGGGTCATGGCGCGCGGCCAGGCATCCTCGTCGTCGGCCGCCGCGCCGCCGGCATGCGGCAGGCGCTGCAGCAGGATGCCGCCGACCCGCCAGCCCGCGCCGTGGCTGCGGCCCGCCGCCAGGCGCAGCACCGTGTCCAGCTGCTCGGACTGCTGGAAATAGGCATTGGCGCAGTCCGCCAGGGTGCCGCCGGCCAGCTCCACGATGCCCTGGTAGCGCTGCGCGCGGCCGCCCTGGTCGACGGTGAAGCTGAGAATGCCGCCGCCCAGCAGCCGCGGCACCGGTTCCTTCGGCGCCGGGCCGGCGGACAGCCGGTCATAGCGGTCCTGGTGCAGCGAGGCATGGCCGCGCAGCAGGCCGGGCTTGCGATAGTCGGCGACCAGCAGCGGCACCGGCCCCTCGCCGCGGGCCTGCAGGGTGAAGATGCCGTCGAAGGCCAGGGTTTCCGCCAGCAGGGTGGCCATGCCCAGCGCCTCGCCCAGCAGGCGGGAGACCTCGTCCGGATAGTCGTGGCGGCTGAGGATCTCGTCCGCGGCATCGCCCAGGCGCAGCAGCCGGCCGCGGATGCCGCCTCCCGACAGGCCGCCACCCGACAGGCTGCCCCCCGCCAGACTATTGCCGGCGGGGGCGGCCGTGCCGCCCTGGCCGAGCTGGAAGCCGAGGACGGTATCGGCGCCTGCGGTGCCGCCTAGATCGCCTCCAGACACCATTTCAGGATGGCCTTCTGCGCATGCACACGGTTCTCGGCCTCGTCGAACACCACCGACTGGGGGCCGTCGATCACCGCATCGGTGACTTCCTCGCCACGATGCGCCGGCAGGCAATGCATGAACAGGGCATCCTTTGCCGCATGGGCCATCAGGGCCTCGTTGACCTGGAACGGCTGCAGCAGCCGGTGCCGTTCGCCCGCCGTGTCGCCCATGCTGACCCAGCAGTCGGTGACGACACAATCGGCACCCTCCACCGCGGCGCGGGGGTCGTCGGTCAGCAGCACGTCGGCGCCCTGGTCGTCGGCCCAGTCCAGCCAGCGGCGCGACGGCCGCAGGTCGGACGGGCAGGCCATGCGCAGGACGAAGCCGAATTTCGCCGCCGCATGGATCCAGCTGTGGGAGACGTTGTTGCCGTCGCCGCACCAGGCGATGGTGCGGCCACGGATCGGCCCGCGCGCCTCCTCGAAGGTCATCAGGTCGGCGATGATCTGGCAGGGATGGCTGTCGTTGGTCAGCCCGTTGATCACCGGCACCCCGGCATGGGCGGCGAAGACCTCCAGGTTTTCCGGTGCCGCGGTGCGCATCATCACCACGTCGACATAGCGCGACAGCACACGCGCGGTGTCGGCCCAGCTTTCGCCGCGCTTCAGCTGCAGTTCGGTGCCCTGCAGCACCAGGGTCTCACCGCCCAGTTGCCGCATCGCGATGTCGAAGGAGACGCGGGTGCGGGTCGAGGGCTTCTCGAACAGCAGCGCCAGCACCTGGCCGTACAGCGGCGCATCCTCGTCGATGCGGCCGCGCGGGCGGCCGGCGCGCAGCTTCTTGTCGGTCAGCGCGTCGTCCACCAGGGCGCGCAGGATCGCCGCCTCCGTCATGGCCAGGTCCAGGAAATGCCGCGGGCCGGCGCCCGGCCGGGCCGCGGTCCGGTGCAGGGTCATGACCCGCCCGCCAGCCGCGCGCAGGCCCGGCCCAGCCGCTTCGCGGCCTCAACCAGGTCGGCATCGTCGATGTTCAGCGGCGGCAGCAGCCGCACGACATTGCTGCCGGCATAGACGCCAAGCATCTCCTCTTCGCGCAGGGCGGCGACCAGGTCGGCATTCTTCACCCCGTCGGCGCAGCGCACGCCGGTCAGCAGGCCCAGGCCGCGGACCTCCGCGATCACCTGCGGATGGTCGTCGGCCACCTCCGCCATCGCCTGGCGGAACAGGCTGGCCTTGCGCGACACCTCGTCCAGGAAGCCGTCGGCCAGCACCAGGTCCAGCACCGCATTGCCCACCGCGGTGCCCAGCGGATTGCCGCCGAAAGTGGAGCCGTGGGTGCCGGCGGTCATGCCCTTCGCCGCCTCCTCCGTCGCCATGAAGGCGCCCAGCGGGAAGCCGCCGCCGATCCCCTTGGCGATCGCCATGATGTCCGGCGTGACGCCGAAATGCTCGTGCGCGAACAGCCGTCCGGTGCGGCCCATGCCGGTCTGCACCTCGTCCATGAGCAGCAGCAGGCCGTGCCGGTCGGCAAGCGCGCGCAGCCCCTTCAGGAAGCCGGCGGGCGGAATGTTGATGCCGCCCTCGCCCTGCACCGGCTCGATCAGGATGCCGGCGGTGGCCGGGCCGATCGCCGCCTCCACCGCCTGCAGGTCGCCGAACGGCACATGGTCGAAGCCGTCCATCTTCGGGCCGAAGCCTTCCATATGCGCGGCATTGCCGCCGGCGGCGATGGTCGCCAAGGTGCGGCCGTGGAAGGCGCCGGTGAAGGTGATCAGGCGGAACCGCTCCGGCTGGCCGGAGACGTGGAAATAGCGCCGCGCGGTCTTGATCGCGCCTTCCAGTGCCTCCGCCCCGGAATTGCAGAAGAACACCCGGTCGGCGAAGGTCGCGGCGGTCAGCCGCTCGGCCAGCCGTTCCTGGCCCGGGATGCGGAACAGGTTGGAGGTGTGCCAGAGCTTCTGCGCCTGCTCGGTCAGCGCAGCCACCAGGTGCGGATGGGCATGGCCCGCCACGTTCACCGCCACGCCGGAGGCGAAGTCCAGGAATCGTCGCCCGTCCGTCGCCTCAAGCCAGGGGCCTTCGCCGGCGACGAAGGCAATGTCGGCCCGGGCATAGGTCGGCAGGATGGCCGTGGACACGGGGAGTTCTCCTGTCTGGGGCGCCGCCGCACAGCGCAGCGGCGCGGAAAAGGCGGTCACTATCTGCGCGGTGTCCGGCAAGTCAACCGAAAGTCGCAGCGATCCGCCAGCCGGGGCAGCCTAGCACATCGCGTCGCGCCGTCCCGGCTGCAGCGCGCAGGCAGTTGTGACAGACTTGCCGGCCCAGGGTCGGGCAGGGGGATGTGCCGGGTGATCGTCAGACTGTCGAAGATCGCGCTGATCGCGGGCGTGGCCCTGATGATGACCCTGGTGGCGGTGGGCAATGTCACCGCCTGGGAGATCAACTGGCCGTTCGTGCAGCACGTCATGAGCATGGACACCACCTTCCAAAACCCGGCGCTGATGTGGCGCGCGATCACCCATCCCGCGGCGCAGACGATCGGCTACCTGCTGATCATCGCCGCCGAGGCGGCGAGCGCGGTGCTGCTCTGGGCCGGGGCGGTGCGTCTGTGGCTGTGCCGGCGCGCGGCGGCGGCGGGCTTCGATGCCGCCAAGGACCTGGCGGTCGGCGGCCTTGCCCTGGCGATGCTCCTGTGGGGCGTGGGCTTCCTGACGATCGCCGGCGAATGGTTCGCCATGTGGCAGTCGCAGGACTGGAACGGCAAGCAGGCCGCCTTCCAGTTCCTGGGCTTCACCGGGCTGGTCCTGCTGTTCCTGAACCAGCGCGAGGGCGAGCTGCCCGCCTGACCGTCGGCCGGCGCCCCGTTCAGGCCTTCAGCTTGTAGCCGCGGCGGATCAGCAGGTAGCACAGGCCCCAGAGCAGGATATCGGCCGCGGCCAGCACCAGCATGCCCTGCCAGGCGGGCGCGTCGTGATAGCCGATCACCCCGCCGCGGAAGCCGTCGATCATGTAGAAGAACGGGTTGAGGTGGCTCAGGGTGTACCAGATCCCCGGCAGCCGATCGATCGAGTAGAAGGTGCCCGAGAGGAAGGCCAGCGGGGTGACGACGAAGTTGGTCACCGCGGCCAGCTGGTCGAACTTGTCCGCCCACAGCCCGGCGGCGATGCCGATCAGCGACATCATCAGCGCGCCGGCGATCGGGAAGTAGATCAGGGCGACCGGATCGGCGACCTGGACCGGCACGAACAGGGTCATCACCGCCGCCACCGCCACCGCGACGACCAGGCCGCGGGTCACCCCGGCCAGGGCATAGCAGGTCAGGAACTCCCCCGCCGACAGGGGCGGCATCAGCATGTCGACGATATTGCCCTGCACCTTCGAGATCATCAGCGAGGAGGAGGTATTGGCGAAGGCGTTCTGGGTGATCGACATCATCACCAGGCCCGGCGCCAGGAAGGAGACGAAGGGCACGCCGCCGGTCTCCCGTCCCTCGCCGAGCGCCAGGGTGAAGATCGCCAGCATCAGCAGGGCCGTCACCATCGGGGCGGCGACCGTCTGGGTCGCCACCTTGGTGAAGCGCTGCACCTCCTTGAAGTACAGGGTGCGCGCGCCGATCCAGTTGATGCCGTGGATCCGGCGCGGCGCCAGGCTGGCATGGGGCGGGTCGGCGGCGGTCGGGTCGGCGGCGGGCGGGGCGGCGGCCTGCGGATCCGCGCCGCGCCCCTCGATGCTGTGGCTGACCAAGGCTGTCCTCCTGCCGCCCGGCTTCTGCGGCCGGCGGCTGTCACGCTTGAGCTTGCGGTGGCAGTGATCTATCGGAACCCGCCGGCCGGTCCAAGTGGCGCCGACGGCAGGGACGGGGCGGGATGCCGCCGCCGGGCGGCAGGCCGGTGGCTGCCGGAACAGGAGATAGGGCGATGAAGGTGACGATCTACCACAATCCGCGGTGCAGCAAGTCGCGGCAGTGCCTGCAGCTGCTCCGCGACAGGGGGATCGAGCCGGAGGTCGTGGAATACCTCAAGACGCCGCCGTCGGCGGCGGAGCTGGATTCGCTCCTGAAGCTGATGGACCTGGAGCCGCGCGCGGCGATGCGCCGCAAGGAACCGCCCTACAAGGCGCGCGACCTGGACGATCCGGCGCTCGACCGGAAGGCGCTGCTGGCGGCGATGGTGGCCGATCCGGTGCTGATCGAACGGCCGATCGTGGTCGTCGACCGCAATGGCAAGCGCAGCGCCCGCATGGGCCGCCCGCCCGAGGCGGTGCTGGAGATCCTGCCCGCATGAACCGGGTCCGGCCATGACCGCGCCCCATAGCGGCTGGGGCGCCGGGCCGCCGGTCGATCCCGACCGGCTGGCGGGCTGGACGGCGCGCCTGGCCGGCGGCCGCCGGGCGGACCTGGCCGCCGCGATCACCGCGGTGGAGAACCAGACGGCCGACGCGGCC